>SUYR01000028.1 GCA_015060335.1 Bacteroidales bacterium | reverse complement strand
AAGCAACAGAATCGGTATCACCCGTGGTTGGGACTCTAACTGGGTAGGTGGTAACTATGCAGAGAAGATCGCAGAGGACTTCGAGATCCGTAAGTATCTCTCAAGCCGTCTCGCAAAGGCTTCTCTCTCAAAGATCGTTATCGAGAGAACACTTAAGCTCATCACTGTAACTATTCACGCTGCAAAGCCAGGTGTGATTATCGGTAAGGGCGGACAGGCAGTCGATCTCCTCAAGGAGGAGCTCAAGAAGGTAACCAAGAAGGATGTTCAGATCAACATCTTCGAGGTTAAGAAGCCAGAGGTAGACGCTCACATCGTAGCTGACTCTATCGCTCGTCAGATCGAGGGTCGTGTATCATACCGTCGTGCCATCAAGATGGCAGTTGCAACTACAATGCGTGTAGGTGCTGAGGGTATCAAGGTTCAGATCAGCGGTCGTCTCGGTGGCGCTGAAATGGCAAGAAGCGAGATGTTCAAGGAAGGCCGTACACCTCTCCACACATTCCGCGCTGATATCGACTATGCACTCGCTGAGGCTCACACTAAGGTAGGTGTACTTGGTATCAAGGTATGGATCTGCAACGGTGAGGTTTACGGAAAGAAGGATCTTTCTCCAAACGCAGGCGTAGCAGCTCAGGCACAGCAGTCAAACAACAACCGTGGCGGACGCGGCAACGATCGTCGTCGTGGTGGCCGTGGTGGTCGCAGAGAGAACAAGTAATTGTAACTCTATAAATATTCAGAAAAGAAGTCAGCCTTTTGGGTTGACTTCTTTTTTTGTGCCGTCACTCCAATTATATCTGATTTTTAGGAGTGACGGTATCTCATTTCTTTCCTTTTGCTCCTTTTCCAGCAGCGTCACTCCAAAAATCCTTCAAAACTTGCAGTGACGCTCAATGAATGGTCAAAGCCAGACATCGACAGATCTGCGAATCACTAAGATGATAGAGGCGACAAAAATATTCGGCCAGTTCCTGCTTCTCTTTCTGCGTCAATTGATACACAGATCGCTTCCCATATCTGTTACGGGCGAGATAATCTATCTGAGTGCAAAGATCGGTATCTGATATTTTCCGATAGTCCGCTTTCCCGCTTTCATACACGGTCATTCGATCAATATCATGAATATTGACGCCCTGTTCAATACTTGATAGATTTATTGGCGGCAGGCCATTGGAATCCTTCAGCTGTTCGTGTTCCCACTCCTCGGACGATTTTCGGCTCATATAGAAATTAAACGCACGAGGCGTTCCGAATCTTGCTTCCATCTGCGGTATATCTAAGACACTTTCACGTAAGAATACCCCGCTTGCACTCATCTTATAGCTATCCGGGTATTCTGCATCTTTCCCGATATACCTGTAATATGATTTTTTCGGAAGCAGGGCTTCTTCTACGAACTTCCCCATTTCCTTTCGGAATATTGCATTTGCCGAGCAATGAGGGTATGCATACGGAATTGGTGCAACACCATGGTGGAGCGCATTCCTCAACACGTAGCTTGCAGCTGCAATCAGGTGATGATGTCCAACAACCTCCAACGTAAAATGTATATTCTCTCCGAGCCTCCCAGAACGACCGTATTTCCTATTGAAATATTTGGAATATGAATTTCTGTAAGCAAACATGAACCCTTTCGGATCTGATGTCTGTATCAATTGATGTGAGTGAGTTGACATGAATGCTTCAACAAGGCCGACACTGTCCGTCTTATAAAGCGCAAGTGCGAAGTAATTGAACCCTCTGTGATAATCCTCAAGATCCCTGAACAGAATCTCCTCGCCTGCTGACAGGCATAAATGATACGTCTTTTTCATAACCTTTATCTTCCCCTCGTTCCTTCTCTACAATCATTTCCCACATCTTTCTCCCTATCTGTATGAAATCATACCGCAAATCTATAAAAGATTTTCAGACAAGCAATGTATTTCTTCCTCTTCTGGTACCGTCACTCCATAAAAAGTCCGATAATTGGAGTGACGGTATCTCATTTCGTTCATTTTGCTCTTTTTCCGGCAGCGTCACTCCAAAAATCAGCCACTTTTTTCCCTGACGTTATCCTTTCGGCGACATCTCTCCGCAAGAGATGACGAGTGTAACCCGAATGGCTAAGAGATTGATATTACTGTTGCTGTGCATCCTCCCCAGTATTATGATGCACTCACTGCCCCCAGTTTACGGGAGCACAATGGTTTCGCGTGCGCCAATGTACGGCCAGGCAGAGCAGCAGGCAGTAAAGGACAGCGCCGTTGTCGAGTCGTTTGCACTCTATTATATATGCGATAGTATCCGGGTAGATGAAAACTACCTTGACAACAAGGCTCAGTTGGACAAGATCAGGCATTATCTGCTCAAGTCTCCAAGAATCGACAGCATCACCATCTATTCATGGGCATCCCCAGAGGGTGGATATCGTCATAATAAATGGCTTTCGCAGGAACGTGGACTTGAAGCAAGGAGAATCCTTCTGGCCAACACCCCTGACAGTTCAAAGCTCAATGCGGGCAAGATACGCCTTAGTCCGCTTGCAGAAAACTGGCCTGGTCTTCTTCGGATAGTAACTGAAAAATATCACAGGCACGACCGCGAAAAAGTCCTCAGAATCCTTCAGGCAGACAATATCGGAGACGAGACCAGGAAATGGCGTCTGCAGCAGCTGGATAGAGGATATACATGGAAGTATCTCATCCGTCACTATATGCCGGAGCTCCGTTCCGCCACATGGATATGTGTATGGGTAGATGTTCCTCAGATATCCAAAGTGTCCGAGCCTAAACCGATTCTCACTTCTGCCGATCCGGGCATAGCCAACAGGACAGAAGCTGATGACATTCTGCCGGACAAGACAAAGCGCACAATCCTCGGTCTGAAGACCAATATGCTCTACGATGCCGTTACCGCACTCAACTACACGATAGAGATTCCTATCAACGAGCATTTCTCTCTTCAATATGAGCAGCATACGCCTTGGTGGCTCTCCAAGAACAACAAATACTGCCTCGAATTCCTCAGTTTCGGCGGGGAGTTCCGTTGGTGGTTTGCGCCTCGAACGAGTCAGGAGACATCAGACCGCAAGCTCAGAGACGCCCTCGTAGGCCATTTCCTCGGAGTGCATTGCTGGGGAGGCAAGGCCGACATCCAGTGGGGCAGGGACTTCGGCTGCTATCAGTTCGACTTCATGAGTGCCGGACTTACTTACGGATATTCGATGCCTATAAGCCGACATCTCAACCTCGAATTTTCAATATCTGCAGGCTATGCCCGCATACCATACCAGCATTATATTCCTACAGAAGACTGGCAGATCCTGATCAAAGACAGAAACGATGCGGGAACTCTTCACTATTTCGGTCCGACAAAAGCCGAAATAAGCCTTGTGATTCCGATCAGGGCGACATTCAATAAGAAAGGAGGTGCAAGATGAGACGCATATTGAACATATTGCTGCTTGCGACCGTCCTGCTGGCCGCTTCGTGTGAAAGAAGGCCGTTGATGGAACTCTCGAACACCCACTATGTGAGGGTGTATGTGGATGAGACGATAAAGAACGTCACTACCGGATTTTATAATGAAGACTACGTAAAGCCGCTGTACAAGTCTCCGGATATCATGCGAATAATGCTTGCTGACCCTCAGACGGGGCAAATACGCGCGGAACGATTCCTCAGGAACAAAGGCAAGGACGATAAGGGTCTTTATTATGACGGTTATATAATAGCAGATCCTGGCGAATATACATTGCTGGCGTATAATTTTGATACTGAGACGACCATAATATCGAATCAGAATAATCATAAAAATGCATATGCATATACGGACGGTATTGCTTCGCACCTCAAGACAAAAATTCCAAGTCGCGCGACAAAGTCGCCGTCAGGCACTCCGGAGCAGATCGTATATGACCCGGACCACCTCTTTGCAGCAAATTGCGGAAGGGTACATGTTCCTTATGCAGACTATGTGGATACCCTTTCTACCCCTGAAGGAGAGTATTTCCATGCGGAATCCATAGTAAAATCATATTTCCTTCAGGTGAGAGTGAAGGGAATGCAGTATGCCACATCGTCAATCGGTCTGCTCACAGGAATGTCCGGCTCCGCGCGTCTGCACACCGGTCAGATGGATCAGGACAACAATGTTACGGTATATTTCGAAATGCTGCCTGGTGAGAGCCCAGCCACAGGAATGACCCGTGCAGGAACTGACGAGGCAATCATCTATACGACATTCGGAACGTTCGGCAAGCTGCCTGATGCAGAGAATGAGCTGGAAATCACATTCGACTTCCTTACCGTATATGGAAAAGCGCACAGTGAGACCTTTAACATAACCGACCTTTTCTCAACTCCGGAAGCAATAGACCACCAATGGCTCCTTATCGATCACGTGATTGAGATTCCGGAGCCGCCAAAGATTGAAGGTGGCAGTGGTGGATTCAAACCGTCTGTGGATGAATGGGAAGATGTTAAAACGGATATATTGATATAGAAACAACAAATATTTATTAACAACCAAATTTATTAAAATCATGAAAAAGTTATTTTTCATTGCAGCAATCGCAGGCGTAGCGCTTGCAAGCTGTGTAAAGAACGAACCAGCTCCTTCTGTAACTCAGCAGGATGAGATTACTTTCCTTGCTCCTATAGTTGGCCCTCAGACAAAGGTCAACGGAGCAATTGGAGCAAGGTATGACACACAGGAGTCATTTGATGTGTGGTGTGTGCATAATGTCGATGACATACAGGCGTGGGGCGGACAAGTATACTTTAATGACACCAAAGCAGAATATGATAGTCAGAAAGACGGATGGGCCCTTAATCCTAAATATTATTGGCCAGCAACTGGTAAACTTTCTTTCGTCGCTATGTCACCTAGCATATCAAATGAAACAACATATGATGCAACAAATGGTTTCAAGATAACAGCTGCATGGAGCCAGGGCTCAGACGAGAATAATATTGTTGACCTCATGTATTCTGATGAATCTCTTAATAATGCTAAAGCTGAATTCGATGCTGACAGTGAAGAGAAAAACGGAGACAATAATTCATATAAGGGAGTTGATATTACATTTAATCATGCATTGTCATACATTGTATTTAAGATCAAGACTACTGCAGATTACTCAGCAACAACTACTTTCAAACTTAATACCATTACTCTTTCCAACATCTATACAACAGGTACATTTACTCAGAATGTAACCAGTGGCGACAATTGGACAGTTAGTGGTAATGCAGTAGGAACTTATGTGGCTTATAATAATGCAGAAGGTCTTTCATTTGGCAGCAGTGCTGTAGAGGCACCAGCGGAAACCACAAAAGAAATAATACTCCTTCCTCAAACATTGACAGCTAAAGCGCAGCAGCTTAAAGTTAACTACCAGATCAGTACTGATAATGGTAAAACTTGGATTGCTCAAGAACAAACTGTTGACGTATTAAATGACAGTGTAACAAAGTGGGAAATGGGTAAGAAATACACTTATACCCTTTCAATCGGAATGACAGAAATCCTCTTGGATCCAGCTGTTGCAGAGTGGACAGACAGAACATCAAGTGATATTCTTATCTAAATCTTTTAATCCGGAGTGGCTTGATCGCCACACCGGGTACCAATCATGAAACACACATTCCTCATACTCATCACCGTACTTGTTACGAGCTGTGCGCTTGACAGGCAGACCGACTACGACATCGATTATGCTCTCGAGTTCCAGCCCGCCATGTATATGCATGTGTATGCTGAGGGAACTGACAGATATCCTGCCGACCTTACTTTTGGAGTATGTGCATGGTCTCTGTCTGAAAAGGATTCATGGAAGGAGGATTCGCAGGAGGCAGAGGTATTCCTGCCACTGACGGAAGCGTTGCCGTTGGCGGACGGAAAGACGTGGGCCTTTGACGAAACAGTTATGTGGCCGTCAAGGCATGAACGAGTGACTTTCCTGGCATATTCTCCTTATGAGGCAGAAGGGAAATGTGATCCCAATAAGGGAATCTGTTATGAAAATGTGGATGTGGCGACAAGTCAGACGGACCTGTTATATACGGATCCGATTGAGGACATGTCCAAAATGGAATGTGGAGGCGTGGTGGCAGTCCCTTTCCGTCATGCCTTGTGCGGAATCAATTTCCGTATCAAGAACAGAGTCAATGAGAAAGAAAAAATCATAATAAAGAAGATCGAGCTTGATCAAGCGAAGCATTGCGGCGATTTCTGCTCACTGGCTGAGCCCCAATGGAGCCTACGGGATGAAACGATGCCGTTTGTCTTCTTTGAGGGAACATATCAGACCGGTCACCATCCGGCTGAGATAGGACGAAGTATCCTTATGCTCCCTCAGAAACTTGATACTGAGGTGACTGTAGAATATGACTATGTGACCGAGGCCGGCACATTCATTACCCAGAAACTGAAGACAACCGCACTGCAGAAGGCTCTCCAGCCGGGAAAGAACTATACATTTACCATTACGGTAGGGATAGATGACGTTAAATTTTTAGTAGAAATAATAGAAGATCTGTTATATATATGATGAAACGTAGGTTATATATTCTGTTGCTGCCTCTATTGGCATTCGCATCAGCAGTCTCATGCTCGAAGCAGGAGATGGACACAGCGTCTTCTATCGGATTCGGTGTGGATACTGACGGCAACATCCCGACAAAGGTGACAGATACCTCATTTGAGGGACCGGACATCATCAATGTCCTCGGATTCCTTGTTGAGGATGCTGAACCCGGAAATGACGAGGGACGTATCAATTACGGAATGCCGTACATCGGAGCATATTCTTCTTCTACGGTCAGTCCTCTGTCATTCAGCTATTCCGACGTCACTGCTACCGGATATGAAGGCGGCAAGGTTTACGCATCCGGATACTATTGGCCAAAGTTCGACAACTGCGAATATGAAGCATTGCATTTTCATGCTTATTATGCATATAACACAACGTCTGACGGTATCACAACGGGACCTGTGATACAATATCGCAGCGATGCAGCCCCTGTTTTCGAGTATAATATGGACATCAAGGGGCAGGCTGCGAAAGAGGATTTTCTTGTAGCAAGCCAGACGGCGTCTGAAAATGACGTGGAACTGAAGTTCAGACACACCCTTGCCAAGGTGGTGCTGGAAGTCAAGCTTTACGACTGGATCGGTGCATATGACATGAAGTGGATGTTCGATGATTTTGTCGTTGGGGCAACTTGGGATTGCACTCATAGCGCATGGATAGATTCGGACAAGACAATTTCTCCGTTTTCAGTAACATCGACTGCCAATGTCGTGTCGTTCTACGCAATACCTCAGACTGTGGAAGAGTTTGCTGTGGTATGGAACTATCATAAGGAGAAGATTACATTGCCGACGTCTCTGACTCTTGCAGCAGGATTTGCAAACAAGATTACTCTCAGCATCTCCCGCGACAAGGTTATAGGTGTAGTCATCGAGCCGGGCAAGCCACAACAATGGGACACAGTGGAGAATACTAACAATTTGAACTGAGTATGAGAGACATCTTGACATATATATGCATGTTCCTGGCCTTGATCTCCGTAGCATCATGCTCGGAGAAAGAGCTTGTGGACACATCTGCCGATAATGAGTCGGCGGTCGTTGAAACGGGCAATCTTGTAGATGTCCCTTGCGAACTCATAGTCCAGCCTTTTGGCGGTAACACGACAAAGGCCGCAGCCCTCCCCGAGGACTATACGTCCGAAGAACAGGATCTTGATAATTTCTGGCTACTACAGTTCGATGCAGATGGAAAATTTCTGGCAGCTGTATATCATATCCCTATTGCTGACGCAGAAGGAAACAAATGGGGAAACAGCTATGTCCGGATGTCAGAGGCATATCTGGCTGTCACAAAAACAGTCTGGATTGTGGCTAATATAGGTGAAACGGACACCAACGGTACCCGATTCTTCAGCAACTACGCCGGCAAGACCTTGACAGACTTCTATAACGACGGCCTTCCGCTCTCTGATCTCAATCAACTGCGCGCCATCAACGGCGGATCCTCATGTGTTTCGGATCCCGCGGCCGGACTGTCTATCCCATTATCCGGTAGTGCTCCATTCGATGTCAACGACCTTTCCGGAGTCGATGACAAGAAAGGTCTTGTGGTCCGTCTGAAATCGATTGTAGCAAAACTGACGGTGGATGCGAGTGCTGTGGCAAATGTGACGGCAGCAAGGCTGATGAGGATCCCTTCAAGAATCAGCTACGCCCCTGACAAGGTTACACAGACTACATTCAGGTCATTGACTTATGATTATGAAATTACTGTCCCTACGTCAAAGAAGTTTACAGTATATATTCCGCAAAACAAACCTGTGGCCAGAACGGCATCTGCCAATCAGGCGACTTCAGGAAACGAGAGAACCAAGACTGAAAATGCTCCGGTAAAGGCGACATACATCTCAATGGACGTTACGTCTTCCGACAAGACATTGGCCGTCAATATCTTTATCGGCGAGGATGAAAAGAAGTATCAGGTACTTGCAAATACACATTATAAGGAAACAATAGCTGCAGGAGTAGCATACTATAATTCTTACTTAAATGATAGTAAGGATGATTCAAGACTTATCCAAAAGCTTGTTCATACAGAGAAATCCAATTGCTATATGCTTCATCCTGTCTATCAGGGTACAGGTAGCAATGTTCGGTCTTCTGATTATAAGGAAGAGGTATATGTACTGCCGTTTGTAGATAGAGTAAACGAAGCTGCTGGTATAGAAAATAGCGGAAGAAGTATTTCAGACTCAGACGAATGGATAATTCATCATGTCTGGCAGGATGAGCCTAAACGTCTTATATACCTTGCGGAATCATCCGGATTGTCTGCTTGGGAGAATAATACTA
Source organism: Bacteroidales bacterium (assembly GCA_015060335.1). Lineage (GTDB taxonomy): Bacteria > Bacteroidota > Bacteroidia > Bacteroidales > UBA932 > Cryptobacteroides. The sequence continues at coordinate 26,172 of SUYR01000028.1, read as the reverse complement.
CTGGGGCGGAAAATTATGCAAAGGAGTATTTCGGAAGAGGAGTCAGAAATGTTTATGTTGCTGCAAAAAGAAGTGCAAGCGGGAATTACACGCGCGGTAATGTCGTATTAGCCCTACGCAAGAAAGATCCTAACGGAAACTATACTGCATCAAATGGTGAAAAGTATGGTAATATCATCTGGAGCTGGCATTTATGGGTGACAGATTATGAGCCGGATACATATCAGACATATTCATCAGGCTATCACGAAAATGTTCCCGGTGTAAGCGGCTCGAGAATCTTCCATTTCAGATTCTGGAGTTCTACATACAGCAAGTGCAGATGGATAATGGACCGCAATCTGGGAGCAAGAGGTTGGCAACCGGCAACATATGAAAAAGCCGGTGGTCTGAATGCACAGGAGAGAATAAATCCTGTAGCAGAGGGATATGGTACTTTCTATCAGTGGGGTAGAAAAGACCCGTTTCCAGGAGAGGGCATAGCTACTACAATAAACGTCAACACCTTGCAACTCTATGATATAGAGGGCAAGAATGTGCAGACCAGAATCAGTTCAGAGAACCCGACCAATGCTGTTGCTGTTTCAAATCTGCATTCAAAACCAACAACTCTCCAGCGAAATATTAATTACGGAGCAGCAGGACCTAGATGGGCAAGTACGACGACGACAAAATCGCTATATGACCCTTGTCCTCCTGGTTGGGAAGTCCCGTCCAATGGTGTTTATAGAAATTTCGTTTCAGTGCTTGAAAATCATGAAACGACTAACATGAATACTAATTATGTCCCTCGAAATGCCGGATCCTATTATGGATATGGAGTAAACGATTATGAAGCCTTTGCTGTAGATCCATCGGGTAATCAGAGTGCTTCATATGCAATATATTTCCCGGCTGCAGGCTTCATATCCAGCAGTGGTAATAGAGACATGGGTGGTATTGGTGACCTATGGACTCTTGAACAAAAGAGCGCTACTGTAGCATCATATCTTTATATCGGATGCCCTGTTAAAGCAGGAGATGTCAGAGGTGTTCCGATTGCACATATCTGGGGTAGTGAATCCATTTATTTCGGCAAGCATAACGCCTTTGCAATGCGCTGCGTAAAGACCTACACGTATAAGAATCTTTAGCGCAGAACAATAAGATTGTTATTTTAACATGATATCAAAATAATAATCTTATGGCTATGACAATCAAAACACAAAGCGGAAAGCTTGCGTATCTTTTCCCTTACATGGAAGAGTCCGTCAGGAAACTGAGGACATTAGGGAAAATCCGGACAGCAGAGACTTATCAGACAGCACTATCACGTTTCAGAAGATTCAGGCATGGAAAAGACGTTCGCCTTGCCGATATTGATGACGAATTGATGTCTGCATATGAAAGAGAATTGAAGGAGTCCGGCCTTTGTGCCAACACGACATCGTTTTATATGCGTATTCTTCGTGCTGTGTATAACAGAGCACTAAAGGAGGGGCTGATAAAGGACCGTCGTCCGTTCAGATACGTTTATACGGGAGTTGACAAGACCAGAAAAAGGGCAATTGACATCAGGGATGTCAGAAGACTGGCCTCGCTGAATCTTGACGGCAGGCCTGCAGAGGCGCTTGCACGCGACCTTTTCCTGTTTTCCTTCTATACAAGGGGAATGTCCTTTGTTGATATGGCATACCTGCAGAAGATGAATCTCCATTACGGTGTACTTTCCTACAGACGCCGCAAGACAGGACAGATGATGTTCATACGGTGGGAAAACTGTATGCAAAGCGTCATCGACAGACATCCTGTGTCATCCTCTCCGTTCCTGCTCCCGATAATTACTTCATCCGAGCGGGACCATCGTACTCAGTACATATACATGATTCATAAGGTGAACACCTGTCTGAGAAACCTTGGAAAACAGCTGAATCTGCCGGTCCCGTTGACCATGTATGTGGCTCGTCACACATGGGCGAGTACTGCACACCGGGAAAACATCCCGATATCCGTCATAAGCGAGGGCATGGGTCACACATCCGAGAAGACCACACGTATCTATCTCGACTCACTTGACGCAAATGTCATCGATGAGGCAAACAGGATGATATTGGGATTGATATAAGAGATGAACAAATAGTGCGTCGCACTATTTGTTCATTTCGCTGTAATAAGCGCATCTTCTAATTCACTTCCCAGATTGCATAAAGCGTAAGATCAGTGCTTCGTTTGACTGTCTTGGTGAGGATTTCAGCCGTAGTTCCGTTGTATTTCACATAATACTCTCCAAGGCCATCACTGCGTGTATTCCAGCCGATGCATTTATATCCGTTTCTGAAGTCTGGAGTAGGGTATATCAGATCATTGTTTGTGTCTGTCACAATTTTCTGAACTACTGACGCATTTCCAGAATCGACAGTCCACTCATTTCCGTCATATGTGACATTATTGCTCTTGACATCGCCGCCGTTGAGTGTCACTTTTCCGGTCACATTGACCACATCAGGATTATCTACATATCCTACTGTACTGTTCTCTTTGATCTTACCCGAATTGATTGTGATGGAGGCGAGAGGGCCATTGGCATAAAGTCCGCCGCCTTCTCTCAATGTAAGATTTCCGGAAATATCAGGTACCGTCGGAACAGGATCTGCTGCATAGCCCACAGTTACAATCGCCTCGACAGAAGCTCCTGACAAGTCAATTCCGATACCTCCACCTACTCTAGCAGATGTGTTTCCGGTTATGCTGCCGGAGAGCAGGTCCACCGTCACTGCCTCAGTTGTTGATGTGACAAATACACCGCCACCTTTTCCGCAGCTGTCATCATGTGCATGGGCTGAATTCGCATTTACAGTTGCACTGCCGCCTTCAGGCATGGAGAAACTTCCGGAATTGATGCTGATGCCTCCGCCATTTCCGTTGGTCACGATGTTTCTGCTCACCTGTCCGCCCGACAATACCACTTCACCGCCTTCAAGGTGCAGTCCTCCACCATTATAAACGGCATTATTGTTCATGATTTTTCCGTCCGACATGGTGAACGATGGTGAGTATGAGCCTGTCTTTCTGACGCAGACTGCTCCGCCTCTTCCTGTGTCGTCGCCGGCGAGACCTGCGCTGCAGTATTCAATAGCTGCCCCCGCACCGCTTAATTCAACCGTACCGTCCTCAATATATACTGCGCCACCGTCATGTGCGGCAGAGCATTTCGATATTGTACCTCCTGTCATTTTGAAAGACGGAGGAGTATCAGATTTTGCTCCCTTTTTGATATATACGGCACCACCATATTCAGCATAGCAGTCGCTGATGGTTCCAGCCTGCATCTGGAATTCACCATCTTCCATATAGACAGCACCGCCTTTATCCACTATATGATAGAAGTCCGGATCGGTTGTCTTGCTGTTTCGGATAGTTCCGCCCGTCATTGTAAATGTCGGCGATTTGAAGTTGTCAGAGTCCTCAAGCACAGAGCCTGCCATCACGAATTGAGCCTGAATGTCGCCTCCTGAGACTGTTATGTCAGCTGTTCCGATGTTGCCTCGCGTCTTGTGACCACTCTTGCCACCTCCGATAGAACCGGTGAAAATGACAGGATTTCCCATGATTTTGATAGATGCATTTCCACCATTCACATTAACTTTCTCGTCAGCCTGAACGCCTCCTGTGCATCCGGATCCTCCTCCAATTCCGGCTCCAGCATCAATCCATTCATCCGGAGCCTCTCCGCTGAATGCTCCAACACTTTTAGCTGTAATATTTCCACCGTATATATTTACTTCTGCGTTTCCACCGTAGTAGGTCTTGCTGCTTCCTCCTCCTATTGCCGTTCCGACTGCAGATTGAGCGAATACATTTCCTCCATATATGTTTATTGTACCTTTATTTCCGTTACTCTTTCGAGATCCTGCGCCACCGATTGCTGCACTTGGTATGTCCCATCTGTTGGAATGATTATATGCATAGACATTTCCAGCTTCAATCGTCACATTTGCAAGTCCGCCTGCACTATTGTATCCGATACCTCCTCCTATTGCAGTACCCGTCGTAGATGCTACGGCAGTCACAGTTCCTCCTTTTATGGTTATTGTAGCGGAATCATTTCCTCCTGCACCGATAGCTGTGCAATTTTCCGCTTTTGTGGTTCCGGCGAATATGTTGCCACTGTTGATTATTATTCCATGACTCTGTCCCTCGGTAGAGTCATTACCTCCGATAGCCGAGCACCAATGATTGTCAAAGAATGTTGTATCATTACTTGCTGTTTCGCCGTGGTATTCACAGTTATTTGACGTATTATAATTTAAGGCAGTCAATCCGGAAGATGCTGCAACAGTCAGACTTCCAGTACCTTCAAAGACTATAGTGTTGTTTCTGTTATTGCCGCCATAATAATGTACAGCTCCCACTCTACTGTCTCCGACTAACGTAATGATGAGATTTGCATTCTCTCCTGCATTAAATCCAATGCCTGCCTTTGTACGGGCTACGGACCTGTCAGCATATGTCGAATAGATGTCATCGATTGTGAGATTGACTGTCTTATTTGATCCGTAAACACGTATTCTGTTACTTGTAGCTTCGCGATTGACAGCTTCAGCAGCGACCTTCCATCCGGTAATTACACCTGCAACAGAAGTGTTGTTTTCTATGTATTTTGCCCAAGGTTTTCCATCATATGTAACAGGTGCATAATCAGGTATGCTGCTCGTTGTGGTGCCTTCGTGAGTCTGATAGACGTAATAAATATTACTATCACTATGAGTTCCCGTCACCGGTGTCGGTGTACCGTTCTTAAAGATATATCCGGAGTATTGGGTGGCATCTTTCGGCTCAAGGCCTGCATTTTCCGTACAACCGATCAGGACATTTCCCGCCGCAAGGTCAAAATATATTATATTGCTCTGAGTGCCCAGCTCATACAAAGTGTAAGTGATCATCTTTCCCGATTCCCACTTGCGACCGTCCAGGGATGCTGAAAGGGTCTTTTCTACGCCATCCTTCACATAGGTCATGGAAACCTCAGCGCCCGAGGTCATGGTTTGCGGAATGAGCATAAGTGTCTGGCTGTCAGTTGTGATCATATCCGCCGTCTTGACTGCTTTTCCTGATGAGAATGCTATGGTGTAGCTTGCATTTGCAGAGCCTGTAGCGCTCCATCCGCTTCCGATAGTGTATGTCCCCGCTCCATAGATGCCGTTGATTGTGACAGACTTCACAGTACACTCGAATCCCGCACGGAACCTGATGGCTGTAAGAATATGGTCAAATGTCAGAGGAATGCTTTTGCCTTTGGAATCAGTCACAGTCACTTCCTTTTGTGCTGCAATGATATCCACCTGTCTGGTCACATCAGTATTCACAGAATATGGAATGGTCTGAGCTCCTGTGACAGTCCCCGTACTCATAGATGAGATACGTGGAGCATATGCATAGACGCGTAGTTTGTCTTTAGACACCTTGCTCCACTTTTCACTCTCTCCTGTCAGAGCATTTCCACTAAATGTGAATTCAGCATTAGAGAGATTGGTCATTGAAGTCTCTGTCCCTTTCCAGTCTCCGCTATACTGGTATGCTGTGATTCCTGCTTTCCCCTCAAGCTGTACGGTTGGAAGTACCTTTGTCTGAGGTGCTGACTCACAGTCGAATCCCCACTCGCATGTCTCTTCATACAGATGTTCTCCGATCATCGCACGTTCAAGTCCGGCTGACTTTGCCATAGGCGGCAGCACGGCCGTAAAACTGAGCACCTCACTATCGGGCTGATATACGTCCAGTTCCTCCACGCATCCACAGATGCCGAAGGTAACTATAGTTGCAAGAAAGAATCTTGCCATATCCCATATCTTCATTCTCATACTCAGTTCAAATAAAGATTATCATTCTGATTCTCCCATGAATTAAGGCTGCATATTCCGTCAATAATAGACAATTCACTGAAATACAGTACAATAAGATACTGATTCCCTGCCTTGAATCCGCCATTGACCGTCATTGTCTTGCTTGCAGTCAGCCCATCCTCCGTGGTCACGGTCAATGTATAGCCAGCTGCAGGTGCACAGAACAGCGATCCGGTCTCCTTCTGATTGATTGAGAGTTCCGTGGCTGTATCCCAGATTGTGAGCGGCTGAGATCCGGTATATGTTATTCCTGTTCCGTCTGCTTTTGCTACATTTATTTTCTGAGCGGTATTTACTGTTATGGAGTTGATTGTACCCCATATCTGAGCAGCCTCATGTGACGAAGCGCAGACCACAACCTTGATCCATGTGAGAAGATGGCTGAACTTCTGGCTGTTCGCTGTCGTCGTATTGAACTGAGCAGTCCAAGTTCCGCTTATCTCAGGTGCGAACATAAGGTCATTCTCTCCGGTAATATCGGCAGTAAATCCGTTCGTGGCATCCCATGACCATACATTCTGTGGATATAGTCCCACGCAGTAGATAGAAGTTCCGTCTGTAGGATATTTCAACGCCTTTGCCTCGTCTCCGTTATACAGAATAGGAGTGATGTCATTGGTCTTGAAGGTGACATCGGTATGGCATGGAATATATGTGTCGGTGTTTGTAGGAGTTATTGTGGAATATTGACCGGACTGCAGAGAAAACCAGAGAGAAGCAGCCAGATTGTTCTCGCTGACATCAGATCCCAGATAAGGGCTCGCAGTCACAGCTTTAGAAAAGACTCCGACTTCTCCTACGGATGTCTTCATGGTCACATTGCGTCCAGACGGCCTGTCTTCCTTTTCCGAGCAGGCTGTCATGAGAGAGATGCAGAGCATGCAGATATATGTTATGTGTGTCTTCACTTTCATCGGTTTACTTGATATCTTCATCATCCATGTCCTCCGTCACGATTCCGCCGGCTTTCCAGTCAGAAACTGAGGTTGCCACATAGACCGTATTACCCATCTTGAAGTTGAGCAGAATGGTGAACTGCTTGCATCGGGTGCTTCCGATATATGGCTGACCGGCAGCTGAATGAAGGTCAATAGGAATGTTTACATTTCGTTTCTCTGTAACGATCTTGAGGGTGTATTCTGCAGAAGCCACATCTTCCCCGTCCACTACGGTCGTCTTGGTAGCCATAACAGGCGAACACATCACATATGCTACTTCCTTGAGAGCCTTGTACGGAACAAGTTCCTCCTTTACAGGGAATACCTTGTCTGTGAACACCGTCTTCATCTGGACCCCGCTTCCCTCATATACTTCTTCCTCTTCGGTCTGATAAAGATTCATGTCAGTCTCGCCACTGAAAACTATATTGCCATCCGAAAAGACATATTCGCCGTCAGCATCATACGCATTGGCTTTCAGATTGACATCGACCTTGTTCTTTGAGGTGATCTTTATGTCCTTGAGCAGCCCCCATGAATTCGATACGGCTTCGCTCTCGGCCTTGATCTCGATACGGATCCAAGTGAGCAGATGACGGAAATGCAGCAATGGTGAGTTAGAGAAATCCTGAGCATATGTTCCCTGTACCTGCGGGGCAAACAGCACATCGTCATTGCCATTGAATGTGTATGATGCGCTTGTGCCGTCAGTCGTCGTCCAGGCTTCTCCTGCAGAAGACATCGGTGCGAATGCCACGAAATATACAGTCGGCTTTGTAGATTCGTTGTAGATTGCGGAACGAAGCAACTGGGGATTCCCGCTCTGAAACTTTGCATCCGTGTGAATCGCCACCTTGCCGTCTGCTCCACTACCGTCATAAGGCTTGCCGGAAGCATCAGTTTCTTCCTTGAACATATATGGCGTTGTTGAGCCCCAGACATCCGTCAGCAACGGATAATCTCCTGTCGGGTGGTCAAGCATATTGTCATCCTTGTCCAGCGGCATATACGGACTGCGAGTCTGCGGAGCCTCATCTACATCTGCCCGCAGATAAATAGGATGCCCTGCCGGAGCATCCGTGTCCAGTCCGGCGTCGTTGCAGGCTGCCAGACATGACAGCAGACAAAGCAATATGAACATGTTTTTCTTCATCCTACTCTACTGTTACCTCGTTCTTGTAATCCATAATGTCCCATTTCTCCACCTTCACCTTGAAGAGGATCTCTTCCTCTGTCTTTCCAAGGTTTATGACATAGGTATATTTATGACCAGCCTGCCAGAGGGTCGAAAGATTCTTCATGCTGATCTCAGCTGATTCGCCCACTGTGCCGTCAAGTCTGGTATATCTTACAATGAGTTTCGGATCATCACCTATAGTCTGGGGAGCGACCAGATATGGCCCGCCGATAGGACCGAAATAGTTGATAGGATCCGGAATGTCATTTTCAATGCTTATTACCAGATTTCCGGTCTTGCTGTCAGGTGTCTGTGTCCAGCCGTTATCATACATGTATTTACCGGCATACTGGATGCTGCTGATGGTGATGTCATGCAGTTTCATTCTATACGACTGTCCCAATTCAAAATAGATTCCGGCGAAAGGATGCTTGAATTCGATTTTTACACCAGGGTTGGCAGGATCGGCATTCTGAGTGGTGATGTCCTGATTCTCTGTGTATGCATATATGAATTCATGACAATCGGTCTGTGAGTCCAGCGGCAGTTCATACTCGAATGACGGGCCCTTGCCGTGGGTGTATGTCAGATTGCTCACAATGGCGTCAGTGCCTTCTGCGGCATCATAAGGCATATAAGCGAAGAAGTTGAGCTTTTCTCCCAGAGGCCAGTAGTAGCTGACAAATCGGCCTTCCGAGTCAGTGAATCGCCAGTCTCCCGCTGCTGCAAAATAGTTTACACGGACATTATCTATATGACATTTACCTGCATTCGACGAACTGCCGGCGACATAGGCAGATACGGTCAGGTCACCGCCTCCTACAACCGGATTCAACAGGCTGGCAGGCGAATCGAAAATGGTCGCACGGGTGGCAGGCAGATCGACTTTCAGACCGATCGCCTCATCCTGCAGCCTGATCGGATCCTCCTTCTTCGAGCAGGAGAGCATCAGGAGCGACGCAGCCATCACACCTATTATATGCAGATATATAGATTTTGTCTTCATTAGTTTTGGATTGGCACCCAGCCAGGCGGTCAGGCCTGGGTGGGTAGGGTATTAAAGCGTTTATACCAATGGAACGCTTGTGTTAACGTTTGAGTGGCTTGCATCCCAAATTGTTACAGTAGGATTCACTTCTATTTCAGTTAAATCAAATGAAATGTTGTAGAAATATTTCTTAGCCATTTCCCAATTTCCACCTACAGGAAGAGTATAAGTGTAATCGTAAGTATTTGCAATGCCACCATCTTGAGTCAATGTGTAATTGATAGTGAACGACTCTGCGTAACCTGGAACGACGAGAAGGCCATTGCCGAACAGCTGATATGATGTAGTCAGAGTGAGAACAGGAGCTGCACCGTCGCCTGCTACATTCGGAACCGTTACAGCAGCAATTGCAGCGTTTGCTGCCCAATTTGCAGTCACATTTTGAGTCGCCTGTGCTGTGGTCTGATTATATTGATCATTGCTAAGTGTCAAAGTTCCGCCGAAACTAGCACCATTTAGTTTAATAGAATTAATTTGAAGATCGTAACCACTCTCGTCAACCTTACAAATCTGAAAGTTAATCCAAGACAATGCGTGTTTGAAAACCATGTCTACAGGAGAATAGTTGTTTGGAGCGCACTTTCCTTGACCGGCAGCAAACATCAGGTCATTTTGGCTATATGAAGACTCATTATTAGCAAGAGTCACTGTAGCTGCAGAAGCATAATTAGTTTGATTAAATGCAACAGACGTGTTGTCTGTACCACCACCGGTTTCAGTAACAGCGAGGAAATTGATAGTTGAAGCAGTCAATGGCCAAAATCTAGCAGGTTCTCCTGTCCAACATGTAGCACCTGCCTCCTTTGAAAATAATGTATATGCAAAGAAATTACCGGCAGTCTGTGAACCTTCGACAATATAAGCTGCGATTGCCATATTGTCGTTGTCGCTAAAAACGTTACCTGATACAGGTGTCTTAGTTGCGACATCGCTTACTGATACGAAAGCGATCTCCTGAGGGTCATTGTCATAAACGACCTCGGTCTTGTTGCAGGCTGCCAACATTGTCAGAGCAGCGGCTGCGAAGAATAAAACCTTTTTCATTGTAGTTTAGTTTAAAAGTTGATAATTAATTGTTTGTATTTGTTTGTTCTTTTTCTATCCAAGTGGCACATCTATTATCTCGTCTTCCCATTCGTCCACTGATGGGGCGAAGCCTCCACCTCCTAATTCTGCTTTCGGGATATCTATCTCGCTGCCATCGACTATAAGCTTGTGATTGATGTTCTCCGGGTCGTCGAACTGGTCGGTCACATCGTATATGTAACGGTACTGTCCTCCTCCTGAGTCGGTCACCGTGATGTCCAGATATATGTGATTCTGTTCGCCCGGCAGTTTTCCGAAGGTGTTGAAGATGGTGTAGAGACGTTTGCCCGGGATGTCCGCCCTCATGTCTGTGTATATTGTGGCTGGGGCGTCGTTCCTTTCCTGACGGCCGAAGTAGTTGGACTTGATCTGACCTGTGACGAATGCTTCGATCTTCTCTATGTTCTCTGCACCCTTGATGTTGAGCACCTCGAGGCTGTAGGTCTCCAGAATGGTGTTAGAGTTCATATAGATGACCACTTCCTCGTTCTTCTCCTGGAATGCAGGTATCTCGATCGCTCTTTCGTTGGCGACATACAGATGGTCAGGCTCGTGGATGATAGGGTCTTCCTCATAGCCTTTGGACTCCACCTTGGTGTCGGGAGCGGCGTTCGACTGGATGGCCTTGAACTTGTCGTACATCGACTTGGTGATGTCTGATGTGTGGGCTTCCGCATGTAGTTTGTGGTCCGAGTCCGCTATCTGGGTGGATTCGGTTCCGAAGTTGTAGATCACTATGTCGTAGTCTCCTGCAGGCACGCTTACGACTCCGCCCTGTGCGTCGAGGATGCGGGAGGTCGCCAGTTGGTGGGTCTCAGGGTCATAGAACAGGACATTGACATACTGAGGCATCCGGCCGTCTATCTTCACCTGATACTCGTCAGGAAGGTCTGTCTCGGCTGAGAGTTCGATGTCGTGGTCGATGCTCAGCTCATGGTCGATGACTATCCTCACGTTGGTGGAAAGCTCATAGAGCGGGATACGTTTGCAGCCTGCAGACGCTATGACTGCAGCAAGCAACAGGAGGGCATATCTAAGACTTCTTCTCATTTCCCAGTCCTCCTTTTTGCTTTGATAGGCACTACCAGCGATACGGTGGCCTTAGTCGGGCCCACCCAGTGGAAGCGCTCCGTGTATCCTGTCTTGTATGCCTTGCCGCCGTCTTCGAACACGTTGTAAGGCTTTACATATGAGTAGATGTAGCCCAGCCCGAGACTGAACTCCATGTGAAGTTTGTCGTTCGCGATAGGGAGGGAGTAGAGATAGTCCACGCCTATGCCGCCGAACTCTCCCTGCTTGCCGGTGTAGTTCCTCTCCATGTCATAGTAGCCGCCCATGAGACCGAATCCAAGCGAGTGACCTTCGAGACGGTCCTGCTCGCCTCTTTCCTTGCCGAACCAATAGCGGCCTTCGATGCTTCCGCCTAGCACCTGAAAACAGTTCTTGTGGTTTGGATTACGGAATACCCACGGGAAGTAGTAGTCCGCGCCTATTGACCAGTTGTGGTTGATGCAGTATTCCACTCCGAAATTGGAGACCGGAGAAAGGAAGTTGGTCCTCAGATAGAATATCTCCTTCTTGGGAGCCGGACCATAAGGACGCCATACGATGTCGCTCTGGTCTTCGCATGGCAGTGGCCCGCATTCCTGCAGGGCCGGCTTATACAGGCTGGCGATCTCTTTCCAATGCCTGCTGACATAGGCTATGCTGACGCTGGAGTGACGGACGAGCGGAAACAGATTCCTGTACATCCACCTGTATGCTGCCCCCCCTTCAGGGTTTCAAGGGCCTTTCTGCGGGCGATGTTATCGTTTCCGAATTCTTCCGAACGGATTATTTTCAGGACGGTGTCCTTATACGGAACCATGTCTGACATCTCAACAAGTGCAGCAAGTCCTTCCCAATCAACTCCCGGAGAATACACTATTATAGAGGAATCGTTGAGGGCTGTATGTTCCTTGAGGTAGCTGATGATTGCTGCTGCTCTGGCATTGGACAGACGTGTGTTGATGGATTCAGATCCTTCCGGAGAGGCTCCCGAACTTACGCGGATGCGCTTGATGGACATTGCGGGGTCTCCGTCACGGAAATAGACTTCGTTCACAAACTGCTTCAGACGCTTGTCGTTTTCCTTGTAACGAGGGTCGAAATTTGACTTGCCCTGATGGAAATATATGCTGCATTTCACAGTGTCTTCCTGAAGGATGACCTGCGAGTGCATCATTATACAGGGGAGGATGCACAATGCCAGCAATATCAATCTCTTAGCCATTAGGGTTACACTCGTCATCTCTTGCGGAGAGATGAACTTCTCGGGACTATAAAGGTAAATACTTTTTGGTACAATAGTTCATATTTTTTGAGAAAATGATAAGAAAAAGTACAAATATGCGGTAAATGTCATCTATCAGTCACAAAATGCGACATTTTTACAGATTATGTTATTCTGTAAAATGTCAGTTTCGTTATGTCAAACCCTGGAATTTGAGGGTGAAATTCTGATATAGTTGGTGAAATGCTGTAGACTTTCTTCATTTTTTGCATATATTTGTGAGGTAATGTATTAATGAAGGATATATGAAGACACGTGATTTTTTATTTGTGCTTGCTGCTGTAGCTGTGGCAGCTTGTGCCCAGACTCCTGAAGAGAGAGTAAAAGCTTATGAGGAGGCTCATGACGCAATGATCCAGGAGTATCGTCAGATGATGGATTCTCTTTCAAATGATAGGGAGAAGGCACAGGCATACTATGATGATTTTGTTGAGGAATATGTGGAGTTCAACCTCAAGGCAGCCAAGAAGAATCCTGACAACGAGGTGGCTGTGCAGGTGCTGATGAATCTGCGCGGACTTATCGAGGATGAGCAGGCTTTGGAAATCATATCGAAGATGCCGGCAGAAATGCTTGAAAATGAGGAAGTTGCTTATCTGAAGGCTGGTCTTGATGCAAGAATCGCTACAGCTGAGGGTAAGCCGTTTGTTGACTTTACGGTAAATTCTGTTGTAGGTCAGACAAGAAGTATTCCACCTCAGCCGGTGTATGCTGATGTGAAGCTTTCGGATTATGTAGGAAAGGGTAAGTATATCCTGCTTGATTTCTGGTCACCTTGGTGTGGACCTTGCCGCAGGGAGATGCCAAACATCAAGGCTGTATATGACAAATATAAGGGCGACAATTTTGATGTGGTAAGTATTGCGGTGTGGGAGAGAGAGCCTGTAGAGGTCACTATCGAGACTGCTGAGGAACTTGGAATGGACTGGAATCAGATCAATAACGGAGGCCGTGAGCCCGCTGCTCTTTATGGTGTGGAAGGCATTCCTCATATCATTCTTTTCGGTCCGGACGGCACTATCCTCAAGAGGGGATTCCACGGTGCTGAGATTGAGGAGGTGGTTTCTTCTTATTTGAAGTAGATTGCCGGTCAGGCCGGCAATGACGTCGAAGATCCCCGACTTGATCGTTCAATCGTCATCCTTGACCTGATCTTTCAATCGTCATCCCCGACCTGATCTTTCAATCGTCATCCCCGACCTGATCTTTCAATCGTCATCCTTGACTTGATCTTTCAATCGTCATCCTTGACTTGATCTTTCAATCGTCATCCCTGACTTGATCTATCAATCGTCATCCTTGACCTGATCTTTCAACCGTCATCCCTGACCTGATCTATCATCGTCATCCCCGACCTGATCGGGGATCTCCAACAATGGACATTAAAGAAAAAATAAAACTCTTCCCACATTCCCCCGGAGTCTATAGGTATTACGACTCCGAGGGGAATGTCATTTATGTCGGCAAGGCAAAGGACCTGAACAAGAGGGTCGCGCAGTATTTCGTGCCGGCAGAACGGCTGACGAGAAAGACCGCGGTCATGGTATCCAAGATTGCAGACGCACAATATACTGTGGTCGATTCGGAGGCTGATGCCCTTCTGCTTGAAAACAATCTGATCAAGCAGTTCAAGCCGCGTTATAATATATTATTGAAGGACTCAAAGACTTACCCGTGGATATGCGTGGGTACGGGTGATTTCCCTAAGGTATTCCTTACGCGTCGTATCGTAAAGGACGGATCGCGTTATTTCGGTCCGTACAGCAGCGTGGTCCATGCACGTAATCTCGTGGAGTTCTTCCATAGCGTATATCCGCTTCGCACCTGCAAGCTCAAGATTACCTCAGAGGCTATTCTGCATGGTAAGTTTCGCCCCTGTCTGAATTTCCATATAGGCAAGTGCCGGGGCTGCTGCATAGGCGGCATTTCAAAAAAGGAATATCAGGACAATATAGAGGAAATCGTCAGTCTGCTCAAGGGAGGAGGACGAGACATAATCCAGCATTATAAGGTCCTGATGCAGGAGGCTGCGATGAATATGGAATTTGAGCAAGCTCAGGTATATAAGGAAAAGATGCTTTCGCTCGAGAGTCATTACAGCAAGTCGGTCATAATGAATTCCGTAGTATCTGACGTGGATGTGTTCTCGCTTGTGATTGACGGACCGGAGGCTTTCGGCAACTTCCTTCGTATAAAGGGCGGGGCTGTGATCCAGTCTCTTAATCTGGGTTTCAAGATGATGATAGAGGAGGATCAGGAGTCTGTCCTTGCAGCTTTCATCGCGGAAATCCAATCCAAATTCGGAGAGCTTTCCAAAGAGATAATAGTCCCTTTTTTGCCAGACATGGAAATCGAGGGAGTGGAATTCAAGGTGCCTGTACGCGGAGACAAGCTGTCGCTTCTGGAACTCAGCGCCCGGAATGCCAAGGAAATGCGTTTCAACGCCCTCAAGCAGCAGGAACACACCGATCCGGATGCATATAGGAACATGGTGATGGAATCGCTTCAGAAACAGCTTGGCATGAAGCATCTCCCGGTCCATATAGAGTGTTTCGACAACTCCAATATACAGGGCACAAATCCGGTTTCTGCATGCGTTGTATTCAGGAATGCAGCGCCGTCAAAGAAGGATTACAGGCATTTCAAGGTGAAGACCGTAGTAGGTGCCAATGACTATGCAACTATGAAGGAAGTCGTGAACAGGAGATATTCCCGTATGCTTGAAGAGAATCCGGAGGATCTGCCTCAGCTCATAGTCATTGACGGCGGAAAAGGTCAGCTTGCTTTCGCCTTTGAGGCGCTGGCGGAGCTCGGGCTGACTGACAAGCTGACTGTGGTGGCTCTTGCAGAACGCATGGAAGAGGTGTATCGTGTGGGTGATCCGTACCCTATGTTCATAGACAGGAATTCTCCTGCCCTCAAGGTCCTTCAGCATATTCGTGACGAGGCTCACCGTTTCGGTATTACGTTCCACAGGAAGCTTCGCAGCAAGTCGCAGATAGAGTCTGCGCTAAAGAGCATAAAGGGAGTAGGAGACAGGACAGAACAGCGCCTTCTTCTGCGTTTCGGCAGCGTGGCAAGGATTGCTGCGGCCTCAGAGGACGACCTCGCCCAGATGGTCGGACGAAGACTGGCAGTCCGGATACTGGAGTCGCTGCATGGATATGCTCAGGATAGGGACGAATAACAAAATTTTTATATTCGGATTTTTTTTATTTACTTTGCATCGTTTTTAGCGCAAATACGTGTATTAAAATATTAAATTATTAACTAAAAAATTGAACGTTATGGCTAATATTGCAGAAGACGTAAAAGCAATCATCGTCGAGAAATTGGGCGTTGATGCGTCTGAGGTTACTGAAAACGCAAGCTTCCAGAACGATCTTGGTGCTGATTCACTTGATATCGTCGAGCTTATCATGGATTTCGAGAAGCAGTTCGACATCAAGATTCCAGATGATGACGCTGGTGACAAGATCGCAACTGTAGGAGATGCAATCAAGTACATTGAGGACAAGGTAAACGAGAAATAATTTTGTCTGAATAATAAAAGAGGGTGACCGTAAAAAGTCACCCTCTTTTTGTGCGCCCAATTTTGTGCGTCGCATTTTTTTTGCTCAAGTCGCTGAGTGTCAGCGAAGTATGTTTTGAGTGGATTATTCCTCCGCCTTCTTTGGAGTGGAGAACGTAATCTTCAGACGAGGTTTCTGCTCTATGTCGTTTCCACCGGCTCCCGGGCCATTAAGGGCCGCATTGTAGAATCTGTCCTTGTCAAGCTCCGTATTTGTGGATGTCTGGGTACTGCTGCTGTTGGCCGCGCTGGCATACTGCGCCATCATCAGGTAGTTGTAGTAGTTGTTATAGCCGTATCCGCCATAACCACCGTACCCGCCATAGCCGTAACCTCCGTATCCGTAGCCATATCCTCCATAACCGTATCCATAGCCATATGGGTCATACATCATATTGTTATAGTATGAATTATAGAGGAGGTTGTTGTAGTAGTCGTTGTATGAACTGCTTGAAGAACTGCTTTCCACGACCTCTTCGTAGAGGATGAGGAACCAGATGTCGTACTTTTCAAGTCTCTTTGCAAACTGAGCTTCGGTCTCGTTAGGGTCAACGTCTTCGCCTACGCCTCTCTTCAGTTTTACAATTTCCTGGACATGATGGCTTACGTCAGGACTGTACATGCTGAGCGAACGGTTGATCTCACCGTGATTTTCAGATTCGATGCTTGAATCTGTAAGTCCTGCATATGTGACGTATTTGCCGTCGCTGCTCTTAAGTCTGACTGTCGGGCTGAGAACCATAGGGTATCTATCAAGCAGGTCATAGTTGCTCTGGTCGTAAGGAAGTATGATGGTAGCCTTGTTGATGACTATATTATCTATATCGTCTTCAGGGGCCTCTTTGGTTATCATCTTGTAAGCAAGTTCTCTGATTTCAGATGCCTTTACTACAGGCTTGTATCCGCTGCCTCCTTCTACATATAACTTGGTCTTGTCCCCGTTGTTCCAGTTCTCGATGAAGTCTGCCTTTTCAAGATTTGTGCTTGCGTTGAGTGCTAGCTGCGACGGATACTGGGTATCCTCGGACGTCATGAATTCTGCGGGTCCGAAGATGAACACAAACAGCGTATCTGTCTGTCTGCCATCGTATTTAGCACGTATCTTCAGCTCGGCATAGTTTCCGTCTATATATCCGTCCGATGTCGAAATCGGCAGCTCGAACATATTGATGCGGCCTCCGTCCTCGGTCTGCTCCTCAGTGCGGATATATATGCCCGGAACCTCCTTGAGGTAGTAGCTGAGACTGTCTGTCCTCTCTTCTTTATATTTCTCCTGCCATCTCTTGATTCCGCTGATCAGTTCGGCAGCATATTCCCTGCTGAAGTCGAATGAAAGCGAATCACCTCCGTTATATACAGGAATACCTTCTGTGATGATTCTGTTCATGTCGATATAGTCCTCTATGTTCTTCTTGTCATAGAATGTACCGGTATAGAGGATTGTGGAGTCAAGCGGTTTTTTGAGAGGATGCACATAGAAGTTCTGAAGCATTCTCAGCTGTGCCTTGTTGATTACTGATACGGTGTCCCTTACAGCTGTCAGATGGAACTGCAGGATTTCCGTGTCATCTCCGAAGTCAAGTGTGTCATTGAGCGGCACCAGAGTGAAACTTGAACTGTTGTTGCTGAGGAATTCGCCTTCCTTTACAGAACCGAATGTGATTCTGGACGAACTGTATCCTGACAGACTGTCCGAGAGATCCATGGTAATATTCTCCAATACTTCAGGCTCGCACGGATATACGTTCCATATCTGTTCGGTTGGGATGAAGTTTGATCCCAGTCCTTCATTTACATTTATGCAGGAGGCTGCGCCAAGCAGTATCGCACCGATGGCAGTTGCAATGCCGAATGATTTCAATTTCATTATATAGTGTCGTAGAAATTATTATAGTCGTCAATATATGAGCCGTTATCCAGAGCCTCTGCATTGAATGGAAGTACAGGCAGACCGGCCTCCTTGCAGAAGTCTGTGATCTCGCCCGGAATATCATCCGATCCAAGTATGATTCCGTCTGAATAGCTGGCGGCGAGTTTTGCAAGATTTATGCCGTCAGGCTTCTCCATTACCGCCATGTCGTCTGCAGAAATGCCGCCGAAGGCAATCTTGTTCTTGAAGTCTTCAGGGAACTCGTTGCCAGGAGTATCATCATATAATGAGAGAACGACTTTGCTGTTGGAGAAGATAGGGTCATCCCTATAGGCCTTCTTGAGATATATCGGAAGAATCTGTGATATCCAGCCCTGACAATGAATCACATCAGGAGCCCACCTGAGCTTCTTGACTGTCTCAAGTACGCCTCTTGCGAAGAATATTGCCCTCTCGCCATTGTCCTCGAAGAATTTTCCGTTCTCGTCGAAATATACGCTCTTTCTGTGGAAGTAGTCTTCGTTGTCAATGAAATATACCTGAATACTTTTTGCTGCGGCAATGGAAGCAACCTTGATGACAACAGGTCTGTCCACATCATTCACGACAACGTTCATTCCAGAGAGTCGGATGACCTCATGGAGCTGGTTCTTTCTTTCGTTGATGCAGCCGTAGCGCGGCATGAATGCTCTGATTTCCTTCTTCCTTTCCTGAATGCCTTGAGGGAGGTATCTTCCTATCCTGGCGATTTCAGTTTCCGGAAGATAAGGATATATTTCCGAATTGACGAACAGCACTCTTTTTACCGTATTACTCATATTCTTGAATTTTAATGACAATATTCCTTGCAAAGATACGAAAGTTTTTTGATTTTCATTATCTTTGACCCCATTATGAGCGTTTCGGATAATAATAAGATAATGCGCAGGAGGCTGGCAAACGCCTATCTCTCATCTGTCATAAGCATCAGTCTGGTACTTCTTCTGGTCGGAATAGCCAGTATGCTTCTGGTCAATGCCAAGAGCGTTTCTGACTATTTCAAGGAGAATATGCAGGTGTCGGTGATGATGAAGCAGAATGTTTCGGAGGATGCAGCGCTGACTTTCAAGACTAAGCTTGACAAGGAAAGATATATAAAGAGTTCGCTTTTCGTATCCAGGGAGCAGGGCAGACGTGAGATGGCTGATATGCTTGGAGATGATTTTCTCGATGTGTTCGAGACATCTCCTATACCGGTGTCGATTGATGTGACTCTCAATGCGGAATATGTCTCTGCAGACAGTCTGGAAGTGGTCAGGACTGAGATTGCAAAGTCTCCGCTTGTGGATGAAGTGGTATATCAGCGTTCGCTTGTAGATGCCCTGAATGCCAATCTGAGCAAGATTTCTCTTATAATGGGCGTGTTCATTGCACTGCTTCTGTTCATTTCCTATGTGCTTATAAACAATACGGTAAGGCTCAGCGTTTTTGCCAGACGCTTTACTATACATACCATGAAGCTTGTGGGCGCCACAAAGAATTTCATACGTGCGCCATTTTTGGTGCAGTCTGCATTTCAGGGAATATTCGCAGCCATGATCTCGATAGTGGTGCTGGTAGGCATCCTGTTTTTTGTAAAGAGCGAGTTTGTACAACTTTTTGAAGTATTCCGTCTGGAGCTGCTTCTGCTGGTTATGGGCATAGTGCTTGTTTCCGGACTTGTTATTTGCGTCTCAAGCACTTATTTTGTAGTGGGAAAACTGGTTTCATTGAAAAAAGACGAATTGTATTATTAGATATGGAGAATAACGAAAAAATGGCGATTACCCCTAAGGGGCTGAAATATCTTCTTATAGGACTTCTGGTCATGGTGTCAGGTTATATTCTTATGTGTGGTGGAGGAAGTGATGATCCGGAGGTGTTCAATTACGCGATGTTTGATTTCCGCAGGATAGTGGCAGCTCCTATAGTGATAGTTCTTGGAATAATCATTGAGATAGTTGCCATAATGGGAGTGTTCGGTAAGAATAAAAAGTCAGAATAATGGAATGGTTTGAGGCTGTCCTTCTGGGACTCATCCAGGGATTGACGGAGTTTCTGCCTGTTAGCAGCAGCGGTCATCTTGAGATCGGAAAGGCTCTGCTGGGAGTGGAGACTTCTGATGACCTGCTGTTCACCACTATGGTACATGCCGCTACAGTGCTGAGTACCATAGTCGTATTCCGCAGACAGATTTGGGATATTATTAAGGGCTTTTTCTGCGGTCTGAAAGGTATCAGGATAGAGAACAGGACTCTGGTATGTAACGACCAGACTGACTATCTGCTGAAGATTTGCGTGTCCATGATTCCGATATTCGTCGTGGGAATGTTCTTCAAGGATGCAGTGGAGTCGCTTTTCGGTTCGATAACTGTGGTCGGCTTTGCATTGGTGGCTACTGCACTTCTGCTTTTCTTTTCAGACTATGCTTCGCGTCCGGGCAGGAAATCCATATTCCCGGCAAATGAGTACAGGAACGGAATATCGTACTGGCAGGCATTTGCTGTGGGACTCGGTCAGGCGTTTGCCGTGATTCCGGGACTTTCGCGTTCCGGTACCACCATATCCACGGGATTGATCTGCGGAGTGAGAAGAGATGTGATGGCGCAGTTCTCGTTCCTTATGGTGCTGGTGCCTATATTGGGTGAGACTTTCCTTCAGATAGTAGGGGGAGAGTTCGGCGAGTCTTCAGTAGGGGCTCTGGCTCTCGTGCTTGGTTTTGTGTCGGCTTTTCTTTCAGGACTATTTGCCTGCAAGGTGATGGTTGCTCTCGTGAAGAAGGCTAAGCTCAGCTGGTTTGCGCTTTACTGCCTGCTTGCTGCTGCGGCGATATTTATATTCGGTTAGGCGGATCAGTCTGGTTTGAGAGAAAAGTTGGTGTTCGCTTAACGTATTGATTGTCAGAGACTTCTTTTATTGAGGGTCGGTAAAAATGACGACCCTTATTTTGATAAGCGGTTGATTATTAGACTATTAGGTGACAAAATAAAATATTGGTATGTCCGGAAGGTTAACATATTTCGTATCAGATGTGCATCTTGGTCTGCAGGTGGCTGATCCTGCCGGTCGGGAGGCCCGTTTCGTGTCCTTCCTGAAAGGGCTTCCGGAGGAAACGGAGGCGTTGTATATGCTGGGTGACATATGGGATTTCTGGTATGAGTATCGTGATGTGGTGCCTAAGGGATATGTTAGAGTGTTCGCGGCGCTGATTGAGTTGATGGACCGGGGCGTGAAGGTGTATTTCTTCCAGGGTAACCATGACGTATGGACATATTCATATTTTGAGCAGCTCGGCATGAAAAGGCTTGTGCAGCCTGCCCTTGTGAATATTTCCGGCAAGTCATTCTGTCTCGGTCATGGTGATGGGCTCGGGCCTACGCCTCTGGGGTACAGATTCATCAAGACTATATTCAACAATCGCCCTCTGCAGTGCCTTTTCAGCATGCTTCATCCTTGGATTGCATATCGTATTGGGAATATCTGGTCGAAGAACAGCCGTCTGTCCCATAATGAGCATTACGAGTTCAAGGGCGAACAGGAGCCTCTGTATCAGTTTGCCGAAGATTATTTGAAAGACAATAAGGTGGATTATTTCATATTCGGTCATTTTCATTCACAGGCAGATGTGGCAATGCCGGGAGGGTCCCGCCTCCTTCTGCTCAAGGACTGGATATCGTCATCTCCATATATCTGCTTCGATGGCTCGGAGCTTATAACGGACAACAATAAATAGATATGAAGATTACAATCATCGGTGCGGGTAATATGGGAGGAGCCATAGCCCGTGCGCTTGCCGTTGGTACATATTTCACCCCATCCGACATTACATGTACTGCGCGCTCTGCCTCTACTCTTGAGAAGTTCGACAAGGGGTTCAATCTCACTACTGACAATCACAAGGCGGTTGCCGGAGCGGATATCGTGCTTTTTGCAGTGAAGCCTTGGCTTATGGAAGAGGTTGTGCGTGATGTGGCTCCGTATATGGATGTTGATAAGCAGATCGTGGCTTCAGTGGCTGCCGGCATCACATTCAGCCAGCTGTCTGAGTGGCTGGAAGGCAATCCTGCCATGTTCCGCATAATTCCGAATACTGCTGTCGAGGTGGGCAGTGGAGTGACATTCATTTCTTCCTGCAATGCTTCCGAGCAGACTCGTGCCATGATTTTCGATATGTTTTCGCAGATGGGATGTGCGTTCGAGGTAGAGGAGGACATGATGGCTGCCGGAACTGCTCTGGCGTCCTGCGGCATTGCTTATGCCATGAAATATATCCAGGCTTCCGTTTCTGGTGGTGTGTCGCTGGGCTTTGATGAGGAACAGGCCCGAAAGATAGTGGAATGCACTGTTAAGGGGGCTGCAGAGCTGCTGCTTGCTACCGGTAATCCTCCGCAGGTGGAAATCGACAAGGTCACGACTCCGGGCGGCCTGACGCAGAGAGGACTTGCGGCGATGGAGGATGCGGGTTTCTCTGTGGCGGTATGTAATGGATTGACGGTCAACATCCCTAATAAATAAGAATTATGAAACGCATAACCATAAAAGTAGGAAGCAATGTTCTGACTCGTTCGGACGGTACGCTTGACATCACAAGAATGTCAGCCTTGACTGATCAGATAGCAGAACTCCATCGTAGGAACATCGAGATCATTCTTGTATCCTCCGGAGCCGTGGCTTCGGGCAGAAGCGAGGTGCATCCCGATATGGAGCTGGATTCGGTGGCTGCAAGGCAGATATTTTCTGCTGTAGGACAGGCGAAACTGATGAACAGATATTACGATCTTTTCCGCTCGCACGGAATTGCCTGCGGACAGGTTCTGACAACCAAATCGAGTCTGGAACTGCCTCAGCATTATGAAAATCAGAAGGGCTGCATAGAGTCGCTGCTTTCATGTGGAATAATTCCGATTGTCAACGAGAATGATACTATTTCCATTACTGAGCTCATGTTTACCGATAATGACGAGCTGTCTGGTTGGATGGCTGAGATGATGTCGTGTGATATGCTCATCATTCTCAGCAATATTGATGGCGTATATGACGGAGATCCGTCTTCAACCTCAAGCAGACTGATCCGTGAGGTGCTTCCGGGATATGATGATATGTCGGGATATATCAAGGATGAAAAGTCTTCATACGGGCGGGGTGGTATGCACACCAAATGCGGTGTTGCATGCAAGGTGGCGGAAGGTGGAATGCCGGTAGTCATAGCGAACGGAAAACGTGACGATGTGATTCTGAGGGTTGTGGATTGTGACGAATCGCTGCCATGTACCCGGTTTCTCCCAGCTCTCCGATGAACTGAAATGGCATTTCTGTGAGCGACGGTGGTGCTGCCGTGGCTCGCGGAGCAGGAGCATAGGGATATGCTCCGCTCGCTCACGGCAGCACCACCTTCACTATAACAGGAAAGAGTGGCATCTGTTAAACCAACAACGAACCATTATGAAAACAAGACAAATACTCCAGAACGCAGCAGAGTCCGTATCTTCTCTGCAGATGATATCAGACGACACCATATCACAGATTCTCCGCGAAGTCGCATCCGCACTACGTGATGCCACAGACGTGATCCTTGCTGCAAACGCCCTCGATCTCGAAAGAATGAGTCCGGACAATCCGAAATACGACCGTCTCAGACTCACTCCCGAACGCATCGATGGAATTGCATCAGATATGGAGAACGTTGCAGGACTTCCCTCGCCGCTTGGCAAAGTCCTGAGCGAGGCTGTCCGTCCGAACGGGATGACAATCCGCAAGGTCACAGTGCCGTTCGGTGTTATAGGGGTAATATATGAAGCCCGTCCGAACGTCACCGCTGACGTGTTCTCTCTATGTTTCCGCAGCGGGAACGTCTGCGTCCTCAAAGGCGGATCAGATGCGGATGACAGCAGCAGAGCCATTGTTTCAGTCATCCACAACGTGCTTCAGTCACATGGTATTGATACTTCTGTATGTACTCTTCTGCCTGCTGACCGTGAAGCTACAGCCGAACTTCTCGGAGCTGTCGGTCTGGTGGACCTGATCATCCCTCGCGGAAGCAGTTCGCTCATAAACTTCGTGCGCGACAATGCAAGGATTCCCGTGATAGAGACAGGAGCTGGCATCTGTCATACCTATTTCGACAAAGCCGGAGATCTGGACAAAGGAGCAGCAATCGTGAACAATGCGAAGACGCGCAGAGTAAGCGTGTGCAATGCTCTGGATTGTCTCGTCATTCATCAGGACCGTCTCGCAGACCTCCCGCAGATATGCTCGGCCCTCAAAGACAGCAACGTCACAATATATGCTGACAACCTCTCCTATGCGGCTCTTGAGTCCTCATACCCTTCGGAACTACTTCAGCATGCGACTGAAGACAGTTTCGGTACCGAATTCCTGGACTACAAGATGAGCATCCGCACAGTCGAGTCGATTCAGGAGGCCCTCAGACACATTTCACGGTACAGCTCGAAGCACAGCGAGTGCATTGTGAGCGAAGACTCCGAAGCAGTTGCCATCTTCCAGAAGACAGTCGATGCCGCGTGTGTCTATGCCAACGTATCCACCGCTTTCACCGATGGCGCCCAGTTCGGATTCGGTGCAGAGATCGGCATCTCCACTCAGAAACTCCACGCCCGCGGTCCGATGGCCCTTCCTGAACTCACAACCTACAAATATATTATCGAAGGAAACGGGCAGACACGACATCCGTAAATTCTTCTGTCACGCAAACCGCTGATTCATAGTGCTTTACAGAAACGCGATTCCCCGCCGCTGGGGAATCGCATTTCTATAATGCGCTGAAAGTCAACGCATTAGCTGCCAGCCTACCTTACGGCAGCAGATTCATCACCGAATCCCTTGCAATCAGCTCCGGTGCCAGTTCTATCTGCGTGCTGAGTCGCTTGTCGCTTTCAATTGATTCGAACAACAGTTTCACGGCAAGCTTTGCCATTTCCTCTACAGGCTGGCTTACGCGTGTAATAGGCGGAATCAGGTAATCCATATAGATATTGTTGTCAAACACGACCAGAGATATATCTTCCGGTATGCGGAGGCCGGCTTCCCTGATAGCCTTAATAGCGCCCAGCCCTATAGTGTTGCTTAGCGTAAAGATCGCAGTGGGAGCAGGCTTGCTGTTGAGCAGCAGTTTGGTTTCAAGATATCCGTTCTGCAGAGAGAATTCATTTCCCACCACTACTGCATTTTCTTCCAGCCCTACTCTTTTCAATGCATCCATGTATCCGGCCACACGTTTCCTGTTCGGAACAGATGTCTTCACTCCCTGAATGCAGGCTATGCGTTTATGTCCGTTTCGTATCAGGTGGTTTGTGGCATCGAATCCGCCGGTGTAGTTGTTTGTGGTGACGTGTGGCAGATGGGAGTCCTTGAACGGCCTGTCCACAAGTATTACAGGTATGTTTGTCTTGTTGATCTCTTCCAGGAGAGCAGGATTGTCTCCGCAGGGAGCTGCGATGATACCGTCCACTCTACGTGATACAAGCATGGCTATGTTTGCCTTCTGATTGTCTTCGCTTTCCATCGAGTCGGTCACGATTGTGGTGTATCCGTTTCTATGAGCTTCCGAGATAATGACACTGGACAGGTCGGCGAAATAAGGATTGGCTACAGACGGAAGAATAAGTCCGATTGTGTTTGTCTTGTTTGTGCGCAAGTTGCGCGCAATGATATTCGGAGAATAATTGCACCTTCTGGCTTCCTCTGCAATTTCTTTACGTGCCTTTTCGCTGATGCGATATTTCTCAGCCTGCCCGCTCAGGGCACGTGAGACTGTAGTTATTGAATAGCCGGTCCTTTCCGCTATTGATGACAGAGTTTCTTTCATGTGGTATAAGTTTGCGCAAAAGTATATAAAAATGCACAAAAAATGCGTGTTTTTGTGCAAAAAATTTGGGTAAAAAGTGCAAAAGAGTGATGTTAAATTGATAAACGGCAGAAAAAATCATCTAATTTCGCTCAAACGATTGCGCAGAAGTGCATATCAAAACCACAATTAATAACCCTGAAATATGAGCAAGATTGTAATCATTGGCAGTTCCAATGTGGACCTGACCGTAAGGACAGCCCATATTCCATCTAAAGGCGAAACTATTTTCGGAGGTAATCTGAAAATGGCATTCGGAGGCAAGGGGGCCAATCAGGCTGTAGCCGTATCCCGTCTCGGCGGTGATGTATCTTTCATCACTAAAGTAGGTATGGATTCCTACGGCAACATGATGGCTGAGAACCTTGTCAAAGAGGGAATGGCCG
>SUYR01000027.1 GCA_015060335.1 Bacteroidales bacterium | reverse complement strand
GGACACTCTCCGTTACATCGTTAACCAGCCATTTGAGGTTACAGGCACTGCAGCTCAGTTTGACGTAAAGGCAAACCTCGACGGAGGTGGAATCAAAGGCCAGGCAGAGGCTTTGAGACTCGGTATCTCTCGCGCACTTTGCGAGATCGACAAGGAGGCTTATCGCTCAGCTCTCAAGGCAGCAGGATTCCTTACTCGTGACGCACGTGAAGTCGAGCGTAAGAAGCCTGGTCAGCCTGGTGCACGTAGACGCTTCCAGTTCAGCAAACGTTAATATTTGCTGCCTGATTTACACAAAAGCACAGTCCGGTGCAAAATCACAGGACCTTCGCGGAAGATGCGAATTTTCGGGAGCTGCCTGATGATTGCTGAGACTGCGGAAAATCCAGGAGACCTGAGTGTCATTCATCCATAAGACCTGATGACAGTCATCCTTGCGAAAGCGAGGATCCCAGTTACTCCGGATTGAAGAAAAGAGCCCCACAGGCGAAGGCAACAGCCTGATTACGGGGAAAGTAAAACAAAACCAAACAATTAAAAACAATGCCAAGAACAAATTTCCAGGAACTGCTTGATGCAGGTGTTCACTTCGGACACTTGGCGAGGAAATGGAACCCTAAGATGGCACCATACATCTTTGACCAGAAGAATGGTATCCATATCATCGACCTGCACAAGAGTATAGTAAAGATCGAGGAGGCTGCTAACGTACTTAAGCAGCTTGCGCGCTCAGGCCGCAAGGTCCTCTTCGTTGCAACAAAGAAACAGGCAAAGGACATCGTTGCTGAAAAGGCAGCATCAGTCAATATGCCATACGTGACAGAAAGATGGCCAGGTGGAATGCTTACAAACTTCCCTACCATCCGTAAGGCTGTCAAGAAAATGAACACCATCGACAAGATGATTGAGGATGGTACATTTGACACTCTCGCAAAGCGTGAGCGTCTCCAGGTTACACGCCAGAGAGCTAAGCTCGAGAAGAACCTCGGTTCTATCCGCGACCTTAGCCGTCTCCCATCAGCACTTTTCGTAGTAGACGTACAGAAAGAGATGAACGCCGTTAAGGAGGCAAATCGTCTTAATATTCCGGTTATCGCTATGGTTGATACTTGTTGCGATCCTACTCCGATTGACTATGTGATTCCGGCAAATGACGATGCAGCAAAGTCTATCGCTTACATCATGGAAGCACTTTGCGGCGCGATCAAGGAAGGACTTGACGAAAGGAAGCTTGAGAAGGAGAAAGAGACTCCAGAGCAGACAGAGGAGAAGCCAGCAGGCAAGAAGCTCCGTGCTCGCAAGGGAGCTAAGCCAGCAGAGGCTGAGGCTCAGGCAGAGTAATTATTAATCCTTAAAAATCTTACGAAAATGGAGATTAAAGCAGCTGACGTAGCAAAGCTCCGTCAAATGACAGGCGCAGGTATGATGGACTGCAAGAAGGCTCTCGTAGAGGCTAACGGCGACTATGAAAGAGCTAAGGAAATCATCCGCGAGAAAGGTAAGCTCGTAGCAGCAAAGCGTGCTGACCGCGAGACTTCAGAGGGTGCAGTTATCGCTAAGGTAAACGGCAACAAGGCTATCGTAGTAGGTCTCGGTTGTGAGACTGACTTCGTTGCTAAGAACGCTGAGTTCCAGGCACTTGCTGAGGCTATCGCAGAGGCAGCTATCGCAAACTTCCCAGCTGACAAGGATGCCCTCATGGCATGTGTACTCGCTGACGGAAGAACAGTAGAGGCTGCGGTTACTGAGCAGACTGGTAAGACTGGTGAGAAGCATGTCATCGTAGGTTACGAGACTGTTGAGGCACCATACATTTCAGCTTACATGCACAAGATTACCGGCAAGCTTGCTGCTGTAGTCGGATTCAGCAAGGAGTTCGATGCGCAGGTGGCTAAGGGTGTTGCAATGCAGGTGGCTTCAATGAACCCAGTTGCTGTATCAGCAGAGTCAGTACCTCAGAGCGTTATCGACACTGAGCTCAAGACAGCTACTGAGAAGACTAAGGAAGAGCTCGTTCAGAAGGCAGTTGACGCTGCTCTCAACAAGGCAGGTATCAATCCTGCACATGTTGACAGCGAGGCTCACATCGAGTCAAATACTGCTAAGGGCTGGATCACTCCAGAGCAGGCAGAACAGGCTCGTGAGATCATCAAGACCGTTTCTGCAGAGAAGGCAGCAAACCTTCCTGAGCAGATGGTAGCCAACATCGCTAAGGGTCGTCTCCAGAAGTTCTTCAAGGAGCAGACTCTCGAGGAGCAGGGTTACCAGATGGGTGACGGTAAGACTGCAGTGAAGGATGTTATCAAGGCAGCTGACGCAGAGGCTAAGGTAACAGTATTCAAGAGACTCTCACTCGCTGACTAATTCGGATATATATCCAACATATAAAAAAGCCATCAGGATTCTGGTGGCTTTTTCTGTAATATGGGTATTGTCATGTGTCTAAATATATCTTGCAACAGCAAACGCGACAGCAAGCAGCATCGAGAACATATGTAGCAGATTCGCCGTACGCGCTCCCAGGTCCTTTGTAAGATGTGCTCCACCTTCAATCGAATTGATCATAGTCTTTGAACATCCGAATGCTACCGGCAGCGTCATGAATATTATGATGGTAGCCATAGGGAATATGCCTATGATCGAGCAGATTGCGATATATGCATAAGTTGAGAGAACTTCAAATGCATATGAATATGCTGCTATCATGTTTTTCCCGTGAGTAATACCGGAAGCGATCATTCCGACAGGTATGATGGCAATAAGCACATTCCAGTGCAGGGCTCCGGTCGCGATGAATGATGTCGCTATGGCCGCAATCGAGACCCAGAGAAGGTGAACAAGAATATTTGTGATGTTGTTGCGTCTGAATGCAGGGAACATGAACTTATATATGGCACCCGTCATTGCCAGGCACATCAGAGGCAGACCTATAAGTGCGTGTAACCAGTTGATTTCATATCCATTCCAGATCAGGTAAGATGTAGTCACCACAATCGTCACCAGTGATGCAGACAGTGGCCACGTCTTAGCTGTCTCATTCCATTCGCTTAATCTTCTTATCGCCATATGATTCAGTATTATCAGTTGGAACTATGGGTAGCAAAGATAGCAATTTCCCCAATATATATCAGTCACGACGCAGGACTTTTCGTCAAAACTCTTGCGTCGTGGCAGAAATAGCTTAGATTATCCGGAATTCCTGTCACGACGCAGGACTTAAGGGCCAAACTCTTGCGTCGTGACAAATGATAGTATGGCATTTAGCCCCGACTGAAGTGCCTTATTTTTTGTGGACCGCCCCTATATCAGCAGACTCATTGATGCTCCATAAAGAGATAGTGCCCTCCCGATTCACATCGGAAGGGCACCGCAATTCTAACCTAAAACTTAACCTATGAAAAAACTATTCGGTTAAGAAATATTGCTAATATCATGCCATAGTTTCTCGACTTCGTTTGAAATGATAAAGAAAGTCTCGAAATGACAAAGAAAGTCTCCATAATGACAATGCGGAACTGGAAGCGGTCGGATCAGAAAGTGTAATGTGATCGAAAAAGGAATACGTTCTGAAGTATCAGTATCCGGAAGTCAATGTCTCTGAGACTGGTCGCTATATCAGGTAGCCGACAATGTCCTGAATCCTCCCGACCTCGATAATGCGGTCACTCTGAGGCATCTCCATCATTTCGTGTACCCATATCACCTCGTGAGGCGTATGGAATGCTGTGCCGCCGATCTCCACGACGGGAGCGATGTCGGACTTCACCGAATTGCCCACCATCAATATCTGCTGAGGCTCGAGATCGTTCCGGGCTGCGAGTTCGAGATAATTCTTCACATCCTTGTTCTCCATCACCTCGCAGTGGTGAAAATACTTGTCCAGTCCGGACTGACGGTACTTGCCGAGCTGTTCGGTTAGGTCTCCCTTGGTCGCCACAATCATGGTATAATGCCCCTGCAGAGCCTTGAGCGTGTCCTCCACTCCTTCGATCAGCTCAAACGGGTGAAAGGCCAGATCTGTGATTATCTTCTTGATACCGTAATATATTTTTTCCGGAAGTTGTCCTTTGCATAGCTCCATCGCAGCATCCGTCATGCCGATCATATATGTTTTGGAGCCGTATCCGAAAAGCGGAATATTTTCCTCCTGCTTCTGCCACAACATCTGCTGGACACCGTCTGCTGACGTATAATCCGAGAGCAGTTCGGCAAACTGAGCCTCGGCATCCCTGAAGAACTGTTCGTTTTCCCACAGAGTGTCGTCGGCATCAAAGAAGATATGAGTGAATTTTCCTTTCAGATCCATATGTTACTCTGTAGCTGTGGTGTCGTTAGCAGCTGTTGCTGTAGTGTCCGCAGCATCCTCCGTCTTCGGCTCAGGCAGGCCGATACGGACAACAGACTCGATCATCACATCCTCATATGGCCTGTCATATCTATCCGTGGCGACAGAAGCGATCCTGTCGATCACCTCAAGCCCTTCAAACACTTCTCCGAATACAGTATATTGTCCGTCAAGATGGCTGCATCCGTACTCGTCCTGTACTATATAGAACTGTGAGCCGGAAGATGCCTTTCTTGGATTTGCCATGTCTCCCTTGCGTGCTGCTGCAATAGCGCCTCTCTTGTGGCGGTACTGGCTTACGAATTCTGCAGGAATCGTATAATCAGGACCTCCCATACCCCAGCTGTCAATCATTGACGTATCTCTTGAATAAGGATCTCCTCCCTGGATCATGAATCCTTCGATGACCCTATGAAAACGAAGGCCGTTATAAAAACCTTCTGCGGCAAGCTTCACGAAATTGTCCCTATGCTGCGGAGTCTTTCCATAAAGTCTGATCTTCATCATGCCATGCGAGGTCTTCACCTCGAATTCCGGCTCTTCTCTAAGTCTTTTTTCCATCTCAAGTGCAAGTTTTGTAGAATCATCCATCTCTACCTCTTTCTTACCTCTGTTACATGAACACGAATTGAATGAAACAAGGGCCGATGCCATGATTCCGAAGATAACTATTCCAAATAATGTCTTTTTCATTTCTATGAATTTTTCACTTTCGCAAAGTTAGCAAATCATTCCGAATTTATTCCGCTTCTTGCCGCATATCCAAAATGTTTATAATTTTGTATCCGTTATGGCAAATCCCTTGAAACAGCTGGCGGGTCAGACCGTCGTTTACGGCTTGAGTACAATCCTTGCCCGTATAATAAATTTCCTTTTCGTTCCGATCTACACCAGGCTCCTGACTCCGGAAAGCTATGGCGTCGTGACGGAGTTCATGGCTTATATAGCTGTGCTTCAGGTAGTTCTCGTGCTCGGACTCGAGACGGGTTGCTTCAGATTTGCCAATAAGGAAGGAGTCGATGAGAGGAAGGTATATTCCAATGCATTCGTCACGGTATTCTGCATAAGTGCCACCTTCCTCGCTCTGATGATTGCCTTTGCCGGACCGATATCGTCAGCTCTCGGATATGAAGGATACAGCTCATGCATAATGTATATGGGTGGAATCCTTGCGCTGGATGCCATTACGGCAATACTTTTCGCCAAGCTCAGGCAGGATGGAAAGGCCCTGAAGTTCGCCATATTCAAGACAATAAAGATCGTCACGGAGACAGCCGCGAACCTTGTTCTCTTCCTATGGTTTCCGAAATACTGTGCATCGGCAGCCCAGACCTCGGATATATGGCTGCTCAGATTCATTCCGGCAGTTCCGGATTTCAGCTACGTCATATTCTCCATATTCATAAGCTGTGTCGTATGCAGCCTGCTCTTCATTCCGGACTATCTGAAAATAAGCTTCAGGCTTGATCCGAAGCTCCTTCGTCAGATGCTTGCGTACTCGATTCCGCTTATGGTCGCAGCACTTCCGGGAGTAGTCAACGACTTCCTTGACAGGATCCTATTCAGATATTTCGACACAAATGCAGAGGCCTGGCGTTCGAGCCTCGGACTCTATCAGGCTGCAGTCAAGCTCTCCGTGATCATGAACCTCTTCATACAGATGTTCCGATATGCAGCCGAGCCGTTCTTCTTCAGGCGTGCACGTGAAAAGGATTCCAGGCAGCTGTATGCCTCCGTTCAGGAATATTTCACGGCATTCTGCGGACTTGTCTTCCTGGGAGTCATATTATATATCGACATCGTCGCTCTGATTCTCGGCCCCCAGTTCCGTGAAGCCGTTGGAATCGTTCCGGTCATGCTCCTCTCTTATATGATTCTCGGCATGCTCTTCAACGTATCCATGTGGTACAAACTCTCCGGAAAGACCAATATGGCGATATGGATCACCCTTTCAGGCCTCGCTGTCACCGCCATAGTCATCGTGCTCTTCATGCCGAAATATTCATATTGGGCTGCAGCATTCGGTCACCTCGCCAGCTATCTTGTCATGTTCGCCATCAGCGCCATACTGGGAGCGAAATACTATCCGATACCATATCGCTGGGGCAGGCTTGCCGGCATATTCGTACTGATGGGTGCCGCTTACGGACTCTCCCTCGTGATAGACAATCTGTTCTTTGACGGAATCGCCTGTGGTGTCGGACGACCAGGCCTGTTTGCCCTCAAGATGATGGTCCACACGCTGCTGATACTGCTTTATGGCGCAGGTGTCTGGCTGACCCTGCAAAGGAATCGGCGCAATGTGCCTGGCATCTAATTCGCTCGTAGTCAGTGCGTTACAGAAAGGCGATTCCCCCGTAGCGGGGAATCGCCTTTCTGTAATATGCTGTGGGTCAGGGAAGTAGGTGACAGGGACGTTGCCGTCATTCTTCGGCATTTGGGACGCTTTGACAAAAAAATCCATTTGATTGAAATATTTGTCTATCCCTTAGCTTTTATACACCGTTACCTTTGCTCTGAATTAATAACAACTAAAACTTCAGAGCATACATGGACTGTTGCACTATTCTTAGACGCCTTGCCTGGGCAATATCTGTATTATTGATATCTGCCGGCTGTACATCCAAAGTAACAAATCTAAACTATCCGAATAATCCGGAGCCGCTCCATCCTAATAAATTCATCGAACTTCCGCTTGGAAGCATCAAGGCTGAGGGCTGGCTCAAGAGCATGCTTGTAAGTCAGGCAGAAGGTGCCACCGGACATCTTGATGAACTCTATCCTCAGGTGATGGGTGAGCGCAACGGATGGCTTGGAGGTGACGGTGACCAGTGGGAGAGAGGTCCTTATTGGATAGACGGCCTGCTTCCGCTTGCGTATATATTGGAAGATGAGAAACTTATTGCAAAGACAACTCCTTGGATAGAGTGGGCTCTTGCAAGTTCAAAGGAAAACGGACAGTTCGGACCGGACAAAGATTATACTCCGGAAAGGGGTCTGCAGAGAGACAACTGCCAGGACTGGTGGCCACGTATGGTGGTCCTCAAGGTACTCCAGCAGTATTATTCCGCAACAGGAGACCAGCGTGTGATCGAACTGATGACAAAGTATTTCCGCTATCAGCTCGAAAATCTGAAAGAACAGCCGCTCGACAACTGGACTTTCTGGGCACGTTACCGTGGCGGTGACAACCTCATGTCTGTATATTGGCTCTACGGTATCACAAAGGATGCATTCCTTCTCGAACTGGGCGACATCCTCTATGAGCAGACAGAGCCATATACTGAAATGTTCCTTGAAAGAGACAAGCTCACAAGAGTCGGTACAATCCATAGTGTGAACCTTGCCCAGGGATTCAAGACTCCTATAGTATATTATCAGTATGACCGTCAGCAGAAGCACCTCGATGCAATAGAATGCGCTATGGACGATCTGGAGAAATATCACGGATATCCTACAGGCATGTTCAGCGGCGACGAAGCCATACATGGCAATGATCCTACTCAGGGAACAGAACTATGTACTATAGTAGAGTATATGTTCTCTCTCGAGACCATGTACAAGATCACGGGTAACCCTCGTTTCGCTGAGACCATTGAGAAGATCGCATTCAATGCTCTTCCTACCCAGACTTCTGACGATTATATGTCGCGTCAGTATTTCCAGCAGGTAAATCAGATCTATTCTGTGAAACGTCCTGCAAACTTCGATGTAAACCATTCTGGTCTCGACCAGTGCTTCGGTCTGCTGACAGGATATCCATGCTGTACATCAAACATGCATCAGGGCTGGCCTAAATTTACCCAGAACCTCTGGTATGCTACAGATGACGGAGGTCTCGCAGCAACTATCTACTCGCCAAGCTCAGTGAAGGCGAAGGTTGCTGACGGAGTGGATGTGCATTTTGTGGAAGATACAAAATATCCGTTCGAAGAAACAATCGATATCCGTCTCGAGTCAATTTCCAGGGTTGCGACCTTCCCTCTCGTGGTCAGAGTACCTCAGTGGAGCATAAAGTCAGAGATCAGGATCAACGGCGAGCCGCAGCAGTGGACCAAGGACGACATGAATCTTGTCAGAATAGAGCGTGAATGGAAAGCTGGTGATGTCGTTACGCTTGAGTTCACTCCGGAGACAACTCTCTCAGTATGGAAGGAGAAGTCTCGTGCAGTGGAACGTGGACCGCTTGTATATGCCCTGAATGTAGCAGCTGACGTGAAGCTGGTCAAGAATACAGTAAATCCGATAGATTCAGGAGAATACTATTACGAAATGACTCCTGCTTCGCCTTGGAACTATGCGCTGATCCAGACTCCTAAGGTGA
This sequence comes from Bacteroidales bacterium, assembly GCA_015060335.1. GTDB lineage: Bacteria > Bacteroidota > Bacteroidia > Bacteroidales > UBA932 > Cryptobacteroides. The sequence continues at coordinate 27,635 of SUYR01000027.1, read as the reverse complement.
AATTCCCGGAGCATTACAAGGTGGACCTCAGCGGAACAGAAGGCGAGGTGCTCAATCCATGGAATGAGACAAATGCACCGATCCGCATCACCACCCCTGCAGTCAGGGTTACAAACTGGACGGAATACAACAAGATGGCAGGTCCTCTTCCATATACATATATGTACGGACTTCCGGTGGCAGACGAACAGGAGATGATAGAACTCATCCCGTACGGATGTACCACACTTAGAATCGCTCAGTTCCCGATGAAAGGACAGCATACAGCGGAATAACAACTATTAATAACCTTTTATAAAAAAACAACATTATGAAAAAGATTTTCTTTATGATGGCAATGGCTGCTATGGTAGCAGTTTCATGCACAAAGGATGGCAAGGATGAGAACAAGGAACCGGATGTGACTCCTTCTGAGGTAGTTTCACGCGTATTCGATGATTTCGAGAACGGTGGTCTCCTTACATGGACAGGCTCTGGCGGAGCATCTTTCGAGATTGCAGATAACCCTTCAAAGACAGGTATCAACAAGACTGACAAGGTTGGTAAGGTGACTGCATCAGGTGCGCAGTGGGAGTTCACATGGAGCACAGCATTCGGTGGTGAGGAGGTTGATTTCGTCAACTTCTCTGAGGAAGGATATATCGTAAAGGTTGACGTTTACAGCCCTAAGGCAAACAGCCCTGTATATCTCAAGTTTGAAGGCGTTGATGTCCCTGCAGTAGAGATTACTAACGTTACTACTACAAAGGCAAACGAGTGGGAGACTCTCGAGTTTGACTATGAGACATATGGAATGGCTGACGGAGCTTACAAGAACTTCGTGATTCTTTTCGATGCAGGTGTTACAACAGAAGGTGGTGAAGTGTTCTACTTCGACAACTTAAGACTTTGTGCAGAATAATCGGATCGCAATTCATGATTTATCGGGGCTGCCGGCTGACGTTCGGTCAGCCCCGATTTTGTAACTTTACATCATAAATAATACAGGGATGGTATTCAATAGGTCCTCAATGAAAGTCTTGTTGAGAATAGCTGCTACAGCATATTTCATGGCAATCGGAACCTTTTCTGCATCGGCAGGAAATCTTCAGTTCAGACACATAACCGAAAAGCAGGGGCTTAAGCACACATGGATCCAGCATATTACCAAGGACAGCAAGGGATATATGTGGTTCTCCACCATTTACGGTGCTTACAGGTACGACGGCTTTGGATTTGAAGAATACGAATTCCCTGTTGAAGACGGCGGTGAGGTCGCAGGTGTGAATGTCGTCTATGAGACTTCCGACGGAATGATTCTGTTCGGAACCAATGACGGCATCTGGAGTCACAATCCTGCTAAAGGAGAATACTCCCATTCATTCGGCGGAGACAGCCCTTTCAGTGGAAGCCGGGTAGAGGATATAATCGAAGACAAATATGGCAATCTCTTTATAGCCTCAAGCCGAGGACTCAGCAGAATGGCTTCTGACGGCAGCCTGAAAACATGGAAGATAGGTCATGTCAGGACATTGATGATAGACACCCGCGAAACAGTATGGGCGGGCACATTCAGCGGCGAGATTTTTCGTCTGGACAGCTTGGATGACCAGTTCGTTCCCGCAGATATGCCTATAGATAACAGCCATCCCATAAACGACCTGTTCCAGTCATCCTCATATGATATCTACATCTCAACCACAGGAGGCGGACTCTTCAGGTATAAACTTCCCCAGAGGGTAGTGGAGCATTATTCTGCCAGTCGGGGGACTCTTCCCAATGACATCGTACGTTCTGTCGTCGAGGATGACAACGGGGCCATATATGCAGCTACTGAACGAGGTCTGGTCCGTATCAAGGACTCAAGCGCAGAATTCATAACAAGTGAGAAAGACAATATCTGGAGCCTCAATGACAATGCTGTCCATAGCCTCTATTGCGATGAGGACAACAATCTTTGGGTAGGTACATTCTTCGGCGGAGTGAATGTGACCTATCACCATTTCGACATGTTTGACTTCCTCCTGTCCGGCTCGGAGGAATACTCCGCAGACAGCAAGGTGGTCAGTTCGATAGTCAGAGCCGGTTCCAAGCTTTACATCGGTACCGAAAACGACGGCATATATATCCTGAACGATGACGGCAACACATCCCGGCTTGCTACGTTCAACAGCAATATCACCAGCGACAACATACATTCCATATGTGTCGATTCGAGAAACAATCTTTGGGTGGGTACATATTACGGCGGTCTCTTCATGAAGGGACCCGGCAGCAATGAATTCCGACGGTTCGTGGCAGATGGATCTCCCCGCAATCCGTTGACTACAAACAATATATATACGGTATTTCAGGATAGCAGAGGCAATCTGTGGGTCGGTACTCAATACGGTGGACTCTATAGATATGACTATTCGAGGGGACGTCTGGAGCGTTTCGGACATGAGAGTCTGAATCATTCATTTGTCTGGGATATCCACGAGGACAGAGCCGGAGATATATGGATCGCCTGCTATGGCGGTGGAATATGGCGCCTGTCATCAGCAGAGAATCATTCACCTCTGAAGATTGAAACTCCTGCAAGAAATTTCGTGACCTTGTGCGAACTTCGTGACGGCAGGATTCTGGCGGGAACAGAAAAAGAAGGACTTGTCGCCATCAATCCGCTGACTCTGGAAGTAGAGTGGATAAACAAGTCAAAGGGCCTTCCGGACAACACTGTCTATGGAATCCTTCAGGACGACAACGATAATATCTGGCTGTCCACAAATACAGGACTTTATCGTGCAGACGCATCGATGACTTCTTTTGCCAACTATACGATTGCAGACGGTCTGCCTACAAACAGGTTCAATTATAATGCATGCGCCAAGCTTGACGGCAAACTTTATTTCGGAAGTATAAACGGAGTGGTGATAGTGGATACCGGCAGGCAGGCGGAAATATGCCTTGACAGACCGATCCGTTTCAACAATCTGTATATCAACAATGTAAGGCAGACGATATCATCCGAGGGAGTCCTGAATACGGATCTGAACGAAATCAAGGAACTCAAGCTCAAATATTGGCAGAACTCTTTCGGCATCGAGTTCTCGCCTAACATTTTCGGATATACGGCCGGCCTTTCATTCGCTTACAAGATGTCCGGCACAGACGGCAACTGGCATGAGATCGGCTCGAAACACAGAGTCGATTTCACAGAGCTCAAGCCGGGAAGATACACATTCATGGTTGCAGGAGTCGATGACGGGGTAGTCCTGGACAATGTCTCTACACTTAAGATAAGGATAACTCCTGTATGGTGGCAGAGCCTCCTTACAAAGATATGTTTTTCATTGCTTGTACTTATCATAATCATCTGGCTGACAAGAATATTCCTGCAGGTATCGAAGCACAAGCATGCTTTGGAACTTGAAAAGCTCGCACGAGAAAAGGACAAGGAGATCAACGAGATGAAATTCCGTTTCTTTGTAAATATCTCCCACGAATTCAAGACTCCTCTGTCTCTGATTCTCGGACCGGTGGAGCAGTTCATGCATGGACGCGTGCCGAAGGAAATGACTCAGAAATATTTCAGCATCATACAGAAGAATGCGGACAAGCTGCTGGGGCTGATCAATGAACTTCTTGCATTCCGTGAGGTACAGTTCGCGGCGCTCAAGGTAAGCAGCGTAAATATTTCATCCCTTGTCAAGGTCGTACTATCCCGTCATGAGTGGCTGTTTGAAAACAAGAAGATCACCTTAGGGGTGGATGTTCCGGAAGAACTCGTAGTGGAAGCGGACCAGAGCAAGCTTGAAAAGATCTTTGACAATCTTCTTTCCAATGCATACAAGCACACCGACATCGGAGGCAAAGTGGATATCAGAGCCTCTGTGGCCGGAGAGACGGTCTGCATAGTAATTGAAGACAACGGAGCCGGTATCCCGGAGCACAAGCTTCCATATATATTCGAAAGATTCTTTACCGGACGTTCATATGACATGTACTCTTCAGGCGTGGGACTTTCATATGTGCGCTCATTGGTGGAACTCCATGGCGGATCTATTTCTGCGGAGTCTGAGTTTGGCAGATTCACAAAAATACAGGTGCTTCTTCCGCTGAAGAGCAGGACCGATAATACTGCAGCTTCGGAAGAGAACGAATACAAGAAAGTGGAAGGCAGCATAAGAAAACCCGAAACATTTGCAGCTGACGCAGACTATGACAAGGAAGAATATGCAAAATTTGCTGCAGAGACAGCAGTACTGATTGTCGAGGATGACCATTCCATGAGAGAACTCCTCATGGACCATTTCGGAAGGAAATATATGGTCATGAGCGCTGAGAGCGGTGAAGTCGCAGCTAAGATCATTCACGAAAACAAGGTGGATGTAGTGATAACCGACGTGATGCTCTCAGGAGGAATGTCGGGATTCGAGCTGTGTCATTATATAAAGAATTCGGTTGAGACAAGTCATATAAAAGTGATACTTATGACTGTTCTTTCAGAGCAGGACTATAAATACCAGGGATACAATGCCGGAGCGGATGCGTACCTGACCAAGCCGTTCTCATTCTCGATCCTGGAGCTTCAGCTGCGTAATCTGCTGATGAATGCCTACAAGATGCGTGAGAGCTACAAGATAGAGATAGACATGTCCAATGTCAAGATAAAGGCATCAAATACTGACGAGCAGCTTATAAAGAGGGTGGTCGAGATAATATTCGAACATTTGGGAGAGTCTGAATTCTCGGTGGATGACCTGTGCCTGAACATCGGCATGTCCAAGGCTACTCTTTACCGCAAGCTCAAATCGCTGACAGGCCAGTCCACAAACGAGTTCATGCAGAATACACGTCTCAAATATGCAGCCCGACTTCTGTCTGAAACGGAGAAGACTATTTCCGAAGTCGCCTATGAAGTGGGATTCTCCGATCCGTACTATTTCTCCCGTGCCTTCAAGAAGATTTTCGGTAAATCTCCAAAGCAATGGAGGGAGAAGTCAGGAAATGATAGTGCAAACAATTGATACAATAATCCATTATCGGATTTTCATCTACGGATAAATTTGCAATATCACAGCTGATGTGAAATTTAGAACTAACCAAATAATAATGCTATGATTAAAGCAAGTACTTTATGTAAGACCATCGCCCTTGCTGCCGTGGCACTGATGTGCTCGTTTGCAGTAGCGTCAGCTCAGACTGTGGCGCTGAAGGGTAAAGTGACAGATGCCAAAGGTAATCCTCTTACCGGAGTCGCTGTCATCGAAGAAGGCACAACCAACGGAGTCCTCACCGATGCAGATGGTGCATGGACATTTTCTGCAGACAAGAATGCTGTGATTGTGTTCTCATGTCTGGGTTATGCTGACAAGAAGATACCGGCAGCCGAGAGCAGCTCTTTGTCAAAAGTGACTCTCGAAGAAGAGAACCTGATGATTGACGGAACAGTTGTCATCGGTTACGGTACTATCAGAAGAAGCACATTGGCGAACTCTGTGACTTCTGTCAGAAGTGAAGATTTCGTGAAGGGAGCAGTTGCGTCTCCGCTTCAGATGCTTCAGGGAAAGGTCGCAGGACTTTCCGTAAGCACAGATTCGGGTGACCCAAATGGCGGTGGAGTGCAGATGATGCTTCGAGGCGTATCCACCCTTATGGCAAATCAGGAGCCTCTGATCGTCATCGACGGTATTACAGGAGGAAGCATGAACAACGTCACTCAGGATGATATCCTTTCTATCGACGTCCTCAAAGACGGTGCAGCAGCAGCTATATATGGTACACAGGGTAATAACGGCGTGATCCTCATCACCACCAAGAGAGGCATGCGCGAGAACAATTCCATCCTCTATCACGGCTATGCATCAGTCGAGACCATTTCCAACAAGATCGAGACATTCTCGGCAGAGGAATACCGCAACCTGAAGGACATTTCCGGCGGAGCATTCACACCGCTTGACGGAGGTGCGAATACAGACTGGTATAAAGAGGCGTTCCGCACAGCCATCAACCACTATCACAACCTTTCTATGAACGGTGGAAACGAGCGCTCCAACTACTATGCGAACATCACATACAACAGCCGTCAGGGTATCATCAGAGGCTCAGGTCTCGACAAGCTCAACTTCTCTGTCGGCACCAACCAGTCGTTCTTCAACAACAAGCTGAAGATCAGCGCCAACCTCAGCAACATATATGCAAAGGGAAGCCAGGTGTCCGAGGAAGATGCATATCTTGCTGCCCTCATCTGCAATCCTACTCTCCCTGTATATAAGGAATCTGGTGAGTATCAGACATTTGCTGATGTGATGAACGCGGCTCGCTGTGTCAACGAATTCCGTGAGGATATCAACTGGGACGAGGTGGCAGCTACAGGAAAGGTAACATATTCTCCGATTGAGGGACTTACCTTGAATGCTGTCGGTGGTATGAAGCTTTTCTACCATTTCAACGGAGCCTTCGCTACAAGCGACTTCGACAATACCGGCAAAAACGGTATGGCATGGAGAAATACAAGTATGCGCAAGACATGGAACGGCGAGCTGTATGCTTCATACAACAAACGTATCGGCAAGCATGACCTGAATGCAGTGGCAGGTTACAGCTACTTCAGCTACGACTATCAGGATTTCCATGGATACAACTATGATTTCCCTACAGACCAGTTCGGATACAACAACATGGAACTCGGTCTTGCACTCAAGGACGGTACCGCTACAATGAGTACAGAGCGCACCATGAACAAACTCATCTCTTTCTTCGGCCGTGTGAACTACAGTTATGACGAGAAATATATCGCAGCCCTTTCAATCCGCGGTGACGGATCTTCAAAGTTCGGTCCTAACAACCGTTGGGGAGCATTCTGGTCTGCTTCAGCTGCATGGCGTATCAGCCAGGAAGGCTTCATGGAAGATGTGGACTGGCTGGATGAACTCAAACTGAAGTTCAGCTACGGTGTGACAGGTGTTGAGCCGTCTTCTCCATATCTTTCTCAGATGACTTACAACTACTCGAATCCTGTATCGATGGACGGCAAATACATATGGACCATCTCACCTTCGGCAGTTGCAAATCCGGACCTTAAATGGGAGGAGAAGCATGAATACAACATAGGTGTGGACTTCTCTATGTTCAGGTCACGTTTCAGCGGATCGTTGGATTTCTATCTCCGCGACACCCATGACCTGCTCTACAGCTACAGCGTCCCTATGCCACCGAACCTCGCATCTACAATCTATGCAAACGTGGGATCCATCTCCAACAGGGGAGTCGAGCTGACACTCTCGGGAGACGTGGTAGAGACAAGTGATTTCAATATGAACATCTCAGGAAACGTTTCATATAATGCCAACAAGATACTCAGCCTCTCCAATGAACACTATCAGAGAGACTATATGGAAGTCGGCAGCACAGGTGCTCCTGTACAGAAGACAACTCACCTTGTGAAGGAAGGCGGTCAGGTAGGAGACTTCTACGGATGGAAGAGTACCGGCATCAAGAAGAACGGTGCATGGATATGTGATGGCGGTGCATATGGCTCGGAAAAGGCTCGCCAGATCATCGGTAACGGTATCCCTAAGATCAACGCAGGACTCTCAGTTACAATGGCATACAAGGGATTCGACCTCTCATTCTCACTCCGTGGAGCCTTCATGTATCAGATTCTCAACCAGTACAGAATGTTGAGGGAGACATGGCAGAAGGGACAGGCATACAACTATCCTAAGACTATTCTCGAAAAGCCTTATGGAGGAGAGTACGGCATATCTGCGTCAACCAACCCTTCATATGTAAGCTACTACGTCGAGGACGGTGACTTCATGAAGATCGACAACGTTACATTCGGATACAACTTCAAGTTCAAGCCGGACTGTATCGTAAAGACCCTCAGACTCTATCTCTCAGGTCTCAACCTCTATACCTTCACAGGATACAAGGGTATCGATCCTGAGGTCAATTTCGGAGGACTTGCTCCTGGTATCGACTACATGTCAACATACCCTACTACCCGCACGGTTTCATTTGGTGTGAAACTCGGTTTCTAAAGAAGTGTAACCGTATAAGAAGATCAAAGTATGAAAAAGATATTTATAGCAATATTAGCAGTAGCCGTTTCTGCTGTTTCGTGTCTCAATCTCGACGAAGTCGCATATTCGAAGATGACAGCAGACAGTTATTATGAGAACTTCTCGGAGTCTGACATCCCGGCAGCACTGGGAACCGTATATTCGGATATGAGAAAGCTGTATGCTGGCGGAAGCCCACATACAACAGGATGCTGGCATTACACCAATGAGGAAGTGGGTGACATATGGATCACACCTAAGCGTGGAGGTGCGTGGTATGATGCGGGTATATATTTCCGACTCAACCAGCACCAGTGGGAGTGGGACGACAATCATGTCCTCAACAACTGGCGTCAGTACTATGCAAGCATCAACACCTGCAACCGTCTCATGTATGAGTTCCGTACTGCAGAAGTGAAGGATACAGTAAGTCTTATGGCTGAGCTCAAGGTTGCACGTGCATTCTGGTACTACAACCTCTGCGATATGTATGGAAACGTTCCGCTTCAGACCCGTTATGATGTGCCGGAGGGGTATCTTCCAAAGACATCTCCAAGACAGGAAATCTTTGATTTCGTAGTAAGCGAGATTGAAGACAATCTGGAGCACCTTGCAACAAAGGCTTATGGCCGTTGGGATCAGAATGCGGCAAAGATGCTTCTGGCAAAGTGCTACCTCAATGCAGAGAGCTGGAAAGTGAATGTCGATGGCAATGCATGGGACAAGGTGATCAGTCTTTGTGACGAGATCATGACCAAGGGAGGATATATGCTCGAGCCTGACTATAAGGCATCATTCGTGACCAACAATGAAAATTCCAAGGAGATCATCATGGGTATCGTGAATGATGAGGTATATGATGAAGGCATGCCTTGGAGGCTCCACCTATGCACAATGCACTGGAAGTACTACTGCCACGGAAACACAGTTACTCAGTACTGGGGAGGCTGCTGTGCAACTCCTGAGTTCGCGATGAGTTACGATCCGGATGATCTCCGTTATGAGAAATCATGGTTTGAAGGACCGCTCATCGACAATACTGGAGCGGAGACCGGTAAGCCTGGCACACCTCTGATGTGTGATCCATGGGACAGCCGTGATGCCGGCAAACCGCTTGTACACACCAAGGAAGTCCCTATCTATCTGAACGAAAACGGTGAGCCTGACGAGGTTCCGACCACAGGCGAGGGTCCTGGAGTACGTCTTCAGAAATATGAGATCAAGCAGGGCGCTCTCAACCGTCTGAGCAACGACTTCGTCCTCTTCCGTCTTGCCGATGTGTATTTCATGAAGGCTGAGGCACTATACTGGAAGAACGGCGGTGCTGCAAACAAGGAAGTATGTGACCTCATAAACGCAGTCAGAGAAAGAGCATTCACCAACTTCACTGATGACAAGAAGGTGACAATAGGTAATCTGGACGATGACAGATTCCTTCTCGAATACGGCTGGGAGTTCTGCCAGGAAGGACACCGCCGACAGCAGCTCATCCGTTTCGGACAGTTCCTTACCAAGACATGGTTCCTGCACGATACTCCGACAAACGACCCTAACCGTCTGCTCTTCCCGGTTCCACGTCAGGAAATGCTTGCAAATCCGGAACTTACTCAGAACCCAGGTTATCCGACACTTGAAGAATAATGAAACTTGATTTTTTGAAATATTGTGCAGCAGCGGTCCTCGTGGCCGCTGGCTGCGATAATGCTCCGACTGGTCCGAAATTCATGGATTATGCATCCTTTGAGGATGACAGGGTGGAAATGACCTTCCATGCAGGAAATGATTCAATGCTCTGTGACGAGGTGGACAATCCGAAGAAAGATGGAGTCAATGACACGGACCGCTGCGGCAGAGTCATAAGCGGAGGAGGTGAAAACGAATTCATCTGGTCAGAGCCGTTCGGACGCAACTTCGACTTTACAGCCAATCCTCCTATATTCAAGATGAAGGTGCTTGCTCCTGAAGCAGGTCTGAGAGTGTGGATGAAGCTTGAGCCGGAGAAACTGGACTGCGGAGTAGCCCCTGTCGAGGTGAAGAACGTACGTACAACCAAGGCAGGCGAGTGGGAAGAACTCACATTCGATTTCACAGAATTGGCTCCTCGCAGCAGCTGGTACAGGAAAATTGTCCTTATGTTTGATGCGGGACATACCACATTTGATCAGGAATGGTATTTTGACGAGATCACAGGCCCCTCTGATGACCTTACAAAGATATCTCTCTTCAAGAGATATGAAGGTAACCCTGTATTCTATCCTGAGGGATCTCAGAACTGGCGCGACTCCCATATTGCAAATGCCAGCATCATATCTCCTGCAGACTCTCCGGACGGAAACTGGTGGATGTATGTGCGAGGCAGCGGAAATGTCCCTGACTATCACGACCAGATAGGTCTTTTCACCCAGCCGGCGGATGATTTCAAGCCGTTCGGTCCATGGAACGAGTACGAAGGCAATCCTGTGGTACCTCACGGGCCGGAAGGCTCATTCGACGAATGGCACCTTCTCGACTGTGCTGCCGTCAAGGGTCCGGACGGAACTGTATATGTATATTACAAAGGCAGGATGAAGAATGATAACGGCAGCATGGATCCGACTTCTGCAATAGGAGTGGCATATTCCACCGACGGAGGATATACCTTCACAAAGAAGCCGACACCTTGGAAGAAGCCTGGCGGCCCTTCGGATGCGGTGTATCATGACGGCAAATTCTATATCTTCTGCGGACCAAGCGTATATGTGACAGAAGACCCTCTGAGCTATGAGAAATCCACAATGTACAAGATTCTCGAGCTTGGTGACGGACCTTCTGAATTTGACCGTGCGTCTATCTGGGGCTCTATGGTATTCCGTCTTGAGGGCGTGGACAAATGGTTCCTGGCATATCAGGGCATGTCCATCAGGAATGACTTCCCTGACCGCTTCCATGTGGCATATTCAGACGACCTTCTCAATTGGACCAAGGTACAGAACGACCAGCCTCTCTACGGAAGAGGAAGCGAGGGAGAATGGGACCAGGGCGGCATGTGGTGTCCCGAGATAATAGAACATGACGGAATGCTCTACCTCTACTATGAAGGCTGGGGATTCAAGGGGCATGTAAAAGACAGAAATGCACCTTATTTCGGAGGAAATTCATCTATAGGAGTAGCATATGCATCCAAGGATGACTTCCTGCGCTGGTGCGGACTTAAGTAACCTGCAAAACTTACAATCATGAGGATTACGATCTTGACGGCTTTGCTGTCACTGCTGGCGATATGTGCCTGCAGCAAGGGAAATGGCAATGGAACATCCGATGGCGGAGACAATGCCGGTGCACTTGAAAACAAGTTCATCAACCGTTGCAACTTTGAAAGCGTATGGTTTACATTTCATCCGACCCAGATGAACTATGATATCGTGGCCAATCCTGTAAAGGATAAGGTGAACGGTACGAGAAAATGTGCAAAGGCGGTTTCAACAGGCGGAAATGACGAATTCGTCTGGTGCGACCCTATGCCTCGCAAGTTGGATTTTACCCGCAATGCACCTATATTCAAGATGAAGGTGCTTTCTCCAAGAGCCGGCACCAAGGTCTCATTCAAGATCGAACATCCAAATGACTGGGCTCTCAAGCCTCTGACTGTCAACGATGTAGTCACTAAGAAGGCAGGTGAGTGGGAAGAACTGGTCTTTGATTTCACCGATCAGAATCCGGAGAACAACTTCTACCAGAAGGTAGTGCTCACATTCCGCCACGAAGACAACAAGGCCGGTGATGTATATTATTTCGATGAGATAATGTGTCCGAGTGACGACCTGACTGACATCTGCCTCTTCCAGCGTTATGAAGGTAATCCTGTATTCACGCCTGAGGGACCGGCAAGCTGGAGGAACCAGCACATGGCAAACGCCGGAATCCTTTCTCCTGCCAATTCACCGGACGGCAACTGGTGGATGTATCTTCGTGGAAGCGGGGACAGTCCATTCTACTGTGACCAGATCGGTCTGTACAAGCAGCCGGCTGATGACTTCAAGCCTTTCGGGCCATGGAAGGAATATGAGCATAATCCGGTGCTTCCTGTCGGGGAATCAGGCAGTTTCGATGACGGATTTCTTCTGGATACGGCTCCTGTAGTAGGAAAGGACGGAGTTGTATATGTCTATTATAACGGTAACAACCGTGACCGCAGCCAGCATGGACTCTGTGTGCGTTATTCCACTGACGGAGGATATACCTTCACCGGTATAGACGCTCCCGTACTCAAAGGCAAAGGCTGCAGCGACGCAGTATATCACGACGGGAAATACTACATCTACTACGGTGGCGGCAATCCTTGCAGACTCTATGTCACAGTCACATCAGATCCGCTTTCATTTGAGGGCGCACAGACATATGAGACTATTCCGATAGGCGGAGGTCCAAGCAATTTCGACTCGCATGCAGTCAACGGATCGATGATATTCCGTCTCAAAGGTGTTGATAAATGGTTTGCATCATATCAGGGAAGCAGCAACAGTTACGACTTCCCGGACCGTTTCCATATAGCGGTTTCAGACGACCTGATCCATTGGGAAAAGGTCAAGAACGACCAGCCGTTATATACAAGAGGCAGTCCGGGCGAATGGGACCAGGGAGGAATATGGTTCTGCGAAATAATCGAACATGAAGACATGCTCTACCTTTACTACGAGGGATGGGGACGTGTCGGATATGTCGAGAATCGAGATCAGCCGTATTTCTCTGGACGTTCATGTATTGGAGCTGCGTCTGCTTCCAAGGCAGATTTCCTGAAATGGTGTGGAATTAAATAGTGTGTAATGGTACTTGAACTTAAACATGCAGTGCTGCTGATTGCGGCGGCACTGCTTTCTTTCTCTTGTGAGCCTGCTGTGGAAGATGACGATTCTCAGCAGACTCCTCCGGCATTGGAAGATGATGAGCAGGACGTGGAAGAGGTAGATGATCCGTCTCTGATGACTCTGGCAAATTTCGAGAACTCATTTCTGACCTTCAATGAAAAGGGCGGAGATCTGGAGTATTCTATTGTGACCAATCCTCGCAAGAGAGGTGTCAACACATCACGCCGCTGCGGTCTGGTCGAATCCGGAGGCGGTGCCTGGGAATTCATATGGTCGGAGCCATATGCCAAGAATTTCGACTTCACTGCCAATCCTCCTGTATTCAAGATGAAGGTTCTCGCACCAAAGGCTGGAGCCAAGGTGTATCTGAAGATTGAGTCCTCAGACTATGCTTCCCTCGCCAAACCGTTGGAGATCCAGAACGTGGTGACCACAAAGGAAGGCAGATGGGAAGACCTTGTATTCGATTTTACAGACATGAATCCCGCATCCAACCGCTACAACAAGCTGGTGATACTTTTTGATGCAGGGGTCGCAAGTTCGGACGAGCAGTGGTATTTCGACGAGATCCGCGTACCGAATGACGACCTAACAGATATTTGCCTGTTCCAGAGATGGGAAGGCAATCCTGTGCTCAGACCGGTTGACGGAAAGAACGACTGGATGAACTCCCATATAGCCAACGCGGCTATCATATCTCCGGAACATTCCATTGACGGCAACTGGTGGATGTATGCTCGAGGCGGCAACAACCGTAACGGCAGCAACGAGCAGATAGGCGTGTTCACCCAGTCGTCCGAGACATTCAGCCCTTTCGGACCGTGGATCCCATATGAAGGCAATCCGGTCATCGCCAACGGTCCCGAAGGATCATATGACTCCTGGAGAGCACTCGATTCCACCCCGGTAGTCGGCAAGGACGGAGTGACCTATCTGTATTACAAGGCAAGAGGAGCTGACGGAAAAAGCCACACCGCATGTGCATATTCTTCAGACGGACTGAATTTTACCAAACTTCCGGAGCTCTGGCTGCAGAATGAAGGCCCTACTGATGCCGTATATCACGAAGGTAAATACTACATCTATCTTGGCGACAAAGTCTATGTCACAGAAGATCCTCTGACCACAGAAGGCGCGGAAGTCTATCCTACATTCTCGCCGGGAGGTGCCCCTTCCAACTTCGACGACAAGATATTCTTCGGCAACATGCTATTCCGCCTCAAGGGTGTGGACAAATGGTTCATGGCATATCAGGGCAGCGCATCCCAGTGGGATTTCCCTGACCGTTTCCATGTGGCCTTGTCCGACGACCTGATCCACTGGACCAAGGTGCAGAACATGCAGCCTTTCTTTTCAAGAGGAAAGGCTGGTACATGGGACCAGTGCGGAATATGGTTTCCCGAAGTTATAGAACATGAAGACAATCTCTATATGTTCTATGAAGGATGGGGAAAGGAAGGATATATAGCAGACCGCAACAAACCATATGCAGAAGGCAACTCTTGCGTCGGCATTGCCATAACGTCAAAAGCTGCCTTCCTTAAATGGTGCGGTCTGGAATAGTTTACTCTATCACGCAGCCCGCAAGCTCGATCTGCTCCATAAGTATATGTCTGAAAAACAAATCCTGGCAGCTAATCCGCTGACTCATAGCCGCTTACGAAAAAACGATTCCCCGCCGCGGGGGAATCGCCTTTTCGTAAAACGCTGAGGTTTAATGGTTTAGGTGCCAGGGATATAAGCGGCGCGGAATCCCCAAGGGTTCCTCTGCCCTATTGCAGATTCTTCAGATTGATTGTGAACGTGTAGTTGTTGTTCGGATAAAGCATATAATTGCGCTCCGGGTTTTGGACAGGAGGATATACAGACTGGTCACTTGCATCAGGAACTGTGTCGCCAAGAATCATTCCACCTCTGGCGTCCTCACCAGTCTTATCAAGATGACATGTTACCCACAACGTGGTCGGCCAGTCCGCTCCATATAGATTTGGAGCTATGTAGTAGTATAGATTTACAGACTCCCATTGCTTGAGGGTTATGCCCGTATCTCTATGTGTCCTGCTTGCTTCGGTCTCTGCTGTGTTCAATGGCACTTTATCTGAAACGGGGAAGATGTGTGCATATCTTGGAGTATTGGTAAGAGCCACATTCAGATTAGAGATATCTTCGCCGGTCTGGTTGTCTATGACTATATTGAGACGTGCGATCATACGTCCTAAGGATGCACTCACCTTTGTGCCATGCTTTACGGGACCGTAATAATATCCGCACATAGGCAGTCGGGCAGGATTGACAGACGCATCCGCATCCAGCACCGGCAGCATGACTTCCTTGAACGAATATATGTTGTCCGGCCATTCGGAAGGAATATTGTCGCCCATGTTGGCAATAAAACAGACTGTACAGTCTTCTTCGCTTTCCACCAGAGCAACACCTGATGTAGTCGCATCTGCATAGTAAAGGTCATCAACCACCATATCTCCGGAATCGCTCGTCCTGTAATGGTATATGGATCGAGGGAGAAGAATGCCTCGGCTACTGTACTGCACAACCCAGATGTCACCTATGAGGTTCTCTACATCAGGTATGTAAGGCAGGAGACTTTTAGTGGTGCCATTGAACTCGTATTCTGAAGCCGAGAGGGTAAGAGGTACTATTATAAGTTCTCCATCTTCCTGTATATTCTGCTCAGTTTCGTCGATGCAGCCCCACAAGAGGCAGAATGTCAGAATCGCTGTGAAATATTTTATCGTCCTTGTCATTGTTCTGTTGTATTGGTGGTTATACCATGAAGCTCAAGGTCGCCTGTCCATGACTGATTCAGCCAGTTGAATACACGGATACCGTCTTTCTGATCGACTTCAACGCCTATATTATAGGAATGGCCATGTTCGAATATCATCTGATTGACAGTCGTTTCATACTGCGTCGGAATACCATTGATGAGAAAGTTGAAGAGAATGACTACTGTGGTACTCAAGGCATTGGTCGGCAGGAAGCCCACATCTCCGCACAGCGCCTCCGCCTGTAATCCGCTCGGGCTTATCTCCTGTGCTTTCCATATGTCTGCAGCAGGCAGTTTCACCCACTGAAGCTTGCCTCCCATCTTCATCTTGAGCGTGTCGGCAATATCGTCTGATGCCCAGTAGAATCCTACTCTCTCCTGGCCTTCGGTATCATACGGATTCTGCAGACCACTCACCTCAATACCCGCTGCCATCATCTCAAGAGACTCCACATTGTCCCCCTTGAATATCCTGAATCTCCACCTTGCAGTCTGATTGATGATAGGATTCAGTTTGACATACAGCACGTTCTTTCCGTTATTGTTGAGGCTCTTTGAGTCAACGACAACATCTTTTGCAACAGTCTCATGATACCTGCCGTCTGTGGCGCAGAAATACATTCCGTTATCCACTGGAAGTCTCCATCCTTTTTCCGGGTCAAGTGTTATAGGAAGGGCGGGAGAAATAATCTTGAACTTGTAACTTCCGTCGTCCAATATCAGAGGCTTGCCTGTGGTCTGTTCATCTATCACATTGTATATCAGTCCGTCTGGGTGTTCTTCCTGATGGAATGTGCAGGCAAACATCGAGTGGTAGCCCCCATTGTCAACAATCTTGTAAGCCTGAAGCTCCGGGTCTGAATATTCTCCAGTCTCTTCGTTCTTCTTGGAGTATGTCAGCCAAAGAGTACTCCCCACCGGAAGGGTAGTCAGTCTTGCATAATGCGGCTTTGACGGGTCATCGTCGTTTATATGTCTCAGGGGATTGAGTGTGTCAACTGCCTTGGTCATGACAGATCCGCTTATATTGTCATACACCTGTGGGATCAGGAACTCAATCCTTACTCCATCGCCCATGCTTCCTGCTGGATCTTCGTACTGGGAGCAGGAGCACGTCAGGGCGGCCACAATTGTAAATATATATGTCAGTCTCTTCATCTTTCATTATTTCGCATTAACGTCACGTACGCATCTGATCTGGCATCCAAGGCTCTTTCGGGAACCGGAGAACAGACCTGTATTTCTGTCTGTTCTGATGTAAGCACACCAGTTCATTGCCTCATTATATGGATAGGCGCCGTTTTCGTACGTCTCGCCGTCTTTAAGCTTTTGCGCCAGATCGTAATTCATGCTCCAGTCCGTACATCTCAAAATAGTCATTTCTCCGTCCTCGAACATACCATCTACGCCCATTGCTGTGTATATGAAACCGCAGATAGGAATCTGTATCGTCTCAGTGGCATCGTTCCAGTTGAAATCCGTCAGGAAACCGAGATCATTCAGCTGCTCTCCTGTCATGATTCTGACTGATTTATTGATTGATACTCCTTCAATCGCGCTGGTTCCTCCTGCATTGGTTGTACCCAGCTCTCCCACATCAGCATTGTAATATTTGTCGAAACTCATGCTGCTGTTTCCCGGATAACGTGAGATCTCGAGATACTGCATATTATGATCTCCAGAGGTCGATCCGAGATTGTAGTATTCGTTTCTGGTGAGCTTGCTGTCTTTCCATAGCAGCCTCAACCTGTAGCATTCGCCCTCACCTTTTCTTTTGATCAGATATATGACTTTCCTGCCGAGATGGTCAACTCCATACGCTGCTGCCTCATTATATGGGAGCACATCTCCTTTGGTTTCCTGAAGAACATACATGGTGTTTTCGTTCTGTGCCCATGAGTTCTGTATGTTGTGGTCCGGAAGGATACCTGCGAAGTCCTGTTTGGTAGGTATCCTCCAGCCTTTAGGACATGGATGATTCTCCGGAAGAGGTTCATTCCACTCTCCTGTCCAATAGTAATTGACCTTCTGAGTGTCTTCTGTACGGGACTCTACACAGCCTTTTTCCAGCATCCAGTAGCTGAATACAGGATAACCTCCACCTTCCCAATTATATGCTTCCCATTCCGTAAGCGACATCGGACGCCAATGCTCCCATCCCGGGGTCAGACAGTCCTTCACACACCACGCCCCCGACTGCAGATAGTCAGTATAATATCTTGCATCAAAAATGAAATGGTAAACTCCCGGATCTCCAGGATTTATCGCTATATTACTCGTAGTTACATTCGGACCTAACCATTGAGGAGCCTTCGGATCCTCAGTTTTATTGCTGCTTGTGGATCCGTCCACACCCGCCTGCTCCACAGTCCAGAATGTGCTGTTGCTGAATGCTCCATTGGTCTGATGATAATGAGGAACACTTTTCAGGCTATAATTGATCAGCTGAGAACCTCTCCATACCCAGCCTGCTCCATTTGGATTGTCCCATCCTATTTCGGTTCCATTAACATCCAGAGCAGAGACGTGGTAGAAATAGAACCATGTCTGGGTACCACCCTGTACGGCGCCATATACCTTTTCACCCTTGTCGTTATAAGTGAAGAAATATTCATATCCTATGTCGAGCTGATCAGTCTTGCCTGTACGCTGCCTGAATATAGTTTTATTAGACTGGTCTCTCTTCTGGAACTTTTCGGCATCAAAAATATAAGGAATATTTCTTCCGAACTGATAATAGAAGCCCCTTGTCTTTGCCCAGTCGTTTTCGCAGTCGGCGCTCTCTGCTCCCAGATTGCGGTCCATCCACATCAGACCACCGAAATTTACTGGCTGTCCCATATAGGTATCTACAGGGACATCAATCCAATCATACATCTGCGGCAAAACCGCCACAACGCGTACTCCCTCATCCAAAAGAATGATCGACAGTACGTATCTGTGATTCTGCTTGAATATGAAAGGAGCAGACTGTTCTTCCGAGCCATCTTCAGGAGATGCATAGAGAGGGTATGTGAAAACCTTTTCCTTTCCTGATGCTGTGAGCAGAACTATCTTTACACTTACCACCTCAGACGAGTTCTCGTTGGGAATGATATAGGCAAAGGCATCGTTCCCTCCTTTCTTCAGCATTACCGGATCAACAGGAACCTCTGTTTCCTCGTCAGTTATGACAATCTCCGTACTTACACCTTCTGCTGCCTCCGTCTTTCTGTTGGCCCAGGTACCGTTGACAATATCCAATTCTCCTGAACCATAGGTGTTTACAAGCGAAACGCTTTTGAGTTTCATACCCTCAAGGTCAGTCATCTCCTGTCTTGCAATCTCCACCTGTATCTTACTGAGCGCATGGGTGAAGTCCATTTCAAGGATTCCCATTCTGGATGTACATCCTTTGAGATTGTTCGAGTACATCAGGTCAGGAAATGCTTCTCCGTAGGTAGCAAGGTCAAGGCCTATCACCGGAGAACCTGGATCTCCCACTCTATTGTTGATGTTGTACGGAACGCCCCTTGTGCTGCACAAGGTCGCTCCATAGAAATCAAGTTTCTTTCCGTCGAAGAACATATCCTTGCCATATTCTATGAGCTGCTGTTCGTTTTCCCAACCTCTTCTGTCATACATCACATTATTCTTCCAATCGTAGCTCTCGGAATTTTCGATGCAATATAGCAGGTATTCCGTGTACACATCGAAATTTGTAAACTGAAGTCCTGCCTTGGTTATGAGCTTGGAACTGTTGGCAGACAAGGTGACTGTGTTCTGATCTGACAACTCTCCCTCCATGCCCAGAATCTCATCGGAGCAGGCAGCAGTTGTCAGGACTGTCAGTATCAGATATATGTATGTCAGATATTTATTCATTTCTGTGAATTAAATGTTTGGGGATGGTGTCTGGTTCGGGTATATCGGGATAAGCAGACCTCCACCTTCCTCCCATTCTGCCTTTCTTCCTTTCAGAATGATGGAGTCATAGTTTATCACAAGTATGATTTCATACGCATCGTTTTCTCTCAGCGTACTGCCGTAGCTGTCAGTGAGATTGAAATCTACATCTGCCTCAATGGAGATGATTTCATGTTCCGTAAACAGGGGACTGTCAGACATCTCTATATCCACCTTGATCTTCATGGATTCCTTTCCGGGATATATGTATACTTCGCCTATCTCGCGTGCTTTCTGGTTTGGGTCAAGCTGGGTCGTACTCGGATCCTTCAATACCACCGACGCTTCCTCTCCTGCAGTCCTGTCTGCAATGTATCTTCCGTTCTCCCACTTCAGACCGCTCATCAGCTCGGATCCCGGCACAGTTATGGTGACGTTCCTCAGATACCTGTTCATCGCCATCTCCGTTCCCATCTTCGCCTTGAACACAATTTTGCTCTGGGCATGGATGAACTCAAGCGGCTCCTTTGGATTCTTCGTCTCGAAATGAGCCGAACTTTTTCCTGTAATATGTTCCGGAGCCACCATTACATCCATCAGTCCGATATCCTCCGACGGCACATCCAGTCTTGTCCAGCTCCTCTGCTGCGCATTCTCATCCACTATGAGCGAGGCAGGGAAGTAGCCGGTGCAGCAGACAAGACCATCGTTTTCCGGGTATTTCTTTCCGGTGTTATAAGTTACATCCTTATATGCATCTATATCATCATATGGCCACGCCACAAAGTAAGGCTGGGCATAACTGCCTTCAGCAACATTCTCGAAGTCATTCTCAAGCCAGAACAGGAAAACCGGAGTAGATGCACCATCTGTCGTAGGCGATTTGGTCATGGCATAGATCAGCATAGGCTCCTTGTCCGATACCATTACAGGTTTTGAACAGGCAGCCGCCACGACCATCATTAATATGAACAAGCCTCTTTTCATCTTTGTCACTCTCCTTTCGGTTTAATGACCACTTCCTGTGATCCTCTTTGTGTCCAATCCACTGTCTGTGAGTTGATCCTGATGAAATCTCCTTCAGGACTACTCTCTCCGATCTGTTTGATACTCTGTATATTTACAATATAGTAGCTGTTTCTCTGCAATCCCCAATATGAATCTCCAACATACGACAGGGTTGTGCCGTCCGTTGTGTTTTTTCCACCCTCGATAAAGGTGTAGAACCAGTTATAACCACCTTCATATTTTACGAATTCATCGAGGGTGGCTCGGTTCTGCTTGATCATTTCATCACGTCCCATCTCACCATAGTATGTGGTGCTGCCATTCTTGGTAAGGGCCCAGTAAGTTCCTGCCGGGTAAGGCTTGCCTCCGTCATTTTCATCTGTTCCGGAAGTGAGGGCTTTCTCCCAATACCAGTTGTCCACGCCATCATGCTCTTCCTTATAAGCCTTGAGGTACATGTTGTTGAGATTTGACCTTTGTATTGTTCTCGGAATCATCCTCACCTTCATAGCTATATGGGTCGTAGCGAATTTCGCTGTCGCATCAATATCTGCCCAAGACCCGTTACCTGCGTAAACAGTATTCTCAAGGCAATACAGTCCTTCGGTATAATGATTCTCGTTTACTTCAAGTCGGCTTTCGTCATAAGCCACAGGCACAGTGCTGTATCTCTGGTCATGGATTCGGCTTATAAGTTCTCCACCGGAGCAGTACATGTAGTGGCTGTTGTAGCTGTCATTGCCGGTCTGCGAAGAATAGTCCTGAAGTATCCAGTCAGTATCTTCGTTGATGTCGGCAGTTGTGTTGTGTCTCTCCTTGAGATATATCTGTTTTGTGGTGGTGTTGAGGCAGTAGCGGATGTCTGCAGTAGGGATTATGAATTTGCCTCCGGATGCGACAAACCCTCGTTCTCCTTCCTTGCATGTTACAAGTACTTTGGTCACAAGACGCTTGAGTTGTGCTGCCAGCTGGTACCTGTCCTTGCTGCCCTCAACTATTTCAATATCAAAATCAGGGTTGAAAAGGTCTCCGCTGAATGCTTGGGCAAACATCAGTATGTCCGTACCCTGTCCCGTATGAGACATATCATCCTTTATTACATTTGCAAGGGCCTCGTCGTGAGTACTTCCTGCCAGGATGATGTCGTCCATCTTGAAATTGTCGCTGCTGCTGTTGTCATAGATCAGTTCTCTTTGGGCAGGGTTTATGTTTGCAGCCACATAGATATGTTTCTTGCCCGGATTCAGAGTCAGGGCTTTTTCAAATGTATATATGCCCGTTGTGAATACAGGAGAACTGACTTCAAATATCTGTTTGGAATTGATGGACTCGTTACCCTCCGAGTCAACATCAAAGATAAAGAAAATAAGATTGCGGATAGCTGATTCGGCATTTGTATAAGGCACATCGTACGGACCTTTGTCGTCGGCCTTGGTCTTTATCAGTACCGCATCAGGGTGAGCGACCATCAGAGTGAGGGTCGCAGGAGTATCGTTGACATTCGCCGGGTCTTGCGTCTGGGACAGCTCTTCCTTAGAGCAGGATGCGAAAAGGAGGACCATGACTGTAAGCCATAGCCTGAAAACTGCTGGTATGAAGTTGAGCGTTCTCATTTTTCTCCTTTTTCTGCCGACCCTATAATGTCTAAATGCCTATATGATTGATTCTCACCACCCAGTCGTTCACGACAATCCGGGTGTTGATCCACCTCATTCCGTCATCCAGGAAGAACACGATAGCCCATTCGCTTTCGCGGTCGAGGTATTCCTGCATGCTCATGTCCGAGTATCGGTCGCTCTTGTAAAGTGCCAGGTAATTGTTGAGAGGAATATTGAGGATGTCCTCTCCGCTATCGGCATTGCTCACAATCAGCTTAGGAGATGTACCTGTAGTCAGGCGGGAAGTCGAGAACTCGGCATATGCTACAGTAACCGGTGTCTCTCCGTCTGTTGCAGTTCCCACTTCTGCATCTCCCGATGACCAAGGCTTATAAGTGACATTGCCCTTCGGGACCACATTGTTCGCCTTGTCCATATATGAGTTGTCGTCAGTAATGGTAAATGTGAACTCGTCAGCCGAAAGCGGTTTGCCGTTAGCCTGCTGAAGGATGATGCGGATACTGTTGGTGTTTTTGGTAAGACTGATGACTTCCTCCTGATAGGTGTTCTCAGATATTGTTACAGAACGCGCACCATGGAAGAAATCGTGTTTAAGGTCGTCAGAGACGAAATCCTCATGCTCCATCTCGGCATACAGCCCGTCGATATGGCTTACGGCACGTGTAGGAGTCATGACCGGAATATTGAAGGACTTGTCATCGCAGGCAAGACCTCCGTATGCGACGAATGTGTAATCTCCCTTCTCGAGTTCGATCTCCATACGGTATGCCTCATCCTTGAGCACCTCACTGTTCTCTTCGATAGTAGTGAGATAATTGCCCTCGGCATCGAAGACAAGGACAGACACGCAATGTACCTTAGAGTGGAAGGCATTCGCATACTCCATATTCCTGTCGTAAACGAACTTAAGCCTCACACCGGTAGGACACTCCACATGCTCATCCCATACCAGATTGCAGGAAATCAAACCCATTGCCAGGATGAGGCTCACAAGCCCCATCCTGACAGCAGGATTGAATATTACACTTTTCAATTTCATGAATTGTGTCGTTGATTAGAATTCGATGTGATTTACACGAACAACCCAAGGGAGGACCTTGACAGTAACCTTGAAGTAGTATTCTCCCTCCTCGTCTGGATCAGTAGGATTTACTGGATCTGGGTCCGGATCTGTTCCGCCTGGAGTTGGGTGACCATACTTGCTGATGCTGTCAACACAGAGCTTATAAACATTGTTACGAACGACTGCAAACTCCATCTGTCCCATAGCTGTGTTATCGCCATTGTCGTTATGACGGTTCCAGTAGTAATAGTATGTATAATACTTTCCATCAACAGCAGAGTATCCTGTGAAACCTGCAGCTGCCAATGTTGCTGAATCCTTTGCCGTTCCATCATTGTTACATACAGAAACAGCAAACTTGAGAGACTCTGAAGCATTAGCTTCCTTAGCGGCAGCTACTACCTTATCCCATGTTCCATAGAGAACATTCTCGAAAACATATATAGGCTGTCCAGCAGCAGCAGTTACGAGATCACCAGAGAGTTCTCCCTTGAATACAATACCTGTAGAGAGACCGTTCTGCTGGTTCTTAGGCTCTTTTGGAATTGTATTCTCCTTAGCATACTGCCAGATATAGTAATCGTTGAGTATATGCGTTCCATCGTAGTCAGTTTTACCATCATCAGTACCTTCCCAGTTATCTGGAACCCACTCATCTGTTTTAACAATAGACTTCCACTGCCAAGTATCTGGACTTGTCGACATATGATAATCAAACAACGAAGCGTCGTTAGCCCCATATCCGTCTTGCTTGTCTGAATAGTCAGTATCAACCACATAATTTAGAGGTGTTTCGACTCCTCCTATTACCCAATTTGTGTTCGTACCATCTGATGAAACACGACGAAGCATGTAGAATGACTTACTTTGATTGATAAGAGCAGCCTCTTTCAGAGTAACCTGAACGCCATCTCCTAAAGTATAAGGGCCCTTAGGCATATAGTCCAAACGTGCCATTACGCGCTCAACATAATGTGTTCCTATATCTGTTGGATTATTTTTATCAGTACTAAACGCATCAAAGTTCTTAGTTGCAGGTGTATATGCACTTGTCATCCAAAACTTTCCGTTGTCAGTTTTATCAGTTATAGTTGCAATATCTGCCTCTGAAGTTGCGTTAAGATCCTGCTTTGCGCTGCAATTAACATAGATATATACTTCATAATTAACGCCTGTCTCAAGCTGACTGCTTGCAAACTCAGCTACCCAAGTCTTATAATTGCCATCGTCTTCAGCAGCAGGATTTACTACCTGTGCGCTAACATATGAATTAGCGCTACGAAGAACAACATCAACAGTAGAAATGTTATTTTCATAATTCTGACCTACCTCTACATTTGGGGCTGCATCTGAAGAAACATAGTTATCATCTGCATCGCTGTTTGTAGACGAGCGTGTAGTGAGTGTCTGAATCTGAAACTCCATGTACACCTTGTCCTCAGGGTTCAGACCATTACCCTGAGTCTGAGCCTGCGGCTCCTTCTGGCATCCTACCATTGCTACGAGCAGGGCTGCCATCAAAAATGAAATCTTTTTCATGATTGTTTGTGTTAAAATGTTAATAGTTAGTATTAGTAAATAAATTTATCCATTTCGGTGTGTGCCTCCTGGGCTGCGTCCTTTACTGAGGAGTTGTCCGGCATTGAAGCGGCTTCTGCAAAAAGGGATTTGGCGCGGGCGTAGTCCTGTTTGAGGGCGGCATGTACTCCGCGTGCATAGACTGCTTCTGGGCTTTGGCCGGCTTTTGCAAGGTGTCGTTCTGCCTTGTCGAGTTCGCCGGTTCCCATTGCGGCATTGGCTGCATTGAGGTTGGCTGTCGGGTTGTCCGGATATACCATCACTGCGACTTCGAATGTTTTGTTGAAGTCTTCTGTGCCAGGCTCATATATGGATGACAGGTTGAAGAATTCTCTCAGGCTGAGTTTAGCCGGGGCTTCCTTGAATACTCTCTTGAGTTCTTCGATGTCGGTATATGTCCGGATCTTATATACAATCCTGTAGTCGGAGTGACGCAGGGCAGGGTAGCAGGTCTCGAGCAGGAATCTGTATTCCTTCGGATATGTGGATTTGAGTTTCCATTCCTTAGGGTCGGGCTCGAGGTCGCAGTCGATGATCTGGAGTATCTCGGCCTTGTTGCTGATGTTGGAGTTCTCCACGAAACGTCTCAGACCTGCCCAGTCTTCCGGCTCATATGAGGTGAGGATGAAGTCTTCGTCGAATCTGTAGAGCTGTGTGACATATTCCTTGAGGGCCTGTGTACGGCCTTTTGCCAGGCGCGTGTTGTTGTCGTACGGGCTTTCAGGCGATGCAAATCCCTTGATGTAGATGGTGTCCATTGTGATGTCGGCATCTGCCTTGAGGGAGTCGATGGTCCCGAGAATCTTGTCAAGCTCGCGTCTGTTGTCTCGGTAGTCGGGACGTATATCGGTGGTAGATACCACGAAGTCGATATATGCGGAGCCCTGCAGAGAGCGTACTTTCAGCAGTTCGGCCTCTGGAGCAATCCATCTGAAAACCGGATGATAGTCGTTGAATTGTCTCAGGTCGATGATGCTTTCCTCGATGACGTCGTTGCAGCAGCCATATACCTGTCTGTGGAGCTTCAGGCTTGCGCCGTCCATCCATTTGCTGAATGGCATTGATTCGTCCCATCTGAATGAGTCAGGGCAGTCGTTAGTCCTGAAGTTCTCGTTTTCGAATACTTCCGGATAACGTTTTTCGTTGCGCTGATAGTAGAAATATCTTCTTCTGCCGAGAAGACCTACAGATGAGAGGCTTACGGTGTCCTTTTCTCCCACAAGAATCGGAGTGAAGACTACCATGCGGTTGCTCTTGACGTCTGTTGTGCTGAGGTTGAGGTTGAGTCCGACATTGAATGTGTCTCCCTCGCGGACCATGCTGCATGCGTCAGCTGGCGCGTTCTGTGCAGAAAGGGTGGCAAACGACCCCCCCATAACTGCTAAAATGATGATAATCAGTCTCTTCATGGGCGATGTCGTTAAAATAGGAATACCAGACTTATTGCGGCCTTGGTGATGCCGATATAATGGTGCGTCATGTCTTCTGCCAGTACCGAGCCGCACTCCTGACACTCGAACTGGTCGTATCTTGTGTACGCATATCCGGCTCCGATCTCGAATTCGAGGTTCCAGTGTCTGCCCAGGATGAGATCGTATCCATATGCAAATCCGGCTCCTGCAAACCATCCTTGGAAGCGGGAGTCGTTCAGTACAGAGAAATCGTTTGTGAGAAAATTCAGCTGAGTGTCTATTCCGCCGACGTTGAATATGCCGCCGTGAGCATGTAGTCCGAGGAAGTGCCCGCTGAATGTGTCGCAGAACCACCAGCGCGCTTCTGGCTGTGCGAATGCGTGTTTTCTGAATGAGCCGTCCTTGCGTGTCCACGGATCAAGATGTCCGCTCAGGTCGAGAGTCCACCTGTCGGCAAGCCTGCATTCTACTCCGATATTCAGTGAGCCCATAGCGTCACCGAGAACGTTTGTCTTAATGGCAATATCCTGCGCATTCGCGCGCGAGCTCACAGCGAATACGAACAGGAATGCAATCAGATATTTTAGGATATTCCTGTATGTTGAAACCATCGGTGTTTGTTAGTTTTAGGCGTGGTATGTTCTATACTTTGCCGTAGCATGGCAAAGGTAGCGATAATTGTTTGTTTTCCAAATTTTTAATATGAATAACGGTATTTGATAAATAAATTGAAGAATAATCACCTTCTTTGTGGTTTGTTATTAATAATCGCATCGCCTTTCTGTAAAATATTCAGGCTCTATGTGTGCATATAGATATTACTTCATTTTCTCCTTGGGCCCGCTACATAGTCCGATAGAATAGAGATTCCATAAATGTTGCCTACTTGGTAAGCTTTTTTTCAGGACGACACATTGAGTCTGCCACTTCCATAAATGTTGCCCTTACTTGGTAAACTTTTTTTCAGGACGACACATTGAGCCTGTCACTTAATGTCTTGTGAGTCAAGTCTTTATGTGTGCGAGGGTCGGTGAATTTTCCGACCCCTAATATTCTAAGTGTTTGTGAATCAGTTGGTTGGGTGACACGGAATGCGTGATGGAGGTACGGATGATATGCCACGATTCTGAGTTGCCGGACTTGGCTATCACAGCACCGCCGTCTTAGTGAACGATTTCCTGCAGCAACAGCTCGGATCGTTTCCGGGAAGCGTGCACCGGGGTGGTGCGTCGCATAATCCGTCCAAATAACTGAGATTCAGCATGATACATTTTGAGTGGAATACCTCAAAAATAGTGAGAACTCGCGAGAAAAAGGCAGGAAATTGGGAAATAATGCAATTCGTTGGTAGATTGTTTAATACGCAACGGGCTTCCGTGGTTGTAATGCGGTCCTGAAAGACCGTATATAG
>SUYR01000026.1 GCA_015060335.1 Bacteroidales bacterium | reverse complement strand
CTGTTGTCTGCCACCTGTAAACGTGATTCCTGCTGTATCATTGTTACTTAACTTTTTCTACGATTTCTACTAATCTCCAGTTCTTTGTCTTGCTGAGCGGACGAGTCTCCATGATGCGTACTGTATCTCCTACGCTGCACTCGTTCTTCTCATCGTGAGCTACGAACTTTGTGGTCTTCTTTACGAACTTGCCGTACATAGGGTGTTTCTCTTTTCTTTCAACGGCAACCACGATAGACTTGTCCATCTTGTTGCTGACCACAACACCTATTCTTTCTTTACGAAGATTTCTTTCCATGAGAATTCAATTTTTTAGTTCTGTGACTCTTTCTCAGCAAGGATAGTCATCATACGAGCGATGTTTCTTCTTGCCTTTGCAATCTTTGAAGTGTCCTCTAATGGAGAGATTGTGTGGTTAATCTTCATTGTGTCGAGATTAGCCTTCTCGATCTCGATACGCTCACGGATGTCAGCGACCGACATTTCACGAATTTCTGATGCTTTCATTTTCTTTCTCCATTAAATTATTCTACATAATCTCTACGTACCACGAACTTCGTAGTCACAGGAAGTTTCTGTGCGCCAAGACGAAGTGCCTCTCTTGCGATCTCGAGTGATACACCCTCAGCCTCAATGAGGATACGACCTGGAGTTACAGGGCATACGAATCCCTCCGGATTACCCTTTCCTTTACCCATACGAACTTCAGCTGGTTTCTTGGTGTAAGGCTTATCTGGGAAGATTCTGATCCAAATCTTACCTTCACGCTTCATATAACGTGATACAGCCTGACGTGCAGCCTCGATCTGGCGGCCTGTAAGCCAGCAGTTCTCAAGGGTCTTGATGCCGAAAGAGCCAAATGCAAGCTGGTTTCCTCTCTGTGAGAGACCTTTCATGCGGCCTTTCTGCTGCCTTCTGAATTTTGTTTTCTTTGGTTGTAACATTGCTTTATTACTTTAATGAAATTTTGCGTAATTTCCCTAACTAATTGAGTATCAGCTGGTTGGGCGTAGTCGTCCTCAATTAATGGGATGCAAAGGTAGTAATTTTTTTTGAATTGCAAACATTTTCTACAAAAATTTCACATATTTTCGACCAAAGTTTTTGCATGCTAAAGTGCGTGTTTTCACACAGTTACACAAGTTGATGAAATTTTCTTTTGCTCATTTTGGACATTGGGTTTCAAGTGCTATCTTTGCATATATAAAACTGAACTTATGTGGCTGTTACTCGCTTTTATGTCCGCGGCATTCCTCGGACTGTATGACACTGCAAAAAAAGCATCGCTCAGGGACAATGCAGTCCTGCCTGTCCTGCTGCTGAACACGATATTCTCGACCATCATCTTTTCGCCCTTTCTGCTGGACTATACACTGGGGACGGAATGGTTTGCCGGAACTCCCTTCGATACCGCCGCTACACAACCCCTTGACACTCAGCAGATTACGCACAACGCCTGCTCCCCAGGGGGCGCAGGCATCACCATCAACTCACTGAGCAGCAGCTATTTAGACGAGCCGTTATCTGCACATCTGAAGGTAATCCTGAAGGCATTCATTGTGCTGTCTTCGTGGATCATGGGATATTTCGGCCTTAAACATCTGCCTCTCACCCTCGTCGGCCCCATAAATGCCACCAGACCGGTCCTGGTACTTGTCGGCGCAATGCTTATATTCGGAGAGAGACTGAACGGATATCAGTGGACCGGAGTAGCACTGGCAATCCTGTCCATATATATGATGAGCCGGGCCGGCAAGAAGGAGAATATTGATTTCGGAAACAACAAGTGGATATGGTGTGTGGCCGGGGCGACAATCATGGGTGCAGTAAGCGGTCTGTACGACAAATATATAATGAAGTCCCTCAACCCCATGTTCGTACAAAGCTGGTTCAATTTCTACCAGATGCTCATCATGCTTGTAATATGTGGAACTCTCTGGTACCCCAAGAGGCATCAGGGCACTCCGTTCCGCTGGAGCTGGGCGATTCCGCTCATATCCATATTCATATGCATAGGAGACTTCGCATATTTCACTTCGCTGAACGACCCCGAATCCATGATTTCCGTAGTATCGCTGGTAAGGCGTAGCTCGGTACTGATATCTTTTGCCTGCGGAGCCATAATATTCAAGGAACGCAACCTGCGTGCAAAGGCGCTGGATCTGGCCCTCATTATTATAGGAATGGTATTCATATGGATAGGAACTGTCAAATAAATACTTATATTTGTATGATTTAACATATGCTTATGAAGAAGATATTTATCGTTATTGCTGCGGCATTCATCAGTCTGACCGCCGCATCTGCACAAAGCGCATACTCTTATGAGAAGTTCGTTTCATCCGAGGGTCAGAGCCTGAACTACCGTCTGCTCGAGCCGCTCAAGGTGGAAGCGAAGAAAAAATATCCGCTTGTGATATTCCTGCATGGACTTGGCGAGCGTGGAAGCGACAATGAAAAGCAGCTTTTCCACGGATCTCAGATATTTCTCAACCCGTCTAATCAGGAGAAATATCCGGCATATGTGATTTTCCCACAGTGTCCTGAGACCACATTCTGGGCATACGACAACATCCCCGCATCATTTGAAGATATGACTCCTGCTGAGAACATGACCATTGTGTTCAGAGCACTGAAGGAGATGATTGACGAATATCGTGCGATGCCTACCGTGGACGCTTCAAGGGTGTATATAATGGGATTGTCGATGGGAGGAATGGCGACCTACGATATGGTGGCACGATTCCCTGAGATATTTGCAGCCGCGATTCCTATCTGCGGCGCCATCAAGCCGGGACGTATTGCGGCAGCCAAGAACGTGAAATTCAGGATATTCCACGGAGACGCAGACTTTACTGTCCCTGTGGAATGCTCACGTAGGGCATATAGAGAACTGAAAGCTGCCGGCGCAGATGTAGAGTACTTCGAATTCGCCGGTTGCGGACATGGAAGCTGGAACCCAGCTTTCAATATGCCGGACTTCATGGAGTGGCTGTTCGCTCAGAAACTTAAGAAAAACAGAAAATAATGATGGAAGTCAGAGCTAAAAAAGCCTTGGGACAGCACTTCCTGACAGACCTGTCCATAGCACAGAGGATTGCCGACGCGTTGACAGTACCGGAAGGAACCACACTGCCGGCTCTGGAAGTCGGTCCGGGAATGGGAGTCCTTACACAATATCTCCTTCAGAGGCCGGAAGTGGACCTGAAAATGGTGGAGATAGACACCGAATCGGTAAATTATCTGCTGGTACATTTCCCTCAGGTGCAGGGGCGCCTTATGGAAGCGGATTTCCTGAAACTCAAGCTGGAGAAATTCTTCAGCGGGCAGTTCGCGGTAATAGGAAATTTCCCATACAATATATCGTCACAGATATTCTTCAAGATACTGGAATATAAGGAACAGGTGCCTCAGGTGGTCTGCATGATACAGAAGGAAGTTGCGGAGAGGATTGCAGAAAAGCCGGGGACAAAGACATACGGAATCCTTTCCGTACTGCTTCAGGCTTGGTATGACATAGAATATCTGTTCACTGTCGGGGAAGGGGCATTCAACCCGCCGCCGAAGGTAAAGTCGGCAGTCATAAGACTTGTACGCAACTCACGCACCTGTCTCGGATGCGACGAGGCATTATTCAAGACTGTAGTGAAGACCGGATTCAATCAGAGACGCAAGACCTTGCGCAATTCGCTCAAGCCGCTCATCCGTGCAAAGGCGGACCGCTGCGGGTGGAGTGAGGAGGAATTGACCTCATTCGTTGCAGATCCTGTGTTCGAATTGCGCCCGGAGAGGCTGAGCGTAGAGGACTTCATCGAGCTGACATTGAAACTGGCATAGTCATAACCTGACAATATCCGTATGGAATATTGACACGACGAGCACCATAGTGCCCGTCAGACCGAGCAAGGGATATTTCCATGTACAGATAAAATCAATCACGTCATATTCGCTTGCTGGCGGAAGAAAAGAGACTGCAACAAGAAGCACAGCAACAGTCACAATCATTACAGGAAGCAGATAAAGGACCTGTTTTCGGGCTCTCTTCTTCAGTATTGTTCTGATCATATGCACAAGACGCAGACTTTCCGCCACCGACTCATTTTCAAACGCAGCCGGAACAGGCAAAAGATTTATCTGCCTTACAAGATCTTTCATGAAGGCGTCATCCTTAGGAATGGCAATCCTGTTCTGCTGCATGAATCTTCTTATATCCTTTTCTGTTTTCATATATTTCTTTTACCTGATTTTATGTTTCTCGAGATAGTCCTTCAGACGACGGCGTGCACGGGAAAGATGAGAACGGACCGTTCCCGACGGCATGCCTGAGATCTCCGATATTTCACGTATAGATTTTTCTTCCATATAATATAACAGGACGACAACCTGTTCATGAGGTGCCAGACAGCTTATTGCATGATACAGGTATTGATATTCATAGCCTCTGTCTGCTGCAGTTCTTGTATCCTCCACCCCGTACGCTTCACGATGCACGGAAGTATCAGCTTCGAGAGAGCATGCCCTGTATTTACTCCATACCTTCATATGATCGGTCCAGCAGTTGTACGCAATCCTGAACAGCCACGTGGAAAATTTTGCTCTGCCTTCGAATTTCCCAAAGGAAATGTAAGCCTTGAGCAATGCCTCCTGAGCCAGATCATCAGCACGGAATGCGTCACCGCCACACAGGCCAAGCAGGAATCTCCTCAAAGACTCCTGCTCCTGACAGACCATATCTATAAACTGTTGCCTCGTCATTAATAACCCCTAAGATACGTCCATCAGTTTTTCTTCCTCCTTCTTGATCTCTGGCGCCAGCATCCTGCGTCCTACAAAATATGAGATTAAAAGTCCGAGTCCGATAGCGGAACATGCGATTCCGATCAGCGCAATAAAGAAGACGAGGGACTCCACTTCCGAGAAAACGATAAGCAAACCACCGACAAGCGTGAGTGCTATTCCGAAAGTAAGTCTGTTCAGAAGATTTTTCTTCAACTTATATTTTCCATCTCCTTCATCTGCTACAACAAGCAAAGCGGGGTCCACACGAAGTCCATTCTCCACCGCTTTTTCCAAAATATCCATTTTGCGGTCTATCTTGCGGCTTCGAGACTTCGTCAGCATGGCAACAATGGTAATAGGCAAGGCAACGCAAATGCCCAGCATGGCAACTAATGATTGAATAAGTTCGGCATCGTTATACGACATCAAGACTGTTGTACACATAATAACTTTTTTACTAATTTATAAGTTTCTGCCTGCCCGTTCAGCAGGTTTTCATCTATTAGACTGCGCGAACGGGCAAAATGTTGCACAATATACGGAAATTTATGCTTATCACGCAGTTCCGCCTGCCGCCTAACCCGTTAACCCTCAGCGGATTGCTGATATACGATTCCCCTGCGGCGGGGAATCGCCTTTCTGGTTTTCGCTGATAGTCAGCTTGTTAGGTGACAGACGGTTGTGCTGACATAAAATTTGATTATCTTTGTCAGCGGATACAGTCAAAGCGACTGACAATCAACAGACAAACACAAACGAATATGAAAGTTCTATTAGTAAACGGCAGCCCGCACAAGGAAGGATGCACATACACGGCTCTCAGAGAGGTAGAGAAGGAGCTCATCAACTCCGGTATAGAAACAGAAATCATATGGCTGGGAGTGAAGCCGATTTCCGGCTGCCTCGGATGCGCACAATGTATCAGGAGGGGTCCTAATGGAGAGCCCGCATCACTGCGCTGCTTCATGAATGACCCTGTCAACGAGTTCCTTGACAAGGCGGAGAAGGCTGATGGTTTCATCTTCGGAAGTCCTGTACACTATGCCGCACTTTCCGGAGCCCTGACCTCGTTCATGGACCGTGCATTTTACGGGAAAGGCAAGATATTCCGCTACAAGCCGGCTGCGGGCATAGTAAGCGCACGAAGAGGCGGTACCACTGCAGCTTTCGACCAGATAAACAAATACTTCACCATCTCATCTATGCCAGTGGTATCATCGAAGTATTGGAATATGGTACATGGAAGCACTCCTGACCAGGTACTTCAGGATGAGGAAGGCATGCAGGTGATGCGCGAACTTGGACGAAATATGGCTTGGCTGCTCAGGTGTATTGAGGCGGGACGTGCAGCCGGCATTCCTGATCCGGTGAAAGAAAAGCCGATAATGACTAATTTCATCAGATAGACTTATAAGAGAGACGGAACGACGGTCTGTCGTCAGCGGTCCTTCCCACTATCGTGGGCCCCTTCCCTTTTCGGGAGCCAATGCCGCTTTACGACAGACCGTCGTTCCGTCTTTGTATACTTGTTTCCGGTTAGAGTGAAGTCTCGAACTCCTTGAGGAAACGCAGGTCGTTCTCGAAATAGTTACGCAGGTCGCGTACCTGCCACTTGAGCATTGCTATACGCTCGACACCCATTCCGAATGCGAATCCGCTGTATTTCTTGCTGTCGATACCGGATGCCTCGAGGACGTTAGGGTCAACCATTCCGCAACCCATGATCTCAAGCCAGCCTGTTCCCTTGCAGACGTTACATCCCTTTCCTCCACAGATGTTGCAGCTCACATCGATCTCAGCAGACGGCTCTGTGAACGGGAAGTATGAAGGACGCATACGGATCTGGCTCTGCGCGCCGAACATCTCGCGTGCAAATAGAAGGATAGCCTGCTTCATATCAGCAAATGTCACGTTCTCGTCGATGTAGAGTCCTTCCACCTGATGGAAGATACAGTGAGCACGTGCAGAGATAGCCTCGTTACGGAACACACGGCCTGGGCACACGATTCGGATAGGGAGAGGCATCTTCTCCATGGCACGTACCTGCACAGATGATGTATGTGTTCTGAGCAGCACAGGATTGTCGCTGTCACTTATGAAGAATGTATCCTGCATCTCGCGGGCAGGATGTTCCGGCGGGAAGTTGAGTGCCTCGAACACATGCCAGTCATCCTCAACCTCCGGACCTTCAGCCACATCGTATCCGAACTTACGGAAAATGCTTACAATCTCTTCACGGGCAATGGATACCGGATGACGCGATCCCAGGCTTACAGGATCTCCCGGCATGGTATAATCAAATGATGCCGCACCTGCAGCCGGAGCCTCAGCAGCAGCTTCCTTCAATGCTTCTATCTTCGCCGCTGCAGTATTCTTGAGGACATTGAGTTTCTGACCATATTCTCTCTTGAGTTCCGGTGCCACAGTCCTGAATTCTTCAAACAGCGCAGTCACAGAACCCTTCTTACCGAGAAGGCGCACACGTGCCTCTTCAATTTCCTGCTCGCTCTTGCAACTGAGCGCTTCAATTTCAGCCATCAAGGCCTCAATCCTTTCTTTCATACCTATATCTTTCTTTTTGTCCACGAAAACAGGCATTTCCATGGATACAACAACATTTTACGTCTTTCCATCCACGAAAACAGGCTTTTTCATGGACAGGGGTGCAAAGGTAATTATTTTTCAGGAATTTCCTCTTCCGGATATCCGATAGCGATGATGCAATACGGATGAAGACCTTCCTTTATGCCGAGAAGTCCGGCAACATAGTCCTCTGCCTGCTTTCCGTCCGGCTGATCCTTCAGACAAGGACGTCCGTTGATATGTATCCAGCAGCTCACCAGATCCATTGCAGTGACCGCCAGCTGGATGAACGTGGCAGAAATGGCGCAATTATCCACCCAAAGGTCAGTCTTTGAAGTGTCTCCCATGACAACGATGCCTGCCTGAGCGCTCTTCAACGGAGACGCGCCATAATCACGCATCTGGGAAAGCGCTTCGAGAGTATCCTTATCCTCGACGATCATGAATGCCGAGCTCTTGCTGTTTCTTGAAGACGGAGCGGTCTGAGCCACCTTCACGATAGCGTCAAGAAGCTCCTTCTCCACCGGCCTGTCCGAATATTTCCTGACAGATTTTCTTTTTTCTACAACTTCTAAAAAGTCCATATACTGTATTTTAGCGTCCCTCTGCCTTAGCTTTGCGTTTTTCGCGTGCCTTCTGAGCCTTTCCTGCGCCGCTCTTGAGATAAAGCTGCCACTGCTGAGGATTGAATATCCTCTTATATGTGGCATCTATCTGCTCCATCCACTTATCCTGAACAGCTATGTAAAGAGCGGTATTCGACACCTTGGATGCATGAAGCTTCTCATAGTCAGCCATCATTGCAGGATAATCATGTTTCAATGTGGAGTCCACATAGAATACCTGCCAGTCTTCAAGATCGAGAATTCTCTGCAGTCTGTCAGCCTCCTCCTCAGCACGGGCGAGAAAGTCTATCTCCTTGTCCTGCTGTGCCGAAGCGCTCAATGAAAACGTCATGACAGACAATACAGCCAACGCAAAACGTATAAGTTTCATAAGTACGTAATTTTTATTAAATTTGCACCCGCCCCTCAAAAAAGGGGAGATACACAAAATCGGACAAAATTAAATAATTATAACAAAAGAACAAAATGAGAAGACTTGTAAAAGCCATCTTACTGCTCTCAGCAGCACTTCTTGCAGCAGGAGGAATCAAGAGCCACGCATGTACGAATGTAATTGTAACAAAAGGAGCCAGCGTGGACGGCTCCAACATGATTTCATATGCAGCAGACTCTCATCTGCTCTATGGCGAACTCTATTTTGCCCCTGCAGGCGTATGGAATCCTGGAGACCTTAGACGAATAGAAGACTGGGACTCAGGCAAATACCTTGGAAACATCCCACAGGTCGGACGCACATACCAGAGAGTGGGAAACATGAACGAATATCAGCTGATCATAGCGGAAACCACTTTCGGAGGCCGTTCTGAGCTGGAAGATCCCAAGGGAATCATGGACTACGGCTCGCTCATTTATGTAGCACTCGAAAGAGCAAAGACAGCAAGGGAAGCAATAGATGTAATCGTCGATCTTGCCAACACTTACGGCTACTACTCCAGCGGAGAATCCTTCTCGATTGCCGACAAGAACGAGGCATGGATAATGGAACTCATCGGCAAAGGTCCGGACAACAAGGGCATCGTATGGGTCGCACGCAGAATTCCTGACGGATATATCTGCTCACATGCAAACCAGGCACGCATCAGCACATTCCCTCAGAATGATCCTGAGAACTGCCTTTATGCTCCGGATGTGATTTCATTCGCACGCGAGAAGGGATATTTCAACGGCGAGGACAAGGACTTCAGCTTCTGCGATGCTTATGCACCGCTTGATTTCAGCGGAATGAGGGCCTGCGAGGCACGTGCATGGTCTGCATTCAACATCCTCTGCGACGGAAAATTCACATTCGTGGACGAGAACGGCAACGAGGTTACAAAAGACGCATATGACTATATAGACTATGCAATGGGATATGACGCAAGCAAGAGATTCCCTCTCTTTGTAAAGCCATCACGCAAACTCACAGTGAAGGATGTGGCGGATGTGATGCGTGACCACTATGAAGGCACCCCTATGGACATGACTACTGATATCGGTGCCGGAGGAAACGCCCTTCCTTATCGTTGGAGACCTATGGGATTCGAGCACGAAGGCAAGAAATATATAAATGAAAGGGCCATCGCTACCCAGCAGACCGGATTCTGGTTTGTAGGACAGGTCCGTAGCCAGTATCCTGATGAAATCGGAGGAATCAACTGGTTCGGATGCGACGATGCGGCGACTTCATACCTCACCCCTATCTATGCATGCTCATATGACGTGCCTGAGTGCTTCCGCGTAGGAAACGGAGATATGATCACATACTCCCCTACTTCGGCATTCTGGATGACTAACCGCGTTGCAAATGCCTGCTACAAGGCATATAACATCATGTTCCCTACCGTAGATGCAGCAATCGACGCATGGGAGGCTGAAATGATGGAAGCGACAGCAAAGGCCGACCAGGAGGCCCTCGCAATCTATAATGATGCCGCAGGAAGACCACGCAAGAATCTCGGACGCAACGACAAGGCACGCAAAGTGGCAGACAGATTCGCTCCTGTCCGCAGATACCTGACAGAATTCTCATTGAGCAATGCCCAGAAGATCTTTGACAAATGGGTAGAGTTGGAGCAGCTGCTTCTTGTCAAGTTCATCGACGGCAATGTAAAGACACAGAATGCCGACGGCAGCTTTGTAACAAACGAGCACACAGACCGCATTCCTGCAAAGCTTTCTCAGCCCGGTTACACCGACAAGTGGAAGGAATGCACAGCAAAAGACCACGGAAGCACCATCCTTGAAAGATAAGACATGACTAAAAGATCCACAGTTATAAAAAACTGGCCGAAATACTTAATGCAGTGGGGAGTCCTCGCTGCATTAGTTGCTTTCCTGACCGGTCTGATTCCATCATCCAAGCCCGTCGATCCCGAGGCCTACTGCCCTATGGGAGGGCTTCAGGCATTGGCGACATATCTTGCCAATGGCAGCCTCCCATGCAGCATGACATCCCTTCAGATAATGATGGGAGCTGTCCTTCTGGCATCAGTGATGCTCCTGAGCAAACTTTTCTGCGGATATATCTGTCCGGTGGGAACAATACAGGATCTGATTGTAAAGTTCCGCACGAAAATCAGAATGAAAAGCATCAAGATAGGCAATGGCTCGGTAGCCGACAAGGCCCTGCGCATTGTGAAGTATGTAATTCTGTTCTGGGTGTTCTATATGACTGTGGAAGCCAGCGAACTGTTCTGCAAGAACATCGACCCTTATTATGCAATTACCACAGGATTTCAGGGCGAGCTTACCCTATGGATGTCGATCGTATCTGTATGCCTGCTGATTGTGGGAAGCCTTGCCATAGATATGTTCTGGTGCAGATATCTCTGCCCGCTCGGAGCTATTTCCAATTCATTCAAGTTCTGGGCATGGATACTCGGGCTTTTCGCAATATATTTCGTGGCAGATATCCTGGGAGCAGATATCCCGTGGTTCTACCTTCTCGGAGCATTCTGTCTGCTCGGATACCTTCTGGAAATATTCAACTCAAGGCCGTCGCTGCAGATTCTCCATGTGACCAAGAATGAGATTCCATGCAACAAATGCGGCGTATGCGTAAGGAACTGCCCTTATCATATCGACCTGAGGTCATTCCACAACGGAAAAGTAAACCATGTGGACTGTACTCTTTGCGGAGAATGTATTGCATCATGTCATAATGCAGCACTCACATTCGGCACATCAAAGCCTACAAGAAGCAAGGCATGGAGAGCCGTTCCCCCTGTTCTGGTCATAATCCTCATTGCACTTGGAATATGGGTCGGAAACCAGACAGAAATACCGACCATAGACATGAAATGGGAGATGGAAGACGTTTCACATCTGCAGACCATGGAAGTAGAAGGGCTCAGGTCTATAAAATGCTACGGAAGCGCCATGACATTCAAGTCCAGGCTTCAGGAAATTGAAGGCGTGCATGGAGTACAGGTATATGTGAAAAGACATGCGGCACATATCTTTTATGACCCTTTCACAACGACTCAGGAGGATATTCTGAAGGAAATCTATATCCCTTCACGTTTCAGGATCCAGAGAATGGACGCAGAGGCCATGCCTCAGCTCAAATGCGTAACCATAAGGACAGAAGGAATGTATGACAAGACCGACATAATGTATCTCGGTTTCCTTCTGTATCAGACAGGATACGGATTCTATGCTCTTGAGACCGAATTCTCCTGCCCGCTGATAGTACGTGTATATATGGATCCTGCCCTTGACTTTGACGAAGAATGGTTTGAGAACGTTGTAGAAAAGGACGAGGTGACAGTCCCTGCAAAAGGAGGCGGCACACGTACTGTGAGCCTTGACTACACCTTTGTACGTACTGAAGAAGAGGTATCTTACATCAGCACGGAAGAGCTTCTATCAAGACTGCCATAGCAGACAGGGTTATCTGCCAATCGGCACATATAGCGAATTCTTGACCTCACCTATCACGAAGACACTGTGAAGCGAGCCGATACAGTCCATATCGCCGAGGGTGCCCAGCACAAACTCCTGATAATGACGCATATCACGTGCATATATCTTCAGCAGATAATCATAATCTCCTGAGGTGTTGAAGCATTCCACAACCTCGTCAATACCGGCTATTACGGAAGTAAACTGCCGGCTGAACTCCTTGCTGTGATGTTTCAGACGCACATTGCAGAGTACCATGATGCCGTTGCCGACCTTGACAGGGTCAACGACGGCAACATATTTTCTGATATATCCCTCTCTCTCAAGACGTTTCTGTCTTTCGAATGTAGGAGAAGGTGACAGATTCACCTTTGCTGCAAGTTCTTTGGTCGTAAGCTTGGCATCCTTCTGCAGTTCCCGCAGAATAAGTATATCGGTCCTATCCAATGTTTCCATACAACAAATCATAAACTATTGCAAAAATAGAATAATTTTCCTGATTATATCATTTTTTCAGAACAAAGCCCTCCGAGATATAAAATTGCAATTAATTGGGGAAATCGTTATATTTGCGAGTTGTAGAAAATATCATCAGATGATAAAGCATAAGTATATATACGACGAAGTCTTCGAGTTCGAGGCTGGTGGTAGCATAGAAGGTCTGCAAGTGGCATATCACACATCCGAGCAAGCCTGGCAGAAAGGGGACAACCGTAAGGTGATCTGGATATGCCATGCCCTGACAGCCAATTCCGATCCGGAAGAATGGTGGCCACAGCTCGTCGGACCGGGCAAACTGTTTGATACAAAG
Source organism: Bacteroidales bacterium (assembly GCA_015060335.1). Taxonomy (GTDB): domain Bacteria; phylum Bacteroidota; class Bacteroidia; order Bacteroidales; family UBA932; genus Cryptobacteroides. The sequence goes on along the minus strand of SUYR01000026.1, from coordinate 23,831 downwards.
AAATATTTTGTCGTATGTGCCAATATGCTCGGATCTCCGTACGGTTCGTCGGGTCCGTCATCTGTCAACCCCAACACAGGGAAGCCCTACTATTTCGACTTTCCTCTCATTACGGTAAGAGACATCGTAAAGGCAAATGATCTTGTACGCAGACATCTCGGCATTGAGACCATCGACCTTATGATCGGAGGCTCGATAGGTGGATTCCAGTCTCTTGAGTGGGCTGTAATGGAGCCTGATGTAATCAAGAGAATCATAGGCATCGCATGCTCGGTAAAATGTACTGCTTGGCTTACCGCATATAACGAATCCATGAGAATGGCACTCGAAGCCGACCCTACCTTCCGCGAATGCGCAAGTCTGAGCGGTGGAGAAGCAGGTCTGAAATGTGCAAGAAGCATCGCCCTCATTTCATACAGAAGCTACCAGGGATACAACCTGAAGCAGACAGAGCCGGATATGGATTTCCTTTTCTCATCTAAGGCCGGATCGTATCAGAGGTATCAGGGTCAGAAGCTTGCAGACCGCTTTGACGCATATTCCTATTATTATCTATGCGCTTCTGCAGACAGCAACAATATCGGAAGGAACCGTGGTGGAGTTGAAGCTGCTCTGGGTACAATCAAGTCTGACTGCGTGATGATAGGTATCGACAGCGACAGGCTCTTCCCGGTAGAGGAACAGAAGCACATAGCAAGCTGCATTCCAGGAGCGAAATACCACGAAATCACATCAGAATTCGGACATGACGGTTTTCTGCTGGAAAACGATCAGCTGACAGCTATCATAGAGCCGATATTGCCATAGCAACTAATCAACTGAAATATGCTTAAGAAACTATTCGGATTCGACCGTGGCATCACATCTGTCCGTACTGAAATCATTGCAGGTATCACCACCTTCCTGACAATGTCCTACATTCTGGCTGTCAACCCTTCAATGTTCGGACAGCTGGAAGGAATGCCCTCAGGAGCAGTATTCACATCGACAGCACTTGCGGCTATAGTAGGTTGTCTGGCAATGGCCTTTTTGGGGAAACTTCCGTTCGGACTCGCTCCGGGAATGGGTCTCAATGCCTTCTTTGTCTATTCTGTGTGTCTGGGAATGGGATATTCATGGCAGTTTGCACTGACTGCTGTCCTTATAGAAGGTATAATATTCATAATTCTCACACTTACCAATGTGCGTGAAGCCATAGTGAACGCCATCCCGAAAAGCCTCAGGAACGCCATAGGAGCAGGTATAGGTCTGTTCATTGCCTTCATCGGACTTGAGAGTGCCGGAGTGATTGTTTCCGATCCTGCAACTCTCGTTGCGCTTGGTGACATAACCTCAGGATCTGCCCTTCTTGCACTGATAGGCATAATCCTGACCGGATTCCTTTACGCAAGAAACGTCCCTGGTGCAATACTTATCGGCATCCTTGCTACCATGATCATCGGCATTCCTCTTGGTGTCACAGAATTCAAGGGCGTGCTTTCCACACCGGAATCAATCGCACCGATATTCTGTCAGTTCGAGTGGCACAACATATTCACACTTGACATGCTTGTGGTGGTATTCACATTCCTGTTCATAGACATGTTCGACACAGTGGGTACACTGGTCGGTGTGTGTACAAAGTCAGGTATGGTAAATAAAGACGGAAGCATACCACGAATCAAGGAGGCTTTCATGGCAGATTCCATTGCCACAACGTTCGGTGCCATGCTCGGAACATCGACGACCACAACATATGTGGAAAGTGCAGCCGGAGTAGCACAGGGAGGACGCTCAGGACTGACAGCCTTTGTCATAGGATGCTGTTTTGCAGTGGCATTGCTGTTCTCGCCACTCTTCCTTTCTATCCCTGCTGCAGCTACAGCCCCAGCACTCGTCCTTGTTGGTCTTCTCATGTTGGAGCCTATCAGAAATATTCCGTTTGAAGATTTCACCGAGTCTATACCGGCATTCGTCTGTGTCATCATGATGCCGCTTACCTACTCTATCTCCAACGGTATCCTTCTTGGAATGGTCACTTACGTACTGATGAACATGGTCTGCGGTAAGTTCAAGAAAATCACTCCGGCAATGTATATCCTTGCCATTCTGTTCACATTGAAATTCATTTTCATTTAGGCAGTCTGGAGGTATCAAGTCTATACCTTCCATCTGTCATATCAGATATCGTGAGGCGGTTGTACACTATTGTATAGCCGCCTCCTGCTGTTGTACAGTGGGTCTGTTCCTCCATGAGAAAGCCCAGCGATCCGTCGGCCTGAAGGGTCATTGTCGAGTATGCAGAGCCTTTGTCGGACAGCCGGCAGACGCCTTCCCAGTCTCTGGCGATGGCCTCTGAAGTAGCATAGTCTCCACGAGAGTTCAGCGGCTTGTAGTATATTCCAACATTAGATCTGTACGGACCTATTGGAGCTGACTGCATTAGAATATCCATTTTTCGTCCATCTGCAGTACGGATTACAGGCACCAGCAACAGTTCTCCGTTACATGCATTCTTCTGTGTGATTATTCCGCCGTTATGGCTGCTCGAGTGAACCATTTCACCCCATCTTCCAATCGCCTTGCGCTTATTGGCAAATCTGAATATATTGAACAGACGTCCTCCGGCCTCGGTACGTGAACTTATCAGAACAGATCCGCCAGGCAGCTCCTCCACCTTCGCCTCGTCTGCATCTGACGGTATCGGAGCCTTGAGCGGACCACCCAGAACACTCCAATTCTTACCGAAATCATCTGAATACAGCACATAATTCTTCTTGCTGCCGTCATATGAATTCGTCATCACGGCACAATACAGACGATAAACGCCGTCCCTCTTGACATATCTGCTCTGGAGGATCTTGCCGGAGGCTACAAACATAGACTTTACCGGAGCTATGTCATCAAACTGTTCATAAATGGATTCCGCCACATCATATGGTCCGTCCCATGTACGCCCGTTGTCCTCGCTGTAAAAACACACTATGTTCTGATGCAGGTCGCGTTGTCCATGTGGAAAGGAGACATTTCCCGCACAGCTCATCACCAGAATCTTTCCGCTTGTACGGTCTGCCACTATACACGGATCACCGAATGCAACATTCAGAAAATCTGGCGAATCCTGTCCTTTTCCCTCCATTAGAGGCGTTATGTCGCCCCAAGTGTTTCCGTTGTCTCTGCTGATGCGAAGATGCAGGTCAAGCCTGCCGTCCTTCCGTATGCCGATATCGCAACGGGAATGTCTGTAATCTGCCACACAGATTACCGTTCCATCAGGCAGGGCGGCAATCGCAGGTATCCTGTACGGGATGTCTTGTTCTGTTTTTGTAGGGAATACATCAAAACGTGTCTGAGCATGAGCTGCCGAGAACATAAGGAGGCAGACAGAGAAAATGGAGGTAAAAAGAGCTGTTTTCATGATGGCCTTATTTGCCTGTGCGCGTACAAATATCATACTTTTTCTGCAAGAAAGCATTAGCCACAGAAAAATATTCTGAATATCTCGCAATATTTGATATAAATAGAATAATTTCCCAAACTTTACCGAAAGTTTGCATTTAATTAAGTAATATATGATATTTGCAAGCCTTTACTGGGAATTCGTATCTTTGCGGACTTATAATAAAAGTGAGATTATGCAGGTAATGAAATTCGGCGGCACATCTGTCGCAAATGCAGAAAACATGTCAAAAGTTGTGGACATTGTCTCAAAGGCAGTTGACCGTGACAGGACCATACTTGTTTCATCGGCTATCAGCGGATGTACCGACACCCTGATCAAGATAGGAATACGTGCTTCAGAACGTGACGAGAGCTACAAGACTCTCATAGATGAACTTCAGAAGAAGCATCACGATATAATCAAAGAACTTCTTCCTCTTGAAAAACATGAGGAATCACGCGAGGTATGCGATTCGCTTTTTGACTCGCTCCGTGGCATTGCACAAGGTGTATGCCTGCTTGGAGAGCTTTCTCCTGCCAGCCTCGACGCCATCCAGAGTTTCGGAGAGATGTGGTCAACAAAGATTCTGGCGACGAAGCTTGCTTCCATAGGCATCGCAACCAAATGGGTTGACTCACGCAGCATCATCAGGACCGTACCTAAAGGCGGAAAGAATGTCGTGGATATCCAGAAGACATATTTCAAGGTGAACGAAATGGTGGAGAAGAACCCTATCACCCAGCTTTTTGTGGTGCCGGGCTTCATCGCTTCCGACAAGGAAGGACGTACCACAACACTCGGACGCGGTGGTTCAGACTATACAGCATCCCTTTTTGCAGTAGGATGCAAGGCGCGTATCCTCGAAATCTGGACTGACGTTCCGGGCATGATGACCTCGAATCCGAAGGTTGTCCCTACAGCGCGCACTATCAGCAACATTTCATACAAGGCTGCGCTTGAACTGTCGCACTTCGGTGCCAAGGTGATCTATCCTCCTACAATCCAGCCGGTTGTGGCAGAAGGTATTCCTATATATATAAAAGACACCTTCATCCCTGATGCTTTCGGAACCCTTATCGAGAAGAATCCACCAAGAAGCAAGGATAAGCTTATAGGAATATCAAATTCCGACAATATAGCCCTGCTGTCACTTGAAGGCAGCGGCATGGTGGGAATTCCGGGATTTTCAAGCCGTCTGTTCGAGACCTTGAGCCAGAACGACATCAATATCATCCTCATTACCCAGGCTTCATCTGTCCATACAATGAGCATTGCTGTGTCTGAGAAGGATGCAGAGAAGGCAAAGGATGCGGCGGACAAATGTTTCGCATACGAGATATCGCTTGGCAAACTGAATCCGCTTAAGGTTGAGAAAGGATTTTCGATCGTATGTCTTGTCGGCGACGACGTCCTCAATCAGAGCGGTACCACAGGACGCATGCTTGCAGCCCTCGGACGCCACAGCATTCCGGTACGTGCCACTGCTCAGGGCTCTTCGGAAAGAAACGTTTCCATCATAATATCATCAAAGGATGCCAATGAGGCAATTCTGCATATTCACAACGAATTCTTCGACAAGAAAGCAGGAAAGGACATCAACCTGTTCATAGCAGGATTCGGTGTGGTCGGAAGAGCGCTGGTAGATATCATCGCCAAGAACGGAGAGAAGATTGCAGAGCGCACTGGAAAGCGTCTTCATGTATGCGGACTATCAAACAGCCGCAAGTATGTCGTAAGCAGGCAGGGACTTGATATCAGCGACCCGGTTGCACTGCTCGCAAACGGAGAAAGCGCTGCAGATGAGGCATATTTCGAGACTCTTGCCAACCTGACTCTTGAGAATTCGATCTTTGTCGACTGCACAGGCTCGTCTGATATCGCGTACAAGTATATGAATCTCTTCAAGAAGGGATATTCTGTCGTAGCATGCAACAAGATCACATTCTCCGCCCCATACCAGCAGTATGCTGCGCTCAAGAATTCCGCTCTTGAAAACAATGCTTCACTGCGTTACGAGACCACTGTCGGAGCTGCCCTTCCTATACTCGAGTCAATTTCACGCAGCGTGAACAGCGGGGACGAGATTCTTCGTATCGAGGCCGTACTGAGCGGAACGCTCAACTATATCTTCAGCAACTATGCAGGCGGAGAAGGCGGCACATTCGCAGAGGTAGTGAGAAGGGCACAGGATGCAGGATACACAGAACCGGACCCACGTCTTGACCTGAGCGGAAGAGACGTTCTGCGCAAGCTTATCATCCTCTCACGCGAGGCCGGAGTTCCTATTGATGAGAAGGATGTGGAGATCTCCCCTATTCTCGGACCTGAGTTCTTTGAGGGCAAGGTTCCTGTATTCTACCAGATGCTTGCTGACAACGAGGAAATGTTCGCTGCGCGTTACCATGAGGCAGCAGACAAGGGACTCCGTCAGAGATTCGTCGCTTCGCTGGTAAAGGATGCAGACTCCCCTCTCGGATACAAGGCGAAGATCGGACTCGAGGCAGTTGCTGAAGGACATCCGCTATATTCGCTCTGCGGCACGGACAATGCAGCCATCATAAAGACAGACTTCTATCCGTCGCCGCTGGTCATCCAGGGTGCAGGCGCTGGTGCATACCAGACCGCTTCCGGAGTGCTTAACGATATTTTGATGTAAAGCGCTGTCACATAAAATGCTGAGCATCAACGCTTTGCCGATAATCGATTCCCCTGCGCGGGGGAATCGCCTTTCAGTAACGAACAGAAAATCAGGCAGTTAAATGCCAGAAAAATAGGATTATGGAAAACAAAAATTATAAGTTCGAGACCCTTCAGGTAAGGGCAGGACAGGAAATAGATCCGATATCAAAGGGTACAGCTGTGCCTATCTATCAGAGTACGGCATATACTTTCGACAGCATGGAATATGGCGCCGAACTTTTTGAGCTGAAGCGTCCGGGAAACATATATACCCGTATCACAAACACCACATCCGATGTTTTCGAGAAGAGGATGGCGGCCCTCGAAGGCGGTGTGGCAGCAGTTGCTACAGCTTCTGGACAGTCTGCGGTATTCCTTTCGATAACAAACATCTGCGGTCCTGGCGACAACATCGTGGCTCAGCCTTTCCTTTATGGAGGTACATTCACAATGTTTGCCATCACCCTGCGTGACATGGGCATTCAGGTGCGTTTTGCAAAGAGCGACAAGGTTGAAGACCTTGAGCCGCTGATTGATGAGCGCACAAAGGCGATTTACCTTGAGAATCTCGGTAATCCGGCATTCAATATTCCTGATTATGAACCGATTGCAGAGCTTGCACGTCGCAAGGGCATCTGCGTGATGGTGGACAACACATTCGGAATGGGAGGATATCTCTTCCGTCCGTTCGAGTGGGGAGCACATGTGTCCGTACATTCGGCGACAAAATGGATCGGAGGACACGGAACTGCTCTGGGAGGAGTGGTAGTGGACGGAGGAAACTTCGACTGGACTCCTGAGAAGTATCCTTTGCTGGCATGCCCGTCTGAAAGCTATCACGGACTCGTGTATAAGGACGTATTCGGAGCTGCAGCATTTGCAGGACGTGTCAGAGTGGACGGACTGCGTAATATCGGACCTGCTCCATCCCCGTTCAACTCATTCCTGATGCTTCAGGGACTTGAGACTCTTTCTCTCAGAGCTGAACGCAGCTGTGAGAATACTCTTGCAGTGGCTGAGTTCCTTGAAAAGCATCCGGCTGTGGAGAGCGTGAACTACCCTGGTCTCAAGAGCAATCCTTATCACGAACTGGGATGCAAGTATCTCCGTCACGGATTCGGAGGTGTGCTTACATTCCGCGTAAAAGGCGGATTCAAGGCAGCGGCAGAGCTTGTTACCAAGCTCGAGCTCATCCTGCATGTAGGCAGCGTGGGAGATGCGAAATCACTTATCGTGCATCCGGCATCCACAACCCACTCTCAGCTTAGTCCGGAAGAGCAGGTAGCAGCAGGCGTATATCCAAACATGCTCCGTCTGTCAGTCGGCATCGAGAATATAGACGACCTCATCGCCGACCTCGCAGCAGCATTGGCATAGCACCCGTCTTCGCGTTGATTTTCAGCGACTTACACCCCATGCCTGCTCCCCGAAGTACGCAGGCATCCAGCCCAACCGTCTGAAAATCAACACCTTCGCAATAAAACAACGAACAAACATACACTTCGGAGCGAAGCGACATAGTCCCTCTCCCGAGGAGAGGGATTTAGGGAGAGGGTAACGTGAATAACTTTCATATGCCTGCACAAGCTTCGCAAAAGAGACAGACAACACAACAGTAAAACAACGAACAAACACACACTTCGGAGCGAAGCGACATAGTCCCTCTCCCGAGGAGAGGGATTTAGGGAGAGGGTAACGTGAATGACTTTCATATGCCTGCACAAGCTTCGCAAAAGAGACAGACAACACAACATTAAAACAACGAACAAACACATACAATATGAAAGTAGCAGTAGTAGGAGCCACCGGACTGGTCGGCACAAGAATGCTGGAAGTACTCGCAGAGAGGAACTTCCCGGTAACAGAACTTCTCCCCGTAGCATCAGCAAAATCAGTAGGACGTAAAATAAAATTCCAGGGCAAGGAATGGACAGTAGTAAGCGCCGAAGACGCTATCGCCGCACGACCAGACCTCGCACTCTTCTCTGCAGGCGGCGGCACCTCAGCCGAACTTGCACCTAAATTCGCAGCTGTAGGCACCAGAGTCGTGGACAACTCCTCGCAGTGGCGCATGGACCCGACAAAGAAACTCGTCGTCCCTGAAATCAACGGAGACGTACTCGAGGAGTCGGACTATATAATCGCTAATCCGAACTGTTCTACAATCCAGATGCTTCTCCCTCTCTGGCCACTTCACAAGAAGTACACAATCAAGAGAATCGTCGTATCCACCTATCAGTCAGTGACAGGTACAGGATACAAGGCAATGGACCAGATGACGGCAGAACGCGCAGGTGGAAAATGGGGTGAATATGCAGCTGTATATCCACACCCTATCGACCAGAACATTCTTCCTCATATCGACTCGTTCCTTGAGACAGGATATACAAAAGAGGAAATGAAGATGGTCAACGAGACTCATAAGATCTTCGGTGACGACAGCATAGGCGTATCCCCTACTACAGTACGTGTACCGGTACAGGGAGGACACTCGGAATCAATCAATCTTGAATTTGAAAAGGATTTCACACTCGAGGAAGTTCGTGAGATCATGCAGAATACTCCAGGCGTGACACTTCAGGACGACCCCGAAAACAATGTCTATCCTATGCCGCTCTTCGCATGGGGAAAAAATGACGTATTCGTAGGCCGACTCCGCCGTGACCCGTCAGTAAAATACGGACTGAACCTCTGGTGTGTGGCAGACAACCTCCGCAAGGGAGCTGCAACAAACGCAGTACAGATTGCCGAAAAACTTATCGAAAAAGGCTTCCTGCCAAAAGAGTAGATTATTTACACTCTATATAATAATAAGAAGATCCGTATCCGGCCCAATATCCGAGTCCACCAGAGATATTGGACCGGATTTTCTTCATTACAGGGAAGAACGGATTGAGAGACAGGGATGACACATCATCAAAATCCTCCCAATATTCATATACCCGTTGATCCATATTACAAAGCCGCACACCCACCTTATCTCCTTTCTTGAAGTACATTTCCGCCTCGTTCTCTACATCTAAAGAGGACGGCTTGAAGGTATTGAATATCTGAATATCGTTTACCCCTTCCGAGAGAATCGCGTCATCCACGAGGCCGAGAAAAGAAGATATATATATGCTGTCACGACCATCTACGCGCACGAAAAACTTATAATAATCCTTCGACTGTTCCCTGTCTTCCAGTCCGGCCACCAGTACATAATTGTCATCACCGGACTTTTCCGCACGCAGATACTCAAGATGATGTGACTGCGGGATGGTAGTTTCGGACATTACACGCATTCCGCTATATTTCACATTCAGACGGTATTTCTTTCCCGGCTGTCCAGTAAGCATCGCGGTTGTATATATATATGGAGGAAAATAGTCGTCATTTCTTCTGCCAGTCAGAAAAACCTCCTTCTCCCCGTCAGAAACAGACACAGTAGCCCAGCGCACGACATTCTTTTCCAATGAAGACAACTCCTGCTTCTCTGTACTCACCGGCACTGTGGTAGTCACCATGACAACCGGAGCCTTGCCATCCTCAATCCATCCCTCGACCACAATCTGCTGAGGAGAATGCGGTATCAAAGCTCCTGTGCATCCTGCAAGGGTCATCAAAAGCAATATGTATATTCTCTTCATCACCTGTTAAAATTTATGGAAATAACTTACTGAAGGTATGACTCTAAGCTCGAACGATTGTCGGGCGTATGCAAAAGAGTCTTCATATACCCTCAACTTATACATGACATCATTCCTGCGTCCAAAGGCATTTACAATCGAGATATTGATGCCGTTCTCATGTCTTTCGTTCTTTATTATGGTATAGGTGGCAGACAGGTCCAGCCTGATGTAAGGTCTCATCCTGCACGCATTACGTTCCCCAAAATCAGCAACCAGCTGTCCTGAGGATATATAGTAGGATTTTGGAGCGGTGAAAGGAAGGCCAGAGGCATATATGAATATTCCGGAAAAATCCCATTTCCTGTATTTATATGATGCCACCGCATTCAGTTCATGTATCCTTTCATGATTTGAAGGCACCCATCCTTGAGATACCGAATCATCAAATTTACGTATAGCTCTACCCAAAGAATAACTTATCCAACCTGTAAATTTTCCAGTCTGCTTGTGAAACATCAGGTTAAGTCCGAAATTATATCCCTTGCCGTGCAGCAGACGGGAATTCAGGTCATATGTCGTGGTGAACATATCCATCAGGTCGCCTCCGTACTCCACCTGATTGAAAAGCTGCTTGCCATATAGGCCCACGGACAGTGCAAACATATTCCTGCAGAACTGAAGGTCATAGGAGAGGTCAACCCATTGGGCATACTGAGGCTTTGCATATTTTCCCGCAAGAAACCAGAATTCTATGGGAAGTCCGGAATTAGACAGTCCCGTATAGAACAGATTCTGCTGAGACCACCCGTAAGAGGCAACAATCTTTCCTGCATGAAAGGCATCATATGACAAGGCAATATCTGGCAGCAGCCCTGCAGACGTCCCCGTTTCAGGATTATGATAGCATATGGACTTCAATCCGGCTTTCACGCCCCACCTTTCCGCGAAAAGTCTCTCATAAGCTGCATATAACGATCCCTCAACGCCAAGTTGTTTCTGCATGATGCCCCCGTCTGAGGAATTGGCAATACCGACAGCACGCGGAGCCTGCGGAAGTGCATTGTAACATGTAAATTCAGCCTCAGCCGAAACGTCCTTCCACCTCAGATCGCCTTTATAGCCATGCGCCATAATATATGAAGGCATCCTAAGCTCCGCCAGAACCTGAGAAAGAAAACACTCCGAGCCATATCCGGATGAATAGACGGTGTGATTATAATCGATCTCAGAGCCATTATGAGCCCAACGGACAGCACCCTTGTAGTTACCCCAGCCAAAAGTAAAGTCCACTCCGTAATTATCCTCATCCAGATGCGCATTATCCTGCCCCAGATATACATCCACCCAGACCTTGTCCTTTTTCCCATCCGAATAGAGATACGTAAGATTATAGTCACCGAATCCGTACTTCACAGCACTGTCACCTACTTTCAGCCATCTCGAATACACAAGATTGACATATGACTGCCTGAACGAAGCCCTCAGATGAGAATGTCTGCCAAGACGTAGGCCCAGAGAGGCCTGTGCAGAAATCAGTCCGACCGAGACATCCCCCGTCACTTTCTTTTTCAAGGTATCCGGCAGGTCCATTGCCACTGTTCCGCCAAGACGGTTGGAGGAAGACATATTGGAAAATGTCATCCTTGGATAATGGGCGGGATTAAATATTGAGAAGAGTCCGAGAAGATGGTTGACGCCAAAAACCGGAGCTCCACCTATGGTCATATCATTGTGAGAAGCATCACATCCTCTGATATAGATATTGGAATTATATTCTGTGGTTGTCTGCACTCCCGGCAGCAGCTTTACAAAATGCAGAGGATCGGTATTTCCCAGAATCTTCGGCAGACCCTGCATCTGGGCGAGATCTACAGTGAGCCGGTCCGAACGGCTCCTGAGTATGGCAGATGTTGACTTCTCGCTGACAAACGTAAGGCTGTCAATAGACATATATAAAGAATCTGTTTGCGCCACAACTGTTCCTGAAAACAGCAGTAAAAGCGCAAACAGACTATATATCCGAATGTAGATCCTATTCAATTACCATCCGATGTTTTCCGAGCCTCCTATTTCCTGCTCAATGTCTTCCTTCTCAAAAAAGCCCAAAGTGCCGAGAAGGTCATCATAGCTTTTCTCATAGCCCTCGATACGGTCAATCAGGTTTTCGAACGCCTCCTTTGTAAAATAGTCTTCTACTGTATATCTTGAGCCGTCGCCGAATACAATTACAGGAATGATGTCGTAATAAATGTAGTCGTCGAGGGAATTGATGACGCCGTCGTCATTTCTATCCCATCCCGCTTCTTCTCTTGACTTGTCCATCTCGAAGATAACCTTTGCCTGAAGTGCTGAACTGCCGTAATATACTCCGCAGTCTAACTTGGCGTTGAGATTTGTAAGATGTCTCAAAGCCGCTGCTTCATCCGGACTCTTCGGATCACCGGTATCATAGTCCCAATTTCTCACAGCTTCCCAGAAAGCATCAAGAGACTCGTTGGCATCCATCGCATTCGAACATGCACCTTTGACCTGAATCTTACCGAGAATGTCAATCTCCGCCTTGATATTCTTAGCCTTCTTTACCTTGACTGTAGTATATTCATGAATATCGCCGTATTCGGCACAGTCCTCACATCTGTATTGTTCATTGATAACCTGTGCGTCACCATATGCAGATGAAGATACCAAGGCCTGCCCGTCTTTCTTGAACTTGACAGCAGAACCTGCCTGTCCTTTCGATCCATCATAAGAAGCCTTGTCAACCACTACCTCGTATCCGTTATCGAAAGTGACAACAACATTTGCGTTGAAGTTATCCACGGCAGGATCCAAGCCATCCTGTGAGAAATTCTTGGTCATGGTAATGGTAACCTTCGCGACAGGCTTTCCTTCCTCGCTCAACACAACCTCTATCTTCTCAGGAACATCGATAGTTACATTGAACTCTTCTCTATACTTATCTACCATACCCGGACGTGATACCCAGTCGTTATTCTTTTCATCCCAATAACCATCGGAATCTTCACTTCTGAAGTACAGATAGTTGTATGTAGCCTTGGTCACCTTACCTGAATGAGTCAATTCGGCTGTGTAGTTCTTGCTTCCGATCTGAGCCGTTACCTTCACACCATCAAAGTTGTCGCTGTCCTTCACTACAGCCTTTCTTCCGAAAGTGAACTCACCATTATGATTGGAAAGTACTACTGCAAGATTTATAATAGATTCGCGGATATATTCATCCTTCTGCAAGTCTATGTACTCACTTTCCTCTTCAGTCCATGATTCATCATATACCTCATCACTAAAATCCTCAAGAGCGCTGAAATCATATTTATCATCCTCGAGATAATCACGATAGAATGAATCTGCCAGATCAGCATACCTCTTCATGTCGTCTGCAGGGCATTTCTCCAGCAGTTCCACAGCTACTGTTTCAAGATATTCCTTCTGTTCATCCGGCTGAAGGACAACACCTTCTTCTCCATCGCTAAATAAGCCGTCGCAAGACACGAATGCTACAAGCGCGGTCGCAAGAACTGCTCCCGACAAAATTCTCATTATTTTCATAGATTGACTTTTTGAAATTAAGTGGCAAATGTACCAAATATTCCGGTACAGACAAATAAATTTATACAATATACACTACTATCTGCCACATGATCAGGACTGCAGCGATAGTCTTGATTCCTGTGCCGGCAATAAAACCGATAAAAGATCCTATTGCAGCCTTCAGAGACTCCATAGGGTCTTTTTTGGCGTAGAAGAGTTCTGCAAGGAAGGCTCCGAGGAACGAGCCTGCAATCATGCCGATCGGAGTAAGGATGATACCGGCAACAAGGCCTATGAGGGCTCCCCTTTCAGCATACTTGCTGCCACCGGTCATCTTGGTGAAATACATCGGCACAAGATAGTCGATTACAGATACGACAACTACCACCACACCCCATATGACCAGGGTCTTGGTTGACATTGGATCTCCGGCTGCATTTGTTCCGTTTCCCCATATATAGAGTATGAGCATTCCGAGCCAGCTGAACGGAACGCCGGGAAGACCGGGAAGGATACTGCCGGCAATTCCTATCACTCCGGCAAGTATCGCAAGTATTATAATCAGTGTTTCCATATTATTCCTGTGACATTATATCTTCAACATCCTTTGACTTAATCGGCAGACGGCGAGATCCGAGCCTGCGCGCTCCATCCTCTGTCACAAGCACGTCATCTTCAAGACGGATGCCGCCGAAATCATAATAATCTGTGAGTTTTGCATAATTTACGAAACCCTTGTCTGTTCCTTCGCGTTTCCATTGCTCGATGAGTGCCGGTATGAAATATATTCCCGGTTCATCTGTAACCACATGACCCGGCTTGAGATTACGTGCCATTCTGAGGTTGCCCAGGCCGAGAAGCGGATGTCTCTGTCTTTCATCACCATAGCCCACATAGTTCTCGCCGAGATCTTCCATATCATGCACATCCATACCCATATTGTGTCCCAGTCCATGAGGCATGAACAGACCAGAAATACCTTGATGTAGCATTTCATCCACATCTCCACGCACAAAATCAAGGGCCTTGAGCTGCTCGAGCATATATCTCGCCGTAGCAAGATGCACATCCCAATACGATGTACCAGGCTTCGTCAGGCTGTATGCCACTTCATTTGCCTGCTCGACTATATCATATATCTCCCTCTGCTTAGTGGTGAACTTTCCACTGCAAGGATAGGTTCTCGTGAAGTCAGATGCATAGTGAGTGTTGCTCTCGGCACCGGCATCGACCACCAGAAGACGTCCCGGAGTGATGATCTGATGATGCGAATGATTATGCAGAGTCTCTCCGTTCTGAGACAGGATTGTAGTGAAGGAGACTCCCCAGCCCTTTGAGAGCGTGATACCCTCCATCCGTCCTACAATTTCCTGCTCAAGCACGCCCGGTTTACAGCCTCTGCGCGCTTCCGTATGCATTTCATATCCGATTTCGCAAGCCTTGTCGATCTCCTCGATCTCACACGCCTCCTTGATAAGACGCATGGAAACAACGGCCTTTACCAATTCCTCTGAAGCCCCTGCTCCTACCTTACGGACATCGTCTGCCGGAATTCCGGTCAGCTGGGCCAGCTTCATCTGGTTATAATATCTTGCAGGAGGAAGGAAATGGATACGGCGCCCCTTTGCAACAGCCTCGAGAACAGTCTTGTCGAACTCTGGGAGAGGCGCAGTCCTGGAACATCCTATCAGCGCGCCCTTGCTTGCTACAGACGGCTGAGGTCCCATCCATATGATGTCGTCTATATCCACATCATTTCCGAACAGGCATTCATCTCCCGTCTCCAGGTCCAGAACAGCTGCAAACCAAGGTTCATCTATACCCCAGTAATACATGAAACTGCTGTCCTGACGGAACTTATAATCATTACCACGATAATTCATGGCAGCATCCGCATTACCCACGAATACTGCTATTCCTTTTGCACCCGCCATTCTCTCCAGAAGAACACGGCGACGGTTTGCATATACACTTGATTCAAACATAGTCACTTAATTAAAATCTTCTTCTGCAAATTTAATTTTTATCGACAGAATATGCCATAAAACACAAGAAAAAAATAAACGGAACTCAGAGCGGCCTCCCTTCTGCCTGGCGCCTAACCCGCTGATTTTGAACGATTTATGAAAACGCGATTCCCCTGCTGCGGGGAATCGCGTTTCTGTTTCTCGCTGACAGTCAGCGGGTTAGGCGCCAGGTGGATTGTGTCATCCAAGGTTTTGCAAAAACAAAAGCGATAATATAAATTTGCAGGGAAAGACATATGACTATGGGACTATTAGCTGGAAAGGTGGCGCTTGTAACAGGAGCGACAAGGGGTATCGGCAGAGCAATCGCTCTGAAATTTGCGTCTGAAGGCGCAGACGTGGCATTCACATACAGATCGCAGACAGAGGCTGCTGCATCTCTCGTCTCAGAAATCGAGGCGCTGGGAGGCCGCGTAATGGCTTTTCAGTCTGATGCCTCCGACTTTGACGCAGCCCATAGGATTGTCGATGAAATCAAGTCCTCTCTCGGACATATTGATATCCTGGTAAATAATGCAGGTATTACCAAGGACGGACTTATGATGAGAATGGATGAACAGCAATGGGATACTGTAATAGACACGAATCTTAAATCCGCATATAATTTCATTCATGCATGCACGCCTGTGATGGCACGCCAGAGAAGCGGCAGCATCATAAACATGACATCTGTCGTGGGACTGTCCGGCAATGCGGGCCAGTGTAACTATGCCGCATCCAAGGCCGGCCTCATCGGTCTGGCAAAGTCCATTGCAAAGGAAATGGGAGCTCGAGGCATCCGTGCCAACTGTATCGCTCCGGGATTCATTGCAACAGACATGACAGGTGCACTGTCCGAAGATATCCGTAAGGAATGGGAGAAACAGATCCCGCTTCGACGAGGCGGTACTCCTGAAGATGTCGCCGGCGTGGCATTGTTCCTGGCGAGCGACATGTCAGCCTACGTGACCGGGCAGGTAATCAACTGCTGTGGCGGAATGGGGTGCTAAAATCCGACAGAAAATATGAGAGGCTGGGTGATTCGAGGTTTGAGAGCTGTGGCAGATCTGCTTCTGCCGCGCGTCTGTGTTGTGTGCGGATGCAAACTGGAATTGGAAGAGCGACATATATGTCCGGACTGTCTGGATGATATGCCGCGTACCAGATTCCATATGCTTGAGCACAACCCTATGGCTGACAGGTTCAACGATGCAATCCAGCGGCATCTGGAAGCTCTCTGGGACGCTTGTCCTACTGAAAGTCATCCCCTCGAACGATATGCCTATGCCGATGCTCTCTTTTTCTATGATAATGAGTCCGATTACCGGCATATCCCTCAGCAGATAAAATATCACGACAATATCTCTGCAGGAAGATTCTTCGGACAGATGCTCGGAGAGGAAATTGCATCCGCGGGATGGTCCGGCAGCGTGGATGTCGTCATTCCGGTACCGCTTCACTGGAGGCGCAGATGGACGAGGGGCTACAATCAGGCAGAGATAATCGCGACAGAAGTCGCATCTGTTCTCGGAATCCCCATGCGCACGGATATACTCAAAAGGACAAGGTACACCAGGACGCAGACCCGATTGGACCATTCTGAAAAAGCATCCAATGTCCGGGGAGCATTCGCAGTCAGCCAATGTCCGGATTGTAGTTTCGGGCATGTTCTGCTTATAGATGATGTTTTTACTTCGGGATCGACTTTGATGGCCTGCTTTGTTGCCTTGCGGGAGGTCTTCCAGCCTGGCGTGAGGATCAGCGTCGCCACACTAGGATGCGTAGGTCAGGCTTAGAGTTGCTGCCTCAAAATCGCCGACTTCCAAGAAAAGGGGCCTATTTCTGGAAGTTGAGGGTAAAATGATGCACACTTCCAAGAAGGGAGCCCTATTTCTGGAAGTTAAACAATCAAGCAAGATTTATATATGAAAAAGGATTTTAGTGCTCTGAGTTTTTCGGAGAAAGAGAGGATTTGTGAAAGTATATTTATCGCTAACGGACCATATTGGCATATTTACACTGACGGCACCAGGATGCAGAACATCTTCTGCAGTGAGGAAGACTTCGCAACCGGGATGTGGGCTCTTGCAGCCTCACTGCATTTGAGCAAAGAGGTACGGGCTCTCACATTTGAATTGATGACCAACCACATACACCTGATAATAGCTGGTCAGCGGGGATATTGCATTAAGGCATTCGACTTATTCTCAGCAAGGCTCAAAATGGCATTCCCTAAAAGGCAACGAACTATCGACTGGAGCCAGTTCAAAATGGACATCCTTCCCATAGAAAGTCTCCAGGCACTGCGTAACGAAATCATCTACACCAATCGCAACGCATTTGTCGCCAACCCGGCATATACACCCGATTCGTATCCCTGGGGAGGAGGCTGCGTATATTTTAGTCCCTGGCTTAAACATCTGATCACATCACCATTCGGAGGATTACCAATCTTAACCCAAAGAGCATTGCTGCACACAAGAGAGATATCTCCATACGCAGATTTAAGAGTAATCAGTTTAATGCCATTCATCCCATCTTTCTGCGACATCAAACTCGGAGAAAGCATGTTCAGGGATGCCCGAAGCTACTTCAACTCACTCACCCGCAATGCCGAAGCATTCAGCCAGATTGCATCCAAGCTAAAAGACACGATCTTCCTCACAGACGAGGAACTCTATTCGGTCATCTGCTCGCACATCAGCAAGGAGTATTCTGTCAAGACACCCGCACAACTAACCGCACAACAAAAGATCGACACCGCCCGCCACATGCACTTTGGCTACAACGCCACCAACCAGCAGCTCAGAAGAATGCTACGGCTGGACATGGCGGTTCTGGAGGAAATGTTTCCATAAGTTTCCCACCATCCATCCGCATCAGTGTGGCGACACTTGAGTTTGTGGAATAAGCACAATATCATAGATTGCCGGTCAAGCCGGCAATGACGACAAAACATCAGGCAATGACAAAACATCAGGCAATGACGACAAAACATCAGGCAATGACAAAACATCAAGGAACGACATAACATCAGGCAATGACAAAACGTCATCCCCGATGAAACCAACAGTCATGCACGAATAGTCATCCCCGATGAAACCAATAGTCATGCCCGATGAAACTAACAGTCATGCCCGAACAGCCATCCCCGAATAGTCATCCCCGATGAAACCAATAGTCATCCCCGAATAGTCTTCACCGATGAAACCAATAGTCATCCCCGATGAAACCAACAGTCATGCCCGACCTGATCGGGCATCTAAACCCAAAGACCATGCAGAAGAAAGGCTACATATACTTCATGACCAACCGGACCAACAAGGTTCTCTACACCGGCGTAACCAATTCACTCAAACGACGAGTAAAAGAACATTTTGATGGCCACGGTTCTGTCTTTACCTCGAAATACAACTGCAACAAACTGGTATACTTCGAGCAACTTCCGTCTATTGAACAGGCAATCGCTAGAGAAAAACAACTGAAGCACTTCAAAAGAGAATGGAAGAATCAGCTTGTAGATACCATAAATCCAAAGTGGGAGGATTTGTCCCATAGCATTATTGATGATCCTGACCTGATATAAGAGATGCCCGGTCGGAGCCGGGCATGACAAAACAAACAGCCGGGCATGACAAAACAAACAGCCGGGCATGACAAAACAAATAGTCAGGTATGACAAAACAAACAGTCGGGTATGACGAAGCGAACAGTCAGGCATGACGAAGCGAACAGTCAGGCATGACGAAGCGAACAGTCAGGCATGACGAAGCGAACAGTCAGGCATGACGAAGCGAACAGTCAGGCATGACGAAGCGAACAGTCAGGCATGACGAAGCAGCCAACCAGTCATCCTCAACCAGATCAACCAGTCATTGCCGGCTTCGACCGGCAATCCCACAAACTCAACCAATCATCCCCGACATGCTCACCAATCATCCCCGACCTGATCACCAGTCATCCCCGACCTGATCGGGGATCTAAACAGGCACCCAGTCAAAAGACCGGGTGCCTGTTATGTCATAGTAAATCCGGACGCTTCGCGCATTCGGTATAGGAAGCCAGGATACGCTTGGGCTTCCTGAGCACGCTGATGAACAGATAATGCGTCGCACTTTATGTCTTCGGTTCCTGTGCAGTATTCCGATGAATGACCGTCACCCCATTTTTCGATGATTTCCTGGAGGGACGGTGCCTAAATAGGGAAAAACGGGAAGAAATCGGGACCGTCACTCCAATTTTTTAGTCTTTTTTGGGTGACGGTGTAGAAAAATTACAGCAACGTAAACGTATAAACGTATATAACAAAGAATGACTATGTGAATATTTGTCGGGAAATACGTCTTTTATATAAATTTACAACGCCGACGTCATTTACGCGGCACATAACGTACTTCCAACCATATCTACCATGAAAAAGATCCTATTTGGCTTTTTAGCCCGCTTCTTACTTCAGGATTTGTCGGCAGGGAGTATAGTTCTGTCCACCACGATGTTCTCTCGAGGATAAAAATAATATTTCACCAGATCGATGGCAACGTCATAGTCGGGAACATATACCTTGTCCGCCCATTTAAGCAGCAATTTTATGCGGAAATGACGGAAATGAAGCCCGAGCCAGCCGTAGCCGTGATTCCGGTCACTGATGAAGTCAAGTGTATAGATTTCCAAGACTTTCTCCCCATTTCTGGGATTCCTATATATTTTGATCCCCTTCGACATATATGCAAATTTAAGTTATTTTTCCAAAAAATGAATTATCTTTGCACTTCCTACCGCTCTGGTGGTGGAATAGGTAGACACGCGGGACTTAAAATCCCGTGGCCAGAAATGGCCGTACGGGTTCGATTCCCGTCCGGAGCACGAGGGGCAGTTTTTTAAAGATTGCTCCATTTTACAAAAGCCTGATAATAAGCACTTTGCTTTTATCAGGCTTTATTTTATGTTATTTGGTTTTGTCAAAAACTGCTTGTAAATTTGCTTGCAAATAAACTTACAAGCGGTCCGAATATGCCAGTAAAGTTCTACCTTTTCACACGCCCGGACAAGCAGGGCGACCATCCTATAAACGTCTCCATTTCTCTGTTCGGAGAACGTCTCTGTACTTCAGTCGGCTATGCCATCGCTCCGGACAAATGGGACGAGAAGGCCCAACGCGTCAAGAAGTAGAAACACATGTGTGATAAATTAAACACATTTCAATGCAGTCACTGCATGTCCCGTATCCGAGGCAAGGACACCAAGCCGGAACTTTTGGTTCGGAAAGGGCTGCATGCACGCGGATTCAGGTTCAGATTGCAAGATAGGAATCTGCCTGGAAGGCCGGATATAGTGATGCCAAAATATGGTGTTGTCATAATGGTAAACGGATGCTTTTGGCATGGTCATGGGGGATGTCGATATGCAACAAAGCCAAAGTCGAATATCGAGTTTTGGGAGACGAAGATCGCAAGGAACAAACATAGAGATGAAGTGACGGCAGCTCATTTGGAAGCATTAGGATGGACGATTATTATTGTATGGGAATGCGAACTTCGAGGAAAAGAAAAAGCAGAAGCAAGAATACAGACTTTGGCAGAGGAGATCCGCTCAGCAGGAGAACTAAAGAAGCAGAAAGAAGACCAAAGGAGACTTAGTCGCGCCACGGCAAAGAGAGAAAGAGAACTAATGCTTGAAAGACAGGCCGCATTGGAAGAGGAAATTAAAAGAATGTTCCCTATACCACAGAAGATAAAGATTGCATCACAAGAAGAATAAATACATATCTTTGTAAAAACTACAGACTGATGGAGAAGACATTGTTTGACGA
Source organism: Bacteroidales bacterium (assembly GCA_015060335.1). Taxonomy (GTDB): domain Bacteria; phylum Bacteroidota; class Bacteroidia; order Bacteroidales; family UBA932; genus Cryptobacteroides. The sequence goes on along the minus strand of SUYR01000026.1, from coordinate 2,756 downwards.
CATAGAGTTCGTGGAAAGGCTGGAAAGCCTTATGGAGGGATACGAGTCTACAGATATTGAATTTAAATCTGCCAAAGGAGGTTTTCCAGGTTCCCTTTGGGAGACATACTCTGCTTTTGCCAATACGCAGGGTGGAGTAATTGTGCTTGGTGTCAAAGAAAAGGACGGCCGTTTCATGATTGACAATCTTTCGGAAGATCAGATACAACGATACAAGAGTGATCTTTGGAATGGATTGAATAACAAATCAATCTGCAGCACTAATATCCTGAAAGACGGTGATGTTCAAGACGGCGAATACAATGGCTCGTATGTATTGGTAATCAATGTACCAAGAGCTCAAAGAACACAGATTCCGATCTACATAAAGAACAATCCAGACAATGTTTTCAAAAGAAACCATGAGGGCGATTATCAGTGTACTCCTGACAACGTAAGGAGAATGTATGCAGACGCAGATGTAGAGCATACTAGAGATAGTCGCATTCTACCGGAATTCACAATTGAAGAAGATATTGATAATGAGTCTCTACAACAATATAAGCGTATTGTATCCGCACATTCGCCATCACACCCTTGGCTGTCTCTAAGTGATAAGGAGTTGCTTAAAAAATTAGGTGGATATCGTGCAGATAAGAGAGAAAAGAAAGAAGGACTTACCATTGCTGGACTATTAATGTTCGGTAAAATAGATAGTATTACGGATCAGTATTGCTGCCCGAACTACTTCCCAGACTATAGAGAATATTTTAGTAGTGACCCTCATGCCAGATGGACTAATAGAGTATATGCTGATGGCACATGGGAAGCTAATCTGTTTCAGTTCTATCTCAAGGTTTACAATAAGCTGGCAGCAGCACTACCGAAGCCTTTTGCGCTAAGCAATGGCATTCGTGTTGAAGAGACCTCTGCACATGTGGCGCTCAGAGAGGCCTTTATAAATGCTTTGGTCCACTGCGATTACTCTATCAATGCCAGTCTCGTTGTCGAGCAGCATAAGGACTACATCAAGTTCTCGAATCCGGGTTCACTATTGATTACTATGGACCAGTTCTATCATGGCGGGGAAAGCGTGTGCCGAAACAAATATCTGCAGCAGATGTTCACTCTTATGGGTGCAGCAGAAAAGGCAGGAAGTGGAGCGGATAAAATCTTGCAGGGATGGAAAGAGGCTGATTACAGAAGTCCGGAACTCAAAGAAAGGACCCAGCCTGATAAGGTAGAACTGAAACTCCCTTTGGTGAATCTATTGTCTGCTGACATCCTTTCATTCCTTAAAAGTCATTATGGAGAAGCATTCAATGACCTTACTCATGATGAACTGATGACTTTGGCTACTTGCTATAGTGAGGGAGAGGTTACAAATTACAGACTTCAGATTATCATTGACAAGCATAGTGCGGACATCACTAAACTGTTAAAGACACTCTGCGATAGAGGCTTCCTGATATCATACGGACTCGGCAGAGGCACAAAGTATCAGATCAATGAGGAGTATGAACTATCCTCACTCCAAAATGATGATAGTAAGGGTGTAAGTAAGGGTGTAAGTAAGGGTGTAAGTAAGGGTGTAAGATCGTCGTCTGAAAAGGTTAAGAAAGACATCTTGGAAGTATGTTCTGATTATGCATCAATTGAAGAGATCGCTGCAAAAGTCGGGAAGAGCATAGTATACTTGAAGAACAAAATAATACCTCAGATGCTTGCAGAAGGCTTATTAGAGTGGCAGTACCCTAATGCCCCAAGACATCCATACCAGAAATATAGAACTAAGAAATAGCCTATGCTACTATCATCATTTTCATACAGCACTTAATGATGATAGTAATGATGCAAGAAATGGTGATAGAAAAGGTTGACAGTAAGGTTGTAAGCTAAACACACCTAACATACCTGTTACGTTCAGTATTCCGGCCAAGCTGAATGAAAAAAGGGATGTAAATATGTAAAATGCAGATTTTATGAAAACATATCCTTTACCGCTTGCAAAACCGCTTGTAAATAATATAACTTACTGATAATCATATATAGTCCGATTCCCGTCCGGAGCACGTTAAATCCCTCTTGGAAGTTATTCTGAGAGGGATTTTTATGTACTGATAGTGACATAACAAGCCAAGGTACCTGTAACGGTTTTGCAATGAAAACGTTACAGGTATCATTTAACCTGAGGGTATCTGGGACGGTTTCGTGGCAAAAGCGTAGCAGGTGGAACTGTATGTGTCACGACGCAGGAGTTTTGGCTTATACTCTTGCGTCGTGGTAAGGATTCCGGAAAATGTCGCAGTTTTCCGTCACGACGCACGAGTTTAGCATGAAAGTCTTGCGTCGTGGCAGAAGCCAACAACTGAAAAGTGTCCACTGACATTGCGATATGTCTACGATCCCTCACTTCATCGTGAACAGCAGTCTACTCACTGTCATGGAGAGGAACACTTTCACTGTCATTGCGAGGCTTCATCGAAGCCGTGGCAATCTCATCCGGGACAACGAGACCTGATGGGTGATGAGTTTGCAGATGGTCACGGTCCTTTCAGGACCTCACCATGACAGTACCGGGACCGTTTCATTTCAGAATATACCTTCCGTGAAAAGGAGAGCCATGATTTGCTTGGCGAGACAATTGTTATCATATTTGCGGAGTTGGCAAACTTCGTCAAGCCGTTGGAGGATTGTGTGAGCGAGCGGGACAAGATGCTGTACCTGCTGAAGAATATCGGCAGGATGATGGATCAGCCGGCATGGCTTCAGCACGA
>SUYR01000025.1 GCA_015060335.1 Bacteroidales bacterium | reverse complement strand
GGAGTGCTTATAGGCTTTCGATGGTTTCTATGGAGAGTCCAGATGCTTGTGAGATGGCTTCGATGCTGACTCCCACGGCTTTAAGTTTTCTCGCCATTTCTATTTTCTCTTGTTCTCTACCTTCCTCACGTCCCCGTTCCAGCCCACGCTTCTCAGCTTCTTCCGCTGTCGTGTTGATTATGTTGTAGTAGTCACCCATGCTTTCCAATGATTTATAGTATTGCTCTCGTTCTTCCGGCGTAAAATTATTAATTTCTGCGAGCAAAAACAAGCGCCGGAACATCGGATCGGCAAATTCAGGCGGGATGTTCTTCATCTTGTGCATATTTTTCATCAGATATATCCATTTCTCGAACTTGGTCTCCAGCTCCGAGATCTTTTTAGTCATTCTCCCGAGTTCGACGAACACAAACCTCAGGGCGTCAGTCATCGTCTCATGTGTCAGGTCCTCTGTCAGGCGGTACGACGAGTGATATCTGTCCTGCGGCCAGTCGTCTGCGTGCTTGAAGCGGAAGTTCAGGATGGCGACTACTATCACGGGCTGGAGATTGTAGTCCCAGTTGAATTTTTCATGTGTCATACCCTGGATACGTTCTTTCTCATAGAGCTCCCGGGCTTCGCGCCCTTGTTTGTTGATCGGATACGTCGTATAATACAGCGCCCTTTCACGGAAATACTTCTGATATCCCTTCTGCATCTCGATGATGAATTTCCTTCCGTCTTCACATTCGCAGGCGATGTCGAAGATCACGATCCTGTCCTCTTCGGTCATTCCGTGATGTTCTGTCGGGATGAATTTCACAGATTTGATGTTCAGATCCTTCAGCACCATGTTGAGGAACCAGATCAGCATGTCCTTGTTCGCCTCGCTTCCGAATACCCTCTTGAACATAAAGTCGCAGAGCATATTCGCATAATTCTTACTCTGAACATCCAGTTTCGTTTCAACATTATCAGTCATAACAATTCGTTTAATAGTTAACGCCAGCAAAGTTCCGAAGAGTTATCCGCGTAAAAAAATTGTAAATGGATAAATGTGAAAATAGCAGACTGGAGTGCTTGTAGGGCACATTTTTGCGAACGCTGCGGAAGAAAAAATCGTTTTTTTTGAAAAACGGTCGGGCGAGATCAGAGAGAAGTATTGGGCGAGAAGATTCGGTGAGAGGAATTGGAACGCGAATTTCGAGAGAAGAACTCGGAAAAATGTCCTGGCACTCAAGTGCCTGTACCAGAGTGCTTTATGCAAAAACGATTCCCCGCCGCAGGGGAATCGCATATCCACAACGCGCTGAGGGTCAGCGGATTGGGTGGCAGAGGACAAATGATGCGACGCATTATCTGTCCAAAAAGCTGAGAGTCAGCGAATTGCATTTTGAGCCGTAAGGGACAATTTCGGGAAAAGGTTGCATATGGGCAGCAGGTAAGATGCCATATATGGCAGAGCGACAACTCACGTGCGAGCAAAAAAAGCGGCAGCCCGATTGATGGACTGCCGCAATTATATGTGCTATAACAGATTATCTGATTAGAGAACCTTGTAGAGTGAGATACCGATATTCTGACCCATTACAGCGATGTATCTTACACCGTCAACAACTGCAGTAGCGCAGTCGCCAAGACCATGACCTGCATTACCTGTACCGTTTACTGGAGCAGTGAAGAGGTCTTTCTGAGCCTCGAGTGTACCCTTGAAGTCAGCAGCTCCGTTTACATCCTCGATAACATTGAGAGCAGCAGAATTTCTGTCGCCAGCAACCTTCACATAAGCGATATAGTTTACGCCGTTGTGCTCGAAGAAGTTGTAACCGTATGTCTGAGTAAGTTTCGGATCTGTTCCCCATGCAGAAGCAACAAATGCATTTCCTGAATCCTGAGTGAAGAAACCGTTGACTGCATTCGTTGTAAGAAGGGCAGCAGAAGGGTTGCCATTTGCGTCAAATGTTGCATCTGGATGGATTGTGCACTCACCTATATTGCTTGCACCTGCTACAGGCATAGCAAAGCGACCTGTTGCATAAGCAAGCTCAGGAGTTCCCCAGAGACCTGCAACACCGTCCTTCATATTGACGCGGATAACTGTGTTACCGTCATTGAAATCGAAGAAAAGAAGCTCACCTGCCTGATATGTTCCCTTTACTGTGAACTTGTCGCCGAGACGACGAACGCCTGAGTCAATTACGAAGTAGTTAGGATCAGCATCAATACCGTTTGACCAAACATAAACGATGAGTTTTTCAGTACCGTCACCGATTGTAAGGTTAGAACCTACGAGGACATCCTTACCGCCGTTTACTGCAGGATCAGTGTTAGGAAGCATTCTTACGCAAGTAACCGCATGTGTACCGTTGTCAAGACCTGCAGGAGTATAAGTTGTAACCTTCACGTCCTTTACCTGAGTAGGGTCAGCAATGCTGATAGCCTTGACAGCACCATCTCCACCAGCAGCCTGTGCAACATATACATATTCACTGTCCATTGTCATATTTCTGTCCTTACCGCCACCGAATGGAACTGCAGCATCCCATACAAGCTTAGCAAACGGAACATAAGCTGCCTGCTCGATAGTCACAGTCTTGAGGACTTCCTCAGTACCGAAACGAACGAAAGAAACTTCTGCAGAACGAGTCTCCTCTACAGTGTTAGGAGCAGCTGTGAATGTGTATGAGAAAGCAGCCTTAGTCTCTACGCATGAAAGCCATGACTGAGCATCCTCAGGAATAACCACCTCGAATGCGATGTTTGTAACACCAGCTACCTCAACAGAACCACCCTTGAACGAAACAACTTCGTCAACGTCAGATACCTCGAATGACTCTGGAGCAAATGTTACCTTCTTGATTGAAGTCTTGCCCTCGCCATTGTCAGCGAATACGAGAAGAGTTGCACCCTCAACGATAGCAGTAACCTTGATAACGTCAGCCTCTACGACAGCCTCACAACCGTGTGCAAGAACGTCAACAACTGTAGTTGCGTTTGCGCCCTTCACCTCGTAAGCAAGAACAGCCTCTGTTGCATTCTCAGCAAGGCCAACCTCTGCGTCGATTACAAGAGCAAACTTCTCTGCAAGCGGAACTCTGTAAACAAGTCCCTCAGCCTCTTCACCCACAGGAAGGAATGTGAAGACCATCTCGTTGCCTTCAACTTTCACGTCCTCGAAGATAGACTTTCCGGTAAGAGTACCGATTTCCTCAGGCTCCTTGTCGCCGAACTGTACATAGAGCTTGCCGTCAACGCTTGTGAATACTGGAGCTGCCTCATATACAGGAATCTGAGCAACTTCGCCGATAAACCAGTAAAGTTCACCGTCCTTCTCAGCAACAGTCACCTTCTCAGCATCCTTACCTGCAGGACCAGTCTGACCTGTTTCACCAGTATCACCAGTATCTCCTTTATCTCCCTTCTCACCTTTCTCGATAACGATAGAAGTGTTGTCAGAGAAGTTGATAGTATAACCAGTGTTGTCCTCAAGAGCGACATAAGAAGTGATATACTTGCCATCCTTGAGAGCCTGAGCAAGACTCTTCATGGCATCAACGTTAAGCTGAAGAGTAGCAAGCTCTTCCTCAACCTTGTCAAGACGTCCGTCGAGTTCTCCGAGCTGCTCCTTGATAGCAGTATCGTCGTACTCAGCTGTGGTACATGCAACAGCTGCAAGACCAAGCATCAAAGCAAAAAAGATTTTTTTCATGATTGAAATTTGAGTTATTAATTGGTTAAATCGTTTCTTGGTTTAGTGTGGTGTGCTGTGGTGCAAACTACACGGCGGCAAATATAGCAATTATTTTTATAATTGGTACTTATAAATTAATTCTTTTGAAAAATTTACCGGAGAAACCGGTTTATTATAAAAGATTTCGCTATCATTTGCGGCCCAATTGTCCTCAAATTTCTCACATTTCTTAAAAAATTCAACCTGACCATATTCGCGACCCTCCTGAATGCAGGAAAGGATTTCGTCAAAATACATGTGCCATCTTGGAGCATAATAAGATGACACCAGTCCGCTCCACAGACGTGTAGCATAATCCCGGATACTGCACTGCTGCCCCCAGATGGTTATGAGTGTACGGGCATTCCGCCTGTAATATGCAGCCTCTTCTTCCGTCTTTGCGCAGGAAGAAGCATCATCGAGCCACCTCTTGAGGCTGAGCTGGGGATCACAGGCAGCAAGTGCATCCAGATCATCCAGCAATTCCGTCATCACTCGGACACATTCCCGCGCCTTTTCAATGTCCGAAGACATATATGCCCCGGTAAGCTGGTCACGCAGGTCTGCGAAATGATTTCCGAGAGCCTGTGTGCCTATATTCACTATATCTGACATATATGTATCACGCTCCGACGGCACTTCCAGCAACTGCTTCCACGCCCTCACAAGTGTGGCATTGTCGTATCTTACAGGATGGATTGCTGTCCAATGCCAGAACCCTTCTACACAAGGACGCGCGCACGCGAGAGGTGTCTGACTCGAACATGATCCCGCTATATATATGCTGTCGGTCAATGTCTTCCATACATTCTCCGCCTCGGGGTCAGCAAAGCCTGTCCTTCTTGCTGCCAGAGCCCTTACCCAGTCATCGTCAGTCATTCCGGCGGCCCACGCCTTGTCCATAATGTACTCATACATGAACATATTGACTCCAAAGCCCTCAAGGGTCGATCCTATACCCACGAAGTTGTCTCCTCCACGCTCAAATGCGTCTTCAATCCTCTCAGATGCCTGATGAAAATTGCCCATCATCCTGATATTTCCTCCGAAATTGCCGAGGTAGCACAGGATATACGGCTGGCCATAGAATTTATCAGTAATAGTCCAGACCGGTGTATGTTCCAGATAATAATCCAGTATGATGACCTTCCCTTGCGGAACTGCCTGAAGATATGCCTTGATATTCTCATCTGTCCAATGTTTACGGTCATAATAGAACATCCAGCCCATCTGCAGCCATACAGCGTCAGGATCTGCAGCAGCCATGGATTCATAAGCACCCTTCGATATTGCAGCAAGAGTCTGCGGATCCCATGAAGGTGCCTCTATCTCATTGAAAAGATCCACTCCATAAATATGGTCGGTGCCGAACATCTTTTCCTGTTCCACCATGAATTCCTTCTGAATCCTTGCAAACAGAGGGTCGGTCGGAGAAAGGAAATGACAGAGATTTTCGGCAGGAAAACCGCTCCAGCGTGGTATATCCGTAATCACAGCATCCGGATATATATCCTTGAGCTGCTCGGGCACATGTCCGCTGAAAGCAGAAAGTACCGGTTTCATATTCAGCTGTCTCTCTCTCTTGAGGATCTTCTTCTGAAGCTTTACTTGGGAATCTATCCAATTCTGCGGAAGCGGACCGTCAAAATGGTCGATATTCGACATCCTGTGCCATGCAAGATGAGCCGGACCCGTGAAATATGCACGGATCTGATCATCGGTCATTCCGTGATTCCTCCACACCTTCTGCCAGACAGCCTCCTGTCCGGTATTGGCAAGAGGCATATTGACACCATTGAGCGCCATCCAGTCTATCATACGCTCCCAGTCTTCCCATTTCCACCATGGCATCGTATAGCCGAAGGTGCAGTAATTGAGGAAAAACCTGTTCTTTGTGCGGGCCTCAACCCTTACGGGAACCTCAACAGAAGGCATCTCTGATGGATATTGCACTGGATCGAAGGCATACCATGATACGGTGACATTACAACTGTTCTTCAGATAATAGTTGAGACCTGTAGCCATGGAGTTGGCATTGTTTCCGGATATAATGAGCTTGCCTCCTTCCGAGCGGATCTCAAATACATCCACAGAATCCTCTATCTGCCGGAACACAATATTATCAGCATATCCGGGTACAATTCTACCTGCAAGGGCACCCGCTACCCGTTCATCCTTTGTAGAACAACCTGAAATAAGATATACTCCTGATATTAAAACCATTATTAAACAAAATACTGACGCTCTCTTTTTCATAAAGTTCGTATATTTGCAGTTTGTTGATAAAATTTTTACAAAATTATATGAAAAAAACTATCCTGTTGTCTTTTCTGACAGCATTATGCATCATTTCATGCTCTGAACCTTATAGCCAAGATGCTGACATCATGCTCACCGACAGCTGGTCCATCCAGGCTTCATCCAAAGTAAATCTTGAGGGAGATGTACTCTCTACGCCGGAAGCGGATGCCGGTAACGACTGGTACAAGGCAAGTGTTCCTTGTACAGTCCTTGGTGCCCTCACATGCGAAAACGGACTATATCAGGACGCATTTGTCGGTACGAATTACAAGAATATAGACAAAGAGCAGTTCAATGAGCCTTGGTGGTACAGGACCTCATTTGATATTCCTGCACTGAAGGACGGACAGAGATTGGAACTTGCATTCGACGGTATCAGCTACCGCGCAGATGTATGGCTCAATGGTACTCAAATTGCTTCGGCAGATGAGCTTTACGGCCCATTCAGACAGTTCGCTTTCGATGTTACTGACATCATAAAGGAGAATAACTGTCTGGCCGTAAAGGTTTACAGATGGCAGAAGGGAGAGTTCAACATCGGCTTCGTTGACTGGAATCCACGTCCTGCCGATGAAAGCATGGGTATCTTCCGTCCGGTATGGCTCAGATACAGCAATGAGGTGTCTCTGAAGAATCCTGTAGTAAGGACACAGGTCGATACTGCAGAGCTGGATGAGGCGTGGGTTACCGTAGAGACCCAGCTCTGTAATTCAAGCGATAAGGCAGTAAAAGGAAAGCTCTGCGGAAAATTTGACGGAAAGTCTTTCAGCATGCCTGTGGAGCTTGCTGCCGGCGAGACAAAGATTGTCACAATAACCCCAGATGACAAGAAGGCTCTTCATGTAAAGAATCCACGCCTGTGGTGGTGCCACAATCTCGGTACTCCGGAAATGTATTCTATGGAGCTTTCATTTGTTGCCGATGGAAAAGTATCTGATTCTCAGACTATTGACTTCGGTATCAGACAGGTAGATTCGTATCTCACAGACGAGAACTACCGCGGATTCATCCTCAACGGAAAGAAGGTGCTGATAAAGGGTGCCGGCTGGACTGACGACATATTCCTCCGTAACCCGGATTCCCGTAATGCCATTGAAGTGGCTTATGTCAAGGATATGAATATGAACGCCATCCGTTTTGAAGAGGTCTGGGGAACATCTCAGAATGTATATGACGAATGTGACCGTCAGGGTGTTCTTGCCCTTGTAGGATGGAGCTGCCACTGGGAGTGGGAGGTATATACAGGAAAGCCGAACGACAGATACGGATGTATTTCCACAGATGAGGATATGGATTTTATAGCGGAATGTTTCCGTGATCAGGTGCTGTGGCTGCGCAACCACCCTTCAGTAATAGGATGGTACGGAGCCAGCGACATGCTTCCTCGTCCGGCTCTTGAGCAGAGATATCTTGACATTCTTGATGAAATCGATCCTACAAGACCATATATGGTGCACGCCGGATCCGCAAAGAGCACATTGAGCGGACCTGCCGGCATGAAAATGTGGGGTCCTTATGAGTGGCAGGCACCTTACTACTGGTACAGCGAGCAGGCGAAGGGAAATGCTGTCGGATTCAATACGGAAATAGGTATAGGCGCTCAGATGCCTGTCAAGGAGTCGCTTGTGAAGTTCATTCCGCAGGACAAGCTCTGGCCGGTTGCTGATGAATATGACTATCATACTACTACTTCACGCGACGCTCTCCACGATCTCAGCGAACTGAAGACCGTTATTGAAAAGCGTATGGGAGGTGCGAAGGATCTCGATGATTTCCTCCGCAAGGCACATTTCCTCGATTATGAAGGCACAAGAGCTATGATTGAGGCACATAGAGTGAATGTACCACGCTCTACTGGTGTCATCCAATGGATGCTCAATTCGGCTTGGCCGTCTCTCTACTGGCAGATGTACGACTGGTATCTTGCTCCTACTTCGGCATACTGGTCTGTAAAGAAGGGATGCGCACCTCAGCAGCTTGCATACAACTACGAAAACAGAAAGGTATATGCCCTCAACGACGAGAAGGAGGATATTAATCTTACTGCTGAAATGAAGATATATGCCCTTGACGGAAGTCTTGCGGAAGAGTCTTCTGCAGAGGTGGAAATGCCTATGGGTTGCTCTAAACCGGTATTTGACATGCCGGAAATAGACAATATAGGATTCGTTTTCCTTACGCTCAAGGACAAGGAAGGCAATGTCGTTTCAGAGAACGACTACGTTCTTGCTGAAGTGATGGATGAGCACAACTGGAAGAAATACAGATGGTGGAGGACCCAGCTCGAGAGCTATGGCGATTTCTCCGGCCTGAACGACCTCGCTGAGGCAGAGGTTGCGGTCTCAATGAAGAAGGACGCAAACAAGATCCAGATAACACTCGAAAACAAGGCATCTGTCGTGGCTTTCTTCATACGCTTGTCTGTGAAGGATGCTGCCGGAGAGCTTGTCATCCCTGCATTCTGGAGCGCAAACCTTGTTACCCTTGCACCTGGAGAGACAAAGACATACACTTGCACCCTTCCTGACGGCTGCGGAGAAACCCTCGAAGTTTCAGGATGGAATGTAGAGGACAAATCATTTGATATTCAATAGCAATGGCACAAGAATCATTCTCAGACCTCGGAAGAGTCGAGGCAATCGCAAAACTATATGAGGGCACAGGATACAAGCCCTTTGAAAGCAGCTGGTTTGAAACAGGTGCAAAATCTGTTGTAAGTTCTAATTCACGAACCTTCCTTGAAGGTATAGACTTCGACCTGACATACTTCCCTCTCAAACATCTCGGATATAAATGTGTGACAGCGGTAACAGGAGAACTCTACAGTGAGTTTTCTCATCCGCGCACTATGGATGTAAGGCTCGGTATTTCTGCAAAACTGGATTTCAGTCATATAAAGGAAGTGTGGGAGGGCATTGTGACTGCTGCGCGCGAACACGGATACAAAAAAGTGAGCCTTGACCTTGTCCCTTCTCCTAACGGACTTGCTGTAAGCATATCATCAATGGGTGAAACTTCGCTTCTGACAGCCAAGCGCCGTCCTGCAGCAAAAAGCATGGACCTTATATGTATATCCGACAATATCGGAGCGGCATTCCTTGGATTTCAGGTGCTCGAAAGAGAGAAACGGGCATTTGAGCAGAGCGGAGATGCAAAGGCGCAGCCGGATCTGGAGGAATACAAGAATCTTGTAGGAGCGTATCTCAAGCCTCAGATCAGTCCGAATATCATAGGTCAGATGGAAGAGGCGGAGATAATACCTTCGTATGGATATCTCGTGACCCGAGGTCTTGCAGACACAATCAAGAGGCTTGTAAGAGACAGCGGACTTGGAGCAAAAGTATATGTAGATAAGCTTCCGTTTGCAGGAAAGTCATTCGATCTGGGCAAGGAACTCAATATTGATCCTATGTCTGCTGCGCTGAACGGTGGAGAAGACTACAGGCTCCTGTTCACCATTCCTATCGGCAAGCACGACAAGTTCCGCCACGATTTCCAGACATTCGATATCATCGGACATCTCGCCAAACCGGAAGTCGGCGCAGCTCTCGTCACTCCAGACGGAGTCGAGCTCCCGATGAAAGCACAGGGCTGGAAATAGACTGCTCTAATTTCCCTGCCACCTAACTAGCTAACATTCAGCATAATACAGAAAATCGATTCCCCGCTGCAGGGGAATCGATTTTCTATAAACACATGATATTCAAATCGTTAGGCGACAGCTACTTCTTGAAAAGGTTCAGAATGTTTGATACAGATGTTGCGATTTCTGTTGCATTAGCAATCGCTGTGTCTGCCTTGACTGCTGTTGTAGATACAGTCTCTGTCACCTTTTCTGCGGCTGTATTTGCCTTTGCTGTGAGGGCAGAAAGGTCAACATTATTTACGAGATTCGTAAGACCGTTCATCACGTTTGTAGAGTTGGTCTCATTCACGAGGTTATTTGAGCCAAGAACAAGTCCTGCTGCAAAGTCCTTATAGAATGCACCCTTGTTGGTCTGACCCTTGAGTCCCTGAATGTTGCTGGCAAGAGTTGTAAGGTTCAGAAGGTTGTTGATATTGCCCATGTCGAGCTTTCCATCTGCCTTATACTGAGTGAAAAGAGACTTGAGAGCCACTCCTGCAGTCCTACCGTTTGTGGTGGCTGCGGAAACTGTCTCTGCAGGTTGTGTGGTAGTGGTAGTAGTAGTACCTTTTACCTTGTTTACAAGATTCTTCAGCAACTGTGCGTCTGCTGTGTTTTCTGCTGCGAGAAATGCTGCTGCAGCGAGAATGATTGCAAAGATTCTTTTCATAATTCCAGTGTTTAATGGTTATTTGAGTTTCTTAAGGATATTGCTGAGGTTGACCTCCTTGCTTATGATGGAATGAAGATCCTCGATCTTGACTCTCTGCTGCTCCATTGTGTCACGATGACGGATAGTCACGCAACGGTCATTGAGTGAATCGTGGTCGATAGTCACGCAGAAAGGTGTACCGATTGCATCCTGACGGCGATATCTCTTACCGATAGAATCCTTCTCGTCATACTGGCAGTTGAAATCGTACTGAAGTTCGCTCATAATCTCACGTGCAAGCTCTGGAAGACCGTCTTTCTTGATGAGAGGAAGCACTGCCACCTTCACCGGTGCGAGAGGGGCAGGAATGCTCATTACCACTCGTGTCTCGCCATTGTCAAGCTGCTCCTCCTTGTAAGAGTGCGAAAGCACGGCAAGCACCATACGGTCAACTCCGATAGATGTCTCCACTACATAAGGAACATAGTTCTCTCCAAGTTCAGGATCGAAATACTGGATCTTCTTGCCTGAGAACTTCTGGTGATTGCCAAGGTCAAAGTCGGTACGAGAGTGGATTCCTTCAAGCTCCTTAAAGCCGAATGGGAATCGGAACTCGATGTCTGTAGCCGCATTTGCATAGTGAGCAAGCTTGTCGTGGTCGTGGAAACGATAGTTTTCGTCGCCCATTCCAAGTGCCTTATGCCAAGCCATACGGTTCTCTTTCCATTTTGCAAACCAATCGAGTTCTGTACCCGGCTTGATGAAGAACTGCATCTCCATCTGCTCGAACTCCCTCATACGGAAGATGAACTGACGAGCCACAATCTCGTTTCTGAATGCCTTACCGATCTGAGCGATACCGAAAGGAATCTTCATACGGCCTGTCTTCTGTACGTTAAGATAGTTAACGAAGATACCCTGTGCTGTCTCAGGACGGAGATAAATGATGCTCGCATCTCCTGTAACGCTACCGAGCTGGGTAGAGAACATGAGGTTGAACTGACGGACGTCTGTCCAGTTCTTTGTTCCAGAAATTGGGCAAGCAATCTCACAATCGATGATTATCTGACGAAGTTCAGCAAGGTCATTTGCATTGAGGGCATCAGCCATTCTCTTCTTCACCTCATCGATCTTCGCCTGGTTACGAAGCACATTCGGATTGGTTGCAAGGAACTGCTCCTCGTTGAATGCCTCACCGAATTTCCTCTTTCCTTTCTCCACATCCTTGGCAATCTTGTCTTCAAGCTTGCCGATATAATCCTCGATAAGAACGTCTGCTCTATATCTCTTCTTGGAATCTTTATTGTCAATGAGAGGGTCATTGAAAGCACCTACATGGCCTGATGCCTCCCAAATTCTCGGATGCATGAAAATAGCGGAATCAATACCCACAATATTCTCATGAAGCCTTGTCATAGCCTCCCACCAATATCTCTTGATGTTGTTCTTCAGCTCTGCTCCGAGCTGTCCATAATCATAAACGGCACCGAGACCGTCGTAGATCTCGCTTGAAGGGAAAATAAATCCATACTCCTTGCAATGAGCTACGAGAATCTTAAAAAGTTCTTCCTGTGTCATAATAGTATTATAGTTATAAAATTTCATTCAACGGTATCATAACAAAGTCCCTCTCATACATCAGCTTATGAGGAACCGTAAGTTCCGGGCAATCTATCCTGTTCTCTCCGAAAAGCAGAATATCTATATCAATCGGCCTGGATGTATATATTCTATGTCCTCCTTCGTCATATTGAGGCTCACCGCTTCTACCCATCCTTCTCTCGATATCCTTACATATCTCAAGTATCATCAGACCTTCTGCTTCAGGATTATACCCCCTTGGCAATTCCAGCTCATAGTGAACAGCCGCATTGAGAAACTTCTCATCCGAATCAAATCCCCAAGGCTCTGTCTCTATAAACGAAGATACCTCCTTATAAGGTCTTTTAAGCTCAATATTAAGCAAAGATAAGGCATTTTCCAGATGTTGAGCCCTATCACCCTGATTTGAGCCTAAAGAAAGGTATAAATCCACCTTTTCCATATCGTCACGGACCGTCTGCATAGGCAGTGAGTCCTCTGCTCTTCAATCATCCAGACCAAGCTCCACCAGTGCTTCCTCACTCATCCTGCTCTTATCCCAAACCGGCTCAAAAACCAGATCCACCTTCACTTCAACCACACCTGGAACGTCCGCCACGGCCTCCTTCACCTGAGCCATCACATAATCTGCCATCGGACAGTTCGGCGCAGTAAGAGTCATCTGGATATACACCTCATGCTCTTCATTGACCTTGATCTCGTAAATAAGTCCGAGATCATATACATTCACAGGTATTTCCGGGTCATATACTTGTCTGAGAGCTCTTATTATATCTCTTTCCAAATTCATATACTTCTTGCTATTTCTCTGATTTTGGCAATCATGGACACAAGTCCGTTAGCCCTTGTAGGTGAAAGATTCTCCTTCAGTCCTATCTTCTCCACCACAGAAAAATCCGATGAAAGAATCTCCTGAGGTGTCCTGTCCGAATATAATCCTATAAGCAAGGATATTATTCCCTTGGTGATGATGGCGTCGCTGTCTGCATTGAAGATTATCTTTCCATCCTCAATCCTGTAATCAAGCCATACTCTTGACTGACATCCCTTTATAAGCTTATCCTCAGTCTTCGCCTCCTCAGGATAGTCAGTCAATGACTTTCCCAGTTCTATCAGATATTCATATTTGTCAAGCCATTCCTCATACATCGAAAACTCTTCGACAATGGCGTTTTCCGCTTCCTGCAAACTCATAACTTATTCCTCTACTCCCTACTGTCGGTCGGAATGACAGACTGTACTGTCATCTCAAGCGAAGTCGAGAGATATTAAATCAACATATCAATAGCTTTATTCAAGCATTTAACAAAATATTCCGCTTCCTGGATAGTATTGTACGGCGCCAGCGATGCTCTCAACATACCGGTTACTCCAAATCTGTCCATGACCGGTTCAGCACACATCTGCCCGGATCTTACCGCCACACCCATCTTGTCGAGAATAAGAGCAAGATCCTCATGATGTACTCCCTTCACAGTAAAGGAGAAAAGAGGTATCTTATCCTCATATGTTCCACGAGGAACACCATAAAGACTTATTCTCTCATCCGAAAGAAAATAATCCAGAAGATAGTCCCTTATTTCATCTATTTTATTTTTTAACTTATTATCATTCAATAAGTTAACCATATTTACGGCTTCTTTGAAAGTAGCTGTCGAAGCGAAATTCTGTGTGCCTGCCTCAAACTTCATAGGAAGTGGAGCATAGGTCGTTCCTGAAAAACTGACTGTGCCGACCATCTCTCCCCCGCCCATATAAGGAGGCATGGCATCAAGCCACTTCTTCTTTCCGTACAGGACTCCTGTTCCGGTCGCTGCATACATCTTATGCCCTGAAAAAACATAGAAATCACAATCAAGATCCTGCACATCCACGCTGCAATGAACTATTCCCTGGGCACCGTCAACAAGTACAGGAACTCCCATAGAATGACACTTTGCCACGATTTTCTTCACAGGATTGATTATACCGAGCACATTGGAAATGTGAGTCACAGCCAACAGCTTTGTCCTTTCAGTAAGCAGTTCATCCAGTTTCTCTGTCATGAGATAACCATGATCATCCACAGGAAGCACCCTTAAGACAGCACCTTTTCGCTCACACATCAGCTGCCACGGGACAATATTGGAATGATGTTCTGCTTCTGAAACTATAATTTCGTCGCCGCTTCTGACAAAGGCTTCGCCAAAAGAAAAAGCAACGAGATTGACAGATGCGGTAGTACCTGATGTAAAGACAATCTCTTCCCTATGCTCTGCATTCAGAAACTCTCTTACAGTATCTCTTGCACCCTCATATGCCTGAGTAGCTTCATCAGCAAGACGGTGGACAGCCCTATGGATGTTTGCATTGGAATATCCACTTATCCCGTTCCACTTGTCGATTACGGATTGAGGACGCTGGCTGGTAGCGGCATTGTCAAAATACACAAGATCCTTCCCATACACCTTTCTTGAAAGTGCAGGAAACAGACTACGTATTTCAGAAACAGCCGACATAAGACTTGTACTTCGCACGCGCATACACGCAATAAGCCTGCAAATTTAGCAAAAACTCTCTTTCTTTTATAGGATTTTATCATAATTTTGCAGGACTAACATATATCTACAGAACATGATAGACTACATCAAAGGGCAGATAACCGAACTCTCCCCTACAGAAGTAATACTTGAAACTTACGGAATAGGATACAGAATCCTTATATCGCTTCAGACTTACGAAAGCCTGAACGGCAGGAAGGACAGCATCGTATATATTCATCATTATCTCAGAGAAGACGAAGAACTGTACTATGGCTTCGCCTCAAAAGACGAAAGAGAACTGTTCAGACTTCTTATCGGAGTATCCGGAATCGGAGCTTCCACAGCACGTATGATGCTCTCTTCAATGTCCTCGGAAGAGATAAGGACAGCTATCCTTGCCGAAGACATCAACAAGATAAAGAGCATAAAAGGAATCGGAATGAAAAGCGCTCAGAGGCTCATTCTGGAACTTAAGGACAAGATAGTCAAAGGAGGCGGAACAGACAGCGGACAGCTTTTCGGATCATCTTCAAATGCCGCAACGGAAGAAGCAACTACAGCCCTGGTAATGCTCGGATTCACCAAGGCAAACGTAACAAAAGCAGTCAACTCTGTACTCAAGGAAAAGCCTTCTGCAAGTCTCGAAGAAATAATAAAACTTGCACTGAAACTCCTTTAACTATCATAAATGGTAATGAACATCAGCTTACACCTGTCATATCAAGTATAGTGTAAACATGCATGTTGTTTCTACAGTACTATAATAGAAAAAAGTGTTCCACGTGGAACACTTTTTTCTATCTACCGAAATAAACAAGCAGAACAGATATATCCGCAGGAGAAACTCCTGATATTCTGGAAGCCTGTGCAATTGTACGTGGAGCATATTTCTTCAGCTTCTGACGGCACTCTATAGAAAGACTCTCTACCCTATCAAAATCAAAATCCTCAGGTATTGTAAGATTTTCAAGGCGCAGAATTTTATCCGCCATCTGTCTCTCCCTCTGAATATACCCTTTATATTTTATAGATATTTCAGAAGAATCAAGTATCTCTCTCTTATAATTTTCACATACTGTAGAATTCAATTTATCCGGATCCAACAACGATACAGGATACTCTGTATTGAACTGAAGAACATGGAAGGCATCCAAAATAGAAGAATCAGAAGAGTACTCCCCTTTTACCTTATTATCCAGATCAGACCTCTTGCCATATGATATGAGATCATAATAATCAGAGTCAGTAAAAGACTTGAGAGGAGAAGAAAATTCTTCATCAATTTCAATCCCAGATTTAGTAATTGTTCCACGTGGAACAATATTAAACAATTCATGAAGACTTACCTGCGGACGTGAAATAAGCGCAGAAAGCCTTGTTCTGGAGTTGACCACTGACGTAGAAACAGACTCAAGATATGCATTTACATGCTCCGGTCTGACAGATGTATCTTCAAAAAATTGATTGAATTTATCTACAGAATCATACTTCCTGCAAGTATAATCATATCTGAATCTGTCAGCTAATCCAGCCTTATAAGAAAGTTCTGTCAAACGCAAATCCGCATTATCCTGCCTCAGAAGTATCCTGTATTCTGCCCTCGAAGTGAACATTCTATAAGGCTCATCTACACCCTTGGTAATAAGATCATCTATAAGCACTCCTATGTAAGCCTGATCCCTCTTGAGTATGAAAGGATCCTTTCCGGCAACTTTCAGATGAGCATTCATACCAGCAATCAATCCCTGTGCAGCTGCCTCCTCATATCCGGTAGTACCGTTCACTTGACCAGCAAGGAAAAGTCCCTCTATTGACTTCAACTCAAGTGTAGGCTTAAGCTGAGTAGGATCGAAGTAATCGTATTCAACCGCATAAGCAGGGCGAAATACCTTAGCATTCTCCAGACCTTTAATAGAATGAAGAGCATCCATCTGGATATTGAGAGGAAGTGATGAAGAGAAACCCTGAAGATAATATTCATTTGTTCCCCTACCCTCCGGCTCAAGGAAAAGCTGATGTTCGGTCTTGCCTGCAAAAGTTCTCAGTTTATCCTCAATACTCGGACAATAACGCGGACCTATACCGGTAATAAGTCCTGAAAACAAAGGGGAATCTCCAAATCCACTCCTTAGAATATCATGTACCTGTTCATTAGTATGAACTACAAAACAAGGCATCTGCGGAGTAGAATTCTGCGCAGAAGAAAGAAATGGCAGATATGAAAATTTATCCGGACAATCATCACCCCATTGATGAATCATGGAAGAAGTATCGACAGAAGAAATGTCTATTCTTGGTGGAGTACCTGTCTTCATCCTCGCTGTCGAAATTCCCATATCGGAAAGTAGAGAAGTCAGACCATGAGAAGGAAGTTCACCGATTCGACCACCCTCGAACATGGTTCGTCCAATAAACATACGTCCTCCGAGGAAGGTTCCGGCAGTAAGGATAACTGTCTGAGAATTGAATATTGCACCGGTAGTCGTACAAACGCCCGTAATTTTAGAACCACAGAAAAGAAAAGAGGTTACAGTATCTTGGTAAATGTCTAATTTACAAGCACTTTCGAGTATTTTTCGCCAGTAAAGAGAAAACTGGATTTTATCACACTGCGCACGAGGACTCCACATTGCCGGTCCTTTTGACCTGTTGAGCATTCTGAACTGCAAGGTAGAAGCATCCGTAACAATTCCAGTATAACCACCAAGAGCATCTATTTCTCTGACTATCTGACCTTTAGCTATTCCACCAATGGCAGGATTACAAGACATCTGCGCGAACTTGTTCATATCCATAGATATAAGAAGAACGCTAGATCCCATACGAGATGCAGCCATCGCAGCTTCACAACCGGCATGACCACCACCGACAACTATTACATCGTAAACTTTATTCATACACTACAGTAACTCTCGCAATGAAAGATAATAATTCTCTTTACTCCTCATAACTTGAATATCCTCATCACAATGATCGTCATACCCTATCAGATGAAGGACACCATGCACAATTACCCTGTTCAACTCCTCGTCGAACTCAGTGCCATACTCGACAGCATTTTCTCTGACACTGTCAACACTTATGAAGAGATCTCCTGAAAGTCTGACACCTTCGCAATAATCAAAAGTGATTATATCAGTGAAATAGTCATGCTGGAGATACTGCTGATTAACATCCAATATATAATTGTCAGAACAGAAAATTATAGAAATATCCCCTATCCTACGGATTTCACTCTCTGCTACAAGCTTAAGCCACTTGTTGTTCAATGTCTTCTTACGGAAAACAAAGTCTGTATCCTCAAAGTAATATGAAATCATTATTAATGTAATTTTCTGCAAATCTACAAAACAACTTGTAAAAAGTTTGAAATAAAAAATATAATTTCTAACTTTACCGCCTAAAAGAGTAAAAACAAAACTACAGATATGGAAATCAAAAAGTCGGAAAAAGCAAACTTGGAGAACAAGAAGCTTCTATTTGTAGAGATTGGACTGATCATTTCACTTCTAATCACCTACATCGCTTTCGAGTGGACATCTAAAGAGACTAATCTTGCAGTCCTCGAAGACAACACTGAGATTCTCGTAGAAGAAGAGATCATTTCAACTAACATGGAGACTCCGCCGCCGCCACCAGCTGCGCCGAAGATGCCAGTTCTTTCAGACCAGATCGACATCGTTGATGACGAGATCGAACTTGAGGATGACATGTTCATGAACCTCGAGGATGATGCATCACTCGGAGTTGAGATCATGGACTACGTAGAAGTAGAAGAGGAAGTAGTTGAAGAAGAGGCTATTCCATTCCAGCTCGTAGAGGAGAAACCATCATTCCAGGGTGGAGACGCAAACCAGTTCTCAAAATGGGTGAACTCAAGACTTGTTTATCCAGAAATTGCAAAGGAAAACGGTGTACAGGGTCGTGTTACCCTTCAGTTTACTGTTGAGAAAGATGGTTCAGTCACTAAGGTAAGAGTTCTCCGTGGTGTTGACCCTTCACTTGACAAAGAGGCTGTCAGAGTCGTTTCAATGTCACCGAAGTGGAAGCCAGGAAAGCAGAGAGACCGCGCCGTTCCTGTAACATATACCTTCCCTGTGATATTCCAGCTTAGATAACATAACCCAAATATCATAACTAAGGCCGACCAAAAATTTATTTGATCGGTCTTAATTTTTTAGATAAACATAATGGCAAAAATAACTGTAGAACAACACAACGAAAAAGCTGTCTTCGTAGGAGTGATCAAGCAAGGAGATGACGAAAGACAGATAATGGAGTATCTTGATGAACTGGAGTTTCTGGCAGAGACTGCCGGAGCTGTAGGTGTAAAGAAGTTCATACAGAAAGTAGATAGGCCTGATTCAAGGACATATATCAGAAGCGGAAAACTGCAGGAGATAAGGGAATATTGCGAAGAAAACGAAATAGAAGTAGTTATTTTCGATGACGAACTATCCCCTACTCAGCTAAGAAATATTGAAAGAGAACTCAATATCAGAATCCTCGACAGAACTAATCTCATTCTGGATATATTCGCTCAGAGAGCAAAGACTGCATACGCTAAGATGCAGGTAGAACTTGCTCAATATCAATATCTTCTGCCACGACTTACACGAATGTGGACCCACCTTGAAAGACAGAAGGGAGGTATCGGAATGAGGGGTCCGGGTGAAACACAGATCGAGACTGACCGCCGAATAATCCAGGACAAGATTGCACGTCTCAAAGAGCAGCTGAAGAAAGTTGACAAGCAGATGGCTTCTCAGCGAGGAAACAGAGGATCACTGGTGCGTATTTCACTTGTAGGATATACAAACGTTGGAAAAAGTACGCTCATGAATCTGCTTGCAAAAAGCGATGTTTTTGCCGAAAATAAACTGTTTGCTACTCTTGACACTACTGTACGTAAGGTGGTAATAGAAAATGTACCGTTCCTGCTCAGCGATACGGTAGGATTCATACGAAAACTACCACATCAGCTTGTAGAAGCATTCAAGAGTACACTTGACGAAGTAAGGGAAGCAGATATACTCATGCACGTGGTGGACATATCACATCCTAACTTTGAAGACCACATAAGAGTTGTAGAAGAAACACTCAAGGATATAAAGGCAATAGATAAGCCTATATTCGTAGTATTCAATAAGATAGACGCATATAGGTATGAGGAGTACGACGAATTCTCCCTTGAACCTAAAAAGCAGGAAAACTACACTCTCGAAGAGTTCAAGCACAGCTGGATAGCAAAAGAGAACACTCCTTGCATATTCATATCGGCAAAGAACAAGACAGGTATAGAAAAACTCAGGGATGACCTATACAAGATGGTAGCTGAAATCCATGCCGGCCGCTATCCGTTCGATAACTTCCTTTGGTAATTAATTGCTATCTATCTGCTTAAGAAGTGTTTTTACTGCTGTCTCGAGCTGCTCGTCACGACCCTGAACAACAAGTTCCTTGGTGTTTTCAACATCTATGTCAGGCTCTAGCTGAGAGTTCTCCAGATATGTACCTTCAGATGTACGATATCCCACTACAGGTATTCCGAAATAGAGAGTTGGATCCTGGAGAGTTTCCCAATTTGCCGATGTCATGGTGCCCGGTACCGGTTTTCCTACAAGCAATCCTATACCTTTATGCTTGTAAACCCAAGGTGTGCCATGAGCATTGGAATAATTAGCCTCCCCTATTATCATTATGGAAGCCTTGTTGTACCTGCGGCTCGGCATATCACATGCATCCTTGCCACGCACTTCCTGAGTCAGATATTTCTCGCCGCTGAAAAGCACCTCGATATCTTCATGAAGACGTCCTCCCCCATTAAATCTCGTATCTATCACTATACCGTCACAATGGTTGTATCTTCCGAGAATATCTGAATAAACTGTACGGAAACTCGGGTCATTCATACTCTTTATATGGACATATCCAAGTCTACCTCCTGAGAGTGCGGTCACTTTCTCTGCATTAATTCTGATCCATCTCTGATAAGAAGCTCATTGAATGCAGACTCACTTATAGGGACTACGACCATATCTGTCTCTTCTCCTGAAGATTTCCTGATCGTAACCAGAGTACGCTTGCCAGCCTTGCGGTCAAGAAGCGGAAAATAATCCATATCCTTAAGTATTCTGGTACCGTCTATAGCCATTATAACATCACCTTCCTCAAGCTTTGAGGAAGCCTTGTCAAACGGTCCCATAGCCACTATTTCCGAAACCTTCAAGCCATCCTCTTTCCAATCCATATCATAAAGAAGACCTAAATTGGCCGTAATGGTCTTATCGAAGGTCTGTGGAGCCCTGTAACCGCTTCCGGTATGGGATACATTCAATTCACCGAGATATTCGCTTAAAAGCTCAGAAAAATCATAATTATTACCGATATATGGGAGAAACCTCCTGTAATGATCTGTAAGACTCTCCCAATCTACACCATGCATACCCTTATTATAGAAACGCTCCTTTTCCTGACGATATACATGATCGAACATATACTCTCGTTCAGCCTTAAGGTCCATAAAGAAATAAGTGCTTACAGGGATTGATTCAAGGCTCTTTGCATCATGTTTCATCTTAAAAAAACGACTGCCGAGTACATATAGCATATCCTGCTTTGCATTCCATTTCATAGATCCGTCAGCTGCCCCAATCCTGGTCGGAGTTTCCTTCATTATGTCATATTTCCACAGATTTCTTCCACTTTCATAAGTAGCCTGATAGTAGAGATATTTACCGTCCTTGCTGAGTGCTATGCTTCCAAGAGATGAAGAAGAAGGTGTAAGTCTGACGATCCTGTTTTCAATATTATCCAGTTCAACAACAATATCCTTGTTTTCTTCCTTTTTGTCTTCACCTGACTTTTCATACTCCTCCAGCAGTTTCCTATCTTCTTCTGACATTCTGAAATCATCATACGCCTTACGGTTAAGAAATACTATCATAGCATCTTCAAGTGTACCCCATGATGCATGGTTTCTCATACCGTAACGTTCTGATTTGAAGAGTATTGCATTACCATCAAGTACCCATTTTGGAGAACTGTCGGTATATCCGCTCTCTGTAAGATTTATAATATCCTTTCCTCCTTCCGCACTTACTATTCCTATATCATTGTAAGGATAATGATTTCTTGCACAATAGCTCAGAGTAAACCATTTTCCGTCAGGAGACCAACAGTAACCGAATGATCCGTAAGTTGAAAAACACTGGCTTCCGTCCGTAATCTGCCTTGTCTTTCCCGATTCAAGATTCATTACCATCAGCCTGTCCCTTCCCTCTATGTAGGCTATCTCCTTTCCATCAGGAGAATATGAAGGAGCCTTACGATCAATATCATTATCCTTGAACAAAGGTTTTTCAACAATGAAAGTTGCATGCGAAAAATATACATCCTCTTTCCTCGACAATTCTGCAGTATATATATTCCATACTCCTGAACGCTCTGAAGAGTAAGCTAATGTATTTCCGTCAGGAGAAAATACCACATCTTCCTCCGCAGCGGGAGTATCTGTTATCCTCTTTACTGTCTTATATTCAGTAGAAGTTACAAACACCTCGCCCCTGCTTATAAATGCTATCTGAGAGCCGTCAGAGGATACGTCATTATCAGATCCTCCATATACATCAATCCTCGCCTTTCCATTGTCCGAATAGTCTGAAATCAGTGATACAGACAGTTTCTTAGGCGCTTTACCAGGCTTTTTTACATAAATATCCCCACAATAACCATAACATAATACATCATCCGAGGAAACTGTAAGAAATCTTACAGGATGAGTCTTATGGTCAGTTATCTTACTTACTGATGAAGGATTATCCACAGACATGGAATATACATTGAAACTTCCGTCCCTCTCACTGAGAAAATACACTGTCTTTCCGTCAGAGGATACATTAGGACAACGGTCTTCCCCATTGAAATCAGTGAGCTTCACATGTTTTCCGTCTTCATATTTCCATATATCACGTGTTATGGAAGACGTATGATGTTTACGCCATATATTTTCTCCTCCCTTGCAGTCATGATAAAGAAAGGCACCTTTGTCACCTATGAATGAAACTTCTTCAGCAGGTGTTGCAAGTATCTGCTGCGGTCTGCCTCCTGAAATGGAAACCGAATAAAGCTCAGTCATGGAACTCTTTGGAAACAAAGCACTTGAAGCCGGGTCCTGAATCAGTGAAGAATATATTATCCTCTTTCCGTCCGGAGTGAATGTCCATGGAGTATCTTTAGAAGAATGTGTAGTAATTCTCGAAGGTCTGCCTCCCTCAGCAGATATGATATATATATCGAAATTACCATACCTGTCAGAGGCAAATGCTACAGACTTTCCATCAGGAGACCATATAGGAGAATAATCATATGATCTGTTGGATGTTATCTGCCTTGCCTGTCCACCTTCAGAGTCCACAATATAGATATCTCCATTATACGAAAAGGCTATTTTCTCTCCGTCGGGAGATATGGAAGGATAACGAAGCCATGAAACATTTTCAGCGGATACACTCAATGTGCAAGCAAGAAGTAAGAGGGTAAGGATATTTTTCATATTGTGTGGTTTGAATAAGACAAATATAGCATAAAAAAAGAGACCACCTTGCGGTGATCTCCGTATAAATGCTTTTATGAGACTTAGTCAGCAAGCTTAGCAGCAAGGAACTCACGGTTCAGACGGGCAATGTGAGAAACTGTGATGTGCTTAGGGCACTCCATTTCACATGCACGTGTGTTGGTACAAGCACCGAATCCGAGCTCATCCATCTTTGCAACCATAGCCTTTGCACGTTTTGCTCCTTCAACCTTACCCTGTGGGAGAAGTGCGAGTGAACTTACGCGAGCTGCTACGAAAAGCATTGCAGAACCGTTCTTACATGTAGCTGCACATGCACCACAACCGATACATGCTGCACCGTCCATGCTCTCCTCTGCCTTCTCGTAAGGAATAGGAATCACGTTTCCGTCAGGAACACCGCCTGTTCTTACTGATACATATCCACCTGCCTGAAGGATCTTGTCATAAGCCTGACGGTCAACAACGAGGTCCTTGATTACAGGGAATCCCTTTGCTCTCCAAGGCTCGATAGTGATTGTGTCACCGTCCTTGAATTTACGCATGTGGAGCTGGCATGTTGTTACCTCATCGTCCGGTCCGTGTGCACGGCCGTTGATATAGAGTGAACATGCACCGCAGATACCCTCGCGGCAGTCGTGGTCGAATGAAACAGGACCGCTGCTCTGGCATCCCTTCTCGACAGCTACCGGATCTATACCCTCAGCGATAAGCTGCTCATTCAGGATATCGAGCATCTCGAGGAAAGAGCTGTCAGCGGAAATATTCTTAACCTTATAGGTCTCAAAATGTCCTTCTGCCTTGGCGTTTTTCTGACGCCATACTTTCAATGTCAAATCCATGTCAATTAGTCTTTATAGTTTCTGGTAGCAATCTTGATATTCTCATATACGAGCGGCTCCTTATGAAGCTCAGGATCAACACCTTCGCCCTTGTACTCCCAAGCAGCTACGAACATATAGTTCTCGTCGTCACGCTTGGTCTCACCTTCTTCAGTCTGCATTTCCTCACGGAAGTGACCACCGCAAGACTCGTTTCTGTTGAGTGCGTCACGTGCCATGAGTTCTCCGATGTCGAAGAAGTCGATAAGACGGAGAGCCTTCTCAAGCTCCTGGTTGAACTGATTGTTGTCACCTGCTACGTAAACATTCTTCCAGAACTCAACTCTGAGCTCCTGAATAAGTGTGATGGCCTTCTTGAGACCAGCCTCGTTACGTGCCATTCCGACATACTCCCACATGATGTGTCCGAGTTCTTTGTGGAATGAGTCAACAGATTTCTTGCCCTTGATAGCGAAAAGCTTCTCAATCTTCTCTGTGACAGCCTTTTCAGCCTCTGCAAACTCAGGGGCATTGATGTCTGTCTTAGGCTCCTTGAACTTACCTGCGAGGTAGTCGCCGATAGTATAAGGAAGGATGAAGTAACCGTCAGCAAGACCCTGCATGAGGGCAGATGCACCAAGACGGTTTCCACCGTGATCAGAGAAGTTAGCCTCACCGATAGCGTAAAGACCTGGAACAGTTGTCTGGAGGTTGTAGTCAACCCAGATACCACCCATTGTATAGTGGATAGCAGGGTAGATCATCATAGGCTCCTTATATGGGTTCACGTCAGTGATTTTCTCATACATCTGGAAGAGGTTACCATATCTTGCTCTGATTACATCCTCACCAAGACGCTCGATAGCTGTCTTGAAATCAAGGAACACGGCAAGTCCTGTGTTGTTTACACCATAACCTGCGTCGCAACGCTCCTTTGCAGCACGTGAAGCAACGTCACGTGGCACGAGGTTACCGAATGCAGGATAACGACGCTCGAGATAGTAGTCGCGGTCTTCCTCTGCGATGTCTGAAGGCTTCTTTGTACCTGCGCGGAGAGCCTTTACGTCCTCCATATTCTTAGGTACCCAGATACGTCCGTCATTACGGAGTGACTCAGACATGAGGGTAAGCTTAGACTGCTGGTCGCCATGTACAGGAATACATGTAGGATGGATCTGTGCAAAGCAAGGGTTTGCAAAGAAAGCACCCTTTCTGTAGCACTGCATAGCTGCAGATCCGTTAGAGTTCATTGCATTGGTAGAAAGGAAGTAAGTATTTCCGTATCCACCTGTTGCGATTACGACAGCATGAGCACCGAATCTCTCGATCTTTCCGTTTACGAGGTTTCTTGCGATGATACCCTTAGCCTCACCGTTGATGAGAACTACATCGAGCATCTCGTAACGTGGATAGCTCTTTACTGTACCGAGAGCAATCTGACGGTTGAGAGCTGCATAAGCACCGAGGAGGAGCTGCTGTCCGGTTTGTCCGCGTGCATAGAAGGTACGGCTAACCTGCGCACCTCCGAAAGAGCGGTTGGCGAGAAGTCCGCCATATTCCCTTGCAAAAGGGACACCCTGTGCCACGCACTGGTCAATGATGTTGTTGCTGACCTCTGCAAGACGATAAACGTTTGCCTCGCGTGCACGATAGTCTCCTCCTTTGATTGTGTCATAGAAGAGACGATACACAGAGTCATTGTCGTTCTGGTAGTTCTTAGCGGCATTGATACCACCCTGTGCTGCGATAGAGTGAGCACGACGAGGTGAGTCGCTGATACAGAATACCTTCACGTTGTAGCCAAGTTCTCCGAGTGAAGCGGCTGCAGACGCTCCACCGAGACCTGTACCAACTACAATGACTTCCATTTTTCTTTTGTTGCCAGGGCTGACAACACGGATCTGAGATTTATGCTTTGTCCATTTCTCTGACAAAGGTCCCTCAGGAATCTTAGAAATAAGTTTTTCGGCCATTTTATAGAGTGTTTGTGAAATTTCGGCACAATTTTACGGAATTTTACCGACTTTACCAATTATAATTGAACAGATCCTCCCACTTCGCTCAGGATGATAGAAGGAATAAGTTCAGGAGAAAAGAAAGGATCAGAATAAAGTAGGGTCATCAGGATCTGCGATACCCTTGTCAAATCCAAGATGCCTGTACGCAAGTTCTGTCGCTTCCCTTCCTCGAGGAGTCCTTATTATGAACCCCTCTTTTATAAGGAAAGGCTCATAAACTTCTTCGAGAGTACCCTGATCCTCACCAACCGCCGTAGCTATGGTATTGGCTCCGACAGGTCCTCCCTTGAACTTTGTTATGATAGTCTTAAGTATCTTGTTATCAATGGCATCCAATCCCCTCTTGTCTATATTGAGAGCATCCAATGCATATCTTGCTATCTGAAGGTCTATCCTTCCGCTCCCCATCACCTGGGCAAAGTCACGCACCCTTCTCAAAAGCGAATTCGCTATACGCGGAGTACCACGGCTTCTGAGTGCTATTTCATAAGCTGCATCCTGCTCTATCTCCACCTTCAATATTCCGGCACTCCTCTTTACTATATTTACAAGAGTGATGGTATCGTAATATTCCAATGCACATGTGATACCGAATCTCGCCCTTAAAGGAGAGGTAAGCAGACCGCTTCGCGTAGTGGCTCCTACAAGAGTGAAGGGATTAAGGGATATTCTTACCGACCTTGCTCCCGGTCCCTTGTCTATCATTATATCTATGACATAATCCTCCATAGCAGAATACAGATATTCCTCCACAACAGGAGAAAGTCTGTGGATCTCGTCAATGAACAGCACATCCCCCTCCTCGAGCGAAGTCAGCAGACCGGCAAGGTCGCCTGGTTTGTCAAGTATCGGTCCTGATGTAACTTTCATGTTCACTCCGAGCTCATTCGCTATTATATGTGCAAGGGTTGTCTTTCCAAGACCAGGAGGGCCATGGAACAGAACGTGATCAAGAGACTCCCCTCTCATCTTAGCAGCAGCCACGAAAATCTTGAGATTGGAGACAATCTTGTCCTGTCCTGTGAAATCACGAAGGTCCTGCGGACGGATTATTCCATCCAAATCCTTATCTTTGCCTTCGTTGATATTATGCGGGTCGAAATCAGTCATCATCGGCGCAGAAATAATTATATACAAATATAGTTTATATTTTTAATATTAGATGATTATTATTTCGATGTTAATATGTTGATAACTTGATTTCCCTATTGAATATCAATTATTTATAGAGTTGATAACTGTTGAAATACGCTGTAGAAATAGCAAGATAAAAAATATTGTAAAAATTTGCATGATAATTTTACCGGAAGGGATATACGGAAAAATTTATTTTGCCAATTTATTTTTAAGACAATATCAACAGGGATATCAACATGTTTTCAACTGAAATATATATGTAATGTTAATAAGTAGCTTTTCAATAAATAAACTTGCTGAAAATTCATGTAGGGAAGTGTTCTGTACAGGTCTGTTCCTGTCGGCAAGATGGTTTGTGGTATCACAATATGACTATGACGGCATACAGCTTATAGTCCTCCCGGACAAGGATTCTGCAGAGTACTGTGCTGCCGACCTTTACAATCTTATAGAAGGAGACAGGGTATTTTTTCTTCCTGATTCAGGAAAAAGTCTTGAGAAGAGTAACTATAAATCCACTCTTGGGGTGCAGAGGACATCTGCAATCGGAAAGATACTGGACCATAAGGATGGAGTTCTTGTAGTTGTGACATATGCATCCGCTCTTGAAGAGAAGATTCCTGACGCTTCATCGATAAGGAATTCTGTGCTTAAGCTTTCTCAGGGAGATGAGATAAGTCATGAGGATATAGTGGACTCTCTTTTCTCAGCAGGATTTGAAAGGGTCGATTTTGTTTCCGAGCCCGGACAGTTTGCCATAAGAGGTGCCATAGTGGATATTTTCTCATATTCATATAACGATCCTTTCCGTGTATCATTCTTCGGTGATGAGATAGATTCCATAAATGTATTCGACTGTAATACTCAGCTCTCTAAAGAAAAAGTAGATACAGCTGAAATATATCCCGATATAGTTGCAGAGGAAGGGGAGTGTGAAAGTTTTATGAATATAACGGATATCCTTCCTGAAGAAACTCTTGTATGGCTGGATTCTTCCGATATGTATAAGGAAAAGGAATTCTTTAAGGATCTGAGCAGATTCAGAAGAATATACCTTGACCTTCCTCTCGGTCGCCAGGATGAAATGACTGTAAAGTTCAATATATCTCCTCAGCCTTCCTTCAACAAGAATTTTGAACTTCTTACAGAAGATATACGAAAGCGTCTTGAGGAAGGATACAGGGTGAGGATATATGGTGAGAAGAAATCCCAGCTTGAAAGACTTCAGTCCATTCTGATGCAGAACGGAGGAATAATGCCTGAATTCATTTCCGGATGCAATATACACAACGGTTTCATAGATCATGAGAACAAGGTATGCTGCTATAGTGACCATGAGATTTTCGACAGATTCCACCGTGTAAACATAAGACGTTCTGTAGAAAAGAGCGAAATGCTTACTATAAATGACCTTACTTCCTTTGCTATAGGTGATTATATAGTGCATATAGATTACGGAGTAGGAATATTCGGAGGACTTGTCAGGATGAAGGATGACAAGGGCAGGATGCATGAGGTGGTGAAGCTGACATATAAAGATAATGATGTGGTATTTGTATCTGTTCATGCTCTTCACAGGATATCAAGATACAAGTCAAAGGATGCTGAGCCTCCAAAGATACATAAACTTGGATCGAAGGCATGGCAGAATCTCAAGACCAGCACCAAATCCAAGGTAAAGGATATTGCCAAGGATCTTATACAGCTTTATGCCAAGAGGAAAAGTGCAAGAGGTTTTGCTTTTTCTGCGGATACATATCTTCAGCAGGAGCTCGAGTCTTCGTTCATGTATGAGGACACTCCTGATCAGGAAAAGGCTGTGCAGGCTGTAAAGAGGGATATGGAAGATACATGTCCGATGGACAGGCTTGTGTGCGGCGATGTCGGGTTCGGTAAGACTGAAGTGGCTGTCAGGGCTGCATTCAAGGCTGTGGCAGACAGCAAGCAGGTAGCTGTCCTTGTACCTACGACAATTCTTGCGCTCCAGCATTTCAATACATTCAAGAACAGACTGAAAGACCTTCCTTGCAATATTGATAATGTCAGCCGTCTACGTACTGCAAAAGAGATTTCTGATATTCAGAAAAGGCTTAAGGCAGGTACTTTGGACATAGTTATAGGTACGCATAAACTTATAGGTAAAGGATTTGAATTCAAGGATTTAGGTCTTCTTATAATAGATGAGGAACAGAAATTCGGTGTAAGTGCCAAAGAAAAGCTCAGACAGCTCAAGGCTTCTGTGGACACCCTTACTCTTACTGCTACTCCTATTCCGAGGACGCTTCAGTTTTCACTTCTGGGAGCCCGTGACCTTTCCATCATAAACACTCCACCTCCTAACAGGATACCTGTACAGACAGAAATAATGCTTTTCGACCATGATGAGGTAAGAGGCATATTGAATTACGAACTGAACAGGGGAGGACAGATATTCTTTGTACACAACAGGGTAGAGGAACTACAGTCCATACATGACATACTTCACAGGCTGGTACCTGACATGAAGATATGTGTGGCTCACGGTCAGATGGAGGCAAAGGTGCTTGAAAACAAGATTCTTGATTTTATGGCAGGAGATTATGATATGCTCCTGTGTACGACAATAATAGAAAACGGTCTTGATGTACCTAATGCCAATACAATAATAATAAACCAGGCGCAGAATATAGGTCTGAGTGACCTTCATCAGCTCAGAGGACGAGTGGGAAGATCCAACCGTCGTGCGTTCTGTTATCTCATGGTACCTCCTCTTGTATCCATAACTGATGATGCACGAAGAAGACTCAAGGCAATAGAGGCATTCTCTGATCTCGGCAGCGGATTCAATATAGCAATGCAGGATCTGGATATAAGAGGTGCCGGAAATCTGCTTGGTGCCGAACAGAGCGGATTCATCACAGATATGGGATTCGAGACATATCAGAAGATTCTTGCCGAAGCTATGGAAGAACTCGGAATGGAGACAGGCATAACTACTAAAGGCAAGGATGATTCATTCTTGTCTGACTGCACAATCGAAACAG
The DNA here is from genome assembly GCA_015060335.1 of Bacteroidales bacterium. Classification (GTDB taxonomy): domain Bacteria; phylum Bacteroidota; class Bacteroidia; order Bacteroidales; family UBA932; genus Cryptobacteroides. The sequence continues at coordinate 6,707 of SUYR01000025.1, read as the reverse complement.
ATCAGCTGGCTCTCATCCCTGACAGTTATATAGATGTAACTGCCGAAAAGATAAGGATTTACAAGGAACTCGATTCGCTTACATCCGTAAATGATATAAATTCAATGAAGGAGCGTCTTTCGGACAGATTCGGACCATTGCCGGAAGAACTTCTCAGACTTTTTGATATTGTACTCATAAGACAGCTTGGTCAGAAACTCGGCTTTGAAAAAATAATAATCAAAAACGGCGTGATGATTGCATTCTTCATAAGCAATCCTCTCTCCCAGTATTACAAGAGCGACAGATTCTCTAAAGTACTTGAAAATATAACACTTAATCCTAAAATTTTCGAACTTAAGCAGAATGACAGCAAACTGAGGATATTCTCAAGAAATATTGACAGTATATCCAAGGCTTATGAAGTCCTTAAAAAGCTGTAAATCTTAGGTATAATATTTGAAATTAGGACTTTCATTTTGAAAAGTCCTAAAAAAACCGCATATTTGCAGGTTGTAACCTTATAGAGGTTGGCTTTAACAGCTGAATTAGTATGATAAGAAAGATTGAAAAGATATTTCTACTCTCAGTGTTTCTCGTCATGAGTGTCTGCGTATCTGCGCAGGACGGCACTTATGGCTCGTATTCTCCGTATTCTATTTTCGGAATAGGAGATATTTCAAGGCAGGGTACTTCCTTCAACAAGAGCATGGGTGGAGTAGGTATAGCTACAAGAAACAACAGATTTATAAATTACATGAATCCTGCAGCCCTTACAGCAAGGGATTCTTTGTCATTTATGGCTGATTTCGGACTTTCACAGAAGAATACCATATACAGACAGGGTGATCTGCGTTCTGCAAACAACACCTTCAACATATATGACTTCATGATGAGTTTTCCAATCTGGAAGTCATCTGCTTTTGTTGTAGGTATCACTCCTTTCAGTGATGTGGGATATAATTTTTCACATATAGAGGAAAATCAGGATATAATAGGCCAGACCGGAAACATCGAATATGATTCATACGGAAACGGAAGTGTATATCAGATATTCTTAGGTGCAGGTGCCACTTTCTGGAAGAATTTCTCTGTAGGTGCCGAGATGATATATTACTTCGGTAATGTGGATAAGATCACAAATATGAATTATACCGACCCTTCATACAGGTCTATAAACTCAGGTAGTGAACTGAGCATAAGGGGAGTGACAGGAAAGTTCGGTGTACAGTATGAGCAGAAGCTTGGGGGTGATGTTTCAATGGTTGTAGGAGCTACCTATAAGCTCGGAACCAATATGAAAGGATATGCAGTCAATTACAAGTATGCCAACCAGTCAAGCGTAAGCGATACATTGAAACATAGAGTAGATACTCTTGGAAAGGAAAACATTCGTATAGGTGATGAACTTGGTCTGGGTATATCAGTAAGAGGCGGTGACAGGTGGAGTGCGGAGTTCAACTATACAAGGTCGGACTGGAGAAAGACAGGACTTGATTCAGCTCCCGGCTTTGCGGTAAAGGGTGATATGGATTTCACTACATCTGTTTCCCAGTCTTTCCGTGCAGGATTTGAAATCACACCTAACAGAAACGATATACGTTATTATCTGAGAAAATGTACATATAGAGCCGGAGTATATTATAACCAGGAATATTACAAGGTCAATGGACACAATGTGAACTCCATAGGTATTACGATAGGTGCCACACTTCCGGTATTCAGATGGTATAACGGACTTACTCTTGGAATTGACTTTGGACAGAGGTCTTCAGACAAGTATGATATGATAAGAGAGCGATATGTTATGTTTAATATTGGATTCAATATACATGACATATGGTTCCAGAAGCCAAGATATAACTAAAATAATACAATAATCTATCATGAAAAAGGTACTTTTGCTTATTTCATTTGCTGCGATGATTATTTGCAGCGCAACAGTTTCAGCACAGAATCCTAACGACAAGTACGGACCTAACAGTGCTGAGTGTCTTAAATATATCTCGTATTACGAGGAATATTACAAGCAGAAGAATTATGATTCTGCAATTCCTAACTGGAGAAAAGCTTATGAACTTTGTCCTGTAACTTCAAGATACAAGATTCTTCAGGACGGTACTACACTCATCAAGTATCTCATCAAGAAGAACGAACTCAATCCTGCATACAAGGAGAAGCTCGTGGATTCACTCATGGTAATTTATAACAAGCGTATAGAGCATTGGCCAAAGTATAAGACAAATACTTTGAACTATTATGCTACAGATATGTATAACTATCTTCAGGATAAGCCTGCTGAGGTTTACAAGGGTCTGAAGGATGTAGTTACTCAGCTTGGTGCAAAGACAGACCTTAAGATTTTCCCTCTTTATATAAAGATAGCATGTGACCTTTACAAGGAAGGAAACATTGAGGTTGAGGATGTACTTGAGGTTTATGAAAGCTCTATGAAATATCTCAGCGAGGTAAACACAGATGGTAACGAAATCAAGGAGAGACTTGTTGAGAAGACCGCGAGCGATGTTGATGCTGTATTCGGAGCAAGCGGTGTTGCAGATACCGACAACCTTGTAGCCATATATGGTCCTAAGTTCGAGGCTGATCCTACAAATGTAGAGCTTGCGAAGAGCATTGCCTCAAAGCTTGCAAAGACAGAAGGTGGTGCAGATACAGACCTTTTCGTTCAGACAATGACTGTATGGCACAATAATGAGCCTACTGCAAGTTCAGCTTATATGCTTTACAAACTCAACTCTTCAAGAGGTGATATTGAAAATGCATACAAGTTTATGGAAGAGGCTATCAATTCTGAGGATTCAGATCCTGATACAGACGCTGAGTATTACTTCGAGCTTGCAGCATTTGCATATAAGAACAGCAACAATGCAAAGGCTATCTCAGCAGCAGAAAAGGCTATTGAGATTTCAGATGTAGTTGACGGTAAGGCATACATGCTCATGGGAACAATCTGGGGTAGCGTAGTCTGCAACGGTAATGAGATCGAGCAGAGAGCAAAATACTGGGTTGCAACAGATTACATGAACAAGGCAAAGAATTCAGACGCTTCTCTTACAGAGGATTGCAACAACTACATCAACCAGTTTAGAGTTTACTACCCTCAGACTGCAGAGGCATTCATGTATGATATTACAGACGGTCAGTCTTACACAGTATCATGCGCTGGTATGAGAGCTACAACAACTGTAAGAACTCAAAAGTAAAAGGCATTGAATAGTTTTCCAAATATGTTGAAGATGATTGCAACCGCTGTGGCGGTTGCTTTCGTCGTTTTTTCATGCAAAGGAAAACTGGGCGAGGCAGAGGTGCTCAATATTGAAGAGGCTCCGGTCCAGACTGTTGATGACATGTTTATCGTGCAGACTGAAAACGGAAAGATACAGATGAGGGCCGAGGCACCTTTGATGGAACGGTATGAAAGGGATACCTTGTCGTTTGAACTGTTTCCGAGAGGATTTTTCGTCTATGGTTATACCGATGACGAAAAGCTTGAAACAGAAATAGTTGCAGATAATGCAAGGCATCTTAAGTATAAGGATGGAAGGGAAAGTTGGGAAGCATTCGGAAACGTAGTGGTGAGAAATCTGATCAAGCAGGAAGTTATGGAGACAGACACTCTTTATTGGGATCAGAAGAATGAGAAAATATATACACACTGCTATGTGAGGATGTATTCACCCGATGGCTTTATGCAGGGTTATGGAATGGAATCTGACCAGAGGGCGAGAAATTCTATAATTTACAATCCTTTCAACAGTTACGGTATTTTGGAACAGGACGAAGAGGTTTTGATTGATTCAGTCAATTTTATAGGTCCTATTCAAAAAAAATAACGTATGATTGGCGGAAAATTGCTATATTCGCGCCCTAATGCAGAAAACTGAATAATAATTTAAAAACACTAAATAAAATGGCAGTTCTTGAAACAATCCGTGTAAAGTTCGGAATTGTGATCACAGTGCTTATCGCTGTGGCGCTTTTGTCGTTCATTATTGATCCGACAACTCTTCAGTCTGTGTCATCTTCTATGTCTTCAAAGTATGATGTAGGTGACATTGATGGTAAGGCTATATCTTACAATGATTTTCAGGCTGAGGTAGAGAAATTCACTACAATCAATGAGATTTCATCTGGCTCTTCAGCTCAGAGCGAGGAGCAGCAGGTTGCTGTTAGAAACGCTGCATGGCAGTCACTCATCGACCAGTATCTTTTCATCAAGAATGCAAAGAAGGCAGGTCTTAACGTAGGTGAGGAGGAGATGATCGCCATGATGTCAGGCGAGATGGATTCACCTGTATTCACTCAGAATCCTACATTCTACGATGAGAACGGCATATTCTCAAAGCAGAGACTTCTTGACTTTGTTGACTATGTGGCAACTGACGAGTCTGGCCGTCTCCAGACTTTCTGGAACTATCTCCAGAACACAGCTCTCACTCAGGAGTATTATGCAAAGTATCTGTCTCTCTTCACACAGAGCAACTATGTAAACCCACTCATGCTTACAGAGCAGATAGCTGACAACAACAATACTTTCAACGTAGAATTCGTTATGGTACCTTTCGGATATGCAAAGGATTCTACAATCGTTGTTTCAGACAAGGAGATCAAGGCATACTATGATGCTCACAAGAAGTTCTACAAGCAGCTCGCAAGCAGAGATATCGAGTATGTAGTATATGAGGTAGTTCCTTCAGCAGAGGATATAGCTGCTGCAAATGAGGCTCTCAATGAGGTTTATGACGAGTTTGTATCAACAGACAACCTCAAGTCATTCCTTCTTGCTAACTCAGACAGACAGTATGATGCACACTGGTATAAGGAAGGTGAGCTCAACTCTGTAGCAAAGGTTGTTAACGACTATGCATTCGGTGACGAGAAGGGTGTTTCAAAGGTGCTTTCAGAGGGTGATTCTTTCTATGCAGTACGCGTAGTCGAGTCTGCTGACGTTCCTGAGCAGGTATATGTTAAGTATGCTCCAGCTGACAGCCTTCTTGACGCTGCTGAGCCGCAGTGGATTCCTCAGACTCCTGGTTTCGAGGATCTTATGACTGCAAAGAAGGGTTCTAAGGTTACTGTAAACGGTCTCGTATTCCAGGTGCTTGACACTAAGGATGCTGCTCCAAGAAAGAGAGTTGCTGTTCTTGAGAAGAAGGCTGTAGCCGGCAAGGAGACTGTAAATTCATACTATTCTAAGGCTAACACTCTTGCTACAATGTCAGAAGGCAAGTATGAGTCATTCAAGGAGGCAGTTGATTCTCTCGGAGCATATGCACATCCTGTAAGGAAGATGGCAGAGAGCACAGACAGACTTGGCGCTATCGAGGATACCAAGGAAGTAACAAGATGGGCTTTCGAAGCAAAGGTTGGTCAGGTGTCTAACATCATCACAGTAAACAACAACTACTTCATCGTTGCAGCTCTCAAGGGTATTCACAAGGAAGGATATACTCCAGTTGAGGAAGTTTCAGCTCAGATCAGCAACGTTCTTTACAGAGAGAAGCTCGCTGAGAAGAAGGAAGCAGAAATTGCAGAGAAGGTAGCAGGTCTTGAGGATATGCAGGCAGTTGCAGAGGCTCTCGGAACCACAGTAAGCACAAAGGACGGTATCGCGTTCTCATCTATGACAGCTCAGGGTCTTGATCCTAAGTTCATCGGTGCTGCTTCTGTTGCTGAGGAAGGCAAGATCAGCGGTCCGGTTGCCGGCAACATCGGAGTATATGTTTACAAGGTTACAGGTCGTGAGACAGGCTCATTCTTCACAGAGGATGACGCAAAGACACGCGATGCACAGATGTCACAGTACTCAGCTCAGATGATCGTTCCTACAATGATGGACGACGCAGAGGTTAAGGACAACCGCGCACGTTTCTTCTAAAATAGAAGACATCATAAAAGAATCAGCCTGCTTATCGATTGATGAGCAGGCTGTTTTATAATGTCACAACATTATACCCGGTTTCGATTTATCTGTTTACATGGAGGTGTCACGACGCAAGAGTCTTGGCTGAAACTCCTGCGTCGTGACAGGAATTCAGTCAAATTGCCACGATTTATGCCACGACGCAAGAGAAAGCCCTCAAAGTCTTGCGTCGTGGCAGGGACCGAAACTTCCGTATTTCCGGAAACAATATCTTGCCCGCAACGCTGTCATGTCGATCGACCGACGGGAGTCGAGACACTTCAGCTACTTCGTCGATAATCTCCGCTCACTACGCTAAGTCGAAATGACAGAATTGGACTTTTTAGTCTTTGGTATCAGTTGATCAGGAAGTGATCGTTTGGTTACACGTTGAAGAGGAAGTGCATGATGTCGCCGTCCTGAACAACATATTCCTTTCCTTCGATTCCGAGCTTTCCTGCGGCTCTGCAGGCTGCTTCAGACTTGAGAGAAACGAAGTCCTCGTATTTGATTACTTCGGCGCGGATGAAGCCCTTTTCAAAGTCTGTGTGGATTACTCCCGCTGCCTTAGGTGCCTTGTCGCCTTTGTTGATTGTCCACGCGCGGCACTCGTCTGCTCCGGCAGTAAAGTAGGTGCGGAGATTCAGAAGCGAATATGCACTCTGGATGAGTCTTACCACGCCTGATTCTTCGAGTCCCATCTCTTCAAGGAACATCTGGCGCTCCTCATAGCTTTCAAGCTCTGCTATATCTGATTCTATCTTGGCTGCGATCACGAGGATTTCTGCATTTTCGTCCTTTACTG
>SUYR01000024.1 GCA_015060335.1 Bacteroidales bacterium | reverse complement strand
CAAGCTGCTCTTCATCTGCATTTTCGAGTGTTACCGTGCGGCATGACTTACCCTGCTCAAGGGCTGCCTTATATCTTACAAGCAGGTCTAAGAGTTTCTTTGCATTCTTGTCTCCACCTGTCTGAGCCTGCTTCTGTACCTTTGCAATTCGGTTTTCCACTGTCTCAAGGTCTTTGAGCTGAAGCTCGCAGTCTATCACTTCCTTGTCACGGACAGGGTCAACACTTCCGTCCACATGTACTATATTAGGATCATCGAAGCAGCGGAGCACGTGCAGGATAGCATCTGTCTCACGGATATTTGCGAGGAACTGGTTGCCGAGACCTTCTCCCTTGCTGGCACCCTTTACAAGGCCTGCAATGTCAACAATTTCCACTGTAGCCGGAATCACTCTTTTAGGATTACAGAGGCTTTCAAGTACCTCAAGTCTCTTGTCAGGGACTATTGTGGATCCTATATTTGGTTCTATAGTACAGAAAGGGAAGTTTGCGCTCTGTGCCTTTCCCGAGCTAACGCAATTGAAAAGTGTTGATTTTCCTACATTAGGAAGTCCTACGATGCCGCATTTGAGTGCCATATATGATTTATTTTAGTTTCAGGCCGCAAATTTACTCATAATCTTTTACATTTGCGATATTATTGAAATAGCTTAAATTATGAGGCGGTTGATTTTAGTGTTGACGTTATTTTTTACAGAAGCAGTACTAAGTGCACAGGAGCAGGATTCGCTGCTTGTGATGTTCTGGAATGTGGAGAATTTCTTTGACTGGACAGATCAGGGAACCGGTGAGTCAGATAAGGAATATTCTTCTTATGGTGAGCGTCATTGGACCAGAAAAAGGTTTTATAGGAAATGTGATATGATATGCAAATCCGTTATGTGGATTGCTGACAGGTATGGCAGAATTCCTGATGTCATAGGCCTTGCAGAGGTAGAAAACAGGGGAGTGCTGACCAAACTGCTTTCCTCTACATTGTTGAGAAAATATGATTACGGTATCATACATCACGATTCCGGTGACAGACGCGGCATAGATGTGGCCCTGCTGTACAGAAAGTCTGTCATGAGGCCTCTTTCCACTTCTTTCATAACTCCGGAAGATATTCAGACACGTGATATATTACATGTCAATATGCTTTGCAGCAGCGGAAAGCATATGGATTTCATAGTCAATCATCATCCTTCAAAATACGGTGGAGAAAAGGCTTCCGAGCATAAAAGGACAAAGGTTATGGATTGTCTTGAAGCACTATGTGATTCCTTGTGCAGGATTGGACGGGACAATATCGTGGCAATGGGTGACTTCAACGATACACCGGACGGCAGTCAGTTTGATATTCTCGGGAAATCATTTGAAAACATGGGACTTCCTTTTCACGAAAGGGGAGATGGTACTATCAGATATAAGGGCAAATGGGAACTTATAGATAACTTTCTTGTTAGTACCGATGTCGGAGCTTCGCATATGCTGGTGGTGAGGATACCTTTCCTGATGACATACGACAACCGCTATCCGGGAGAGAAACCGCTAAGAACATATACCGGTCCCAGATATGTCGGTGGGGTAAGCGATCATTGTCCCATTCTTGTAAGACTGCGTATCTGCCCCTAATACGCTTATTATCAGCGTATTATACCCTATGCCTGCGTACTTTGGGGAGCAGGCATAGGGTGTAAGTGATTAATAGACAGTATGTTGTAGATAGCATAAAAATAAAATACAGAATATCGCCTTGAATAATAATAAGATATTGCTATATTTGAAAGATTTTAGCCGCAGACAATAATATTAAACTCAATACCATGAAACAGAAAATTTCTGAAAAATTCCAGACCCTTTTCCAGACAGAGGGTGATTTCTATGCTTCAGCAGGACGTATCAACCTTATCGGCGAGCACACTGACTATAACGGCGGTTTCGTGTTCCCTGGCGCAATCGACAAAGGAATGATTGCAGAGATCAAGCTCAACGGTACAGAGACAGTGAAGGCTTTTGCACTTGACCTTGACGAGTACTGCGAGTTCGGTCTTAAAGAAGAGGACGCTCCTTCACAGAGCTGGGCACGCTATATCTTCGGAGTATGCCGCGAGATCCAGAAGAGAGGTGGAAAGATTGCCGGATTCAACACAGTATTTGCCGGTGATGTTCCTCTCGGAGCCGGTATGTCTTCTTCAGCAGCTCTTGAAAGCACTTTTGCATATGCTCTAAACGACCTTTTCTCACTCGGAATCGACAAGTTCGAGCTTGCACGCATCGGACAGAGCACAGAGCACAACTACTGCGGCGTAAAGTGCGGTATCATGGACCAGTTCGCTTCAGTATTCGGCAAGGCAGGCAATCTCATGCGTCTGGACTGCCGCTCGATGGAGTTCGCATACTTCCCGTTTGATCCGGAGAGTCATGGCTACAAGCTCGTTCTCCTGAACTCTTGCGTAAAGCATGAGCTTGTTGGCTCGCCATACAACGACCGTCGCGCATCTTGCGAGCGAGTAGCAAAAGTTCTCGGCCAGGAATTCCTCCGCGGAGCAACAATGGATCAGCTCGAAGCAATCAAGGATCAGATTTCAGAGGAAGACTACCTCCGCGCCCGCTATGTGATCGGTGAGGAGAAACGTGTCCTTGACGTATGTGATGCTCTCGAGAAGGGTGACTATGAGACAGTAGGAGCTCGTATGTATGAGACTCACTGGGGAATGTCAAAGGACTACGAAGTGTCTTGCGAAGAGCTTGATTTCCTCGCTACAGTAGCTCAGGAGTGCGGCGTGACAGGTTCACGTATCATGGGAGGCGGCTTCGGTGGCTGCACCATCAACCTCGTGAAGGCCGAGCTCTACGACGCATTCATAGAGAAGGCTAAGGCAGCATTTGCAGAGAAATACGGACATGAGCCGGTAGTGATTCCAGTAGTGATCAGCGACGGAGCACGTAAGCTGGCGTAAATTAATGCCACGACGCAAGAGAATGTTGCAAAACTCTTGCGTCGTGGCATTTTTTTCTTCAAATATGACGTTTTTGTGTCACGATGCAAGAGTACGGTCAAAAACTCTTGCGTCGTGACATTTAATATCTGTTAGGGTTTGTGGCGGGTCTGTCCTTCTGCCTACGCCATCACAGAACTAAGCCAGTCGGCGTCGATTCTTGCGAATCCGTCGGCTGGTTTGATCTGTGGGTTGCGCTCGAGGATGCCGGCACAGTCCTGATAGACATTCCAGCCTATGTTGACTCCCTGCATCTTGCCGTCGAGGGCGTACATGAAGGTAAGGATACGTCCTTCGTCTTCTCCTTCCGATTTGTAGAAATGGAATGTGGATGCAAGGAATTCGTCCTTCTGTTCGGCTCCTATGGTGGTCTGGATCATTTCGAGTTTTGTGACGTATTTGCACATCTCCAGAACGACGTCATCAAGTCCGGCGTCGCAGATGAGGACCTTTTCCATCAGTGAGCCCATATCGTTCACGCGGCGCAGAGAGTAGCCACCCATCGCCTTGGTGTGCATTGTTATTGCCTGCATCTGGGTTTCCGATATCTCTCCGGACGGGATGAGCCATACCATCAGTTTTGCGGAAGGGTCGTGATATAGGGTTTCATATTTTGCCAGATTGACCTGGCCGCAGTGAGGACATTCCCACAGGAAGAGGGAACCGTCGCGGACCTTGTCCTTCAGTTCCGGATTCTCGGAAATATTGATGCTGCGGTACACTGTGACTTTTTGCTGCTGACCGCATTTGCTGCATGGTGCAAGTGCTTCGTTTACGATTGACATATTATTTTATTTAGATCCCCGATCAGGTCGGGGATGACGTTTAATCAGTTCGGGGATGACGTTTAATCAGTTCAGGGATGACGTTTAATCAGTTCAGGGATGACGTTTAATCAGTTCGGGGATGACGTTTAATCAGGTCGGGGATGACGTTTAATCAGTTCGAGGATGACGTTTAGAATGATACATTGAATACAGGTCCGACAAACCATTTGTCCATTGATATTCCTTCGTTGCTGAGACTCTTCCATGCCGAGCCACCGTTCCATGAGAATGACAAACCCACAGAGCACGGCCATTCGAGGGTAATGATCGCATGAAGATCTGCGGTCAGGTCAAGTCCGGCAGACCAGAGTCCCTTGTCTGCGATGAATGTATAATCGAAGTGAGGATATGCCACAAGTCTTTTGATAGCCAGCCAGTTGCCTCCGATTGTTATATCTCCTATATATACAGGAATGGCGTAGTCGGCAGTAAGTTTCACCAGATTCTTGTGGTAGAGGGAAAGGTAGCTTCCGAGGGTAGGGTTGCTGCTCAGACCTCTTGGCAGGATATCCACAGCCTGCTGACTGAACGGAGACTTGTCGCGGAGCTTGGTCTGCCACATTGCCGTAAGCCTTATGCCGTGGGTCCTCATGATGCCAGGAACATATCCGTAGCCATATACATAACCCATAGGGGAGAATACCTTATAGCTTTCTATGCCGCTTGATGCCCCGGCTTCCGCTCCTATTCCCCAGCGCGGATATACCTGTGAATTCGCTATATATCTCATGGCATATGCTCTTATGGAACCACCTGCGTACTGACGTATGGCCTTGCGTCCTGCCTTGTATCCTGCAAATGCCGTTCTGTCGCCCGACATGATGATGCCTCCACGGTCCATAAGGATCGTTCCCGTATCGAATATATCATTGGTTATGGTATATGACACTTTTGGAATGACACCCTTGCTCCAGCCCCCGGATGTGAAGTTGAACGGGATATACATGCTGGCCCGACCCTGGATATACGGCATCTTCTGCTCCTGCGAGTTGACCATGAAGGTATTGCCGTCTGCTGCATCTGCATATGTGCTGTATTGCCTTGCACCCCTGTCGTTGATATCGAAGGAGAACTGGAATATAGGATACAGACCGGAATATGTAAACTTGAAATGACCGGAATGTCTCCATTTGTCAGGATTGTACGGATCCTTATGCGCAGAGTATCCGACTTCTCCGACGGCAGTGGCAAGATGATTCTGCATCACACCCGACACTCCGAGCGAAAGCGTCTGCCAGAGCGGGTCGAACGACAGATTGTTCATTATATTGTCCACACTCACATAAGCCGGGAACCATGTGTGGAGATTGAACATATGCGGCAGCTTGCGGTAGCGCTGTGGCTGCGAGATCTTCACTTCCTCATCCTTTACCGTGACAGAAGTCTCATATCCCTGTGCCTTTGCTGCGGCGATTTCCTGCTCTTTCATACGCTCTGCGATAGGATATCTGTACAGGCTGTCAAATCTTACTTTCCTGTCAAGCAGGTCATCGACAGATGTGCGGAATATATGTTTTCCCATAAGTGTCTGGGAAGAATAATAAAGCGTACTGCCGTCTGTGCTGTAGGTGTAGTCAGCCGCACCATATCTCGTGGAGGTCTTCTGACGGAGGTCTCCGTTCTGCGGGTCAAGATGATACAGTTCGTTCACTCCTGTCCTGTCACAGGCGAAGATGAGCTCGTCCCCATATGACTTGAAGTCCTTTATCATTACGGGCTGTGGAGAGAGGATGCAGTCCCAGCCGCAGTCATCATATGAATATATTCCGTATCCGTTTTCCGAGATTGCCGTTACATATATCAGGTCTCCAATGCTTGCGGTTTCCACCAGCTGGAGAGAGTCCGGGGCAGGAATATTTTCCAGCGTCTTACCTTTTCTTCCCTCAAGGATGCTTAGGGACGAATGTCCGTCACCATGATACCGGACTGCTGTCAGACATCCTTCCCTGACCACAGGATTATAAAGCACCTCCTTGTTTCTGAACGTCTTTTTTGCCCCTCGGCCATCCTTCATATATCTTATCTTCGAATCGCTTTTCAGGGTCCAGCGTTTGTCCTGCACACTCTCGCTCCAGTACAGTCTGCCGGAGTTCTCATCCCATTTAGGTGCACTTGCTACCGGCGCATAGCTGCTTATGAAATGTTCCTTTCCTGTGCTGTCAATCCTGACAAGCGAGGCAGTATGGACATGGCCGTCCTTCACGGTATATAGATCAGGTCCCACCGCCAGCAGATCAGTATAGTCGGTATATCTTTCAGATTCAGGCAGTACTCGTTCTGACGGAATATAAGGTGCGCGTTTTTCTGCATCTGCCTTCCAAAGTCCGTACATCGAGCGGCTGACCTCCTGCCACATTCCTTCCCACTTCTTTCCTGTCACTTCCTTGCTTATGTCATAAAGGCACCCGAGCTTTCCGGGATGTGCCGCCACCATATGCAGACCGTCGCTCATGAAATAAGGGTGGTTGTATAAATAACGGAAACCTCCTACTGTCATGTAGCCCAGAGCATAATAAGTAGGGGAATACCTCAGCTGCGAGACATATCTCCATTTGAACCAGCCTCTGAAGTCTCCCTGGTCGAAAGCCACCCAGTAATAGTTGAGAAAGTCGGCGGTCCGTCCTCTTCCTGACGGGGTAAGAGCTGTCTCCATAACGACAGCATCACCTTCGACATTTGCTGTGCCGGGATACAGCAGGAACGCCACTATGTTCCATCCCTGTCCCAGAAACCATTTGCCAGGTTTCTGGCGCTCCGTAAGTCCGAACTGCATCTGGGACACATGTCTTGATTCGTGGACAGAAAGCATTGTACTCCAGGGCATAGGTTCCGGGTCATATGCAGACGGTACAGTGAACAGGTCCATTCTTTTAGGAGCCCATGCTACAGATCCGTTTGCATCGTTGAAGGCATGCATCACCACAGGCATTATCTTGCCGTCTCCTTCTCCTGTTACATATCCGGAAGTACGTGAAACAGGTATCTTATATTTTTCGAGTTTTCTTCCATATACCCTTGCAAGCGAGTCCGCCCCCTGAGGATAAATGACCCTATAGCTCTCTGTATCAATGAAATTCCATTTCAGTTTTCCCGGATCGTAGCCCGTCACATAAAACTGTGCAGACAGGGACAGGGGAAACAGCAACAGAAAGACAAGGATATTTATATATCTCATTTTCAAAAATTTTTAGGTTTAGTCCAGTACAATATAAAGCAAATCTAATTATTTTTTATATTTTTGTGCCTACTTCGCTGAAAATCTTTATTAAGATAAACCAGACAAACATTATATGACAACACTTCTTAATGTGCTATCCGTACTCGGAGGACTTGCAATGTTCCTCTATGGTATGGCACTCATGAGCGAGGGTCTCCAGAAATCTGCGGGAGACCGGCTCAGGGCTTTCATGGCCACAATGACTTCAAATGCTTTCAAGCGCGTACTCACAGGAACAGTAGTGACAGCCCTTGTGCAGTCATCTTCGGCGACAACCATCATGGTGGTGAGCTTTGTGAACGCCGGACTCCTTACTCTCGGCAATGCCATCGGAGTCATAATGGGAGCAAACATCGGAACTACTCTTACCGCATGGATCACCTCTTTGGGATTCTCTGTAAACATAGCACTATTCGCGGTGCCTATGATGGGTTTAGGCTTCGTGATGTATTCTTCGAAGAAGGCTTCAATGAAGAACATCGGCCAGTTCCTCATGGGATTCGCAATCATGTACGTCGGCCTTACCTTCATGAAGGATTGTGCTAATGCAGTACTTGGAGAGTACCAGGAAGGCATGATGTCTTTCTTCGGAAACATCAACGGCTTCGGTTTCGGATCTGTACTTCTTTTCCTCATTGCCGGTGCAGTACTTACAATCGTTCTTCAGGCGTCAAGTGCCACAATGGCAGTCACCATGCTCCTGGCCGCATCTGGACTGATAGACTTCAAACTTGCTGTGGCAATGGTGCTCGGAGAGAATATCGGAACCACAATCACCGCCAATATAGCTGCATCAGTGGCAAATACTTCTGCAAAGAGAGCGGCTCGTGCGCATACGATCTTCAATATTGTCGGCGTGATCTGGGTACTCATCGTCTTCAGGCCAATCATAAAGCTCATATGTATCATCATGGAGGGTCTCGGATTCTATGACCCTATGGAGGCAAGCCATCAGCTTGCATTCATAGCTCAGAGTGGTGTAGAAGCAGATGCTGCAATGCTCGAGACCTACAAGAACTCACTTCTTTACGGTATCGCAATGCTCCATACCCTGTTCAATATCACAAATACAATGGTGTTGATATGGTTCACTCCACTCATCGAGAAAGCTGTGGTATGGCTTGTCAAGGAACCTAAGGGCGAGACTGAGGTATTCAGACTCAAGTATATTTCAGGAGGTCCACTCAGCACTGCAGAGCTTTCAATCGCAGAGGCACAGCAGGAGATAATTCATTTTGCAGAGATATGCCGCAATGGTTTCGGATATATCCGTCAGGCTATAAACGAGCAGAATCCTGAAAAGTTCGATACCCTTAATGAGAAACTCATCAAATACGAGGAAATTACTGACCGTATCGAGTTTGAGATCGCTTCATATCTCAATGACGTCTCAAAGAATGAGATAAGCGAGGAATCTGCTGACGAGATCAAGGCAATGTACAAGATCATCGGAGAGATGGAGTCCCTCGGTGACTCAGGAGAGGCAATAGGACGTATCCTCAAGAGAAAGAATGCTCACAACAAGGTATTTGACAAGACTATCCTCGACAGGCTCAACAAGATGATGGACCTTGTTCAGAAGTCTTATGATGTGATGATCGAGAACCTCAAGAACAAGAAATATCTCACAGACATTTCAAATGCAGAGAACTGCGAGTACAATATCAATGAGTGCCGCAACCATCTCAGAGAGGAGCATATTGTCAACATCGAGAGCAACAGTTACAACTATCTCACAGGTGTTTACTATATGGATGTGCTTTCTGAACTTGAGAAGATCGGAGACTTCATGATCAATATTTCACAGGCAGCAAGGCAAAGAAATGACTATTAGAAACTTGATTATAACAGCATCCGTCCTTGTCTTGGCCGGATGTGCAGGAAACAGGAAGGCAGAGCAGTTTGAAGCTCTGCCTTTTCCTGATGTCGTGCCGCCAGCCATGATGGAGGATGCGCGTGACCGTGCTGAATATATGGCACTGCACTGGTGGGACGGCATTACAGAGACCTCCAGAGAATATCCGTGCGACACCACTCTTGTAAGTGGAGTTCGGAAAGAGGATGTAGAGCAGAAGTTTGCCAATTGGGTGAATATACTCAATATGCTGGACATGTCTGTTGTCGGAAAATCTGTCGGAAGGCTTTACGACAGGGCGGCAGCCTGTGAGAAGAAGGATACCTCTTCGAATGTGTTCGAGACATTTACTGACCTTGTAGTCAAATATCTGTATGATCCGAATTCGCCGATGAGAAACGAAGACCATTATGCCTTCTATGCCTCAAGGCTTGCCGGGTCCGACCTTGTGGATGAATCCATGAGAGAGAAATATGCCCGTGAAGTTCGTCTTGCCTCTCTCAACAGAATAGGCAGCAAGGCCGCGGATTTCAGATTCGCCGACAAGAGAGGCCGCATGCATACCCTTTATGGCATAGACGCAGAGCTCACCCTGTTGTTCTTCAGCAATCCGGGCTGTGCCGCATGCAAGGAGATTATCGATGTGCTGAATAACGATCCGCGTATATCTGCCCTCATCTCGGAGGGAGTCATGGCGGTACTGAACATATATATAGACGAAGATCTGGAGGAGTGGCGTTCATATATGCCTGTCTATCCGGAACATTGGTACAACGGTTTCGATCCTGACATGGTGATAAGAGGGGAGAATCTGTACAATGTACGTGCGATACCGTCCCTTTATCTCCTGGACAGAAACAAGACAGTCATCATGAAGGATGCTCCTGAGGCCAGGGTCTTCGAGTGGCTATCCACCAAACACCTATAAATCAGCGATTTATAGATTATGCCTGCTCCCCAAAGTACGCAGGCATAGAGTGTAAGACGTTGAAAAACAAGTAATTGTGAATTAGTATGAGACCAGCAACTGCAATTTTATCTGTCATTCTTTGTATCGTGACTTCCTGTATCCACGATAAGCCGGAAGGTGCTGACCTTGCTGTAACAGATAATATCCCGGACTTTTCCGTTACGATGAATGACGGGAAGGTTGTGACAGGAGAGCAGCTCAGGGATGGAATTTCCGTAGTGGTATTCTTTACTACCAAGTGTCCGGACTGCCAGACGACACTCCCACATCTGCAGCGTCTGTACGACGAATATCAGCCACAGGGAGTGAAGTTTGCCCTGATAAGCCGTGAGGATGGCGAGGATTCAGTTGCACAGTATTGGGCAGAGAATGACTTGACAATGCCTTATTCTGCTCAGAATGACAGAAAGATATATGAGAAGTTCGCTACTTCGCGCGTGCCGAGAGTATATCTGTGCAGATTCGGAACCATAAAGTATATATTTACTGACGATCCAAATCCTACTTATGATATCATGAGCGAAAGACTTCAGGGGCTCATGATAAAGTTTTAATTGTTCTTTCTGTACTGGAAAGGAGTTGTGCCGGTGACAGTGCGGAACCAGCGTGAGAAATTATATATCTGGGAGAATCCCACCAATTGTCCAACTTCTTCAATCGACCTCTTTGTTCCGTCCGTCAGCAGTGTCTTGCTTTCTTCTATTCTCAACGTGTTGAGCCAGACCTGGAACGAGGTGTCAAGATAATTGTTTATATACTGGGACAGATAATTCTGGTTTGTTCCTATTTCCTGTGCCACATCCTTGATATTGAGTTCGGAGCTGCAGAATTTCTTTTCTGCCACCCATGCGTCCACTTTCGGACCAATCTTTTCATCAATACCCATAGCCTTCTTCTTCTCGGGAGCAGGCTTCTCCATCGTTGCATTCTTCTTTCTTACTGCATCTATCTTCTTCGGTGCAAAGTTGAGGATCTTGAAGACTATGTAGATATAGATTATAGGGATGCTCAGATAGTAGATAAGATGTATCTGTACCACATAGAATGCAACAATTGTCGCTGCAGACATGAACAATGACAGGTATATGAGTCCTTTTATCCATTTTATGTCCGGATTGATGTCATAATAATTGTCCATCTCTTTCTCGCATCTGTAATATTCCCTCACGCACTGATAGAACATATAGATACATTTCAGTCCGAAGATTATTCCGAAAATCACCTGCATCCAACTTCTTATCGACGGAATGAAAACACCAGCAAGTCCGCAGATAATCATCAGGCTGACAGGCACAGCCCCATCTACAATAAAGTGTCGTATGCGGTATCGTGGTGATTCGAGCAGAAAAAGCATTGTGGTGTAGGTGAGCCAGGAGTGAATCAGAGTGAAATTCACCAGAAGCCAGAAATCTACATATTTCGCATGATCCTGAGGGATGATAAGTCTTATTATGCAATATATGGCGAGTGCTGTGAGCGATATGCCGAGAGTCGTTCTGGCCCTTCTGTAATACTCCATTCCCTTCTCTTTCGGAGTATGGAGAAATATGGTGATAGCTCCAAGAATTCCGAAGATCAATACATATCCGAAAGTTATGAGAATATATAAAAGTCTTTCCATGTGGTACCCGGCAGAATTGCAACACAAAAGTAATATATTTTGCAGAAAAGTATTCTTAAAAAATGTTGTTTTTTGCGTCTGCACCAATTCTATGTGTGTCGAGAGCCTGAATTTTTTGCGTAAACGTGAAATTTTGTGTGTTTGAAAACAATTTTTGCGGTGACACAAAAACATTAAGGCAAAATTTGCGACAGGCATATGCTGATTCTACCTTTGTTTTCGCTGAACGACACCTGGACGGGCTGAATGCCCCGGTCTTCCACACATAGGTCACGTCAGCAGAAAGGAAATTACCCATTATTAACGTAATGCTGATGAAACGTTATCTAATCATTGCAGTTCTTGCTTTTCTGGCATCTCTGGGCACCGCATCTGCTCAGAAGGTGGCAGTCAAGTCAAATGCTCTTTACTGGGCGACTGCAACTCCGAATCTGGGATTTGAATTTGCCATGGGCGAGCGCTGGACATTCGAACTTGAGGGTGGATATAATCCGTGGACTCTCGATGCTGAAAAGAATATGAAGATGAAGCATTGGCTTGTCTCTCCTGAGTTCAGATACTGGTTCTGCAACAGTTTCCAGGGACATTTCATAGGTATCAACGGCAACTACACCCAGTTCAATATCGGAGGCTTGCCTTTCGCCATGCCGAATGTCTTCATAAATCTTTCCGACAAGGCTCCTGCCATGCCGGATCTTCAGACATCCCGCATCCAAGGCTGGGCTGTCGGTGCAGGACTTACATACGGATACGCATTCCCGATTGCACGCAGATGGAATATGGAACTTACCTGCGGATTCGGCTGGTGGTACACAGTGTATGACCAGTTCGAGAGCCGCGAATGCGGACTTTTCCAGCAGACAGTGGAGAGGCACGCTCTCGGACCAGCTACTCTCGGCGTTTCATTCATTTATATGATCAAGTAAGGAGGAGACAGATATGAAGAAATTATTTGCAGCAGCATTGATGCTTACGTTTGCCGTGATGATGGATGCTCAGACAGCCATCAGGAATGAGAAGATGACTCAGGACGGCACGAATGTGACTGTTTCCTTTGAAGTGGATACAGACAACACCGACCTGCCTGTCCGCCGCAAAGAGGTGATCATGCCTTATATATACAATGGCAAGGATACTCTGTTCTTTGATGTTGTGGAAGTCTATGGCAGAGGAAGATACAAGAGAGAAAGACAGATCAACGCCATCGAAGGCGACCGGGACTGGGAACTTTCCGAAAACCAGGTGATGAAGAAGGAAGGCATATATCAGTATGAATCTCAGGTGCCTCTCAAGAGATGGATGAAGAATGCGACTCTTGCCGTCAGAAGACAGATCGTAGGATGTGCATGTGAAAAGGATATGGAGGACGAAAACCTGGCTCAGGCATCCCTATTTGAAGATCCTCAGGTACAGCGCAGACTCCCTGCTTATGCTCTTCCGGAGATTTCAAGAAAATGGGACTTCGGGCAGGACGAACTTGAGATTACATTCAAGGTGTCGAAGGCAGTCATCGACTCTTCGGTCTTCAACAATGAAGTCACATTCGGAAAGATACTTGAGGCAGTTGACAGGATACATTCCAACCCTCACTACAAGATCGAAAAGCTGCACATCGCCGGATACGCGTCTCCTGAAGGACCTCCGAAGTTCAACACATGGCTCGGAATCAACCGCGCGAAGGCCCTTATCAACTACATCATAGAGCATAGGCCTGAATACGGACTTACAGAAGACAATTTCGAGATTCATAACGGAGAAGAAAACTGGGAGGGACTCCGCAGGGTACTGGCTCAGTCCGATATGAAGGAAAAGGATGCGGTGATCGCGATAATCGATGACGAGAACATTCCGAACGAGAGGAAGAAGCTGATGATAGAGGCGATGGATCATGGTTGGGTTTGGCACAAAATGCTGAAAGAGATATATCCTCACCTGCGATGTGCAAGATACCTGGCGGTGTACTACGACTCTTCAGACGATGCTCTGGTGGAAGTTATCAAGCAGACAAACCTGCTGATCGATGAAGGAAAATATAAAGAGGCATATGAACTTGCAGTTCAGTACAAGGATGACCCGAGAGCCAGCGGAGCGATAGGTGTCAGCCTGATGATGCAGAAGAAATTTGAAGAGGCGATGCCTTGGCTGCAGAAAGCCCTCGAAGAAGGTTGCCCGTCAGCTCAGAAGAACATAGATGCCATACTGGCGGAGTATGAGTGGGAGAAACAGCAGAAAAAGGAAATTGAAGAATATCTAAAGAAATACGAATAATCAACCCATTAAATTTTAACATTATGAAACTTACTAAATTGATGTTGTCTGCTACTATCGCAGCATTGGCACTTGTTTCATGTAACAAGTCGGACACAACCCCTGAGGTTGCAAATCGTCTAAAGACTGTAGAGGTTTCTCTCGAAAATGTAATCTTCACTAAAGGTCTTGCTGGAGATAAGATCAATGCAAACGACCCAGTAAAGGTGACAGATTTCCAGATTTTCCTTACCGACGGCAATAACAATACCTACACAGGAAAGGTAAGTGACGGATCGGGTGCCGCTCAGTCATATTGGAATGCAGAAAATCTGAAAAACGGAATACCTGTGGCAGAATTCCACTATGTCGATCCTAACTGTACAAAGGTTGTGGCTGTTGCCAACATGGGTGAGATCTTTGCGGATTATGCTGATTTCCTGGCTAAACTCGAGAATCTCTCTGTCGATACTCAGCAGGATCAGGGAACTCTTGCACTTTATGCAGAGACAACTGACCTCAAGCCGGCAGGAACTCATACAGATGTGAATGTTGAAGACAATGTTTCATATATTTCAAATGTATATACTGCATCTCTTGAGCTTTGCCCACGCGTTTCACGCTTCGAGGTTGACGGTTTCTCTGTAAAATACAAGGATCCGGCAAATCCAAAGTACAAGGAAGTAAATATCACTCAGCTGGCATTCCAGAACTACTATCCTGAGACCAGTCTTGTAACAGGAGCAGAGGCAGGTGAGCTTGTAAACCACGTTACAGATTTCGCAAATCAGGCAGCTGTCTATACATGGCTTGATACACCGGTGGCTCTACAGCCTTGGTTCAGAGATTATGTGGACCTGGATATCACCCCGGCTGCCCCTGTACAGGATCTTCCTGCTGACGGAAAGCTTGCATATCACATCTTCTCTACCTCTGCAGCAGTTCCTCAGTTCATCATCAAGCTGACAGCAGACGGACAGCCGGCATTCCTCTACACAAAGAACTTCAGAGATGCAGCAGGCGAGCCGATAAATGAATTCAAGGAAGGCTACATCTATCGTATGAGCGCAGCTGGTGAGGACCTTACCGACGGTACAATCGAGATTCCTGAGGACAAGATCGATCCTATGGACAGATGCCTCGAGATCACTGTAACCGTGAAGAAATGGCAGGTAGAGATCATCACTCCTGAATTCTAGATTACTCCTTAAAGGGAATATTCAACAACATCAATATATATAGAGGGGCTCAGGTCCCTGAAAATCCCGAGCCCCTCATATATACAAAAACATACAGCTTATGAAACTCAGAAATATTGCTTTAACCCTTCTGCTGGCCGGAGGACTCTCCACTTCCTGCATTAAGGAGGATCATAGCGACTGCTATAATATCTACTGTCTTGCCTTGAGTTATCTCGGCGACGGTACAGCAGAGATCTTCCCTGAGAAGATAGACCGCGTGCACATGTATGTTTTTGATGAGCAGAACAACTGTGTGGTGTCAGGACAGCTTTCTGATGCCGATGTAGATGCACGCCTCACTACCCTTCCGCCGCTTGAGCCGGGAGACTACAGGATAGTATGTGTAGGAAATGCATATGAGACAGAAGTGGAGGGTCTGTCATCAGGTAATTTCAACGACATCGTTTTTGCCGACAAAGACTACAACGCTGGAGAGACAGTCTCAGGCAACGATCCCCTCTATTGGTCATCTATCGATTATACCATAGCACCGTACGACGAATACAGGCAGATAGAGACCAGAACCACTTATTTTGCCAGCTCGCATTTCGACGTCACTGTCGAGGTTGTAGGCGTGCCGGCACTGACCAAGGCCTCAGGCTACCCTACAATAGAGCTTGTAGGAGTATCGCCTCAGACAGACTTCAATAACGTGGCCAAGGGTCAGGCAACCACTTACGTGATGGACACATCCCACGACGGAAACATTACACTGTCGGCGATGAACAACATCATGAGACACACAGACCATGAGGCTGTCTATCTGAAAGTTGCAGATGCTGCGGGGGCATCTCTGGTGGAAGTCAATTTCGCCCAGCACATAGCAAAACACAACATTGATGTCACAAAGCACGAATGCGTCATTCCTTTCAGAATCGAGTTCAAGTCAATGTCTGTTTCAGTAACAGTACCTTCATGGTATATAGAGAACATCACTCCTGAATTCTAAAATCATCATCTATGCGTAGATCAACCGACATAATCAGAAATACAGCCCTCTTCTTCCTTGCGGTGATGCTGCAGGTCAGCTGTCTTATGGAGAAGGAAGGACCGTCTGCGGGAAGGCAGAACGTGATGATAGAGGTAAGCGTCTCTGTAGGAGAGGAAATCACAAAGGCCGATCCGGAGGATGCCACGGCAGAGGAGAAAGTTGTGAACAGGCTCCGTGTATATGCATTCTACGGCGACAGACTTGCCGGATATGCTGAAAGAGGAGCTACAGCTCTCGGAGACCCGTTCTACATGGATCTTGAGCTTCCTGAAAGCGGAGTGCACGGGGTGGACTTCTATGTAATAGCCAACGAAGATGAAATGGCTTATGAGAATGGCACAGTCCAGCTTTCGGAGAATATGACCAAGGCCGAGCTCGAGGCAATCAGATTCACAGCTCTTGTGAGCAGGTCCGCGCTGCCTATGTACTGCAAGCTCATCGAGCAGATCGATGTGGATGCAGTATCTGCAACAGCCAACACAGAGGCCGGACATGAGGGACATTTCATTCTCAACCAGAAGATAAACTTCGAGCTCGGACGCTCCCTTGCGAAGATTTCCTTCTACGCAGCCAAGATCGCCGGAGCGGCAACTACACCTCAGATAATGGGTATAACCCTTCTCAACGGAGGCACAAGGCACTATAGCTATCTGTTCGAGCAGAATGAGTCAGTACTGAACGCCATAACCCCGAGAGTCAATGACCGAGCGCTCCACTCGTTGCAGACAGCAGTAACAGCAGAAATATCAAAGGGCTCTACAGACATAGGTAACCCTTCGAAATATACGCCGGTAATGGATAAGGCATATCTTCCGGAAGTTCTTGAAGGCTCTTCTGAATGGAACGCACCTTCCGGAAGTAACAGGGCGGCCGTCCTGCAGGTGGAATATGCATTGGATGAGGGTGCGGACTACAAATATGCATACATATATCTCCCTCCGATAGTCCGCAACACCCACTACAAGATATGTGTCCTGATCAATGCTGAAGGCCAGATCACTGTAACATATATCGTGGCGGATTGGGAAGACAACTCGGTGATGATATCATTTGACTATCCGAACCACTCTTATATCAGGGAGTCTATACCGACATCTGCGGCAGACCTCGAAACAGTTCCTTCTGCATCGGCTAAGATGTCAGAGACACAGCCGTTCAAGGGATACTTCCAGATGCTCTCCCCTGACAGCGATTCCTGGACGCCGACTATATACGGAGCTCACGCTTCAGACTGCACCATCAAGGTTTACGAAGTGACAGCAGAGTCAGATCCGGGCACTCAGGTCACAAGCTTCCCTGTCGGAGCCGATGCCGAAAAATGGTACAGGATAGAGGTCATACCTGATGCTACCTCACTCTCTGCAGGAGACCAGGTGAAACTGTCGATTACATATACAGCCACACTTACCGGTCTGATGGAATATCTGCTTGTAAACGGCACAAAGGACAAATTCTACTGGCCTGGCAGCGACGATGCAAACTACGTTATAATCACTATGGTAAACTAAGAAGAAAATGAAAAGAATAATAAATACTCTTACAATAGCAGCGGTCTGCATCCTTGCATTTGCATGCCAGGAGCACGAAGCTTTGGACCTGCCGGTGAACGAGAGCATAGTTCTTCGACTTTTCTCTGGTGCAGTCAAGGCGCTGGACACTGACGCTGAGGCTTATGTGAATCATGTTGACGTATTTATATTTGAGGAAGTGTCGGGCAACCCTGCAAACGGAGACTACTACGGCAGATATGAGGTGAAGAATGTAAACAAGTTCACCCTTAATGCAAGAAGAAGTTCATTCCCGTCCGACAAGAGATACAGTGTCTATCTGGTTGCCAACAGCAATCTCCCGTCAAGCACCTTTGAAGACATCGACGATTATGCTGACCTTGTTCCGATCAGACAGACAGACGAGAATCTGTATATCAGCGGTCTTACACTACCGGGCGCTCCTCAGTATTTCCTGATGGATGCAGCAGTGAAGAATGTGCAGCTCAACAACGGAGTCCTTTCAGACAATACGGATCTGTCTGTTACCCTCGAGCGTGCAGCCGCTAAAGTCTATATTAAAATCAAGGCTTCCGAGAACATAGAGTTCAAGCCGTTCAACGTAGCTGACGGATCAGATGGCGGCGTGTACTATATCCGTAATCTTCCTGTCGATGCGTTCCTTCTCGCAGAGGCAAAACCGGAAGAGGAGACAGTGGCGACAGTTGTGCAGACTCCTTACAGCAACAACCAGTACTTCACATGGAAGCCGGAAACTGACAATAAGAATGTAACCCTTACAGCATATGTCTATCCTCATCATTGGACAGATGCCAGCCTTCTCGAGCAGGAGACATGCGTGGTGATGAATCTTCCTCTCACTTATACAAAAGACGGAGTCGAGACGCATCATTACAACAGCTGGTACAAGATCCCGATGACAGGAGAGAAGTTCTTCAGGAGGAACAATTATTATGAGGTGAATATCGACCTCAACCGTCCTGGAGCCACATCCGAGACCGTTCCTTACGATCTTACCGAGGTTCATTACAACGTGATGGATTGGGCCCCTCAGAGCGTGGATGTGGGCGGAGAAGATAAGCCGGTCTATCTGATGGTCAATAAGACCAAGTTGGCGATGCATAATGTTGCAACTGATGCCTCTACTCTTGAGTTTGCTTCTTCATCACCTGTAACAGTCACGGTGAAGGATGCATATTATTTAGACAAGTTCGGTCAGAAGAAGTCAGTGACAGATCGGGTCCTTGGTGATATAAATGGTGTAACAGAAGGTGGTATTGCCGGAAACATTACGGTAAACAGTCCTGTTCCCGAAAACAATGCCATACGTTACTTTACCCTCGTGGTGACAAATCAGGATGGTATAGCAAGAGAAGTTGCAGTGACCCAATATCCTCTGGAATACATTACCAATCAGCAGGGATGGTATTCATACAGAGAGGATTTCGGAGGCACAAATTATCAGAATCAGGGAAACCGCAGAGTGGCGGCAAACTGGAGCAGCAACAGCTGGAGCTATTATACAAGTCAGAGTGACAACTATTTCTTCGGCTCAAAAGTAGCGACCCAATATGCAAACGGAACCTCTGAAATATACAGGTATTGGTATTCGTCACGTAATGGTACATATAGGCTGAGTCAGGAAGTTTCAAGTGGAATCCAGTCTTTGAACAACGCAAGAATGTACCATGTGCAGATTACATCAACTTCTGATTCGTACATAGTGGCGATTCCGAAACGAGATCCTGTTACCGACTACACTTTGTCAGATGCTGACAATTCGCAGCTTGTTTCGCCATCATTCATGATTGCCTCACAGCTCGGAGCCACGACAAGTGTAAGTTCAACCAACTCTACTTATATCAGACGAGCCCAGTCGCATTGCAGTCAGTACGTGGAGACGTATTTTGAAGATGCCAACGGCAACATGGAGTGGGATTCCGGAGAAGAAGTGATACACCTTGATGACTGGAGACTTCCTACAGAAAAGGAAATCGAGATCATCGTGAAGTTCCAGACATCGTCAGAAGTAATGGATGTGGTTCTGGCTGGAGCGAATTACTTCTGTGCCTCACCTGACGGATATGTCAGGACAGGAGTGGCGAGCGGAAACAGCATATACACCAGATGTATCAGAGACGTTTATTAATTTGAGACTGTTTTACCGTCATTTCGAGCGAAGTCGAGAAATCTTATAACCAGAGTAGAAAACCATGAAGACAAGAAACATAAATATCATCGCCCTCGCGGGAATACTGGCTTTGAACGTTGCCTGCCAGAGTGAGGACCTGCTGCTCCCTGTAACAGACGCAGGCAAGGACGGCTACAAGACCATAGCGTTTGTAACCGATGTTCCGGCGATGGATATAATTCAGACCAAGGCAGTCGATCCTGACGACGGGGGAGTCCAGAATATCACAGTATTCTGCTTTGACGCGAACGACCTGTTCATCACCACCGTCAATGCCAAGCTGACCAAGGACTCGGGCGACCCGTCATTGAGCGGAAAATTCACGGTAAGCGTTCCTAACCAGACTGTTACCATGCAGTTGGTGGGTAATCAGAATCTCACGTATTTCCGTGAGGATAACTATCGTGGAATGTCTGAAGTCGAGGTAATGTCTTCACTCGAGGCTTCCGCAGGACGTATGATCTACTGGGCTCGCAAGACCGTTACGGAACTTGAGGCTCATGATTCTCCGTCAAATCCTGTTCAGCTTCTTCGTAATCAGGCGAAGATAACTCTGTCAGTGGATGCGTCAAAGACCGATTTCCAGCATAGCGGGTGGGTGGTGGTAAATACCAATGCATTCGGTACAGTAGCTCCATACAACCCGGATAATGGTGGTTTTGTGGCACCGAGCGAGTCTGTTCCATTTGTGACCATTCCTGAAAACACCGCAAAACTCGGAGACTTCCTGGATGTCCGCAACAACACCGAGGAATATATCTTTGAAACAGAGAACAGCGAAGCGGATCCTATCGATTTCATAGTAAAGGGATCGCAGGGAGGCGGACCGGAACTGTACTACCGTATATCCCTTATCGACAGGAACGGCAACAATGTCATGATCATGAGGAACCACCACTATACAGTGAATATCACAGGTGATCTCTATTATGGTCAGGAAAGTTTTGAAGATGCGCTGAATGCTCCGGCAACCAACAATGTATGGGTGTCGATTTCCGACAATATTTCGGAAGTTATGGATTCTGAATACCGTCTTGCAGTTGACGAGACATTCGTCATCATCGGTGAGGACGAGTTCAGAAGTCCTAACGAATATTATCTGCATTACACATACGAAAGCCTTGGGGGTGGGGCTTTGACCGAGCCTTCGGTAAGCTGGATGGATGGAAATAATGTGGCATTGTCTTCATTCGGGCACACTATGGATGATTCTGGCAGAGGAACTATAGTTATATCTCTGAACGAGATGGGGGACCTTCAGAAACGCGAAGGAACTCTATTTATCAAGGCCGGACGACTCTCCCGCAAGATAAAGGTCATTACTGTGAAGGAGCAGACATTTGAGCCGGCGTGGATTACAACCAACATTTACGGAGTGAATACGGGAGAAAACGTCACCATGATGTTTACCATTCCTGACGACTGTCCTCAGGAACTGCTTCCTATGGATGTGCTTGTGACTGTGAACGACATGGACGTACGTAACGAATCCAAGATGAGGCTTCCTGTAATCAGGGAAAGCGATCCTGGCTACGGAGAACCTAACGATGTGGGCTATAAATATGTACTTAATGTTACCGAGACAGGTGTGCAGCGTCTTTATCTGGAGACAATCATGGAGCATGTGCAGACAGACGTGATAGAGGTTACAATCGAGGCACCATATTTCAAGAGCCTTACAAAGCCTGCTACATTCAGACATGAAACAGACTACAGCATCATTGTAGATAACCTGAGATATTATACAGCTGCAATTCCTGAGGATGAAGTGATATTCTACTACCTCGTTCCGCAGAAGACAGGTGCTGAGGTGAATCTTGAGACACACCTTGCAGAAGGTGCGGAATGGAACACAGCCACCCATCAGTACGACTATACTCCGGTGGACCCTCATCCGGATGATGAATTCCTGTTCTATTCAAGGAATCTTGACCATAACGACGACCCGTCCCACGATCATTATTTCGAGTTCACTCCGGTGAATGAGGACTCGTGGGGAACAGGCGGACGTGTACATAGTTTCTCAAGAACATCTCTTGCTCCGACTGCGTCAAAGGGTGCCGTATTCAATATGAAGACCAATACTCCGAAGAGTGCGGAAGTGGTACGTATCGCATCCAATCCTGCCAGCTCGGGCAACCAGTACAGGTCGGTCGTATTCGAACTTTCCAATTATCATCCTTTCCATTTCGGAGCCCAGGTAAACGGTACCGGAACACTTGTAACAGGTGAGAATAAAGACGAAGAGGAAACAATAATGCTGAGCTATCTTCCGGACCAGACAGTCAATATCGATATCGATGTGACCAGCTTCACATCCACAATACGTGGAAATGACGATCAGGTGCTGCCTGCAGATCAGCAGGTCTCAGTGGATCCGTTCGGCGTGGCATTCGATATATATATAGACGCTCCGATGCTCAAGCTCGATGAGACTTCTCCGCTTGTGGCTTCCGGAAAGCTCAGGAAACATGAAACGGTTGAAGGAAGATATGTGTACAGCGTAGCTGCTGACAGGGCAGTTGAAGCCGGACACGGTTTTGCTCCTGCGGCAATAGAGGACTCTAAGGCTGCTTCAGGTGCTCAGAACGGCGAGAGAAAAAGACTTGCGTTCAAGACAAAGAGCATCGTTTCTGCCGGCAAGATCACAATCAGTTCTGACGAATCGAAGGTTGTATTCTACAAGAAGACCTTCAATGTACTCAACAGCTCGATTACAGGTACTCTTCAGATCAGAAAGGATGGCGTAGTAGAGGACATTCCTGCTGGCTCATTCGTGCCGTTTGAAGTCCTTCCGACATACAACCGTATCGGTACAGTAACAGTCGGTACAGCAGGAGAATATGAACTCAGACTCAGAAGTGAATACAGATATGACTGGGATACAGACAAGGTGAAGTTCCAATATGTTGACAAAGCGACAGGCGTGGTATACGAAAAGGAATTTGCAACACTAAAGGCCTTGTACAGCTCGACAGGACCAATAATCCTTGAGCCGCAGACAACAATCTGATGACAGCCCTTCTACTCTAAATAACGTTCAGCTCAACCACCCCCCAAGGCTGAGCCCATATGGGCGGGGGTGGTTGTTTTTCAAACTATGCAAATTTTCCGGTAATGAATCTGAATACAATCAATACCATACTCAGTATCTTTGCTTTGTTTTTTGTGGCTGCGAGTATAGTCATAATCGTATATCTGTTCAAAGGAGGAATCCTCGAAGGAGAAAAAATACATCTGCTCATCCAGTGCTGTCTGTTGCTTGTGTGCAGCATATGGCTTTGGCTGGTAATCTGTGCCACTATAAAAAATAAGAGGCGCAAATAACTCCCTGATTTTTGTCAGTTTCAATAATAAGTTTTAATTTTGAAGGATGTAAAAAGATTTATTATGAAACTCGTTAAAGAACTCTGGGGAACATCCCCTTGCGGAAAAGAAATCATCCTATACACACTGACCAACGAAAGCGGAGCATCTGTGAAACTTTCAAATATAGGTGCCGGAATCGTATCTGTAGTAGTTCCGGACAAGGACGGAGCTCTGGCAGACGTAGCTCTCGGCTATCCTGATCCGCTCAGCTATTTTGCAGACGGACCATGCGCTGGTAAAGTTCCGGGACGATATGCCAACAGAATAGCTCTGGGCAAGTTCGAGCTCGACGGAGTGGAATATACCCTGCCGGTAAACAACGGACCAAATCATCTTCATGGCGGACCGGAAGGTTTCCAGAACAAGGTGTGGGAGTCCCGCGAGCATGAGGGAGGTGTCGAGTTTCTGTATTATTCGGAAGATGGCGAAATGGGATATCCCGGAGCAGTAAAGGCTGTCGTACGCTATGAGTGGACAGATGAGAATGAACTCAGACTCACTCTCACAGCAGAGTCTGATGCTCCTACAGTCATCAATCTTACCAACCATGCATATTTCAATCTGAACGGAGAAGGAAACGGTGACATTCTCGGACACACGCTTCGTTTGAATGCTTCTGAATATCTGCCTACTTCAGATTCGCTCATACCACTCGGCGAAAGCGAGCCTGTAGCCGGCACCCCTATGGACTTTGTCTCTGAAAAGGTCATCGGAGCTGAGATCAAGGCGGATTTCCCTGCGCTTGTATATGGAAAGGGATACGACAACTGCTGGGTGATAGACGGCTATGAGCCAGGTCAGATTCAGGAAGCGGCAGAGCTGTATGCTCCGGAGAGTGGTAGAGTGCTGAATGTATATACAACCCAGCCGGGCGTTCAGGTATATACCGGAAACTGGCTCGCTGGTTGCCCTGTTGCAAAATGCGGACGCTCGTACAACGACTACGACGGAGTCGCCATCGAATGTCAGAATTTTCCGGATGCTCCGAACAAGCAGGAGTACCCGTCTGCGGTTCTTCGTCCGGGCGAAGTTTACCAGCAGGCAATCATATTTGCCTTCGGAGTTCGCATCTGATTTTAGTAGAGGTATCGGCGCTTATTCCTTGCCTCGGCATCGACGATACATTTTGTCTGGCGCCTAATCCATTGGAATTCAGCGACTTGCAGAAAGGCGATTCCCCGCTGCAGGGGAATCGCCTTTCTGCAAAGCATTGAGAATCAGCGTGTTGCCCGCCAGGAGATTTCTTGCTGCTGGAAATTTTTTTTGTGTGTTTCGATAAATAGCACTACTTTTGGAATCATGAAACAGTATTTAGAATTGCTCCGCCATATACGTGCTAATGGCGCAATGAAGAGTGACCGTACAGGTACGGGCACACAGAGCGTATTCGGTTATCAGATGCGCTTCGACCTCAGTGAGGGTTTCCCTCTGCTTACCACCAAGAAAGTCCACCTCAAATCCATAATCCATGAGCTTCTATGGTTTATTGCAGGAGATACGAACATCAAATATCTCAAGGACAACGGAGTCACTATCTGGGATGAATGGGCAGACGAGAACGGAGACCTTGGTCCGGTGTACGGTCATCAGTGGAGAAGTTGGCCAACTCCTGACGGGGGCACGATCGATCAGCTTGCAAATGTAGTGGATATGATCAAGAACCGTCCAGATTCCCGTCGTATGATAGTTTCAGCCTGGAATGTTGCTGAAGTGGAGAAGATGGCTCTTCCGCCTTGCCATTCGCTGTTTCAGTTTTATGTCGCAGACGGCAAGCTTTCATGCCAGCTGTATCAGCGAAGTGCAGACGTGTTTCTTGGTGTTCCGTTCAATATTGCATCCTATGCGCTCCTGACCATGATGATTGCTCAGGTCTGCGGGTTGGAGCCGGGAGAATTCGTACACACTACAGGCGACACGCACATTTATGTAAACCATTTCGAGCAGGTAGAGACCCAGCTCAGCCGTGAACCTCGCAAGCTTCCGAAGATGAAGATCAATCCGGAAGTCAAGAGTATTTTCGATTTCAAGTACAGCGACTTTGAACTGGTTGACTATGATCCGTATCCTCGAATTCCTGCCCCAGTAGCCGTTTAGACATGCAAAAGAACATTATAGTAGCAATAGCTGACAATAATGCCATAGGAAAGAACAACGAACTCCTATGGCATATTTCTGATGACCTGAGATTCTTCAAGAGACAGACTCTCGGCTGGCCGGTTATCATGGGCCGCAAGACATTCGAGTCCATTGGACGCGCCCTTCCCGGACGAGTGAACATTGTCATATCGCGAGGATTCACCACAGGAGAGGAAGTCGCAGTAGTCGGCTCCCTGGAGGATGCGTTCCAGCTTGCAGAATCCACCAATCTCGAGAAATGTTATGTCATGGGTGGCGGACAGATATACGCCCAGGCACTTGAATTTGCGGATCGTCTGGTCGTGACGCATGTCCACACGGTCATAGAGGATGCCGATACCTTCTTCCCACAGATTGACCCGTCAGTATGGGCTGTCGAACAGCGCTCCGAACTGTTCACAGACGAGTCTTCCGGATACACCTTCGAGTTTGTGGAATACCTTCGCCGATAGTCTCATATTCAGGCCATCCAAGAATAATGAGAGTGAGACATGAACATTAGTAATCGGTAAAACATTGAAAATATTGAGCGAAGCGAGTGCAAGTCCCCTTTCCGAGAAAGGGGATTTAGGGGAAAGGTAACGTCGTCTCATCTTTTCATATTCATACTCATCCATGAATATTGAGAGTGAGACATGAACATTAGTAATCGGTAAAACATTGAAAATATGAAAAGAGATAGTTTCGGCAGCCGTTTTGGCGCCTTAGTGGCAATGGCCGGATCGGCAGTAGGGTTAGGTAACCTTTGGCGATTTCCTTATCTTGTGGGAGAAAACGGAGGAGCAGCCTTTATCATAGTATATATCCTGATGAGCTTCCTCGTATGCCTTCCGATATTCATATGTGAATTCGTCGTCGGACGCCGAAGCCAGAAAAATGCCTATTCTGCATTCAGGGACCTTTCAGGAGGTTCGTGGTGGAAATATGTAGGAGTAATGACCGTCGTCGTTCCTCTGATTGTAACATCATATTACAGCGTAGTCGGTGGCTGGTCTGTGGAATATCTGTTCAAATCTCTTACATTCTCCTTCACCCATAGTGAGTCCCAGGCAGCGATGAGTACAATGTTCGGCGATTTCGTCTCATCTCCATGGGGACCGCTTGTCTGTCACACACTCTTCCTTGCTGTTACTGCCTTCATCGTCGCAGCCGGAATAAAAGGCGGAATCGAGAAATTCAGCAAGGTCATGATGCCGATGCTCTTTGTCATAGTTCTTAGCATAGCCATATATTCCATTACTCTTCCGGGATCGAAAAACGGACTCGAATACCTGTTCCACCCGGATTTCTCCAAGATAGACGCAAAAACATGCGCAGCAGCCCTGGGACAGGCATTCTTCTCTCTCTCGATAGGTTTCGGAACCATCATGACATATGCATCCTATGTAAGCAAAAAGGAGAATATAATGTTCCAGAGTACAGCCACAGCATTATCTGACCTTGCGTTCGCTCTCATTGCAGGAATCGCAATCATGCCGGCTGTCTTTGCTTTCGGTCTCAATCCTCAGTCCGGTCCTGGTCTTGTCTTCGAGACACTTCCTTACGTATTCTCCCAGATGCCAGCAGGCGGAGTTGTTGCAGTTCTGTTCTTTATCGCGCTTTTGGTTGCGGCAATCACATCTTCGATCTCAATGTTTGAAGTCGGTGTGGCATATCTGGTCGAGGAAAAGAAGCTGTCAAGAGCAGCTGCATGTGTAATCGTGTTCATGCTCTGTTGGGTGCTCGGTGCATTGTGTTCGCTTTCATTCGGTCCGCTTTCGGATGTGAAGATCTTCGGAAGGACCGTATTTGATTTCTTTGACAACCTGTCCTCTAATATCCTTATGACCCTTGGAAGTCTGCTGACGGTGTTGTTTGTCGGCTGGAGGCTTAAGAAGACGGACATATATGACGAGTTTACCAACGGAGGTACACTCTCCACCAATGTGAAGATCTTCGGAGTTCTTTGGTTCCTGATAAGATATGTGGCACCGATTGCTGTGGCTGCTGTCTTTGTAACCGGATTGATTAAATGACGTACATTTATGAAGAGATTGTTTCTACTTTCTGTTACGTTGCTCATGGCGCTTTCGGCTTCTGCCCAATATGTGGCTGCCGATTACCAGTCTCCTATGTATATGAAAGCAAAAGGCGGGCGGATTTTTCTTGACGATGAAAAACTTACAAGAGCGGAGGCGGCTGCCTGTTTTTCAGACATGGATGGAGTTGACTGCAGTTCGGATTACCTCAGATATAGAGGAGCATATAATGCGGGTGTGGGACTTACATCTGCAGGTGCAGCAACAGCTGTTGTCGGAACCTCAATTGTTGTAGCCGGTGGAGTGGTCGCCCTGATTGTCGCTCCTTTTGCTGCAATCGGAGGAGAGACCGAATTACCGAGGAAGGTGGGTCTGGTTCCGAAGTTAGGCGGGTACATGACTCTCGGAGGTCTGGCTATGCTGGCTTCCGGTATACCGTTGATCTGTGTCTACAAGAAACGCATCCGCACTCTTGCGGAAGAATATAATTCGATAGCGGCAAATCCTCGGGTAACGATGTCTTTTGGCGGTCAGCCGTCAGGTATAGGCTTCGCTATACATTTCTGATCCGGTCTTTTCGCGTCAGGAGCATGCCAGCTGTTGACAGCAGGAGCAGGAGAATGAGTGAAATGGAGCTTGCTCTTGAGATATTCTCTCCGATGAGATAAGAATCCGGTTCAAAACGCATTATAAGCTCTCCTTCTCCTTCCGGAATGATCGCACCACGTAGTATCCAGTCGGCACGGAAGATGTCGACTGGTTTTGCTTCCGGTGTAGGCTTGTAGTGTCCGTTCTGCACTTTTCCGTATTTGCCGGCAGGCTCTATCCATGCTTTCCATCCTTTAGGATAGAATATTTCGCTGAATACTGCTGCACGTTCTGCTGATGTGCTGAACGAGTATCTCAGCTCATTAGGGGCATAGTAGTTCAGCGAGATCGTATCGGATGGTGTTGTGGTGTCCGGGAATCTTTTTATGACATCGCCGAAGTCGCTTCCTATTACCGCTGTATTTTTCAGGTTTACGGCACCAAGCATGGCGATTTCGTCATCCGGTGTCGGTGCTTCTACAAAATTATCGACAAACCAGCAGTGTCCCATCGCGTATGGGTTTCTGACAGGTGGAAATTCCCCTCCGAGGATTATATATTTTCCGTTTAACAAAGATGTTATCTTCAATTCTGGAAGATTTTCCGAGACTTCCTGAACGGTAGCGGAGTTGCCCACGACATCATATATCTGACGGATCTCTGGAGTGATATATTTGTCTATAAGGTCCTGATATCGTTGCAATTTAACAGGACTGTATCCTCCGATTGTCTTATGGTGGTAGCTGGCAAGCGAACTGTTGAACGTATTGATGCTTATATCCAGAACACGGAAATCCGGATCAGCATCTTCAAACAGTATCTGGTCCACCGGACGAGGCTCGTACTGTGCTTCGAAATTTTTAGGCGTAATGAAGTGGTCGCTGTTGAGGAACCTCTTACCCACGCTGAACATATCGAATAGAACAATCAGCGCCACGGCTGCACCCACAGCAGTCATCTTGTATCTTGAGCCCGAGTCACCGACAGAGACATATCCCTTGCCGCCGCGAACAGCCCATACTATCAAAGCAAAGCATATTGTAATCAATACAAAAGATCGTATTGCATCGGCTTTGAGCAGCCCCTTCCTGTCAGCAACAAGTGCATCCACAAGCACATCCGGCTGGCCTGCATCAACTGCTCCTGTAAATGTTCCGGCAACACCGGGTGCAACTGCACAAAGCAGGCAGAATCCTGCAGTCACGCCATATGAAATATAGCATGCCTTCATCAGTTTCCTGCCTTCGAATCCGCCTTTCAACACCTTGTCAAGCGCATAGAATCCCAGCATAGGAAGAGTCACCTGCAGCACTATCAATGACATTGATACCGTCCTGAACTTGTTATAGAACGGTGCATATTCGAACCAGAGTTTAGTAAACCACATGAAATGGCTTCCCCAAGACAGCAGGACTGCAATCAAAGTAGCGGTAAGTATCCACCATTTCTCCCGACCCTTGAGTAGAATGAGTCCGAGTACGAAAAGGAATATAGTGATGGCTCCCATATACATAGGACCGGCCGTGAATGGCTGCGGACCCCAGTACAGCGGCATCTGTTTGAGTGTCTGGCGGAGGTTTGGCTGGCCCGCCCTCTTGAGCAGCTTTCCGGTCTCCGAATCAATATCCAGTTCGCCGGCGGATGCTCCTCCGTTGAAGTTTGGAATCAGAAGATTCGGCATTTCTCCGATACCATATGACCAGGCTGTAGCATAATCCAGATCAAGTCCTTTGTCGTTGTGACTGTCGCTGTCAGAAGAAAGTTCGGAGCCGCCTCTCATGGTATATGGAGTATATTCATAAGTCGGAATAAGCTTGTTGGCGTTAGTCGCTATTCCTATACATCCGATCACAAGCAGGAGGGCGGAGGCAGAAAAGAATCTCTTCAGAAGGTCTTTTCTACGGGCGCACAGATAGATCAGCAGACCTATGGCATATACAAATATCACTATTGCAAGATAATATGTAATCTGAATATGATTTGCCTTGATCTGCATGCTCAGAGCAAGCGAGAACAGCACCGCCCCAAGTACAGTCTTAGGCAGCCACTTCCTGATCTGACCTCCAAGAGCCGCCTTATAAGTGAATATCACTCCTGCAAGCACCCAAGGGAAGAATGCTATCGCCTGCATCTTTGTATTATGTCCCACCTGGATGATCTGCATATTATACGAACAGAATGCCACGGCAATAGCACCGGCAACAGCCAGAGTCTTGCTTGTACCCAATGAAAGCATCAGCAGAAACGCACCAAGAAGAGTCACGAACAGATAGCTTCCCGGACGTTTTCCCATCATGATGAACTTATATAGCGGCTTTGTCCAATCGCCTTCGAAGTTATCAGTAATGGCAGTTGTAGGCATTCCTCCGAACATGGATCCTGTCCATGCCGTGGGGTCATCAGGATTGGCCTTGTTATATTCCAGAGCCTCCTGTGCCATACCTTTCCAGCCGGCGATATCGCTCTGGTTGACAATCTTACCGTCAAGCACCTGCGGCACGAACCCATATGCGATGCCGGCAAGCAGCAGGACAATCCCTGCATAAATTCCTATTTTCTTAAAAGTCTCCACCATAGTCAGATTTCTTATCTATAAAAAAGGTGTTTGTCAATTATCTGTCCACGAAATGAGGTGTTTTTGTGGACAGGGCATCGAGCAGTTCCGCCATTCTACGCGTGGTGCTTCTTCGTGAAAACCGTTCTATGTCAACGGCATCAGTATGCAGATCTCCCTTCTGGAAATCTGTCCAGCACCTGTCTATATAATTCTTTATATCCTCTGTATCATTCCAGTCGAAAATCTTGCCCGCTCCGGTCTCCTGAAGCACAGTAGCCATAGCTCCTTCGCGTGTTCCTACTCCGAGCACAGGCCTTCGTGCAGCAAGATATTCAAACAGTTTGCCCGGCAGGATAGCCTTCGTCTCAGGCTCTTCCCTGATAGGAAGAATCAGCACTGACGCCTTTCTCTGCTGCTTCACAGCTTTGTCATGGTCGATGTATCCCAGATCGGTCATATACTTCTCCAGACCTGCCTGTCTTATACTTTCAAGTACCTTTTCGTCCGTCTTTCCGGCAAGAGTAAGTCGGAATTTATCCGCGAACTCCTTGTCCTCCCGGCATTTCTCTCCAAGAATATTCCAGAGAGCGGTAGGATTGCCCTCGCCGGTCAGCAGCCCGGTATGTACCATATTGAAATATCCGTCTGTTTCGACTGTATCCGTGTAATCACTTTCGTCGTATCCGTTAGTCACAAGATATACGGGAGTGCTGGTCATTGCAGCGAAATCCTTCTGGACAAGAGGCGATACTGCAACAACGGCAGTGGCATCATCGAGAACGGACTGTTCCAGTTTATGGTGCTTTCTTTCTGCCCATCTGCTGAGTCTCAGATGTTTGAAATAGAATATCTTGGTCCAAGGATCCCTGAAATCAGCCGCCCAAGGAATCCCTGTTGCGAGCGACACCTTGCGTGCAATCAGATGCATCGACTGAGGCGGTCCAGTACTTACGATCACATCTACGGGATGTTCCTTCAGATACTTCTTCAGATATCTGACAGAAGGACCAATCCAGAAGCATCTCGGGTCAGGCATGAAGAAATTTCCTCTGATCCACATTGAAATTTTCTTCAGTAGAGAGCCCTTTCCTCCGTTGCCGGGGTTTGCCTCTACCTTTATCTGTCCCTTGCTTCCTGTCAGCTTCCGGTATATGCCATACGGTTCCAGAATGCGTGTCTTGATGATCTCGCATTCTTTCGGAATATCATTCAGAAGGGAAGTGTCTATAGACGAAAGATCCGGGTTTTCGGGCGTATATACGACAGGCTGCCATCCCTCGCTCGGGAGATATTTGGCGAACTTCACCCATCTCTGCACGCCGGACCCTCCTATAGGTGGCCAATAGTATGTAATTATAAGTACCCTTTTCATGAATTGCAAACATACACAAAAACTTTCGTTTTTACGCCCCTTGTTCTAAAAATCTAAGCCTGCCGCCTAACTCCCTGTCCCACAGTGCGTTGCAGAAACGCGATTCCCCTGCCCAGGGGAATCGCATATCGGCAATCGGCTGACAGTCAGCGTTTTAGATGCCAGAAAAATCGGCAGAAATTGGCGAACACGATGCTCCGTCGACCGGAATCTGCTACTTTTGGCGAACATGACGTCCGGACTGTCCTCCTCCGCGCGTTTCAGGATTGCAGGGCATTTTGCAGGATTATTGCTATATTAGCGGCTAAATATTTATATCATGGATAAAGGTAAATTATTCAGCGGCCTGGCAATAATGCTGGGACTGATCATCATGGGATCGATGCTGCCAAAGGCGGTAGAGAAATATCGTTCATACGACAGAACGGTCAATGTCAAGGGCTTATGTGAAAAGGAAGTCAAGGCAGACAGGGTCATATGGCCGATTGTATATAGGGTAATGGCGAATGACATTCAGTCGATATACGACCAGACAGATGCAAACAACGCTGCAATAATGGGTTTTCTTCAGGAGGGTGGTATCAATCCTTCAGAGATATCCGTTTCAGTACCCCAGATTTCAGATAAGTTTGCCAATGAATATGGTGATAACGACAGGGCATTCAGATATATTGCAAAGAATATAATAACTGTATATACCTCTGATGTCGATACTGTTCTTGCACTGATGGGAAAACAGTCGGAGCTATTGAAAAAGGGAATCGTTACCGGAGGAGCAAACCAGTGGGAGAATCCTGTGGAATTCAAATATGAGGGACTGAACGATATCAAGCCTCAGATGATTGAAGAGGCAACCGAAAATGCTCGTGCAGCTGCCAAGAAATTCGCAAAGGATTCCGGCAGCAGACTTGGCAAGATCAAGACCGCCAATCAGGGTACATTCACAATAGAAAACCGAGACAGCAACACTCCTTACATAAAGAAGGTACGTGTTGTCACCTCGGTCACCTATTATCTCAAGAATTAGATTTATTTATTGAATCCCTTTGCGGTAAGGAATTCCCAGATTCTGTCCATGAATGTGTAGCTTCCTGTACCTGGGGATGCCTTCCTCTGGAAGCAATGGTTTTGCTTTGCCAAGGTATGCAGTTCGGACTGAATGCCCATACGCTGCATCTTTTCCCATGTCTTGACAGAGTTCATCGCTGCATAGCCGTCGTTATCTCCATGTATGAACAGCATCGGAGCAGTGTCAAGGTCGAATGAGAACTCCGGAGCCAGCACAGCGTCATCCTCATTTCCGCCCTGTTTATTAGGACCATCCAGTCCGTCTGTCAATGAGTACGCGGGATAGATTCCTATACCCCATTGTACATTGCATGGCAGTCTGTCGATCTTATCGATTCCAAGATACGAATTGTGCTTCGATGATGTCACTCCCATAAGAGTGAGATGTCCGCCTGCAGAACTTCCAAGGATACCTATGCGGTTTGGATCAAGACCTCTCGATTCCGCTTCGCTTCTGACAATCCTGATGGCGCGCTGGAGGTCCTGCCATGCTGTAGTGTGCTTTGCAAGCCCGCCAGCCGGACGCGGTGTGCGGTGTTTCATTGTCACCACCGCCATTCCTTTTTCGTTCAGATAACGTCTTATAGGTGCTACTTCAAAGTCGTCAGGGTCGTTTCTCTCATATGCTCCGCCTGAATATATGATCTGAATCGCCTTGGTCTTCAGTACCTTCGGCATATGCCATTCTATATAAGGTGTGCACTGATTCTCCTGCGGGTCAGGCATCTTACCCTCAGGCCATACATCCGATTTCGAATACTCTCCACGAGCATCATCGCTCGCATATCTGTCCATCAGATATTCCTTTTCCGCGATTTCTCCTATAAAGCCCATCTGTCGCATGAACTCGATACCTCTTTCCAGACCGAATGCTCCGTGGCCCTTGTCCGCGTAGAGATGAAGCTCTGCCGGCACCTTCATTCTTCTCAACTGCCTGTAAACCAGAGTTGAAGTATATGGAGAATAAGGGTCCTTTCCTCCGTGATGCAGACTCATAGGGCAGGTCTTTTCATCGAATTTGAATACCTTGCTCAATGTCACATCGCTGCCGTAACCTTGTCTGGCAGACGGAGTTCCAAGCTCGGAATCAGTAGTGCCGTAGGCCGGTGCATTAATGATAGCCCAGTTGATATGGCATGGAAGATCATCGACTTTGTCTATCCTTTCGTATGCCGCCGTCTGCGAGCTGGTTGCAAGCAGCAGACCAAGATGCGAACCGGCCGACATAGATATCACGCCGATCTTTTCCGGGTCGAAGCCACGTTTTTCAGCTTCCTTCCTTACAAGGCGGACAGCTCTCTGACCATCCTCCCAAGCCGTCTGATATATAGGCAGACCCACAGGTCTGGGTGTCCTGTAAACAAAATTCACACATTGGAATCCAAGCTCAGTGAATCGCTCTTTCCAATTTTTTATCAGTCCCACATCACAGCAGTTCTGATAGCTTCCTCCGGAAATGAGTATCATACATCCTCCTGTATGCTTGTCGGCAGCCGGTGCATCATACCATTCCAGATAAGGCATCCGATGTTTGTCGGGGTTGAAATCCTCTTTTCTTGACTCGTCAGTCATGGCGCCTATCTGATGCTCCTGTTTGTCGGGCATCTTGTTCTTAGGCCATATAGCCTGTCTCTCCTGAGCAGCCATGCTGATACAGCAAAAAACGGCAAAGGCAAATAGTGTGATTTTTTTCATATGCAGTTTTATGTTTGGCACGGGGTTTGCAAAATGTTTAGTCACGGTTAGTTTAGTTGTTAATAATAGGGTTATGGTTCATCCGGCTGGTTTCTGAAAAGAGCAGCCGGATGTTTCTGTTTAGTCTATGAAGGCAACCTTTCCCATATCTCGAGGCTTGGCTTCAGGCGACTCATCTGCATATCCGAGTCCGACGCACAGGCAGAACTCATATCCCTCCGAAAAATTCAGTTTCTCTACATATGGTTTGCAAAGGTCGTTGTCCGTCAGAAAACGCACAGGACTGCCCAGGCAGACAGATCCCACTCCGAGCGACCATGCAGACAGCATTATATTCTGTGCAAGAAGTCCGCAATCATAAGCGGAGAAGTCATAAGAAGGGTCGCGTGCGATGAAAACCATTACAGGTGCGCCTCTGAAACATCCTTTTGCAAAATCGCTTTCAGGATGAGAATCAGCCATTGCCTGAGACATCTCCTGCAGAATCTGAGGATTATCGACTATGCGGACCTCCCAGGACTGTCTGTTCATTCCGCTTGGAGCATTGATTCCGCACTCCATTATCTTTGTCAGTGTCTCCCTGTCCACGGACTCTGCCTTATATTGGCGGATACTGCGTCGTGCCAGGATGTTTT
The DNA here is from genome assembly GCA_015060335.1 of Bacteroidales bacterium. Lineage (GTDB taxonomy): Bacteria > Bacteroidota > Bacteroidia > Bacteroidales > UBA932 > Cryptobacteroides. The sequence continues at coordinate 2,449 of SUYR01000024.1, read as the reverse complement.
CTATCACTTCGTTCTTCATTTCATTTTCTTTTGTCGTTTGATTGCAGGATACCGCAGCGATCAGGCACAGCCCTGCAAGAATTGTGTATAATTTCATAGTTGTACGTATCTGTCGGATTATCAACATCTTGTGTTATATGCCTGCTCCCCGAAGTACGCAGGCGTAGGATGTAACTTGCTGTGGGGCAGGGTTTTATCTGGTGCCTGCTATGTCGGCGGAAATCAGCTGGCGCTTGAGTTCCTTTCCGAGAGCATACTCACCGAAGTCAATGGAGGTATCCTGCAGTATCGTTTCCAGGCAGAGGTCGTCACCCTTGAAAATGGTCGTCTCCGCCTTTTTCTGTATTTCGCGGATCTTGTCGATGGATTCCTTAGGCACTACCAGATGACATGGGATCACAACGGGTATAGGATTGAGTCCGACAGCATGGGCGACAGCGCGTACTCCTGCTTTGTTCTGGCACAGCTGTGCGAAGTCGCTGTAGCTCAGCAGACGGATCTCTGCGGGGCCGGAAGCCATGTCCCACAGCCTTTTCCACACCTGTTTCTGGAAATCGGTGCCGAAAAGCATCATGTCTTCCCACCTGACAGTCTTTTTCAGAGCCAGCACCTCATCAAAGCTGACAGCCGTGGCGGTCACTTCGCCATACGGAAGCGCTTCTTTACGAGGTGCAGATTTCTTGCGCGCAGTCTTTTTGGCGGCAGTGGTCTTTTCCGAGTGCCCGTATTCGTTTGCGATACGTGCAGATATGTCCGCCAGCCTGCCATAATCCCGTGATATTCCGGCAAGCTTCCCGTCGATGCGGACAACAATCCATTTCCGGTCAGTTTCCATAGTGTTATATATATAAGAAGTGGTTGCTTGTCTATTCATCCCCGGCTCGACCGGGAATCTTCAAATATACAAAAACTTATCTTATGACGTACTGTAAAATCAATAATATATCATTCCCGCACATAGATTTATGTCCGCCGCCTCTTTCTCATGAAAAATTTCTACATTTGCGTCGCTAAAATTGCCAAAAAATATGAAAAATGTAGTATTCCCAATGATTGCGGTTATTGTTTCCGCCTTTACGTTCATGTCCTGCAGTTTGTATGACGATCTGCTTGAGGATGCAAAAGATGCATTGGAGATTCTCGATGGCTATGAGGAACAACTCTCTCTGACAACTGAAGAGGAAGATGTCCTCTTAAAAGGAAAATGGATTCTCCGCGATGCCGGTTACAGCCTGACTCTGGACGATCTCTATGACGTGGAAATAATCGAAAAAGATGGATATCCGGAAGTTGACAGCGTCATCGAGTCAATCACAATAGGCGATGACCGTGAAATTACCTTCCATTTCACGAAGCCGGTTGTTTTTAATATTACAACGTATGTTGAGGATAATCCTCTTCCACAGGAAAGTACCCAATCTTACCAGACCTATACTCCGGACGATGGTGCAAATATGAGATTCGGTCTGAACGATGACGGGTCGGAATTCTTTCAGCTCCTTTTCTTTTCCGAAGGTGGCACAGGTGGAGCTGTGGACTGTGGTTTTCAACTCTATGGCAAAGAGAAACGTAATGAGAAATATGAAGTCAGCAGGATAATCATGTGTACCACAACTTCTGCGGGAGACTCGTACTATGAATTCGTACCTGAAGGAAAATAATTATCAATATTATGAAAAGAGTACTAAAAATATTTTCTGCGTCATTGGTCATTTTATCTATGGCAGCCTCATGTGATTATATAAAGGATGTGATTGATAGTTATGAGGAGGAAATCACAGATGAAAACGATGGTGAGTCTTCAGAGGAAGATGATGAGGTCAAGGTGAATGATTATCTGATTGAAATCGGTGCGGAAGGGGTTTCAGATGTGAATATGCTCGATTTCTGTATCAATATGACTCATTTATATAAGTACACCGTCACCGGTCTTGAGGATTGCACCTGGGCCCGAGTCCGTCATGTCCAGAACTGGAATGGAAACGATTGGACGCCGCTTCTGACTGTGGATCCGAACGATACGGGCATGGAACGTGTCGTCAAAATCACTGTAAGCCTCGATCGCGATATCCTCAGTAAGCACGAAATCCGCCAGAAGAAATAAAGTTATCAACAACTCAAAGCACTGAAATTCAGCTTTTTTGTTGATAAATAAAAAATTATTCGTATATTTGCAGCCCCAAAAAATGGGGTAAACAAACATAAATTATTTATTTACAAACATTTATGCCTACAATTCAACAATTAGTTCGCAAAGGACGCGAGGTCATTGTCGAGAAGAGCAAGTCTCGCGCGTTGGATGCTTGTCCTCAGAGAAGAGGCGTATGCGTACGTGTGTACACTACTACACCTAAGAAACCTAACTCAGCTATGCGTAAGGTTGCCCGTGTACGTCTTACTAACTCTAAAGAGGTCAACGCCTACATACCTGGCGAGGGCCACAACCTCC
>SUYR01000023.1 GCA_015060335.1 Bacteroidales bacterium | reverse complement strand
GAATTCGCTCTTCATGCCCTCGGCATGCCAGAACATCTCGAACAGCTGAAGCTCGCGGAAGAGTCTGCCTGCCCCGTATCCCACATTGAAGGCGACCTTCTTGTTGACCTTCAGGTCCCATTTCATGTAGCCGGACTCGCACATGTATTCCGGATGAGATGCCGCTTCCTCTTCGGATACCGTTACAGATCCGCTTATCCTGTCTTCTGAGGCATAACAGTCATCTGCCTTTATTACGAATGGTATCCCCATATTGATTTCAGCCTGCTTCCATCCGAAGAATCTGTGAAGCTGTGCCGCATCCTCTCCCCAGCTGCCGGCCTTGACCATAAGATATGACGGAGTCTCACCAAGTCTTCCGAAAGACGGCCTGTCACTTCCATGAAGCGGATTGCAGAGGAAATACTCTATGAAGAAAGCCTTTTCCTCTCCGGTTTCCGCATGATGTCCTGTAAATGAATGCCACCACCAGTCGTAGCCTTTCTCTGCCTGGTGCCAGAAGAGCTGACACTGGTTTCTTGATATATCGTGCTTGTTGAACATGGTCTGAATGGTTTTATCGAAATACTTCAAAATCATACTGTTTATAAGAATAGATGGTTTTATTCATAAATTGTGGCTACTATCTTTCTGGATCCTCCGTAGTTTCGGAACTCACAGAGATATATGCCTTGCCATGTCCCCATATTCAATCTTCCATTTGTTATAGGAATTGTTAAACTGACACCGAAAAGTGAACACTTTGCGTGTGCCGGCATGTCATCCGGACCTTCCATTGTGTGCTCATAGTATGGTTCCCGCTCCTTCACCATGTGGTTCAAGATGGATTCCATATCAGTGCGCACATCGGGATCGTAATTCTCGTTGATTGATAGTGCGCATGAAGTATGCTGAACGAAGATGTTGAGCATGCCGGTCTGTGGAAGAGGTTTCGGGAGGTTTTCAAGAATCTCTTGAGTCACCAGGTGACAGCCCCTGCGTTTTGCTGAAAGATGGAATGTGGTTTGTCTAATCATATTTTTATGGACAAAACGACTTTAGCCAGTGGGTTAATATTGATACTACTTGAATCGAATCTCACGATATCAAGATGCTGGGAATGGTATGTGCTCGAGATCATCATGTTAATACAAAGATATACATTTTTGTAGAATTCCTAAATAGTGAGGCTTAAGAGGACTAGAAAGATACAAATTCCTGTTAAAAATTAGGGGTACACTCAGCCTAATACAAGAATAAGGACCTGTGCAGTAATGATTCTCAAGAACATCGCCAGAGGATATACTGTTGTATAACCGAGTGCCGGAGCATCGTTTCCGGCAGTTTGATTGGCATAAGCCAATGCAGGGGGATCAGTGTATGTACCAGCTATCATTCCCATAAGAGTGAAATAGTTCATCTTGAATTTTAATTTCGCTATAGGTCCTATACAGATAATCGGAATCACAGTGATCAGAAAACCGCAGAGTACATAGAGAAGTCCGTCGCCTTCAACTACTGTGTTTATGAAATTTCCTCCGGCCTTTATGCCTACGCTTGCAAGGAAGAGTGCCAATCCTATTTCACGAAGCATCAGGTTAGCGCTGACAGTAGTATATGTCACGAGTTTCATCCTATAACCGAATCGAGAAATCAGAATGGAGATGATCAGAGGACCACCTGCAAGTCCCAGCTTGACAGGTGTCGGCATGCCAGGAATAGCTATTGGAAGACTGCCGAAAAGGATTCCTATGAATATTCCGACAAAGATTGTGAGTATGTTAGGATGATCCAGATGATCATTTGAGTTGCCGAGTCTTGCAGCAAGACGGTCCACTGCGTCAGCCGGTCCTACGACTCTGACCCGGTCTCCGAGCTGAAGTCTTTGGTCAGGTCTGGCAAGAAGTTCTATGCCAGTTCTGTAGATTCTTGTGACATTGACTCCGAATTTTCCGCTGAGACTGAGCTGAGAAAGAGTCTTTCCATTTACCTCTTCCTCAGTGACAAGTATGCGTCTGGATACGAGAGGGGAGTGAGAGTCATCGAATTCCTTGTCCGCATTAACCCGTTGTCCGATAAAGGCAAGAATAGCTTCGACCTCGTCGCAGGCACACACAATCAGAAGACAGTCGCCATGATGCAGTGTCGTGTCTCTGGTCGGAAGATTTATCCTGCCATTCTGAAGTATCCTTGAGCATACGAAATCTCGTTTTGCCAATTCTCTCAGATGTTTGAGGGTAATGCCTTCCAATGCAGGATTAGTCACCTTTACGCACATTCTGTGAGGTTTCTCATGCGAGTCTTCTGCCACCTCGTCTATCATACTTTCCTTCTTGATATTGACATTGCAGAGGTATTTAAGAAGAATCATTCCACCTATTATTCCTATTACTCCCAAAGGGTAGGCGCAAGCATATCCGTTGGCTATCTGCGGTCCTGAGTAACCTATCTGTCCGAGTGCCTCATTTGCAGCACCAAGTCCGGGAGTGTTTGTAACTGCACCGCACAGCACACCGACCATCATAGGCAGATCCTCCTTTTTGAAGAGGCATAGCCACAGAGCGACCATTACAGCAATATTGAGAAGTATAGTACCTGCAGCCATGAGATTCATGGATACTCCGCCTTTCCGGAAACTTGAAAAGAACGAAGGTCCGACCTGGAGTCCGATACAGAATACAAACAGAATAAGGCCAAAATCCTGTATAAAGTTGATTATCTGGATATTACCCGTAAATCCGAAATGACCGATCAGAATGCCTGCGAATAATATGAACGTCACACCCAATGAAATACCGAAGAATTTGATCCTTCCGAGAAGTACACCCAAAGAAATTACAAGAGAGTACAGAAGCACAATATGCGCTATGGAATCGGAATTGAAAAGCAGATTTTCTAACCACTCCATGATTGAGAAGATATTTATAACTACACTACTATTATTGACAACCTGAACGGAAATCCTGACAAAGTTATAATATTACCCTGTCACTATCTTATTTGCCATGTTAAATTTTTGTTTAAGCCAAAACTCTGCAATTCATTTGCCAGAGTATCAGGATGATACAAACTTCTGCCTTTCAATCTATTGTCAGTCAAGTAGTTAACGACATGAGGGTCGGTAAATATACCGACCCTTAATAACGAAAAGAACTGAGTATCAAATACTTGACCGCCCAGGTATTATCGAAATAAATTCGACTGATTTCTTCAATCAGTATTTTAATCCGTATTCTTCCATTGTATAATCAATGGCTCTGTTGATATAGTCCAGAAAAGGTTTTGCAGTCTTGAAAATTTCTGCAATCTGACTTATGTCAAGAGCCGAATCATCGAACCTGCCAGACAGACAGAAATTCTTCAGCTTGATATACTCAATATAAGGACCATCAGGGTCAAATCCCTTGGGAGCTCTCTTGAGTTTCTGATCATCATCCAATGATAATGAGGGATGAAGTCCTTTAATGATTCTGTCAAAGTCACCACCTCCAAGTTCTATATCTTCCCGAAGGACCCTCAATACAGCGGGCTCAGTATAGTAGTTGCCTGCTGCCAGAAAACTCTTGCAGGGATAATCCTCTCCAGATCCGGTACCTATATGAAAATAGTACCCGCTATATCCTGATTTCCTTCCGCCTTTAGCTATGAATGCCCCAAAATGAGTTTTATAAGGCATGCCGTCCTTACTGAAACGCATATCTTTATATATGCGGTAGGTGCAATCGTTGACACCGACTCCTTTAATTGTATCATCAAATGATATAATGCACTCTAGCAACCGTTCAACCAATGAATTAAAATGAGAGCGAGCTTCTAGATAATCATTCTTATGGCTGTCAAACCAGACTTTGTTGTTATTATTCTCGAGCTGGCGGATAAATTTCAATATAGTTTCCATTATTATTTATTATTCTGATTATTCACAAATGTACCATTTTTTATATAACTTTGCATTACTGAACGTTAGATTTACAGGAATAATGAAGATTGCTATCCCTACTAAAAATGGCAGAGTGGATGACCATTTCGGTCATTGCGAGTACTATACAATATTTGAAGTGATTGAGAATAAGGTGGCTGGTGTGAGCCGCCTTGCTTCACCTGAAGGATGCGGTTGCAAAAGCGGCATAGCTGGAGTTCTCAGACAGATGGGTGTGTCTGTCATGCTCGCCGGCAACATGGGACAAGGGGCAAAAAATGTTTTGCAATCTCAACGCATTGAAGTGATAAGAGGCTGTTCCGGAGATGTTGAAAAGCTTGTAGAGTCATATCTTGCAGGTGAAATAAAAGACAATGGTGAAGAATGCAGTCATCATGACTGTCATTAATAAAGAATCAGCCTGGCTACCCGCCAGGCTGATTCTTTATTATTCAGGGTTCTGATATACCCTGATCCAATCGATTTCCATTACGGCAGGGAGATTGGCATCATCCATAGGTCCCGCCCATGTCCCCTGGTCTCCGAGTCCCATGTTAAGGATCAGATAGTATGACGAGCCCGGTCCATATGGCCACTGCATCATTTCCGATTCGTTTTCCAGATGCATATTGCTGTATGAGAACGTTTCTTTTCCGTCCACATAGAAAGTCAACTTCTCTGGTGTCCAGTCAACTGCATATACTACGTAATCCCAGTAGTTGCATCTGGTCTGTGCCGTTGTCCCTTCTTCGTATCCGAGCTTGTTCCTATAATGTGTGTGGATTGTCTGATGAATTACAGGCTCCTGACGTATATGTTCCATGATGTCGATTTCTCCACAGGCCGGCCAGCCTGAATATAGAGGCGTCTGAGGCATCATCCAAATTGCTGGGAAAGCTCCGTCCGGATATCTTACGATTCGAGCCCTGCATTCCACTCTTCCGTTCGTAAAACTGAATTTATCCTTGGTCTGGATACCGCCAGCCAGATATTTACCATCTTTCTTTTCTCCTACCAGAACAAGATTTCCATCCTTTACATAAGCTTGGTCATAGCTTTCAGACATCTGGTTGCACCAATCGCTTGTGCCAAGTGGACAAAGTGACCATTTCGACTCGTCCGGGATGCCATCGACGTTGAATTCATCGGCAAATATAAGTCCTTGGTCATCTGGGGATAGCAAGGCAGTAAAAACTACATTATAGATTGTCTGTCCTTTCTTGTCGGTTATGGTGAAATATTGAGATTCATTCCATGCCCAATCTTCAGATGCCGGATCAGGAGATATTGTAGCTCCCTCAGCTAAAGTATATTTTACACCCGTAATGGTGTTTAAGTTCTGAACTGCTCCAATAGAAGCGATCTTTGCAGTCTGGTCTATATTTGCATGATACCACCTTCCTCCTGACTGTACTGAAAATGCAGTCATAGGATAACTCTGGTTGTCGTTCTGTGCATCCGCCTTGTTACATGAGAGCAGTGCCGCCAAAAATATATACGCTAAAACAATATTCTTCATTTTGATCATGTGTTATCTGTGTTATTATTCACCCCATACGATAGGAGAAGTATATTCCCACTTCTCAAGTGTAGCACTTCCGCTGAATGCCCAGATTTTGAAATAACCGCCATTGCTTATGTCTGCAAACGGTATTTTCCATGTGTCGGAAGCTCCGTTGCTGTCTGCTATTCCGTCACTTGTGGCATGAGCTATCATCCTGTCATTAAGCCACCACTCAGAATATATCCAGGTGTTGCCTGCAGCATCAGGAGCGGATTCCTTGATATCAAGGACTATCTTGACCTGCTTTGTGCTGTCAAAACCGACAAGGAGATGATTCTGCCATTTATTCACATCATTGCAATATGGCATGCAGCTGAGCTCAGTCTTCATCGGTGCAAAAGTCGTGTTGAGCCAGAAACGTAATTCAGCAAATGATTTTCCTTCTTTCTGCCAGAAAAAGTACAGGTATATACAGTCTGAAGCGGTGAAAGGAGCAAGATAGAATGTATATCGTCCTACAGGCAAGCCGTCATCAGAAGTGAGTCCGGTGTTGTCGAGAACGAGACCGTCATTGGTCTGTGTACGGTTGGCATCCGGACTTGCCTGCTTGAAACGGATTGTCTTTGTGACCGGAGTTATTCCTTCATCAGCCGCAGCTGTAAGTATCAAAGTTCCTGTCCTGACTGCTGATCCACCTCCTTCGGCATATTCAGAAACAATTATTGAAAGATCTGCATTGCCTTCAAATGAGCTGTCACCATTGATTTGAAACCATCCTTCCTCCTCAGGATTACTCTTGGATACAGTCCATGTTGTATTTGATTCTACTGGTATTGTAAGAGTCTGAGATTCAGAGTATAAAACATGATAGTTCTCATTCTCTGGCGCAGCCGGCATCAATACGACGCCGTTCTGTACCACAGAAACCACGTGTATAAGGTCTCCGTTTCTGTCATATAGAGAAATGTCTCCTGTCCTCTGCTCTCCTGAATTTACACTAGCCTCAAGTGAAACAGTCTCATTCCCATTACCTGATGATATACCTGTTATGTTCAGCCAGGAATCACCGGATGTTACCTCTGCCGTCCAATCCTGATTGGAAATGATTTCCAGATCAACGGGTTCACCTGTACGTTCCAGAGCCTTTGGAAGATCATATTCAAGATACGCTGTTCCTTTCTGAGTCAAAGTGAATTCCTTTCCGGTCCAATAGTCACTCTTCACAACAATGATGTCTGAACGATCATCCAAAGAAGGGTTGGCCTCACATCTGATGGTAACAGTATATATTTCTCCTGCAGGACCGCCATCCGGGGTGATAGTATACCAATCGGCTCCTGATTTGCCGAATACCTGCCAATCGTCTGTAGATTTTACACGTATTGTCACTGTTTCTGTTCCATCCTTGTCAATCAGATAACTGTCCTGAGGAACATCATAGCGTAAGTCAACCCATTTCATCGGTTCCTTGTCTTTCTCGCATCCCCAAAGGATGGCAGTAATTGATACAAGGATTATAACAAATATGTTTTTCGCTTTCATGGCTATTCAGTTAAATAGGTAATACTCTTAAACACACAATAGTCTCCAGGAGTAGGGTCATTGCCGGCTTCAAAGATGAAATGACAGCCGGGATCTCCAGTCGCAAAAATATCTGTTCTTCCAGTCTGAGTGCCATAGAGCACATCATTTATATAGATACTGATCATGAGCTTGCCAGGAGATGCGGTATCATTTTCGACAACGAATTCAAGCTTGCGGATGGCATTCACTTCATCCAAAGTATATTTCTTCTTGATAGGAGCAACCCATGAAAATCCGCCTGCACATCTGTACCAATAGGTGTTGTCTCCTTCCATGTGAAGCTTGTAATTCGCTCCGGAAGCCGCAGTGAAATTAAATCCAAGATTGTATATTGAAGACATCTTCATGTCATCCAGTTCTATTACAGTCCTGCCTTTGGCAATTGTATATGCAGTACGGAACATTTCGCCTTTGGTAAACTCCACTTTTGTGTAGCCGGTCATGGCGTCCACAGACAGTTTCGCTCCGTCAGCAACAATAATAGGAGAAGGCTGCACAATCTTGAAAGTGAATTCCGCAGTTTCTTCTGTTCCTTGTGCAGTAAGCTTGATAAGTGCATTACGTTCTGAAAGAGTATTGTTGGCAGTTACATTGACCTTTATCTGACCCTCTCCTTCCTTTGATACTTTCAGCCATTCCGGAAGATCGGTTGAAGAGATCATCCAAGGCTTGTTTGAGTTGATATTCACCAGACTCTCGCCTTGAGTACCATCTCCTGCAGTAATTGTATTTTCAGCCGGATCATCTGCCAGCACCAGCAGAATCTGTTCTTTCATCTTGTTTTGCAACACTTTGATAGTCTTGACGATACCGATTTCATCTGCAGTTACTGTCAAAGTAGCTGTCCTGGAATATTCCGTTTCATTATCTTCAGGAGTGATGACTATTTCCGCTACAAGTGAGCTGGATGCACTCATTGCGGGTTCCGGAATACACCACTGGCTGTCTGTTTCAATCTTCCATGGAGTATTTGAACTGATATTGAATACTATTCTGCTTGGAGAGGCAGCAACTACAGTATATTCATCCAAAGCGTCAATATAGAGAGTCGGTGGCAATTCTGGCTGTGAATCGATGAAGTATTCCTGGCAAGAGGACATAAGAAGTCCTGCCGCAAGCATGATGTATGTATATATTCTTTTCATGACACTACTGTTTTGTTGTTTACCATCCTGTGTTCTGTGGATAAAAATTCTGATTCTTATGGAGTTCCGACTGAGGAATAGGGTAGAGGTACATCCTGTCGGTCCAGGTTCTGTTTTCATATACCTGACGATAGAAATGTTTCTCTCCTGTCTCAGATTTCACGATTTTCACTCCCAAGAGTTCTCTCTGAGTTTCATCTGCAATTTTCCATCTTCTCACATCCCAGAATCTATGGTCTTCAAAGGCGAATTCCACTCTCCATTCGTTTCTTAACCTTTCCATAAATTCCTCATATCCGCATAGAGGTACCGCAGGCATTCCTGCATTTGCCCGGACTTGATTCAATGCCCATAATGCAGAATATGGATATGTGGAATCAGTATGATTCATATCAGACTTAAAAGCATTGGCCATAGATTCGGCATATGTAAGAAGAGTTTCAGCATATCTATAGACTATCCAATGGTGCTTGTTGGTCACTGTCTTCTCCGGAGTGAAGCTTGTGGACTCCTGAATATATCTTCTAAGGAAATATCCTGTAGGGGAGCCACCTGCTGTCACTTCATCATCATCAAGTCCTCCCACGTGGCTTTCAATCTGACTTCCCTTGAATTCCATGCCGTCAGCCAGTACAGTCCTGTAGAATCGAGGATCGCGACCGACATACGGATTATTCTTGTCAAATGACGGATCTTCGCTATGCCATCCCTCGTCTGTCAGGGTAACCTTATATCCGGCTGCTGTTTCAAAGGCATCTACAAGATTCTGGGAAGGGAATGCTGCTGTCGCTCCAGTCCTTGTTCCTTCTGTAAATCTGATTGGGAAGTTGTTCAGTTCGAATGTCCGTGAATCTGAACCTATCACAACCATTACTATCTCCGGAGATATAATCTGATTTGCACAATCGTTCGGATCAAGGGAGTAGAAACCGTCGTCAATTATATCAAGCGCCGCCTTGGCTGCATCCTTCCATTTTGCCACATCATCAGAAGTGTTGTGCAGAGGACTTGCAGCATAGAGCAAAGCCTTGGATTTCAATGCCTTTGCAAATCCCTTCGTCGTGCGTCCTATCTGATTGTCGGGCTGGCCCTTATATGTATCAGGAAGATATTTCGCACAAGTGTCACACTCCTCCCTGATAAACTCTATCACATCAGAGAACTTTGTCTTACCGATGGTGTTTGCTCCCTGCGCATCCAATACTTCCAGCGGCATTGCAATATCACCATATCTTCTTGCAAGTTCAAAGAAATAATATGCCCGCAGCACTCTTGCCTCGTATGGGAAGAATGCAAGTTTCTTCATCCAGAGGTCGTACGAGCCATTATGTTCGTAACGTGAAAGATCCACTTCCTTCACCTGCTCGATAAAGCTGTTTGCTGCGCGTATTCCCCTATATAATGACCATGAGTCGTCAACAGTATTTACAGATGACCAGTTTCCGTTATTGAAATACTGATAAACGGAAGCGGCATTTCCCTGCTCAGCATCATCGCAGCCACAGTCTCTCATTGTAGCAGTCGTGAGATCGTTCGGCATATACGAATATACATTGTTGAGCATCTGTTCTATGCTGTTATAATATTTATACATGTCTTCCTTGCTCTTCAGCCCTACGGTCTCATCAAAATCCAGATAATTGCAGGAAACCGCAACAGCTGAAAGCATGAGAAGGAGTATGTTATATATTGATTTCATATTTCCAGCTAATTAAAAGTTAAACTTAAGACCGGCTGTAAATGTCCTCATTGATGGATAGGATGCCGATAAGAGCTCAGGATCTGCAAACCTTATATTGTCAAGTGAGAACAGATTAGATCCCTGAAGGTAAATCATGATATCTGCAATCTTTACCATTGACTTGGGGAAGGTATATGAAACAACGAGATTTCTCAGTTTCAGGAATGATCCGTCTCTGTACCACAATGAACTTTCCCTATAATTGTTCGGATTGGCCACAGTAGTAAGACGAGGCATTGTCGCATTGTTTCTGTTTTCATATGTCCAAGGGGTTTCATTGGCAAGATAGGTGGCAGATAGGTTTCCATTGTCTGTCAACGGCTTGTAAAGAGGGGAGTCCAACAGGTTGAGTGTCAGCCCACAAATCCCCTGAAAATCAGCGAGTATCTCAAATCCTTCATATCCTAATTCAATACTGAACCCGAAATAGAAACGAGGCAAAGTTGAACCGAACATCTTTACGACATCTTTTGAATCGATTACATTGTCACCATTCTGGTCCTTGTATTTGATGTCTCCCGGACGTACTGTTGAGAATGACTGAGGAATGCTGTTGTTGATATCCAGTTGGCTTTCAAAGAATCCGATTGCTTCAAGTCCATACCTCTGCCCGATTCTGTTTCCTGCCGTATAAAGATAATCATGATCCTGATATGCCTGGTTATCATTGACGATCTTTGTGTTAAGGTATGATGCACTTGCACCGAGACCATATCTGAAATTTCCGACATTATCATACCACCTTAGTGTAGCATCCAATCCCTCATACAGATATTCGCCTTCACATGTCTGACTTACATCAATTCCGATGATGCCGGATACTGATGTGTATCCTGTAACAAGAACATTGCTTCGACGCTCTCCATAGCCGTCTATAGTCAGACCCAACCTGTTGTCAAATGCAGAGAAATCCATGCCCAATGTCATCTTTTCAGACTTTTCAGGAACAAGCCCTACAACTGGGAGTGAGCCTTCTGCACCTCCGGAAACAACTGTCGAGTTACTTCCGAAAATATAACCGTTTCCTGCGCCGTATGACTGTCTCCACAGTTCATGGGTCATATTGCCATCCCAGCCTGACAGTCCGTATGAAGCACGCAGTTTCAGAAGGTCAAGCCAATAGGCATTCTTCATGAACGGCTCGTTACTAAGTACCCATGCCGCAGATACAGCCGGATAGAAATGGAACCTGTCTCCTTTCGGAAGATATGACGATCCAGAATATGAAGCGACTGCATTAATCACGTATCTGTTTGCATATGAGTAAGTTACATTTGCCAGAACGGACTGGTTCTTGCCTGAGTTGTTTCTTCCGTTGATGACAGAAGACTGCATGTCATATACGATAGCGGCATTAATATCGTGTTTACCGAATGTCCTTCCATAAGATATCTTTGCCTGAAAATCTGTATTCATGGTAAGACTTTCAAACGGCTGAGAATGACCAAGAGTCTGAGACTCATTACCAAAATATTCAGGAGCGGTAATCAGGGTCCCGTCATCCGAAATAGAAGGATTGAGGGCCACATATCTGTAAGACTTTGATGAAGTCTCCTTCATACCTCCCTTATTGTCAAAAGAAACAAGTACTTCTGCTGAAAGTCCTTCTGTTATGATATCGAGATTCTGCTTCAGACTCATGTCAGCCAGAAGAACGCCGTACATATTCCTTACATGGCCTTTATCTACAAGCACACCGACAGGATTAGTATCGCCAAAGACTGTGCTGCCACCGTAGAGCCCTTCCTTAGTCTTTACAGGATAGGCAGCAGAAGGTGTACCGTACAGAATAGTGAAGATGTTGTTCCTGCCATAGACTGTTCCGTTCAACTCCTGAAGTTTAGCTGACAAACCAGCCTTGAGGAATGTTGAAGGAGTTATTTCTACATCGATATTTGTTCTCACCGAGAGTCTTGTATCTGTCGGAGTTGTGTCGTATCTTTCATCCTCTGTATTCTCTTTCAGAATCGAACGGTCCCTGTAGAAATCCATCGATGTGAAATGGCGGAATCGTCTGTTTCCACTGCTGAACGTCAATTTCAATGAATGTGTCGTACCGAAATCATTCATCGTCTCATTCCACCAGTCAACATCAGGATATTCATACGGATAGATTCCTGAATTGAATGCCTCAAGCTCAGCAGGTGAGTATCTGGCTGGAAGTCCGTCGCCCTCAAGAGCCTGATTGACTGCAGATGCATATGTATATGAATCTGCAAAATCCGGCTTCCTGAACGGAAGGCTGAGTCCGAATGAATACTGTGCCGTTATGTCTTTTACATCCGACTTTCCTCTCTTTGTGGTTACCATAAGCACTCCGTTTCCTCCACGGACTCCATATAAAGCGGCTGAAGCGGCATCCGTAAGTACATATACAGACTCTATTTCCATTGATGTAAGATCATTCATGGAGCGAGGGAAGCCATCTACAAGTACAAGCGGCTGATGGCCGTGCAGCTGTAGTGTGGAGTAATTGTCTGCGGAAGATCCGCTGCCCTGACGAACGTTCAGGCCTGCAATCTTTCCGTACAAATTCTTAGTCACGTCGATAGATACAGGATATTCAAAAGCCCTGGAATCAACTCCTGTGACTGATCTGCTGTCGGTATCTGTCGCAGTTACTATACCGTAGCCCACAGAAACTGTGTCAGGAAGCATCCTCTGCGGCTGCGCCTGGGTACTTGCTGCAAATCCGAAAGACAGAACCAATATTATAATATTCAGATGTTTCATAATTACCAACCAGGATTCTGTGTCATACCATACTTCTTGTTGATCTCGTCTTGAGGTACTGGAGAAAGATACCATTTTGTATCCCAGTTATCCTGCCAGTAGCGTCTCGAGAGTTCTACCTTTTCAAAGGTGAAGGCTGTAGGTCTGGTCAGGTCATTGCCCTTGCTTCTCAGACCGTACAGAGTCTTGGTAAAATCATTCTGCCTGTCGTGTCTTACCAGATCGAACCAGCGTGACTGCTCAAATCCGAGTTCCAAAGCCTTTTCCCTAAGAACAATTTCCCTGAACTGTGTCTTGTCAAGTCCCGCAGGAATTGCAGAAAGGCCCACTCTTGCTCTTACATCATTTATGAGTCCATATGCGGTCTGGTCCGGACCGTTTCCAGCCTCATTGATTACCTCAGCATAGTCGAGCATAAGTTCTGCAAGTCGCAGATATGACCAATGTACCGGTTTTCCTGAACGGTCACTGTTCTGCTGAAGAACATATTTCATTATCAGAAATCCGCTGCCGTCCTTATAGCTTGAATGATTCATATACACAGGAGCGGTAGTTCCGTCACAATACGATTCACCTGGACAGGCAACATTCTCATAAAGACGAGGATCACGTGTGGGTACCATCTGACCGTCTGTATATTCGAAAAAAGGCTGTCTTGATGGGGAAGTCCAGTTGAAATCTTCCGGAAAATCACTTCCGTCCGCCCAAGGGAACATATCGACATAGTTCAATGTAGGACCAGTATAATGGCGCTGGTTAACAAAAATGTTATGTGTCTCGGGACCATATCCATGTCGTATTGAAATAAGCACCTCACTGCCGCCACGGTCATAATATGCCTTGCGATAGGCGAGCCTGCGTCCCTGATGAGTCTGCTCTTCTGCCTGAATAAGAGAATATTCGCCCCTGTTGCTGAGTTCTGTAAAGAAATCCTGAGCAGCAGCCAAGGCTTTGCTCCAACGTGCCGCATCAAAATTTCCATAACATGTGTATTCGTCCGCACTCTCATGCCAAGGTACTTCCGAATTGAATGTAGGACTTGCAGCCCACTGGAGGACTTTGAACTTCAATCCCATTGCACCTGCTTTTGTCATTCTGCCTTCGTTGATGGCGTCTTCTTTCCATCTCAAGGCTGGGATTGCCTCATCCAGCAGAGCTACAATATTATCAACTGTCTCAGCAAAGGTACTGCGAGGGAAATTCATAGTTTCATTTACGTCAACTGCATGATCAAGCCATGGAACACCTCCTATATACCTGAGCATGTCAAAATATGACAGAGCTATTATCGTCTTTGCTTCTGCTATTCTTCTGGATTTCTCTTCTTCTGAATAATCGGGAACATTCGAAACATTTTCTATAAATAACCACGCATATCTAATTGAAGTCCAATCCGTTTCGGATGTAAAGCAATATGCAGCTGAAGTATTTACTGTAGATGCGCTCAATGAGCCATTATAGTAGAGTTTCATAGGACCGTCGCTGATGTTGTCCCTGAAACTCTGACAAAGGTCGGTGAGAGACTCCAGAATATTTCCACCCAGCTTGTTGTCAAGAGATGTCGGTATGCCATACGGAAGATTTCTGTATGCCTCATTGAGGACCTTGTCTGCCTCTGATGCACTTGAAAACATCTTCGTGATATCTGCACCTGAGCTTTCCGGACGGTCTCCCAGAAAGTCCTTGTCCAGACTGATCTGTGAACAAGACATAAGCATGAGAAGTCCTGCACAGAATATTATTTTACTTATATTCTTCATACTTGTGTCTTAAAAATTAATGTTAAGTCCGAAATTATAGAGTTTTACGAGAGGGTAGTCTCCTGTTCTTGTTGTCTGTCCCTCCGGATCGATCACTTTGAGTTTCGAGAAGGTGAGAAGGTTGTAGCCGCTGAAGGTGAACATCATCGATCTTATTCCCAACTTTTTCATCCAGTTCATATCAGAGAGTGTGTATCCAAGAGTGACATTCTTCAGTCTGATATATGAGGAATCCATAAGCCAGAGTGTGGAGTTTTCCGAATTCCAGCTTTCAGATATCTCAGCCGGACGAGGATAGAGCGCATTCTTCTGGTTTTCAGGAGTCCAGCAGTCATCATAGAAATATGTGAGAAGCCCTCGTTTTCCTGCATTTGTGAAAGGAATACGATACTCGATATCCAGCATCTTGTCAACATGAGCAGCTCCAGTCCACTGCATGCTGAATGAGAGACCTTTCCAAGTTATTCCGGCATTCAGACCTGCCATATATTCAGGACGCTCGCTATATCCTGTCACACATTTGTCATCACCGTTTACAACTCCGTCGCCATTAAGGTCGGCATACATTGCATCTCCCGGATATACTTTCTGATATGGCTGAGGAAGGGTAGGATCCAACGTAAGAGATCCATCCGGATTCTCGGTGAAGTCGCTATATTGATATAGCCTTATATACTTATACATTCCTGTCTGACGGTCTGTCGGTCCTCCAGTCTGGTTCATATAAGGATATTGTTTCGGCACCTCATCCATATTAACAATTCTGTTTCTGGCAAAAGACATGTTTGCATTGATGAAATAGTTGAAATCTGCCAGCGGTGAATCATTCCACGACAACTCTATCTCATATCCCTGGTTTATTACCTCTCCGATGTTAAGATTAGGAGAAGATGTGGCTATGATTCCAGGAGTTGACTGAGGGGCAATCAGAATGCCTTCCCTGTCCTCATAGAAATAGTCGGCAACCAGAGAGAGTCTGTTGCTAAGAAATTTAGCATCAAAACCGACATTGGTCTTGGCAGCTGTTTCCCAGGTGACAAGATCGTTTCCTAACTTGGACATTGAAAATGCAGGAGAGCTGTCCGGATTGTCAACTCCAAAACTGTAGGATCCTGATTGCGTCCAGACTGCCGGCATATACATGAATCTTGTATTTACTCCTTTGTCACTGCCCACCAGACCCCATGAGGCACGGAGTTTAAGATAAGTGAATACATTCTGCCTGTTCATGAACTCTTCGGCAGACATTACCCAACCGATTGAAACAGAGGGAAATAATCCAAAACGAGTCTTGCCTGGTGCAAAATTTTCCGAGCCGTTATAGCCAAGATTTACATCGAGCATATACTTTGTCATATATGAATATGTAGCCCTTGCCACAAGACCCATATAGCTACGCGGAATATATGTATATGTTGATGGATAGTAATTCCGGGACATATTGTAAAGAACAAGTCCACCAACCTTATGGTAGCCGAAATTTCTGTCATAATTGATTCTCGCTTCAGCATACCAGTTCTGGTTCCTTCCATGAGTTTCCGAATATGAAAGAGGCGTGTCGTTTCCCGTAGGTACATAGATTATTGTCTTATCATAATCCGGACTTACAGGATCCATCTGACCGTCAGAATCAAAATATGACTTATAATATGCAGTCTGGTATTCTACACCGCCTCCTGTGTATTTCTTGGTAAGCGCGAAAGCATTGTCATATGCTCCCTTTATACTGAAACTCAAGCCCTCAGTAATGAAATCAAGATCCTGTGTGATGTCAATATCGATGTTCAGAGTCGTATCGTACCTTCTGGTATAGCCACAGCCGTAGAATACGAACATTCCGTCTCTGAGTATCTCACCTAATGGGACCAGATCCTTGGGAACAAGGGTACGGACTCCATCTACGAATCCAGGCCCGGCAAACGGGTGTGTCCATATCTGAGAAATCACCCACGGATTCTGATCCTGATTTGTGTCCGAAACCACATTTCTTGGCTCCTGAGTATTACCGACAACTCCACCGATTCCAAGTTTCATAAGCGTGGTAGGAGTCAGCTGGGCATCAATATTCGCACGATAATTATACCGGTCGTACCTGTAATTGTTGTCATAAGTCTGACCCGGAAGCTGTTTGAGAAGTCCGTTCTGATATAGATATCCTACAGAAATGAAGTATTTTACCTTATCGTTTCCTCCAGAAATATTGATGTTGTTCTTACTCTGGAGAAAGAGATCGTTGAAGCAGTAGTCCTGCCAGTCCATGCTTGGATACATGATAGGGTCAGATCCTGTTCTATACGCTTCCACAGCTTCGCGCGAGAAATACAGTTTCTTGTTTGTGACTCCGTCAAGTTCCTGTTTCATGTTCCAGAACCTGGCAAACTCATAACTGCCGGTCTGTTTGACAAGAGATATAGGCTGCTGAAGACCGAGTGATGTGCTTACAGATACTCTGGGCTTACCGCTGAGGCCTCTTCGGGTTGTGACCAGAATCACACCGTTGGCACCTCTCACTCCGAACACGGCAGTGCTTGATGCGTCCTTAAGAACAGAAATACTTTCAATTTCATTAGGATCGATCTGAGAGAAATCCCTCTCTACGCCATCAACCAGCACCAGTGGAGTGGCAAGAGAGTTATCAAGAGATCCGCTTCCACGGATATAGATAGTTGCAGCGTCCTTTCCTGGCTGTCCGCTTGTCTGCACTGCAGCCACGCCCGGAAGGCTGCCTGCAAGCATGTTTGTGACACTTGTAGCCGGAGATTTGAGAAGATCATCTGTCTGGACAGAGGATAGAGCACCTGTTACGGTTGCCTTGCTTGCTGTTCCGTACGCGATGACCACTGTCTCTTCAATGCTTTCAGTGTCATTTTCAAGAATGACATCCAGAACAGTCCTGCCATCTACCTTGATGCTTTTGTCCAGAAATCCCAATGACGAGATATCAAGAACGGCATCAGGCGCAGTCATAATGGAAAAGTGACCGTCAATGTCTGTGAAAGTCCCGACAGTTGTTCCTCTTACAAGCACATTGGCGCCGGGTATGGGCTCTTTGAGAGCGTCGGTCACCGTGCCCTTGACTTCAAGGGTCTGAGCAGAAATGCCTGTAATGCAAAAGCCGCCGAGAAGACATACAAAAAAGACAAGAATTTGTTTTGTCATACCGTCGATTGTTTTGGGGATTAATTGCTGTGGCACTTTGCCCAATACAAAGTTAACACCTTCACGAAAGTGACAAAGAAAATCCGGAGTTTTTTAGCATTTTTCTAAAATATTTGTGAAAATTTCAAAAATCAAACTCATCCTAACGAATAATTGTATGACTTCCGAACAATAATATAAGAATATAGTGTTTATTGCATTATTATTGAAAAATGAATAATCTGCAATAAAGAAAGGGAAATACAAAAGAATTGTGTACTTTTGCAGAATATCAAAACTTACTGAAAATGTCACTTATTGAAAGCATCATTGCACGCGCAAAGTCAAACAAACAGCGTATCGTGCTTCCTGAGTCACTCGAGGAGCGTACTCTTACAGCAGCCGACAAGTCTCTTGCAGATGACATCGCAGATATTATCCTTATCGGAAATCCGGATGAAATCTTCGCTCTTGCAGACAAACTGGGACTTAAGAACATTGCCAAGGCTACCATTATCGACCCTGCAACAAGCGAGAAGACTGCAGAATATGCAAATCTTCTTTATGAACTCCGCAAGAATAAGGGTATGACACCGGAAAAGGCTGCACAGCTTGTTCTCGACCCACTTTATTTCGGTTGCCTTATCATCAAGAGCGGTGATGCCGACGGTCAGATCAGCGGCGCTCTTTCCACTACAGGAGAGACCCTCCGTCCCGCACTCCAGATCATCAAATGTGCCCCTGGCATCACTTGTGTCAGCGGTGCTATGCTCATGATCACTCAGACACCTGAGTATGGCGAGAACGGTGTCCTTGTAGTAGGTGACGTTGCCGTAACCCCAATGCCGGATGCCTCACAGCTTGCACAGATCGCTGTCTGCACAGCACAGACAGCCAAGAGCGTAGCAGGTTTTGCAGATCCTAAAGTGGCAATGCTTTCATTCTCAACCAAAGGCTCAGCAAAGCATGAGGTGGTTGACAAGGTTGTTGAAGCTACAAAGCTTGCACAGGAACTCGATCCTTCTCTCAAGGTGGAAGGCGAACTTCAGGCAGATGCAGCCCTTGTTCCGTCAGTAGGACAGAAGAAGGCACCTGGCTCAGAAATCGCTGGTCATGCAAATGTACTCGTATTCCCTTGCCTTGAGGTCGGAAACATTGCATACAAGCTTGTTCAGAGACTCGGTAACGCTGACGCTATAGGTCCTATCCTTCAGGGTATTGCACGTCCTGTGAACGACCTCAGTCGCGGATGTTCTGTGGATGATATCTACAAGATGGTGGCGATCACAGCCTGCCAGGCTATGGACGCAAAATAGATCCGAACCTCCATCCGAGACCGAACATCAGATTATGAGAATATAGTACAGAACTTAATCTGTAGCTTACATTCAGAAACAGTCTGTCACAGACAAATGCCTTAAGTGCGAATATTCCATAAAAGGCATTGAGTTCGGAAGATATATTTCGGGTACAGTTATCCAATTGGAGACTGTACCCGATTCCTATATTTACTGCAAATACTGGCATCGACAGCTCTGCTCTCGCCGAGATTCCCGCAGAGGCCTGCTGCAGAAACGAAGGATAAGAAAAGGATGCACTGCCGTCAGGTTTTTCAGTTACAGTAAGGTTTGCGCTTCTGTCATAAAGAAGATCCAGAGACGCACCGGCAGAGAGATATCTGTTGAAATGATATAACGGATTGAAGTTGAGACCTGCAAACGGGAAGGCCTTGTTGAAAACGAAGAGATGCCTATCCTTCTGAACCCTGTCAGCCCGCCATCCGCCGAAACATACGAGGTCATATGAGAGAGATTGCCGAATGGAGCTATCTGTTTCTGTCCTTGAAAATATATTCTCTACAGGAACAGTCTCAGATGCATCAAGACTTCTTTTTGCACCTATCCTGAAATTAACGGTATTGGCACCTCCGTTCGGAAATTTTGTGTCTCCATTTGAAAAATGGGTATATTCAGGACCAAATACAATATTCCAATGCTCATTCAATTTCCATGTAAACAAGGCGGCCACATTGATATACACGTTCATTGGTGAGACTGTAACCATTCCGTTATCCTTCCAGCCGGATGAAATACCGAGATTCCACTCATAACCTATAGCCAGTCTGTCTGACAGACGGGCAAGGGGAGCACCTTGAAATATGTATATGGTTGCAGGAGTACCAAGCAGATCCTTGGAGAAGAAAGTATGAAGTGCCACTCCTATTCCCTGATAGACACCTTGAGTCTTTTTGGAAAAAGCATATTGCATGTCCAATGCTCCACCGGCCTTGATCTTCTTGCCCGTAGGATTCCAACCGTTATAGAAGCCATGTGTAGGCATGACATATGACGGCCTTAGATTTACTCCGAGCGTGTAATCGTAATTCCGCCGCTTATGACCTCCGATGGTCTCTGCACTCAGTACTGACGAGGTGAAAAGGCTCAGAAATATCAGAATGAATATATGTAAAGGTGTCCTCAAATCAATTTTTGTATATATGGTGCAAAGATAATTGATTTTGGATAGAAATGATTTTGGCAGGCATTTAATTTGTCGTATCTTCGCGCCGCAAAATATTGATGAAATGAATAAGCCAATAATATATCAGGTACTGCCAAGACTTTGGGGAAACAACAGTAAAAATCCTGTTGAGAACGGAAGTCTTGAAGAAAACGGAACAGGAAAATTCTCAGACATTGACCAGGCGAGCCTTGATTATTTCAAATGGTTGGGCTGCAGTCATATATGGTTTACAGGTGTTCTCAGACATTCGACCCAGTCTTCCACTCAAGGATGCATTGCATCCCATCCACAATTTGTTAAAGGAAAGGCTGGATCTCCATATGCCATATGCGATTATTACGATGTAAACCCATATCTTGCCGACAATCCGGATGAGAGAATGCAAGAATTTGAAGCTCTCGTTGAAAGGACTCACGCAAATGGCCTCAAAGTCATTATAGACTTTGTTCCAAACCATGTTTCACGTGACTATGGAAAAGTCAATCCACTTCCTGGACACCCTGTTCTTGGCCAGAATGACGACAAGACCGTACACTGGAAAGAGGAAAATGACTTCTTCTATTATCCAGGAGAAACACTTCAGTTACCGACTCCATGTCCGGAAGGAGTGTGTCCATACTATGAGACTCCTGCAATGGCAACGGGTAACAATTGCTACAATTCATCACCAGGCATAAATGACTGGTATGAGACAGTTAAGATAAATTACTGCGACTGGCACACTTCTACATGGGATAAAATGCTTGATATCATAAGATATTGGGCAGGTAAAGGAGTAGATGGATTCAGATGCGACATGGTGGAGCTTGTTCCTCCACAGTTCTTCAAATGGCTTATAGAAACCGTCAAAACGGAATATCCGTCAATGATCTTCATCGCTGAAGTATATAAGAAAGACCTTTACGGTGAATATATCAGAAATATTGGATTTGACTATCTGTACGATAAATCCGGACTGTATGACACATTGAGAACTATTGTAGAGAAGAATGTCAACGATGACGGAATGCCTGTAGAACTCTGGCAGTCAACTGTCGGAATTACAAGAAACTGGCAATATCTCGGTGATCTTCAGCCATACATGCTCAATTTCCTTGAAAATCACGATGAACAGCGTTTTGGATCCGAATTCTTCGGAAAGGATGCATCAAAGACATTTGCTGCGCTTCATACATCTGTATTCCTCAATACAGCTCCTTTCATGATATATTTCGGTGAGGAAATAGGGGAGAGAGGCATGGATGCGGAAGGATTCAGCGGGAAGGACGGACGAACCACTATCTTTGACTGGTGGAGTATTTCCTCCATACAGAGATTGAGAAAAGTAATAAAGGACAAGGCTTATGCCAGACTTGATGTGGAGGAACTGGTCAACAACGGGCTGGAAAGAAAAGAGGCAGAAATATTCGTGCACTTTGCTGAAATAATCAGGACCGCTGCTTCAGACTTGGCTGTTACCAAGGGAACCACATACGACCTGAGTTACTGCAATTTCAGTTCAGACGGTTTCAACAAGGACAGGCACTATGCATTCCTGAGAGATTATGGTGAACATACACTTCTGATAGGAGTAAACTTCTCGTCAGTCGAGGCAAAGATGAAGATCACTATACCTGAGCATGCGTTCGAGTGGATGGAAATCAAAAAGTCTGATTCCTTATATCCCGGAAAGGTAATCGAGGTCAGCATACCACCATATGATGGCAGAATCATCACTCTGATTTAATCATATCAAAGCAAAATTAAAGGAAACAAAAATGTTATCAGCTATAACAATTCTGTTTCCCTTATTTATTTTCAATATATTCCTAATAACCTATAATAGATTTATTAGAAAGTCTGTCAATAAAGCCAACCAGACCTTCCGGTGCCTCATAGAGCTTGACAAATTCTCCGTCATGCACACATTTTAGAGAAGAAATGGCATCTTCATCAAGAGTTCCGTCTCCATAGACAGTATCAATTGTAAGATAACCGACACCAAGAGAAGTAATATTCTGGAAGAAATGAGTTCCTTGACTTGGCTCTATGCGATAGCCCGGAATAGCAGTCTCCACAATCATCCTTGCCTCTGAAATGTCACTCCAGATTACAGGTATTCCAAGCCAAGGATCTGACGAGCCCCACCTACCGGGACCAACCAGAAGATATGAAGCGCCTTCCTCTTTGAGAGAATTATTGATCTTTGCTATCTCTGCTGCCATTTCTCTGGTCCTGGAGCTATCGAATGTACACGAAGGAACGGATAAGATATATTTCATTCCGTCAAAGAAACCGGATCCGAGTGCTCGTGATGAAGTAATCAGTTTTGTGGAAATCATCTCATCAGCCTTTTCGATAGACGCACCTTTATCATCCCCGAATTCTGCAACCGGGCGCACCTGAAGAAGCTTTATGACAAACCCATATCCGTTCTTTCCCGGCTTGATATCAGCAGCAAACTCCAGTTCGATATCACACATCATGGCAGCCCTGCAGATCTCCATTACATCTGTAAGTATCTGTGCCAGAGGGAATCTTCCATATTTCAGTATGGAATCAAAAGATATGACCCTTGGTCCGATTGCTGAGATGCCAGGTACCATTCTATTGTTCTCCAGACTGAATGTAGAGGCTACAAGTTCAGGATGAGGGAACGAGGGAAGGACTTCAGCAATCTGCGGATGAGCAAGATTGACTCCTTCATTCAGTGAAATCTTGAAGGCGCCAGGTCTCAGATCCAAGGCAAACATCTGTTTCTGAGTATCTCTGAGAGCAAGTTTAGGATCAGAAAGCTGAAGAATCTTCTTAGGGAACTTTGGACTGAAACGTAAGGTGTTACCGCCATCCACGACTGTTTTTCCAAGTCCGAATGCAAGATTTACAATTCCGTCCTGCGGCTTTTCGTTACCGATAGGGTAGAAATTCACAGATCTGGCTACACCGGAAAGCATAGGGTAATAAAGTCCCTCATGTTCAGATCCGCATATACTCTGAACTACCACAGCCATCTTTTCTTCACTCAAGAGATTACCCGTAGTCTGGATATATGTCCTGCTGCCGCTGTAGAATACCGAGGCATATACACTCTTGATTGCCTTTCCAAGCATACGAAGCATCTGGTCCTTATTCTCGACGAGAGGCACCATATAAGTTGAATAAACACCTGCAAACGGCTGGTAACTGCTGTCTTCCAGTTTTGAGCTTGAACGCACAGCAAAAGGAGAACGTGCTGTATTGACATAGACTCGGAGCTGCTCCATAAGTTTTTCGGGCAGTCGGGCGGCTACAAACTCAGAAAGAATCTCCTCATCAGAAATATCGGAATCTATAACATATTGAAGGTCATTCTCATAGATAAACTGATCGAAATAATCGGTTGCAATTACGACAGTCCTTGGAATGGAAATTTTTACGTTCTCATATTTGTCTGCAAGCTTATGTTTGTATACAAGACTGTTGAGAAATGCCAGTCCTCGAGCCTTGCCTCCCAACGATCCATCTCCCATTCTTGAGAACCAGATATGCCTTCCATAACTCTCCACATCAAAATGAGCTATCACACCACGTCCCATAAGAGCATGATAATCATGTATCTGCTGAGATATGTAATCGCGCATATCCTGAACAGTCTCGAAATGAGAAAGCCTTACCTCCTTGAATTTGTTACCGAGAGTGAATAGACCTCTGGCAAAGAACCATTTGGAGAACATGTTCTTTGAGGTTGTGTAAAGAAGTACATCATCCGGAATATTCCTCATCATGTATTCAAGTTGATTAAGGTTGGAAGCATGGCCGTACTCTCTCCTGTCCTGCCCTCTGAAAACAAAATCTCCAAAACCGAATTCATCACGGATATATTCTGAAAGTTGATGCATCAAGGTCTTGGAGTATTTCCTTAAGAAACCTACTCCAAGTCTCTCTGCTTCAACAGATATGCTATCCTGTGACGACTGAAGAAGAATCGGCATGACAGGGTTGTCTTCGCGAATATGCTTCACCAGATCAATTCCGGCATCCAGCTTTTCATCCTCAGGCTTATCACCCTTATGTACTGTAAATCCTACGTCGGAAATGACTCCAAGAAGATTAGATTTATACTTCGAGTACATCGACATCGCGTCGTCAAGATTTGTGGCAAGCAGAATCTTCGGACGTGAACGCTTGCGGAATTTCTTCTGCTGGAGATTCAAGGTCTCTTTCAGGAATTCAGCACTCTGCTTGATAAGCATCTTGTACAGTTCAGGAAGATATGTGGAATAATATCTCACAGAGTCCTCCACGAGCAGTATTGCCTGTACTCCCACTCCAAGAATGTCGTCATCAGCATTCTTAAGGTCCTCGAACAGCTTGATGATGGCAACTATAAGGTCTGCATTTCCATGCCAGCTGAACATATAGTCGATGGCAGAGGTGTCCATAAGCGCAAGTCTTCTGTAAACCTCTTTTGAGAAATGTGTGAGAAGGACAAAAGGCAGACTGCGTCCTTCATGCTTCAGTTCAGATGCAAGAGTGAATATTTCCTTGTCTCCTACGTTATACAGGCACATCACCATATCTATACCCACTACTGTATTGAGTATCTCACGGGCCTGTGCAGAAGTCTGCACCCATATGAACTGTGGAGGATTACTAAGATTCAAATCGATGTACTCCCTATAAATCTGAGATTCTATCTGACCGTCTTCCTCGAGAATGAAAGCGTCATAGTTACTGCAGATCATAAGGATCTTTCTGATTCGGAATTTGATGAGGGACTTATAGTCAGTTCCTCTCAATTCCTTTAACATTACCGGCTCTACTGTATTCATAACATTATAATCTTCTACGGAATTCAGCAACTGTGATTGCCGTTGCTATTGCTGCGTTGAGTGACTCGGACCCGGAAGCATTCTGCGGATATGGAGGTATATATAACTTGTCAGATACCTGTTTCTCCATTTCTGCCGATATGCCGTCTGACTCGTTTCCGATTACAATCATCACAGGAGAATCCTTGCCTGTCTTAAGCTCCTTCCCATACATGTCCGTACCATCCAGAAATGTTCCATACACTTTTCCGCCGTTACCCAGAACAAGCCCGGACACTTCAATCAGGTCAACATAATGCATCTTTACCCTGAATATGGCACCCATAGTGGCCTGCACCACCTTAGGATTGAATACATCCACTGTATCCTTCGCAGCAAAGACAGCCTTGATTCCAAACCAATCTGCAATACGCAATATAGTACCGAGATTGCCGGGATCCCTGATTGTATCCAGTGCAAGGAACAGACCTCCTTCCCTGATCGTATCTTCAAGAAGAGAAGTATCTTCAATACAGGAATCTTCCGGTTTGTGCACTACGGCAAGGGCAGGGGACGGATTCGTAAGGGCAGATATACGTTTCATACATTCCTCTCCGATATCTGACCTGTAATATGCCTTTTCTACCTTGAATCCGGATTCCAAGGCCTCCTGGACCATCTTTTCCCCTTCAACAATGAAAAGCCCCGACTGATCCCGGAACTTTTTCTGCTGAAGTGATTTTATTCTTTTGATATCGTTATTGCTCAACATAATGTCGCAAAGGTATTAATTTTTTGGCTAAAATTTTGAGAAACCGTCAGTTTACGATATTTTTGTATGTTTATATACATGAGAAAGATCATTTACATATTATCAGCATTCATAATTGCGGTTTTTATCGCCTCCTGCAGCGCCACACGTTCACTGCAGGCAGACGAATACCGTCTTGCCGGTAATAGGATCGAGATCTCAAACAGCAAGGATTTCAATCCAAACCTTCTGACACCTTATCTGAAACAGAAACACCGCGGTTGGAGTCCGTTCCTGTATGTGTATAACTGGGTGAACGGCAAGGGAAAAGGCTGGGATAAGTTCGTCCAGAAAATAGGTGTTGCTCCTATCGTGTATGATCCTGAGATGGTGGATGAATCCATTGACAATATTACCAATCATCTTGAGTATCTCGGATACTACGGCTCACACGTCAGCAGCGACATCAATGTAAAGAGAAAGAACGTACGTGTCACGTATAATGTAGAATTGGGAAAACAGTTTCCTATCAAGGAGATTGAGATAAATCTTCCAGAAAGAGGCTCGTTTGCAGGAGATTTCATTTCAGATACTGCAGCAATGACCATCAAGCCTGGCAGCTTCCTGTCAGAGTCCTCTTTGGAGAAAGAGACTGAAAGGTCAAGCGCAGCAATGAGGGACATGGGGTACTTCACATTCAACAAGAACTACTACTTCTTTGAAGCTGACACCTTGACTGTTCCTGATTCTGCCATACTGCAGCTATCCATCAAGGAATACACCAGAAACGAGACTCCGAAAGATGCTTCTCCTATCCGTAAGTTTTATTTTGACTCCGTGTCTATAAACTACCCCAACACACTGAAAATCAGGAACAAAGTCCTCAAAGGGCTCAATACCATAACTCCTGGAGAAATATATAGCGAATCCGTTGTCCGCAACACATATTCCCGCCTGTCCGCACTGAGAGTATTCAGTGGAGTAAACATCGGCATGACACAATCAGATACCAACAAGGTAAACTCAACCATATCTCTGACCCAGTCCAAGATGCAGGGATTCAAAGTGAATCTTGAAACCTCAATCAACTCCTCCGGTCTGTTCGGAGTATCGCCCCAGATATCTTATTACCATAAGAACATATTCAGAGGTGGCGAATGGCTGAATCTCAGTTTCATGGGTAACTTCCAGTTCAAATTCAAGGACAATGTAAGGTCCAATGAGTTCGGAGTTTCCGGAGGATTGAGTTTTCCCAAGTTCTTCCCGTTGCCTTACAGATACTTCAACGAGGCTGTTCCAAGAACAGATGTGAACATCTCGTATAATTTCCAGAATCGCCCGGAATATACGAGAAACATAATTTCCACATCCTACGGCTATGTGGGCAATGTCAAAAGCAGATTCTTCTACCAGGTGTATCCTATCCAGATGAATATTGTAAATCTGTTCAATCTTGATCAGGATTTCTACAATACACTTGCCAACGACCCGTTCCTCAGGAACGCATACCAGAACCACTTCGACCTTGGTTCTGGAGGGATATTGTACTATACGACTAATTCCGAAGCAATACCTAAGAGCACTTATTTCTATACACGTTTCCAGATGGATATTGCCGGCAACCTGTTGAGTGCATTCAAACCTCTGATGCAGAAAGATGCAGACGGGTCAGGAATGATATGGAACACTCCGTTCTCTCAGTTTGTCAGAGCTGAACTCACAGTCGGACGTACATGGATATTCGGCAAGAATGACGGACAGTCTGTAGCTACACGTCTGGTAGCCGGAGCCGGATATGCTTACGGAAACTCTTCAGCGCTTCCTTTTGAAAAGCATTTCTATGGTGGTGGTTCCAACAGTCTTCGCGGATGGCAGGCAAGAACTGTAGGTCCGGGGCTGTCTGCAATGGACAAATCCTTCGTGATTCCAAACCAGACCGGAGACATGCGTCTGGAAGCAAATATCGAATACCGATTCAATATAGTCTGGAAACTTGCAGGTGCCGTTTTTGTTGACGCAGGAAATGTGTGGACACTTCAAGGTGCCAATACCGAAGAGAACAGACTTGGCAGATTCAGATGGGACACATTTGGTGACAGTATAGCAGCAAACTGGGGTGCCGGTATCCGCCTTGATTTCGGATTTCTCCTGTTACGATTGGATATGGGTATGCGTGTTCACGACCCTGCAAGAGCTGAAAAATGGGTAGGTCCTGACCAATGGTTCAAACGAGACGGATACGCTCTGCATTTCGGAGTCGGTTATCCGTTCTAAATACTACTTCTTATAATACTTAGGCCAAAGTCCTTCAAGGCGGGCACGAAGTCCGTCTTCCTGCTTATTGTCGGCAGGCTCATAAAACTTTCTGCCTGCAAGCTCTGACGGCATGAATTCAAGATCCGCAAAATGACCGGGATAATCATGAGCATATTTGTAACCGTCTGCATATCCGAGTTCTTCCATGAGCTTGGTCGGAGCATTTCTGAGATATAGGGGCACTGATGCCGTCTGTGTATCTTTTGCCACAGCAAGAGCTTCATTAATAGCCATATATGCAGAATTGCTCTTGGCTGACGAAGCAAGATATATAGTACACTCTGCAAGTGGAATTCTTGCCTCCGGCATGCCTATGGCATGAACAATCTGGAATGTGGAATTTGCCAGGAGCAGTGCATTAGGATTCGCAAGACCAATATCTTCAGCTGCGAGAATACACAGACGTCTGGCTATGAAAAGCGGATCTTCCCCTCCTGCAAGCATTCTGGCAAGATAATAAACTGCAGCATTCGGATCCGATCCTCTGACACTCTTTATGAATGCAGAGATTACATCATAGTGCATCTCTCCACCCTTGTCATATATGGCAGTATTTTCCTGAAGACACGAGGTAACAATTTTGTTATCCACGCATACAGTCTTGTTTCCCGGGAATGAATTGACTACAATCTCCAGAATATTAAGCAATTTTCTTGCATCGCCGGAACTGTATCTGAAAAGAGCGTCGGTCTCCTTGATTTCTATCTTTCGGTGTTTCAGAATCTCATCTGTGGAGATAGCTCTGTCAAGTAAGTGTTCCAGATCCTCCTTGCACAGAGATTTCAACACAAAGACCTGACATCTTGAAAGAAGGGGAGTGATCACTTCAAATGAAGGATTTTCTGTTGTCGCACCTATCAGTACTATTGTCCCGTCTTCTACAGCGCCTAGCAAGGCATCCTGCTGGGACTTGCTGAATCTATGTATTTCATCAATGAAGAGTATCGGAGCGACTCCACCTGCAAAAAGTGAATTTGATTTTGCCCTGTCAATGACATCACGCACATCCTTGACTCCTGCACTTACAGCTGACAATGTATAGAATTCCCTGCCAAGAGATTTGGCGACTATATGTGAAAGGGTAGTCTTTCCTACTCCTGGAGGTCCCCACAAGATGAATGATGACAGATTGCCGCTCTCAATCATATTCCTCAGAATACACCCTTCACCTATAAGATGACGCTGCCCAACATATCCATCAAGATCGTGAGGTCTCATCCTTTCCGGGAGTGGCGGCAACATACGTCCACGTCCGATATTATCACCAAATGCTGTCATTATATATCTCTACCGAATACCCATCTTTTCTTATGCTGCTCTTTTTCAAAAGGATCCCACAATGCCTGTACACTATGATTTGTTTCCAGATTGGCATTGGTCTCAGCATACTTGAAGCCCATTTTGTGCAGGGTCTTTATCAGGTCGCTGAACAGAAGCGTCGGAACTCCCTTGTTCTGATAATCCGGCCTTACTCCTATCAGCAGCATGTCAAGAGTATCTGGTTTCTTCAGGAACATTGCCTTGAGAAGATACCACCAGCCGAACGGGAATATTTCCCCGCGACATTTCTGAAGTGCCTCTGAAAGTGATGGTATCGTAATTCCTGCTGCAATGAGTTCTCCATGCTCATCCTCAATGAATGTCAGCATTCTGGCATCAATCAGACTGAGATACATATCTACATATTGATCGATCTGTCTTTCAGAAAGAAGAGAATATCCGTACAGGACACAATATGTTTCATTTATAAGCTTGAAGAGTTTCCTGCCGTAATTTTCCTTCTTTATCTGTCTTCTGGATAGTTTCCTGACATTCAGATTATATCTTTCTATGATCATGTCACAAAGATGCTGATGACGCTCAGGCACATGATCCGGCACGGTTATCCTATACTCAAGCCATCCGGTCTCCTTATAATAACCGTGTTTGACCATATGTTCCGGATAGTAAGGATGGTTATAAATGAGTGCCATTGTGCTCACACGGTCGAAGCCTTCTACAAGCATACCTTCAGGATCGAAATCTGTGAATCCGAGAGGACCGACAATCTGAGTCATACCATGCGACTTGCCAAAAGCGACGACTGCATCAAGAAGTGCTGCCGAGACCTCCAGGTCATCAATGAAGTCAAACCATCCGAATCTCACCTGATTTACATTCCACGCCTGGTTTGCCTTATGATTAATTATGGCTGCCACCCTACCTACCAGGACATCATTCTTATATGCGAGATAATATTCTGCCTCGCAAAATTCAAATGCACCGTTTTTGTCTTTGTCCAAAGTGTTCAAATCATCAAAAGGCATCGACGGTACATAATACTTGTTTCCTTTATATAGGTTATTTGCGAATCGCACAAAGGATTTCAGATCTTTCTTTGTATTGACAGTTTTGATCAAGACTGGCATAAAAACAGATTTTAGGTTCGTACATCTGACAAAGATAGATAAATTCTTGTTAAAATCCATTATTTGTATGATGTAAGACTCCCAGAAATTTGTACTTCGGACAAAAGATGTTATCTTTGAAACCCGATGACTGCAATTAATATGTCAAAATATCTGAAACTGATACTTCTCTCTGCAGTGCTTTCTACAGCCTTGCAGACTGCGTATTCCCAACCTAAATCAGTTGGGGCATCATTTTCATATACAGGTTTTGGCATTGTTTACGAGCACGTTCTGAAAGAAGGGAATTCATTCGTTGAAGTCGGTCTCAAAGCTGATATGTCCGAATTACTCCAGGAAAGAGCCCCATATCCGGGACTGATCTGCTCATTGACATGGAATATCGTGCTCAAGGAATGGAAAACATCTGAAGATACCGTCATGAAGCTGTTTGCAGGTCCGGGTATAATTACAGGATACACCCAGGACCATAGGGGAAAACCGGGACTTATGTTCGGAATGAAAGGCCGTTTCGGAGTAGAAGCTGAATTCATAAGGAACATTTCATTGTCATTAAGCATATCTCCAGTCATAGGATCACATATATCAGATGAACTGGATCATATGAGCATGAGATATTACAAGAACGGGCTGATATATTCATTAGTACCTGACATCGGCATAAAATACAGATTCTGAACATGAAAAGGAGATTGCTCATACTCATTTTTATGATCTGCGCTATTGCTGACAGCGCGGCTCAGACCGATATGCCAAGATTCACCTTCGGTACAGAATGTAGTTACACAGCCACCTTCTTCAACGGACACCGTAACTATTTCATTGCTCCCGAGGGATTCAGAGTAGATGACAGACAAGATGAATTCAAGTATTTCTCGAATGGGGAGTGCTATCTTCATACGGGTTATAATTTCAATGAGAAATGGAATCTGTCTTTATACATCGGATATACCAGTATCGGATTGTACCATACCGGATTGCCCATATCTTTGAGAGCTACAAGGTTTTTCGGGCAAGACCACTTGTCAGACAGATGGTTTACTTATGTTGATGTCGGTACCGGAGTCAGTTTCCAGAGTACACCGAAACCATTCATCATCTCAAAAATGGGAGGAGGATACAGATTGTCATTAAGCAGATACAGCAAGCTGGACTTCATCGTCTCATTCAGATGGATCAACACATATCCTGATGTCTATTATTATGGGGAAATTATAGATAATGAAGACATCGGACGTCATGCAGCATATACAGCTGCCCTATCGTTTGGCATAGGCTTGACATTTTGATATTAAACAATTTACAATATGGCAATTAAACTGACACTTAAGCATTCTGAAAGGGTATTGTTCTGTGCAAGCAAATGGTGGGGAGACCCTGATATGCCGGAAAACATGCAGTATCCGACGATAGAAGTGAATGAAGACGGGGAGACATATGATTATCCTCTCACATTCATATGTCAGATCAACTGTGAGGAGATAGCTCCATACGATAAGGATGGTAGCCTTCCACACGAAGGTATGCTTTACTTTTTTGCAGCCTTGGACAAATGGCTTGGATATGATTCACCTACTCAGAACGGTCTTGGTGAGTGGGCCAGAGGTCATTTTGTCGTCAAATATGCAAAATCCATCAACTTTGAGACATTCCAGAGCTGTATGCTTGTTGATGATGAAGATCAGGCACTTACAGAACGTGAGATGGAAATAGTGTTTTCGGAGTGCTCTGATGACGAAAGATGCATCAAGATGCTTGGAATACCTTCATCTGCTGAAGTGACGGAGAAATATCCAGGACTTGTCAATTTGCTTCAGATTGTAAAAGATCCGGAGCTGGATGTGGAATTTGAGGGTGAGCTTAACCTCATGATGAAACCATCTGACCTGAAATTCGGAAATTGGAAGAAGTCTGTCACTCATTTAAGATAAGAAGAGTTCATGAGAATATGAATCCATGAAGAAGTTCTACAAATTTATTGTCGATACGCTCAGTTTTATGGCAATGGGCCTCTTTTGTTCGCTCATTCTCGGACTTATCATAAAACAGATTGCTCAGATTCCCGGATTAGACTTACTTAACGATATTGCCGCACTGCTTCAGTCTGCCCCTGTGGTAGGCGGTGCCATCGGTCTTGCCATTGCCCTGGGCCTCAAAAAAGCGTCCTTGGTAACCATTTCTGCTGTAGCTGTAGGAGCCTTGGGCTATCAGTTCGGAGGTCCTATAGGAGCATACCTTGCATCCATTGTAGGAATCGAGGCTGGAGCTCTCGTATCGAAACGCACTCCTGTTGACATAATAATAACCCCTCTTGTAGCAGTGTTAGCTGGTGGAGTGTTCGCAAAGTACTGCTGTGCTCCGATAAACGAATGGGTAATGTCTCTTGGAGATATGATCAACCGAGCTACAATGCTCAATCCGTTCAGCATGGGAATTATTGTGTCGGTTTCTGTCGGCTGTATCCTGACACTTCCCATCAGTTCTGCTGCCATATGCATATCTATCGGTATAGGTGGTCTGGCTGCAGGTGCGGCTACTGCGGGCTGCTGCGCACAGATGATAGGTTTCGCTGTCATCAGTTTCAAAGACAATGGAATAGGAGGGCTTGTCTCACAGGGATTAGGAACCTCAATGCTACAGATAGGAAACATAGCCCGAAAACCTGTCATATGGCTTGCTCCGACCTTGTCAGCTGCAATTCTCGGTCCCATATCCACTATGTGGCTTAAGATGACAAACAATGCTGCCGGTGCTGGTATGGGAACCGCAGGACTGGTAGGACCGCTCGGGTGTTGGGATACGATGGCACCAACCACTGATCATGGTCTGCTCCTTACAGAAATCATCTGTCTATACTTCATTGCTCCCGCACTACTGAGTCTGCTATTTCACTTCATCATGAAAAGACTCGGCTGGGTCAAAGACGGAGACATGAAAATTCTTTAATTATTGTGAGTCTTTACTGCTTCATGCAGTTTCTGCATAGCTTCTATCAGGACGGATCTCGGGACAGCCACATTAAGTCTCATGAAACCTTGACCACCAGGGTTGAAAGTTTCTCCGTCATTAAGAGCCAGTCGTGCCTTGTTGACGAAAAGATCTACCAGATCGTCATGATTCAGATTCAAAGCTCTGCAATCAAGCCAGACAAGGAATGATGCCTGTGGCTTGAGCGGTTTGATCTGAGGTATGTTTTCTGAAAAGAAATCGCAGATCCAATCAATATTCCCTTCGATATATTCAAGCATCTGAAGTCTCCATTGCTCACCATTTGCGAACGCCGCAATTGTAGCAATAGGGGAGAATATAGGTGCTGCATTGAGTTCATTTGCATGAAGCCAGCCATAGAATCGTTCTCTGAGAGCCTCAGACGGAACAATAGCATATGAACTTACGATTCCGGCAATATTGAATGTCTTTGATGGCGATCCGAATGTAATGCTGCATGCTGCGGCCTCAGGCGATACACTTGCAAATGGAATATGTTTATGTCCATATAAAGCCATGTCACAATGTATTTCATCTGAAATCACGATTATTCCACGGCTGTGACAGAAGGCAGCGAGTCGCTCAAGAGTCTCGCGTGGCCATACAATGCCAGCTGGATTGTGAGGGTTTGACAGTATGAGCATACGGCATTTCTCATCGCATACAGATTCCAGATTATCAAAATCCATCGAGTATGTGCCGTCTTCATTTTCATGAAGTGGATTAAATACTACCTCTCGTTTATTGCCCTGAGGCACAAGTCTGAAAGGATGATAGACAGGCGGCTGGATGATTACCTTTTCATCTTTTTCCAGAAGAGCGTTTATAGCCATACCTATGCCTTTGACAATACCAGGGATATATGTCAGCCATTCCCGTTCTACTTTCCACTGGTGATGGTCGTGTATCCATTTCATCACTGTCGGCCAATATTCGGCCGGCTCGGCTGTATATCCATATAGTGAATGTTCCAGACGTCTGCTCAATTCATCAGTAATAAATGGAGGAGTCTCGAAATCCATATCCGCAACCCATAATGCAGTCAGGTCATCACGTCCGTATATATTTTTCAGAATATCTGTTTTGATGGCACCGGAACCTCTGCGATCAATGATTTTATCAAAATCGTATTTCATATATATTGCACTTAATCACCGTAAATATAGACAAAAACTGTAAATGTAGCTCTTCCTCTCCGAAAAATATATCATCCGTTAATTCGGAACATAAATTCAGAAATAGCCGAAATTTGAGTATTTTTGCAATATGGAATATCTGTCAAAACAACGATACGACGAAATTGCAGCCGAGCTGAACCACCTTATCAGCGTGGTATACCCCGAGATTCGTGAGCATGTCGCAGAGACAAGCGCACAGGGTGATAGAAGCGAGAATGCGGGATATCGTGAAGCAAGACGGAGGCAAGCAAAGACCATCAGCCGTATCCGTTTCCTTCAGAAAGTCCTGGAGCATTCCCGAGTGATAGACCCCGACGCACTACCGAAAGACAGAGTATGCCTTCTGAGTCGGGTTGAATTCACAAACCTCGCGACAGACACACGGATGAGGTTTGAGATAGTCAGTCCCCACGAGATGAACCTTGAGGCTGGCAAGATTTCGCTGAAATCGCCCATTGGCGCTGCCTTGATGGGCAAGAAGGTCGGCGATATAACCGAAGCTGAAACTCCTTCAGGAACACTACGCCTGAGAATAGAAAGTATCTCGTTCGACTGATGGCTCACATTCAGAAGCCAACACGTAAGCATATCGATGTTAATTATCGTCTCATTTTTCAAGAGTAAACTCAAACCTTAAGCCTCATTCGCATTAGCTCTTCTGAAAATGAACGGCGACGAGAGTACACCCGGCTTTTCAGACCTGAGAAAGGAACTGATGAATTAAGCAGGTGAACATCCTTCAGGAGTCCGAATCAATGGCAATAACTCTACAGACTATTGCAGAAACATCATTCAAACAGGATTTGTTCAGAGTCCGAGCCTGATGAGACTCCTGTCATTTTCTGATTTACTCTGAGGTTTCTTCTGCTTGAATGAGTTGATGTTATATGTGATGCCAAGCCAGAGCATCCGGCTTTTGCGCGTACTGATATTGGTCAGGTCGAATACCTTGTTGCTGGAATGGACTTCCCACCTGTACGTATTGAAAACATCCGTCAGCAATATCGATACGTTCATTGCACCTTTCAGGAGTCTTTGTTTCACACCGATGTTCATGTGATGAGTCAGCGAGGTGGTCAGCTGCGGAAAATATTGAGGGGTTGTGAGGAAGTACTGGAGCTGGATATCCGTTGTCTTGCCAGGAGCAAAATCAAGGAGGATATTACTGTTATTTGACCATCCTCTGTTGTTTATGTCGGCACCGTCAAAGTTCCCTTTGGTATTTACAAAGAAAGTGTTTGAGTTCAAAGTGGATTTCATCCATTTGAACGGTGTGAGGGTAAGCGAAAGGTCCAGACCAGTCTTAAGATCAGATTCTGCATTAATATAAGTTGTCACAAGAATATCATCCTGAAACTTGGTAATCTGCGATATATATCCCGAAGTCAAGTTGAGGTAGGCGTCAGCGAAAAATTTGATCGACTTGCCGTCATGACTGTAGCTGAAGTCCAGTTTGCTCGATTTCTCAGGAGTGAGGTTCATGTTTCCCTGCTCATAGGTAGTGGCATCCACCATGCTCATATATGGATTGAGCTGAGGATATGAAGGTCTTCCAATCCTGCGTGAGAAAGCCATAGCAAGTTCGTTGGAAGCAGATAATTTATATGAACCGGAAAGTGACGGAGCGAGGAAGAAACCGTTTTTCCTGTTTTGGAGATTCTCATGAGTGCTGCTGAGAGTGACTGTGCTGAATTCACCTCGAATACCTGCTTTGTATGAGAACTTCTTTCCGATTTTTGAGGCGAACATCATGTATGCCGCCGGTACAAGTTCCGTATGCAGAAGGTCATTGCTGAATGATTCAGAATACTCCCATTCACCTTCATCCATAGAGTAGAACTGGTGATAGATGTCATTGCTTCTGTAAGTTACCTTAACACCTGCGCTGAGGACTCCAGAATCGAATTTATGTGTATAATCACCTTGAAGAGCGGTTATGAAGGGGCTTCCTCCAGAGTTGGACCGATTGACCTCTTTGCCTTCATTGAAGTAATATGACGGCCTGTGTCCCCATATCTTTGATATGGATCCCTTGAGGGAAATATCTGAAACCAGAGGTTTTATAATATGTCTATATGCGATAGCAGCTTCGATATTTTCTCTGTTCCAAGTCACGTCATTATGCCTGTTTTCCACCTTTTCAGTGTCTGAAGCAATGATTGTATTATGAAGGTTCTGGCTTACATTCAGTCGTGGAACAATACATTTCAGGTCGAGATTCAACGTATTTCTGTCGTTGACTCTGAAGTCCGCTCCGAGGCCGATATTGCTGTTGAAGATATATCTTGTGGCTTCCATCTTCTGCATGGTCTGACTGCCTGTCTGATGGAGAGTGCGATCGAGGACCGTATTGACAACATCGTCTTCATATCTGGTGTTGTATGTAAACCTATATGAGACTTTGGGACGGTTGAATGAGAAAGCTGCATTAGCGGTCACGAAGTGATTGAACCCATAATTGGCAGAGACCGCTCCGCTGAATCCTTTGGTGCTGACTTTCTTTGATATGATATTTATGATTCCACCTGTTCCTCCCGAATCGTATGAGGCGTCCGGGCTGGTTATGATATCAATATTCTTGATGTTTGCTGCAGGAATCGTCGAAAGATCACTGACCGTGGTCGGAATACCGTCCAGCAAGACGAGGATGTTGGAGTTACCTCTGATAGAGATGATGTCGTCAGATATCGTTACTGAAGATGCCGATCTGAGTACATCAGCTGCAGACCCCTTGGATGAGGTCATGCTGGCAGATGCATTGATGCTGGTGCGCTCCAATGATGACTTTTGTGCCTCCGTTCTGGCAGTGACAACAACCCCGTCAAGAATGTTGATGTCTTCTTCAAGGATTATATTACCAATGTTCAGATTACGTCCGTCTGGGGATATGGTCATCGTCATCCTTACATATCCGATGAACTCGATTGAAAGTACCAGTTCCTTGGCAGAAGTCCCGACTGTAAGATTGAAACGGCCTTTATCATCTGTAACGCCTCCCATTAGAATCTTGCTGTCATCATAAAGTAGGGCAGAGGCATATGAAATGGGGAGTCCAAACCCATCTGTGACAGTTCCAGTTATGGTGCATTTGTTTTGCGCAAAGGAGTAAATGCTCCGGATGAGCATAAATAGCACGATAAGATGTTTAATTATATGTCGTTTCATTGAATGATCACGATTTAGAAACTGTTAAAAGTACAAAGTTAGATAAAACGATATTTATTACAAAAGGGGAGAGTCATTGTGTATTTTTGCGACCTGTCAGGACTGGTTGGGAATTATTTTGATTGGGACAAGTGTAATAAAACAAATAAATACTTATATTTGCGATGCTGTTAGGGGTGCTGAGCTCTTTTGCTCGGCTGAGATTATACCCTATGAACCTGATATGTATAATGACAGCGCAGGGAAACGGTATGGTATTCATTGTTTGCAGGCTTGAATCAAGCCGTATTCTCCGGGTTGTATAATATTTATAGCAATGAAGACCACAACATTCTCTGGAGATATCACAGATAAATGCAGGCTTCAGTTCATTACGCATCATAACGGTGTGTATTCCTATATCGATTCCGCCCGTCTTGCCCTTGAAGGCGGCTGTCGCTG
>SUYR01000048.1:1524-6517 GCA_015060335.1 Bacteroidales bacterium | reverse complement strand
ACTTGAGCACGAACTTGTGTCGGACTGTGCGGTCGATGTACATCACTGCAGGACGGATCGCGATCCTGTCTGTTGTCTCAACTCCGATCTCTGTATATTCATCAAGATTGACTCCCTCTGGATATATGTGAGTTTCCTCGACAGGAAGGTCTTTCCTCATGACAGGCTTACGTACCTCGCGCTTGTGAGACTTGACCTCGATGGTCTTGGCGTTCTGCTCCTCCATCTTTCTGACCTCAGCATCAAGAGCTGCCTGCTCTTCCTCTGACAATGACATGTCGAAGAGAGTAGGTTCAAGAACAGACGGATCAAGAGGAAGGTTCTTCTCGCTCATCGAGCCGAACATCTTCTTGCGGAACCACGCCATCATGTTCTGGAGGCTGTCGATTGTCGCCTGCATATTCTCTATCGTCTTATCCATCTCAACGATCTTCCTGTCCTTCTCAAGACCTTTCTGACTGAGGTCCGAGCTCTTCTTCTGGAGCACAATGTTCTCCTCCTGAAGGCTGGCGACCTCGGCCTGAAGTCTTGCAAGTTCAGCCTGAAGACGCAATATTTCCTGATCTTTTGATGACATTTCCCTATCAATTTCTAAGTATAAAGATACAAAAAATCGGCATCCTACGCAAGTAAAACACCGATTTTCTTTATTCAATTCATTGTATTTCAGAGACTTTTAGAGAGCATTTTCATTCGCCTCACATATGGACTCTCCAATGCGGATCGGGCTGCAGATATGAGGTCCGCATGACCGAAGCTGCTCGCTATTTCATCAGGCTCACCGGAGAACGGCATGCGCATTCTGCCCATCTCTATACGCAATGCATACAGCACGAGACCGCCTTCCTCACGATGCAGGATCTTCATCCTGTTTCTGGCCGCATTGACGAACACGAACACGTCTCCGCTGCGCATGCTCATCCCCATACTGTTGTTCACTATGCCGCTCAGTCCGTTGAAGCCCATGCGCATATTCACCGGTTTATTGTACAGCCAGTAGCGCATGGTGTTGTCAAGGCTAAACATTGCCGGCTGCGATTAGTTCCCTCAGATGCGCCGGAGTCATAACGCCCTGGATGCGCATAGCGGTACCGGTGCGGGTCTGGAGCTCGACTGTGAGATAGCTCTCGTTCTTCTCCTCGGTCGGTTTGACCGGCTTGCCGGATTTGCCTGCGGTACGTGCCGGAGGCATCGTCTGAGGAACATATCGTCCTGAAGCCAACTGGACAAACTGTCCTGGTTGGACATCCTGCTCGTCAGCCCTCCTGTACTTCTGCTTTGCCTTGTAGAAATTCCAGAACGGGATTCCTAGTTCTTCCAGACGCTTCTTGTGCGAGATCTTATGCTCTGCACAGTACTCCTCGATCGAGAGGATTTCTTCACGTGTCATCATAAGCTTTCCTTTTTAATGCAAAAGTAGCCAGGAACGATCCTGACTACAATATGCATTTCATCGGATGCTTACTTTTCTTTGGAATTGAAACCTTGTTTTTGCTATAAGCCTACTTTGCAAAATACTCTGTCTTTAGCCAGTAGGCATAAATCGGATCTTGGAATGAGATTTCTCCTGCCTTGTTATCCAATATATCGTTCTTGATAAGAGCCGCTTTTGAGCGAACAATTGAGGTTGCAGAAGATATCCTGTAGCGGTGCATAACAGCCGTTGAACTTATTGCCTTTTCGCCTGCAATAAGGGCCTTAAGGTAGTTCAGCTGCTGCGTTGTCAAAGTCTCGGTAATCGTTACAAACAACAAGCTCAACTGCTCAACCAATGCGGCGTGTGCCTCGCGTACAATCTCAACCGTACAGATATCCTTAGTTCGCAACCACGACTGCTGTGCGAGCTGCTGTGCGTAGTATGGGTGATTATCGACAAGTTCCACAATCAAGTTCGCTGCATCTTCATTTATACTCTTGGATGTATCTGCGAAACGGCTGTTGAAGAACTCCACAAGGTGAGGCGTGTCGATTTTATTGAGGAACATCAAGTTGCCAAACTTGTAGAAAGGCTTTGATGAGTTGGTAAACACCTCCATCATCATATGGCGCTTGCTGCCATACAAGCAGTAAGCAACATTCTGATGCTGCTGCCAATGTGAACGCAACTTTTTCTGGAAATAGTCAGGATCCGTAAACTCTGCTATATTCTGAAACTCATCAATGCAAATGACAATTCTAAGCCCCTTTTTCTTTGCGATTTTCTCGGCAAGGTCAAGCACCTCATCGGGATTTCGTTTCACAGATTCCCAATCAAAATCGATTGATATCTCATTAGTAGGATCACTGCCAATCGAAATCTTTGGCACAAGATGCGAAAAGAAACTCTTTGTGCTCTCAACAGCCTCTTCCCACTTGGTAGATGTCGCAGCAATAACCTTCTGTGCAAGCAACGAATAGAAGTGCTCTTCATTGCGAACATTGAAAAGGTCGATATGGCAGATACGCAGTTTACTATCCTGCTCCATTGCTAACTTCGCAGCCTTATTCACAAGCGAACTCTTACCCCAACGACGAGGTGAGATGATAATTGTATTTATTAACGATGTGAAGTTCTGAACCAGGTCAGCCGTTTCCAGCTCTCGGTCTGTAAAATTCTTCTCAGTTGCAATCTTACCAAAGATGAAAGGAGTCTCCATAATCCACATTTTTATTATTCTATCGCAAATATAGTACAAAATATGTAATTACACAAATTGTAATAACAGAAGCGTATATACATATTTTGTTATATTGATTAATTGTTAAGGTTGACACTTCTTAAGTTATTTATTTTATTCTTTACCTATTTGCTCACCTCTGAGCTAGGAGAAATAATCTCATAAGTATGACAATTGTCACTATCTTTGCAGAGTTGACAAGGTTGCGAACCAAGATATAAAATACAATCTATAGAGTATGAGAAGAGTATTTGTTACCGGTGGAGGTCACGGAATAGGGAGAGCCATCGTGGAGGCTTTCTGCAGAGAAGGTGATAAGGTGGCATTCTGTGACATCGATACACGGAGGGGATGCGAAACTGAAGCATCTACAGGAGCAAGGTTCATTGAAGTGGATGTCTGTGATAAGGTGGCATTGGAATCTGCAGTACAGTCACTTCTGGACGAATGGAATGATCTGGACATAATCGTGAACAATGTAGGCATCGGAGGGTTTGAGCCTATAACCGCTACCAGCGTCGAACATTTTGAGATGATACTGAATACCAATCTGCGCAGCGCATTCATAACATCACGTCTGCTGGCTGTCCACAGGGAAAGAAACGGTGCGGCAAATCCATACGGACGCATCGTCAACCTCTGCTCTACACGATACCTCCAGAGTGAACCGGGCTCTGAAGGATATGCCGCCTCAAAGGGAGGTATCTGGTCTCTGACGCATGCGTTAGCTGTATCGCTGGCACCATATCATATTTCTGTCAACTGCATAGCCCCAGGATGGATAAGTGTAAATGAAGATGAGGTTCTCCGTCCGGAAGACCACGGATTCCATCTGTCAGGACGTGTAGGTAAGGCTGAGGACATCGCAAGAACCTGCCTGTTCCTCTGTGACCCGAAGAATGATTTTATAAACGGGCAATGCATCACTGTTGACGGAGGTGTGACGAAGAAAATGATATACCCTGAATAGCACGATTATTGCATATATCAAATTCTTCTGTCTGAAGACAAATGAATCTGGATTGAAGTCCCGGGGAATAATTTCAATAAAACTAAAATAACGAACAAACAATGGAAAAACTTAAAGGACACGTTACGATAATAACCGGCGGAGGCAAGGGTATAGGATTCGGACTTGCGCAGGCTTTCGCATCAGAGGGCTCTGACCTCGTTATCACAGGAAGAACAGAATCGAGACTCATCGCGGCAAAAGAAAGACTCGAAAAGGAATTTGGAGTAAGAGTTCTGCCGGTAGTTGCAGACGGAGCCGATGAGCAGGCAATCAGAAATGTCGTATCAAAGGCTATCGAAACATTCGGAAAGATAAACACTCTGGTGAACAATGCGCAGGTTTCAAAATCAGGCCTGCCTCTTGTTGAACATAGCCGCGAGGATCTGGATCTGGCCATATTTTCCGGTCTCTATGCTGCATTCTTCTATATGAAAGAATGTTTCCCTTATCTGAAGGAAACGAAAGGTTCTGTCATTAATTTCGCTTCAGGAGCCGGACTTTTCGGAAAGCTCGGCCAGTCATCTTATGCAGCTGTTAAGGAAGGCATCAGAGGCATGTCAAGAGTGGCTGCCGCAGAATGGGGCCCGGATGGAGTCAGAGTCAACGTCGTATGTCCGCTTGCAATGACGGAAAGCCTGCAGGAATGGAAAGAAAATTACCCTGAACTGTTCGAAAAGACAATCCAGGGCATTCCTCTCGGCCGTTTTGCCGACCCACGCAACGATATCGGAAGAGTCTGCGTATTCCTCGCCTCTGATGACGCATCATATGTCACAGGCGAGACCATAACTC
Organism: Bacteroidales bacterium; assembly: GCA_015060335.1. Taxonomy (GTDB): domain Bacteria; phylum Bacteroidota; class Bacteroidia; order Bacteroidales; family UBA932; genus Cryptobacteroides. The sequence continues at coordinate 2,056 of SUYR01000048.1, read as the reverse complement.
TCCAGGGCGGAAGCGGACTCAGACCATAAATCTATTCAGACCAATCTCTGAAAGCATCCATGATGACAGTCGGACGGCCGTCCTCTGTAAAAGCTCCGAGCTTATACTGTGACGGTCTGCACTCCGGCTCCCAATAGAATACTCCTTTACAACGACCGTTTGTCTCATGCATGGACTCACGGATCACACGTGCAAGTTGTCTGCGACCTCGCTCCAATCGGGCGGGGTCGTTTTCATCTACATAGAATCCTGTCTCGACAATCATCACATCACAACCGAACTTCTCACTGACATGGCGGATATTTGCCATACAGTCCGTGATAGTCTGATCTTCATCATCTCTGAAGCCTCCATCCAAGGCCCAATATGGATAAAGGGACATTCCTATCATATCCCATTTCGCACCATTTTCCTTCAGGACACCGAGGTTGAAGTCATAAAGTTCCTGATCAAAGCCATTATCAAGGTGAACCATAACGACAGCATCAGGGAAAACGCTTTTGCAGGCCTCATAGCCGGTAGCGAAAAATCC
>SUYR01000048.1:0-1424 GCA_015060335.1 Bacteroidales bacterium | reverse complement strand
GCCTTACGGGATATCAAGGCACAGGCCTCCTGAATGATGTCTGACGAGTGCGGGCCGTACATATGGCAGCCGAGGATTCTTCCCGGCTCATATGGAGCATCCTGTCCTTCTTTCGGTTCAGCAGCAACGACAAGTTTGCAGAAACCGTCCGTCTCCCCCATCGTAACTGCCTTTCCATTGGCCCTGAAGAAGGATTTCAGGCATTTTACAGGTATGCCAGCTTCCTTGCATTCATCTTCTGTCAGACCTACTGAGGCGGCTTCTGGTGAAGTAAATACTGCAGCCGGCATCACAGAAAGGTCGATTTCATTTTCCAGCCCCATGATATGGTCCAGAGCGACTATTCCCTGGAAAGTAGCTGCATGGGCAAGCATCATCTTTCCGTTGATATCGCCTATGGCATAGATATGGGGAACATTAGTCTGCATGAATTCATTGACTGCAACTCCGCGTGGTGTGAATTCGACACCGGCATCTGCAAGATTGAGAGAACCCACATTAGCACGACGGCCTACAGCCATCAGAACCTTGTCGGCTGCAACACTCTCTTCCTTTCCTTTACGCGTATATGAAACCACATACTCTCCGTCAGTTTCAGAAACAGAAGTCACCTGAGCCTGAGTATTGATCTCAATGCCCCTCTTTCCAAGACTCTGCTTGAGTCGCTTTGCCAGATCTGTATCGAAACGAGGCAGAATATCCTTGCAATACTCCAGAACTGTCACTTCACTGCCGAAACTGCGGAAGACAGAAGCGAATTCAAGTCCGATGACTCCTCCGCCGATAACGCACAACCTCTTAGGTACTTCTTCTATATCAAGAATCTCACGGGAAGTGAGTATACCGGGCAGATCTGCTCCAGGTATCGGCAAAGAAGCTGAAACAGAACCGGTTGCAATGATGATACAGTCTGCGGAATATTCCTGTTCAGCTGCTGCACCTGCATCAGAAAGTTCAGCAGGAAGGACAGTCACCGTATGGGCATCCTTGAAGGAAGCCTTTCCTCGTACAAGAGTGATGTTCTTATGTGACAGAAGCCCTTCCACTCCGGAACGCAGCTGCGCGACAACCGCATTCTTTCGTTCAATAACCTTACTGAAATCAAAGCTGTATGACACTCCGGTCACACCATATTCATGAGCTTCCTTAAGGCCGTCCACGACCTCTGCGTTCTTACAGAAAGACTTTGTAGGAATACAGCCCTCATTCAGGCATGTACCCCCTACCGGACCGGACTCGACAAGCACGACTTCCACTCCCCTTCTTGCTGCAAGCAGAGCCGTTTCATATCCACCGGGCCCTGCACCGATTATGATTATCTTCATGACACGCAAATCATTGAATATTAAAGAATTAAAAAATAACCCCGCCGCCCCGGGGTGGCAGGGTTATAAGATAAAAGGCTGCTAATCAGCGTTTTGAGC
>SUYR01000002.1 GCA_015060335.1 Bacteroidales bacterium | reverse complement strand
ACTACGAAAAGTATCATCGAATGTAAGGAACCGCCGTATGCGGACCCGCATGTACGGTGGTGTGAGAGGTCGGTAAACGAAAGTAGGAGATAAACTCCATTACTTTCGTTTACCTCCTACTCGATTTGCACTGGTAATCAGTGTATTAGCTGCCAGGACTATTTGAAGTATCGGTTGAACAGACCCTGGAAACCGGCACCGTGACGAGCCTCGTCCTTGCACATCTCATGTACTGTGTCGTGGATAGCGTCAAGATTCTGCTGCTTTGCGAGCTTTGCGATGCGGAGCTTGTCTTCGCATGCTCCCTGCTCTGCAAGCATTCTCTTCTCTACATTGGTCTTGGTGTCCCATACGCACTCACCGAGAAGTTCTGCAAACTTGGCCGCGTGTTCAGCCTCTTCCCATGCGTATCTCTTGAATGCCTCAGCAATTTCAGGATATCCTTCCCTGTCAGCCTGACGGCTCATTGCAAGGTACATTCCCACCTCAGAACATTCACCTGCGAAATGATCGCGAAGTCCCTTGAGGATCTCAGGGTCTACATTCTTTGCTGACCCGAGCTTATGCTCATCAGCCCAAGTCAGCTCACCCTCTGTCTCTTCGATCTCCTCAAAGTTCTCTTCACCTACGTGGCACAATGGGCACTCCTGTGGAGCTGTTTCACCTTCATGGATATAACCGCAAACAAGGCATCTGAATTTCTTAGTCATAACGTTCTGCATTAAAATTGTTAATAATATTTAATTTTGAATAATTCTAAATTAATCACATTGCAAAGGTAGCTAAAAAATTTATACCTCCAAATTTTTTTTTGCATACTTTTTACAAAAATTAAAAAAAATTCAGAAACTCTCTCCCATGTGCCGAGATTTGGCAAAATGATATGTTATCTTTGTGGAAAATTAAGATTTTATGCAGCCGTTTCTCAAACAAGTCGCTGATCATTATTATAGAAAGGGGAATATATCGGACCGATGTTTTATATTTCCGAACAGACGATCAATGGTGTTTTTCAGGAAATATCTTGCGGAGGCCGTAAAGGCAGATGCCCTGTCTCCTTTGCTTGAGCCTCAGATGATCACTGTCAATGACTTTTTCTATAAGGTAAGCGGTCTGCTTAAGGCAGACAGGGTAGGACAGCTGCTCGATCTATACGAGTGTTACAGTCAGCTTAATCCCAAGGCAGAGACTCTGGATGAATTTATATTTTGGGGTGATGTCATATTAGGAGACTTCAATGATGTAGATAAGTATTTTGTGGATCCGGGGCAGCTTTTTGCCAATGTTGCTGACTTCAAGCAGATACAGGATACGTTTGAATATCTCACGGATACCCAGCGTAAGGCTATTGAGGGGTTTGTCAGTCATTTCAACGACTTGTCCGGAAGGCTCACAGTCAATCTGGATACAGACAATCCTGATGTGAAAGGACGCTTTCTGCTTATCTGGAATCTTCTATATCCTCTCTATGTGGCATTCAATGAGAAACTCTCGTCAAAAGGAATGGCATATGAGGGCATGGTTTATCGAGCTCTTGCTGAAAGAATGAGGGGAACTTCTGCTGAGGATGTCTTCGGAGATGTGTTTCCAGCAGGGGTGTCTTTTGTCTTTGTCGGTCTGAATGCCCTTAATGAATGCGAGAAGATTCTGATGAGAAAATTAAGGGACTGTTCGAAAGCGGAATTCTGCTGGGACTATTCCGGCAAGCTCATTTCTGATCCTCAGAACAGGTCTTCATTGTTCATGTCGGAAAATATCGTGGAGTTCCCTCAGGCAGCGATTTGGGATACTGGAGAGCCAATGCTCCCTCAGGTAAATGTGGTCAGTGTGTCTTCTTCTGTGGGACAGGCCAAACGTCTGCCGGATATATTGACTCCTATTTATGACAATGGAGAGGATATGTCTGCTACTGCCGTCATCCTGCCCGACGAAAACTTGCTTCTGTCTGTTCTGAATGCCATTCCGGAGCAGATAACCGACATAAATGTCACAATGGGACTGCCGATGGACGGAAGCCTGCTTTATTCTATGATGAACGACATATCTTCCATTCAGCTTCATTGTCTGAACAGGAACGGGGAATCTTTCTTCTATCATAAGCAGGTCTGGGACCTTTTCTCCAACGAATTGTTCCGCAGCTCGCTAGACGATAAGTCGGCATCAGTAATATCAGAGGTCAAAGCCTCTGCAAAATACTATATTCCTCAATGCGAGCTCAATGGTACTCCACTACTCGATGCAATATTCACTCCTGAGATTATGGAGCCTAAGCAAGCTTCGAAGGACCAGATCAACCGGCTGGCAGAATATCAGAAACGTGTCATCAGGACTATTGCTCCGCGAATTGCAGACAATCCGTCTCTCGCTTTGGAACTCGAATATGCCAAGGAATACTACACAAGCATCAATATGCTTCAGTCGCATTCGCTTGAGATCCTGCCGTTAACGTACGTCAGACTGCTCTCGCAGCTGCTCTCTTCTGTTTCCGTGCCATTCAGAGGCGAGCCTCTGAGGGGGCTGCAGATAATGGGACCATTGGAGATGAGAGCATTGGATTTCCGTAATCTCATAATACTCTCAGCCAATGAAGGAGTGTTCCCGCGCAGAAGTGTGAGTTCGTCGTTTATTCCTCCTGAACTAAGAAAGGGTTTCGGCCTTCCGACTTATGAATATCAGGATGCAGTATGGGCATATTATTTCTATCGCGCCATATCCAGGGCAGAAAATGTATGGATGCTTGTGGATTCCCGTACTGAGGGTTTGAAGTCGGGAGAGGAGAGCCGGTATATAAAGCAGTTGGAATATCATTTCGGAGTGCCTCTTGACAGGTATGTAGTCAAGTTTGACAGTATGTCACCTGCGGGAGTGCCAGATATAGTCAAGACAGAGGATGATGTCGAAAAAATCCGCAATACAGTACTGTCTGCAACGGCATTGCAGAATTACCTGTCCTGCCCGGCAAAGTTCTATTATGGCACAGTAAAAGGACTCAGAAAAGAAGAAGACGTGTCGGAATCTTTGGATTACGGTATGTTCGGAACGGTCTTCCACGATACCATGAGAGCGTTATATACGTCGGAGAAAGCCATGTCTCCCGATTTTTCCTTCGATCATAATGCAGATGAGCCAGATGATAGACTGAAGAAGATATCTTCTTTATATATAAAGAGTTGGCTGGATAGACCGGATAAGATAAAGGCAAAGGTCAAAGCATTGATATTGGATCAGTTGAAGGCGATTGAGGTCAGCGGACGAAACCTTGTTGTTGCAGATGTGATTGTAAAATATGTAATAAAGACCTTGCAGAGAGATCTTGAACTGTTGGAGCAGGCGGGTAAGGATTCTTTTGATATCCATGGTAGGGAAATTACTCTGTACGGAGAGTTTCACGGACAGAGGTTCAAGGGTATAATCGACAGACTGGACAGTTTTGCCGAAGGTCAACTGAGAGTTGTCGATTACAAGACTGGTAAAGTCCTTCCGGATGATGAAGATATTCATGACGGCAATGCAGAGGATGTTGCAGAAAGCATTTTCGAACAGGATATCGAAGACCGTCCGAAGATTGCCCTGCAGTTCTATATTTATGACATGCTGCTCAGACAAAACGGGGCAGACGATGGCTTGTCCATCTGCAACAGTGTATATTCTACGGCACACCTGTTCAAGGACCCTCCAAAGACAGTACCCCTGAATGACATTTTTTATGATTCTGTGACACGGCATCTTGAGGCTCTGCTGGATCAGATGTGCAATGTGGATGTTCCGTTCAGAAGAACCGAAGATGAGAAGGCATGTGCCTACTGTGATTTTAAGACAATTTGTGGAAGATAGCCTATGCTCAAGATAATGAAAGCCTCAGCCGGCTCTGGTAAAACCTACAGTCTGGCAAGAACATATATAAGTCTTCTGCTCCGTAGTCAGGACAGATATGCATATAGACATATCCTCGCGGTCACTTTTACCAACAAAGCGACCGATGAGATGAAGAACCGCATCCTCAAGGAACTGCATCGGCTGGCTGTCGAACCATCAAAATCAAGTTACAGAGACTCGTTTGTCCCATCTATATTCAAGTCGGATGAAGATATGCAGGCAAAGGCCAAGTCTGTCCTTCAGGATATACTCCATGATTATAGCGCGTTCGCAGTAAGTACGATTGACAGGTTTTTTCAACAGACTCTGAAGGCATTCTCTCGGGAGATCGGACAATTCGCTTCATATCAGGTGGAACTTGACAAGAATTCTCTCGTTGCAGAGAGTGTTGACCGTATTCTGGACTCATTGACAGAGGATAGCGGAAGCCTGCTTGCGTGGTTGACAGAGAATGTTCTGGAGCAGATCGAACAGGGAGGTCGTTACAGTATGGATGCCAATCTGCTCAATATGGCTGTCAGACTTATGTCTTCGCAGCGGCAGGATGCTGTCGAACGGTCAGGAATAGATGAAGACGAGGTTTATTCGAAGGATAATCTCGTGAAGATCCGTTCTACATGCAGGAAAGTGATGACTGAGTTCAGAGTGAAGGTCCGCTCCTGTGCGTCCAGAGCTTTGGATATATTGAATTCGGCCGGAGTCGATGCTGCAGACAGTAACAGAGGTTTCCTCATGGCTCTTCATATATATTCCGAGCTCAATGAAACTGATCCTATAGACAGACCTAAGGATACATTTTTTGCAAAGGCTGCAGACAGTTCCCAGTGGTTCTCCAAAGCCAAGGCGGGTAAACTCCTTCCCCTGGTATATCCTTTTCTTGAGGCCCCTCTTGAAGATTTCTGTGCGCTATGGGATAAGGAATTTTCTGTATATAATACGGCCCGTATACTTGACGGACAGATATATGGACTTGGTGTGGCAGGAGAATTAAGACGTACTTTCATCGACCTGATGAAGGAAAAGAATGTGTTGTGCATCGATGATTCCAATACAATACTTCGTGATATAATTGACGGCTCGGATGCACCTTTCGTATATGAGAAACTTGGTGTCAGATTTGACCATTTCCTATTGGATGAGTTTCAGGATACATCTGCTGTACAATGGACCAATTTCAGTCCTCTTCTGCATAACAGTGATGCACAGGGCGGAGAGAATCTTGTCGTGGGCGACATAAAACAGAGTATCTACAGGTGGAGGGGTTCGGATTGGAATCTGCTTGATACCAGGATCCCTCAGGAGTTTCCTGAATGTAATGAAGAGATCCTGGATACCAATTATCGAAGCCTCAGGAATGTCGTACAGTTCAATAATGAATTCTTCGATATGGCTGCACAGGCTCTGGACAGGATGTCTGGCCATGACATTGACGGACCGTTGAGACGGATCTATTCGGATGTCTGCCAGAAGACTGCCAGGGATGTTTCACAGGGAGGAAGTGTCGAACTTACATATTGCAGTAAGGAAAATGAGCTGGAGGAAGTGCTGAAATCCGTCAGTAAGGCGAGAAAATGCGGAGCTTCGCTTTCGGATATAGCAGTCCTTGTGAGGAGTAATCAGAACGGTTCGGATGTGGCTGAATTCCTGATAGAGAACGGTATCGCAGTGGTAACTGATGATTCTTTGAAGGTAAAGAACTCCATTACTGTAAGAAGACTGGTGTCCCTTATGTCATATGTGGATAATCCTGACAATACGGTGAACGGCTTCCTTGCCGAGTCTTTATCGGTGGCTATGCCTCAGGGAGCCAGGTCTCTTGTCGATATGGCTGAAGCCTTGCTCCGTAGTCTTAAAGATAATGGTGATGACGGATTCAGGCAGGGGGAAACTGTCTATGTACAGTCCTTCATGGATTGCCTGCAGGATTATGTAGCTACATATGGAAACAGTCTGAGAGGGTTCCTTAAATATTGGGAAGGTGAAGATCCGTCCATCAGTTCGCCTTCGTCCGGTGACAGCGTGAGAGTCATGACTATCCATAAATCGAAGGGACTGGATTTTCCGTATGTGATAATACCTTATGCAGAAAGCATCAATATGTATAAGGCCGGCAAGAACTGGTGCGTACCTGATTTTGCAGGAACGCAGCTGGAAGGAGTTGCTGAGGGAGTATATGATGTGAATCTTTCAGGAAATTCAGAATCTACATTGTTTGCCGGTCATTACAGAAATGAGCGTTTTCTTCAGCAGGTGGACAATATAAACATTACATATGTGGCAATGACGCGAGCAGCCTTGGGATTGCATATAATTGCAAAGACGCCTCCAGCAAAGCTGATTGCTGCAATTGATGAGGGATGTGATGTGCAGTATGCGGATTTTTCTCAGCTGCTGTATCATTTTGCTGTCAGAAAGGGATTGGTTTGCAGTAAAGAGGATGACTGCCAGAGTTTTCTTTTCGGAGAAATGGTGGACTTTGCATCTTTCAGAAAGGCAGAAGTATCAGACGTCTCTGTATTTCCTGTGACAGCCGGAGGCGAGTATCCGTCGATTCCTTTGAATCCACAATCAGGAGTTCAGGAAGAGGATGTGACAGTCAGGGGACGTCTTAAGTTTTCTGCAGATTCTTTAGATTACTTTTCGGAGGAAGGCGAGGCGGGCATATCATCCTCAAACAGGATCAGGGGAGTTGTACTGCATGACATTCTGTCCGGGATAGTGTTGCGTGAGGATCTGGAGCATGCACTCAGGAATGCTGAAGCGTCGGGATTGATAACTGATGTGGAGGCGGGGCTGATAAGGCAACTTCTGTCCGAGCGTATTTCACAGGCAGCCTCCAGAGGATGGTTCCCAGAAGAGAGAGGCAGAATATTGAACGAAATCAATATAATTGACGTCGATGGTCAGGTTTATCGTCCTGACAGAGTCGTTAAGGCCGACGATAGAATCATAATTGTCGATTATAAGTTTGGAGAACATTACCGTAAGTATGAGCACCAGATGAGACGGTATGCACAGCTGTGGAGAAAAATGGGCTATACTGATGTGTCTGCTTATCTTTGGTATGTCCAGACAGATGAAGTTGTCGAGATTGCCTAAATTTATTATATTTGCAGGATGACAAAACAACAGGGTATGGAAAATAAGGAAATGGATACATGCAAGCTGCTATATAATACAGAAAGAGTGAAGCTGTTTATTCCTGAATACGGAAGAAATGTACAGAAGATGGTGGACTATATAAAGACCATCGAAGACAGACAGAAAAGGAACGAACAGGCGAGAGCCGTGATAAAGGTGATGGAGATTCTTAATCCGGCAGTGCATCTTCAGGAGGATTTCGAACATAAGCTTTGGGATCACCTTTTTATCATATCCGGTTTCGACCTTGATGTGGATGCCCCATATCCTATGCCGGCACCGGAAAGCCTTAATGAGCATCCTCTGCCTGTCCCTATCCAGAAGACTCAGATCAAGGCAGCCCATTATGGAAGGAACATAGAAAACATGCTGGAACTCATAGCCTCCCATGAAGAAGGAGAAGTCAAACTTGCCATGATGCAGACTCTTGCGGGGTATATGAAACAGCAGTATCTGATATGGAATAAGGATACAGTATCTGACGAGACCATATATAAGGATATGGAACAATTGTCGGGTGGAAGACTGGTAGTGCCTGATGTGTTAAAGGAAGTCAAGATCGAAGTCTCTCGCGGCCATTCAAGGCAAGGCAACAACAATCAGGGCAAGAAGAACGGCAATTTCAAGCAGAAGAACAATCAGAAGAACCGCAACAAGCAGCATAAATGATTATGGCAAGGAATTCAGGAAATAAGAAGAAAGGGAAGCAGTCACGCTTCTCCTTCTTTTCTGATATGACCCAGGAAAAGAAATCTGCAATATACAGATATTGCGGATTGGCAGTTTTGGCGCTCACGCTTTTTACGCTGGCGTCGTTGGTGTCTTATCTCTTTACATGGCAGGAGGATCAGAGTCTCCTTGCACATCCGGACATGATTGACAAATCTGTTGATGTGGCGAATTGGGGTGGTAAGGCAGGATATCGTTGGAGTGAATTTCTTGTTGCAAGGTGTTTCGGTCTGGGAAGTTTTGCCCTCGTATTCCTTATGGGTGCAGTCGCTTTCAGATTGTATTTCTGGAACAGGAGCATAGGGCTGTTCAGGACTTTCTGCATAACAATAGCAGGTACCTTCCTGGTATCCCTCATCCTTGCTTTCATATCTTACATATGCGGTGTGGGACATCTGTTCGGCGGAAGTATGGGTGGAGATGCCGGATACGCGGTGGTGACTTCTCTGTCAAATCTGGTCGGAGATTTTGCCACAGCTTTGGTGCTTATCGTGCTGTCAGTTGCATGGCTTCTGGTGTCGAACAAGAGATTTGCACATTGGTTTGCTGTGGATAAAGTCAAGGAAACTTCGGTAGAGGATGACCAGCCTGCTCAGGAAGAGTTCTCATCCGAACATCCTCAACCTGAGGAAGAAGTCTCTGAGGATATTGTCCCAGATGATGTGGATCCTGCAGAGCCGTGTGAACAGGAACTGCCACAAGTACCGGAAACGCAGCCTGAACCAGAGCCGGAACCGCAACGGGCGAACGTGGATACGGGAATTGAGATAATACGTGGACAAGACATCGTCACAGAAGTTACTGAAGATCTCCCTCCTTTTGATAACAGACTTGACCTGGAACGTTTTGAGGCTCCTTCACTTGACCTTCTCAAGGATTATGCGGATGGTCAGCATAGGGTCAGTCAGCAGGAGCTTGATATAAACAACAACCGTATACGTGCCACACTTTTGAATTATAAGATTGATGTGGTAAAGGTCATGGCTGTTGTGGGACCTACTGTGACCCTTTATAAGGTATTCCCTGCACCCGGAGTAAGAGTGGCTTCCATTGAAACAGTCCACAGAGAGATAGCGATGGCGCTCGGAGTGGACGGAGTACGAGTGGTAATGCTGCCTGATAGCGTAGGTATTGAAGTTCCGAACGCACGTCCTTCGATAGTTCCTCTTAAGTCGGTGCTTAACAGCGATGCTTTCCGCAACAGTACTGCAGAACTTCCGATAGCCATCGGATGTACCATTACCAAGGAAATAAAGACTTTCGACCTTACTGATGCACCTCATCTTCTTGTGGCCGGTGCTACCAAACAGGGTAAATCGGTGGGACTCAATGTGATAATATCATCCCTGCTTTACTCAAAGCATCCTTCGGAACTGAAGTTCGTCTTTGTCGATCCTAAGATGGTGGAGTTTACTGCATATAACGCCCTTCTGAAGCATTATCTTGCAGTCCTTCCGATGGCTGCCAACGAAGAGGAAGAGAAGAAGAATGCCATCATCAAGAGCTCGAAACAGGCAGAACAGGTACTCAGCTCTCTTTGCATAGAGATGGATGAGAGGTATAATCTTCTTGCATCTGCAGGAGTGAATGACTTCAAACTTTATAACGAGAAGTATAAGAACCGTCATCTTCTGCCAACAGAAGGACATAAGTTCCTTCCGTATCTTGTGGTTGTTATCGATGAATATGCTGACCTCATCATGTCAGGAGGTGCAAATCCGGATGCGAAGAAAGCGGCAAAGAATATAGAGGCGTCGATTATCAGACTTGCTCAGAAGGGTAGGGCTGCAGGTATTCATGTGATCATTGCGACACAGAGACCTTCTGTAAATGTCATTACCGGTCTGATCAAGGCAAACTTCCCTACGCGAATTGCCTTCCGAGTGCTTTCAAGCACCGATTCCAGGACCATTCTTGACTCCAATGGCGCTGAAAACCTCATCGGTAAAGGAGATATGCTCTATTATGCGGGTGTAAAGATGGAGCGTGTTCAGTGTGCTCTTGTCAGCATGAACGAGATTACCAAGGTAACCAAGTTCATCGGTGACCAGACCGGATGGAAACAATGCTACGGTACTCCTTATTATCTTCCTGTACCGGAGTCTCAAGATGGTGAGACCAGCGGTGGTACAATAGATATGCAGAATATAGATCCGATGTTTGAAGAGGCTGCCAGAATGGTAGTGACTTCGCAGAGAGGCTCTACTTCTGACCTGCAGAGACGTCTGGGCATGGGATATGCAAGAGCAGGTCGTGTGATGGATCAGCTTGAGGCAGCAGGAATAGTAGGTCCTCAGGAGGGCTCTAAGCCAAGACAGGTGCTTGTGACCAATTTTGCTGAACTCGATGAGATCCTTTCACATTTTGTGAATTAAGATTTTGATATGTTCTCGCGTAGTTTTACATCGCTTATTGCGTCAGCCATGCTGCTGATATCAGGTATGACAGATGCTCAGAATACCTCTATCTTGGACAGATTATATGCCAAGATGTCGGATTCATGTCTCGAGATGTCCTATTCATACGATACAAGGATATCCGGAGTGCATAATCAGGGGAGCGGACTGCTGCGCAGCCAGGGGCTTATGTGGGAGATGAATGGCAATGGTGTTACTATGTATTGCGACTCCAAGTCTGTGTGGATCATTGATCCAACGATGAAAGAAGCTGTAATAGAGCCATTGCAGGAAGAAGAATCATCACAGTGGATATCAAATCCGGCAGTCATGCTTTCCCGTATGAAGGATATGTTCAAGGTTGCTGAATCTCTTGAATCTCAGGATGGTAAGGCAGTTGTCTTTGTCTTGGAACCGTTGAATAAAGGCTATATCGACTATTGCAATCTGGAAATCTTCAAGTCCGGAAATTCAATAAGGCGCGCAACTATCGCTCTTTCTGACGGTAATCTGATAAAAATAGAGGTCAGCTCGATGACGCTGACCCCTAAGGTTTCTGATGAGGAATTCCTACCTCGTATGGAGTTCGACCCTTCCTGGATCGTGACAGATCTCAGATAGTTATTTCATTATGCATCTGACTGATGCTCCGAATGAATTCTTGTCAGCTTTTCCTTCGTAAAGGTCTGGCTGGTCGCATATCAGGTATTTGTAATAAGCCATGTTGCTGTCATCTTCCACCTCAGTGGAGGTCCAGAATGCAGCATATTCGTATGTGCCTGAGTATGATCCTGTCGCAAGATTTGCATATCCTACAGGTATTGCTGAGAAACCGGTACCGTTTGTGATCTTGCCTACGGTTGGCCAATATTCCCACATGAGTGTGCCATTGAATGAGGCAGGACCCATAAGTGCGGCTGCTACAGTCTTTCCGAGGTCCGCATGCTCCTTCGTATAGCTTTCCAGAACATCCCAATCCTCCTTGGTCGGCAGTTTCCATTCTGTTCCCAAAGATTCGCATGCTGCCTTCGCCTGCTCATAATTATAGTATCTGCCGAAAATCTCAGCCATTACTTCTGCATTTCTGAACGAACCACCCTCTCCTTTTGATGCGTTCGCCACAGTCCATATCTGTGTGCCGATTGCCGTAAAGTTAGATGCAGGATACTCGATGCCGGTTATAGAACCGTCCTTTCCTGTCTTTACTACAGTTGTATATGTAGTGGTTGTGTTGCTGCTGTATCCTGTTGCAAAGGCGTAGCAGTAGATCGTGTACGTTGCAAGAGAATCCTTGAAAGTATATGTGAATGAACCGTCAGAAGGCTCTCCTTTCTTATTGAGACCGTTCTCGTAGCGGGTGGTGTCGTACTTGCTCATTACCGGAGAAACTTTCCAGCAATATCCTATTTCCTTACCTTCGGGGTGTATCGCACCCTTGACCTTCATTGTGCATTTCTGGTGAGGGGCGACGAACTCCGGAAGACCTGTGACGTCCATGCTGCCCTGTATGTAAGGCTTTGACTCGGAGTCCTCATCCTTTTTACACGAAATCGTTACGGATGCAAAAGCTGCGGCTATAAGTATAAGTTTTCGAAAATTCATTTCATTTATATTTACAATCCTGCAAAGATAATTATTTTTAATCGGAAAAACCGCTACCTTTGTGCAAATACTTTGCCCATGACCGGATTTATGCCTTCATTTCTGAAAAAAACGTCGATTCTGACTTTCCTGTTTCTGATTTTGCTTTCCTGCACTGAAAGAGACCGTTATATAACATTTTCGGGATATGCTCAAGGCGGTACATATACTGTGAAGCTGAATCTCAATGGAGTTGACGGACAGGTCAAAGCTGAACCACAGCAGATAAAGGACTCAGTCGATGCCATTTTGGGAAGAATAGATGCCTCGCTTTCCGGATATAACAAGAAGTCCCTTCTAAGCCGTTTCAATGCCGGTGAAGCCATAATTCCTGACAAGATATTCATTGATATCTATCAGATTGCCCGAGAATTCTACTGTCATACCGGTGGCGCTATAGATGTGGCGGCGGCTCCGTTGTTCGACATATGGGGATTCGGCTTCAGAAACGGAGAATTTCCTGATGACGCTCAGGTCAGATCAACCCTTGACGGATGCGGAATGCACAGACTTACAGGGGATATGGAATATGTGCTTTCGGAAGATGGCCGACTTGTTCCGGAAAACCTGCTGTCCGATACTCGGGGACCCTTGCCTAAGTTGAATTATAATGCTATTGCTCAGGGATATAGCTGCGATCTCGTAGCTGAATATCTGTATAGTATAGGGGTCAAGGATATGATGGTGGATATAGGTGAGATCTTCTGTGACGGAGTAAATCCTTCCGGTCAGGCATGGGGAATTGGAATTGACCGTCCGACAGATGGAAACAATCAGCTGGGTGCGGATCTTCAGGGCGTGTTCAGAATGCCGGAGGGGCCTCATGGAGTGGTAACGTCAGGCAATTACAGGAAATTCTATCTCAAGGACGGGAAGAAGTATGCTCATACAATCGATCCTTCTACCGGATATCCGGTGTCTCATAATCTTCTGAGTGCTACCATAATAGCACCGGATGCACTTACTGCCGACGCTTATGCAACCTATTGCATGGTAGTCGGTCTTGAAGAGTCAAAGGATTTCATAGAATCAGCTTCCGGTCTCGAAGGCTGTCTGGTGTATGACGACAATGGCGAATTCAAAGTATGGACTTCTTCGGGTATGACTCTTTCCGAATTATAATGATGCTATTGTCTTCAGGCTCTCTGTGAAAATATTAATTACCCATTCGGTAAGCTGAAACAAAATATCAGGACATAGACCGAGATTGTGAAGTAAAAGCATGGTCAGACTCATCGGGATTATCAGTCCTGCCAGGGGGAGAGCTATCATGTTTGTCAGCAGGAAATATTTGGGAAAGGTCCCGAAATACATGAATGCCAGCGGCCCTGTGGTGACCTGACAGGCAATGGACATTGATGCCGACGCCCATATCCAGTGTAATGATCTGTGAATTATCCCTTTGTCTTTGGATTTTTCCGGCCAGGCTTCTTTCAGATGAGGGTAGATGTATGCTATGCCGAATATGGCTGCATATGACAGTTGGAATCCGATATCCCTGATTTCTTCCGGCTTGATGACAAGCTGTATGAGCAGGGCAGTCCAGAGTATGTTTTTAATGTTCCTGTATCTTCCTGTCAATGATGCTGTCTCTCCAAGCAGAATGAACAGGAATGCTCTGGTAATCGAAGCCCTTGCACCTGTAGCGGACGTGTAGAATCCGCAGATTGAAATCAGTACAAGACTTCTGAGGATTTTTGAGGATCTGGAGTTCCCGAATAAGGAAAATATGGCTCTTAATATACCGTAGATGATTCCCAGATGGAATCCGGATAGCGAGAGTATGTGTGAGGCTCCACTTTTGCGGAATGCTTCGAGAGTCTCTTCGGATATTCCGGATCTGTCACCGGTTATGAGGGCGTTTATCAGGTGATTCGTATCGGTGTCCTGCATCGGCAATCGTGCAATGCTGTTGCTCATAAGTTCTCCAAATCCTGCTGCAAGATTCCTATATGAGGGAAAAATTTCAGTCGCAAAGTCTCTGCTGGATTGGTCTGAAAGGTACGAGAAGCAACCGGTACAGAAGGCCAGAATGCCGATAAATGTCCATAAAATTCTATAGCTCAAATTCTTATGAATAGGATGAAGGAGCAGGATTGATAAAATCGATGCCGTCAATAGGGAAACATGCGCTGAATATGCTGAGGCGGCGTGTGGATGCTGAAAAATGATAAAAGATGCCGCCGTTCCGACGGTAAAAGGCAGTACGAACCCTGCAATCTCTCTCTCCGCTGACATTTCGTTACTTTTTTTGGCGAATGTAGTGATAAATTTATTAACTTTGCGTGGATATATGGGATAAATTTTAGACTTTTAGGACAATACTCGATAAATTTATAAAAAACTATAACAATATGATTATTTTAGTGCTTAACTGCGGAAGCTCGTCATTGAAATATCAGCTTCTGGACATGAAGAACGATGAGGTTTATGACCTTCTTGCCAAAGGTCTTGTTGAAAGAATCGGAATGGAGACAGGCTGCCTCAAGCATCAGGCTACAGGTAAGGAGAAGGTTGTGAAGGAAATGCCGATAGAAGACCATACTGTAGGTATCAAGGCTGTAATCGATGCTCTTCTTGACAAGGAGACAGGTGTCCTTTCCACTTTGGAGGATATTGAAGCGGTAGGTCATCGTGTGGTACATGGTGCTGAGGAGTTTGTCTGCAGTCAGCTCATAACTGATGAAGTTGTCGCTCAGATCGAGAAATGTGTGGATCTCGCTCCGCTTCATAACCCAGCAAACCTCCTTGGTATCAAGGCTGTGTCTTCTGTACTTCCGTCAGTTCCACAGGTGGGAGTGTTTGATACTGCATTCCATCAGACTATGCCTTCATATGCCTATATGTATGCACTTCCGTATGAATATTATGATAAGTATCGTATCCGTCGTTACGGTTTTCACGGCACAAGTCATAAGTATGTTTCGGCAAAGGGCGCGAAGTTTGCCGGTCTGGACATAAACTATTCTAAGATAATCACCTGCCATCTTGGTAACGGAAGCTCGATTGCGGCAGTTGTAAATGGAAAATCGATTGATACATCCATGGGATTTACACCGCTTGAGGGTCTGATCATGGGTACCCGTTGCGGTAATGTCGATCCGGATGTGGTGACTTATCTTCAGGAAAAGGAAGGACTTTCTGCTTCGGAAATGAGCAAGGTCTTGAACAAGAAGAGCGGTTTCCTCGGACTTTCATGTGTGTCTTCAGATGCTCGTGACCTTAACGAATCTGCAAACGAAGGCAATCCTAAGGCAAAGCTCACTCTCAAGAAACTCACATATGAAATCACCAAATATATCGGAGCTTATGCCGCTGCGATGAATGGTGTGGACCTTATTGTGTTTACCGGCGGTATCGGAGAGAATAACAGCCGTCTCCGTCGCAGAGTGTGTGAAAATCTGACTTATCTTGGCGTCAAGTTCGATTATGACGCAAATGTGGCTCAGGGTGAAGATACTCTCATCTCTCTTCCGGACTCAAAAGTCAAGGTTGCCCTCATCACTACAAATGAGGAACTTATGATTGCACGTGATACTATGAACATTGTCCAGAACGAGGAATAATGAACAGCTTTTCTGAAATATTTGCCGAACTCCGAAGCCGTGATTCCAAGAAAAGGATGGTCGCGGCTTGGGGAGTTGACGATCATACTATTTCTGCAGCATCTCAGGCAGTCGATCTCGGTCTTGTAGATGTGACTCTTGTCGGTGATGAGGATATGATTGCTGAAGTATGCTCAAAAGAAAATATTGACAAGTCTAAATTTGAAATAGTCCATAATTCCGTTGAACTTAAAGCTGTTGCACAGGCTGTGCAGATAGTTAAGGACGGGCAGGGCGATTTTCTTATGAAAGGCCTGTGCTCTACAGACAAATTCCTGCGCGCGATTCTCAATAAGGAGACAGGTCTTCTGCCACCGAAGGGGAAACTTACTCATTGTGGTGTAATAGAAATGCCTCATTATCATAAGCTTATATTTTTTGGCGATGCGGCAGTTATCCCAGCACCGGAGCTTAAGGATAAGCAGATAATCATGGAATTCCTTGTAAAGACAGCAAAGTCTGTCGGAGTGACGACTCCTAAGGTCGCTCTGATCGCCGCTACGGAGCAGGTGCTTTCGAGCCAGCCTGCTACTCTTGAAGCTGCGCTTCTGGCAAAGATGGTTGATCGCGGGCTGATCAAAGACTGTATAGCTGACGGACCATTGGCTCTGGATGTAGCTTTGGATAAGGAGTCGGCGCAGATCAAGGGGCTGACAAGTCCGGTTGCGGGCGATGCGGATTGCCTGCTATTCCCGAATATCGAGTCAGGAAACGTGTTCTATAAGGCAAATTCCAAGCTTGTGGAAGGTGTAAGGCAAGCCGGAATCCTCGTAGGTGCAAAGGTCCCTTGCGTTCTTTCAAGCCGTGCAGACAGCACAGATACAAAATTGAACTCTATCGCGGTAGCTGCGATGTCCGTTTAACACTTTAATAGGTAAATGAATGAAAGGTAGAATTCTGGTAGTCAATACAGGCTCCACATCTACAAAGATCGGCTTTTTTGATGCCGGAAAGAAATTATTCGAGCAGAATATATTCCATTCTGCCAGAGAAATATCAGTATATGCGTCTGTGTTGGATCAGCGAGACATGCGTCGTGATGCCATCACGGATTTTCTTGCTGAAAAGGGTATCCCTCTTGAATCGATCGATCTGGTTATGTCCAGGGGTGGACTTATTACTCCGATACGTACCGGCGTATATGAGATAAATGATGAGATGAAGGCTGCTCTTGCAGAGGGAAAGAACGGCATGCATGCGTGCTGTCTCTGCGGTCTTATAGCTGCGGAAGTATGTGATAAGATCAATGAGGCCAAGGTGGCGAAGGGTATGGCTGCCGACTGCAAGGCCTATATAGCAGACCCTCCTATGGCAGATGAGATGATTCCTGAGGCCAAGGTGGGCGGACTTCCTGAGTTCCCGAGACGTACTCTGTTCCACGCCCTGAACTCCCGCGCAATGGTGAGACGATATGCGGCAAGCGTTGGAAAGACAAATCTGGATGTTACGGTGATCGTCGCACATCTTGGTGGCGGATCTTCTGTCTCTCTTCACCACAAGGGACAGGTAATTGACTGTAACGATGCTCTCGGAGGTGATGGTCCGATGAGTACCGAGAGAGCAGGCTCTGTACCGGGTTTTCCGTTGGTTGACAAATGTTTCAGCGGAAAATATACACGTATGCAGGTAAGAAAGCGTCTTGCTGGCCGTGGTGGTGCCATAGCGTACTTCAATACAAACGATTTCCGTGAGATCATAGCTATGTCTGATGCGGGAAATAAGGACGCAGAAGTGTTCATCAAGGGATATTGCCTTTCCGCTGCAAAGTATATTGCGGGTCTGGCGACCACAATATGCGGCAAGGTTGACGCCATTATTCTTACCGGTGGAGTCTGCCATAGTACGGTGATCACAGGACAGATCAGGGAAAGGGTGGAATTCATAGCTCCAGTCGTGGTCTATCCGGGAGAGGATGAACTTGAGTCTCTTGCAGAAAACGGATATGGAATACTTTCCGGAGAATTTGAAATCAAGGAATATAACAGAGAATATATCATAGATTAATTCACAAACTAATGCTTCTGAAATGAAGGAATATGATGTAATAATCGTCGGTGGAGGAATTACTGGTGCAGGAACAGCCAGAGACTGTGCCATGAGAGGTCTCAAGACGCTCATCATCGAGAGATTCGATTTCACTGCCGGAGCAACAGGACGAAACCATGGACTGTTGCACAGTGGTGCACGCTATGCAGTTACCGACCAGGAGTCTGCAGAAGAGTGTATCCGTGAAAATATGATTCTGCGTAAGATAGCCCGTCATTGCGTTGAGGAAACTGACGGTATGTTCATTACGCTTCCTGAGGATGATCTCGGGTTTCAGAGTACATTCATCGATTCTTGTCTTAAAGCAGGAATCAGAGCTGAGGCCATCGACCCTAAGGAGGCGATTCGTCTGGAGCCGTCTGTAAACAAGACTCTCATCGGAGCCGTCAGAGTTCCTGATGGTGCCGTGGACCCTTTCAGACTGACGATAGCAAATGTATATGATGCAAGGCTTCACGGTGCGGAAGTTCTTACATATCATGAAGTTACATCTATTCTTAAGGAAGGTGACGCAGTAGTGGGCGTTGAGGTCGTAGACCATCATACCAAGGAGAAAAAGAGTATCCGTAGCCGTCTTGTTATAAATGCGGGAGGAATATGGGGACATCACATAGCGTCTCTTGCAGGTGCTACCGTGAATATGTTCCCGGCAAAGGGTGCTCTGCTCATTTTCGGACATAGGGTGAACAATATGGTGATCAACAGGTGCCGTAAGCCTGCAGACGCAGATATCCTTGTGCCTGGTGACACTATTTGTCTTATCGGTACTACTTCAAGTCGTCTTCCATATGATCAGATCGATGACATGAAGGTGACTCCTGACGAGGTGGATATCCTCTTGAGAGAGGGAGCCAAACTGGCGCCGGAACTTGCTCAGACACGTATCCTCAGGGCATATGCCGGAGTGCGTCCTCTGGTAGCGGCTGATAATGATCCTTCGGGCAGAAGCATAAGCCGTGGAATCGTCTGCCTCGATCACGAAACCCGTGACGGAATACCGGGATTCATCACCATTACCGGTGGCAAGCTCATGACTTACCGTCTTATGGCTGAATGGGCTACAGACCTTGCTTGTAGGAAACTGGGAGTTGACAAGAAATGTCAGACTGCGGAAATATGTCTGCCTGGTTCTGAAGAGTCAGAGAAGAAGTCGGAGAAGACCGTAAGAACTGGTCTTGGAGCAAAGGCTGCTCAGGGAAGACATGGTACACGTAGCGTGAATATCACCAGAAACGACAAACGTGACGAGTCCCTGGTGTGCGAGTGTGAAGGTGTATCTGTGGCTGAAGTGAATTATGCCATCGAAGAGCTGAATGCCAAGAATATAATCAACCTCCGTCGCCGTACCAGACTTGGAATGGGAACATGTCAGGGTGAACTTTGCGCATGCAGGGCAGCCGGTCTGCTTGCAAAATCCAACGGCTGTGCCCGCAGGAGTATCGAAGACCTTGCTTCGTTCATGAATGAAAGATGGAAGGGAATGTTCCCTGTGGCATGGGGTGACACATTGGCTGAAGCGCAGTTTACATCATGGATATATGAAGGTGTCTGCGGATTGGATGCCTTTGAACAGAAGGAGGGTTAGACGATGAAATTTGACACTATTATTATAGGTGGAGGACTTTGCGGCCTCACAGCGGGTATAGAACTTTCCCGTAAAGGACAGAAATGTCTGATCGTATCTTCGGGTCAGAGTGCCCTTCATTTCTTCTCCGGCTCATTTGAGCTTTGCTCATCGGCAGAAGACCCGTTCCAGGCTATGGAGTCTCTGGGTAAAGGTCATCCTTATTCGAAGATCGGTCTTGAAAATGTAAGGTCTCTGTCTTCGAAGGTAAAGCCTTTCTTCAAGGAAGTGGGCATAAGCATGAAAGGTATCAAGGATGCAAATCATTGGAGAATAACACCTTTAGGCGTATTGAAAAGAGCATGGCTCACAATGGATGAGTATGCGACAGTCCCTCCTGAAGGCAGAATGCCTTGGAAGAAGGTTGCACTTCTGAATGTGGATGGATTCCTGGATTTCCATACAAGCTATATTGCTGCCGGACTTGCTGAACAAGGAGTCGAGACCGTAATCAAATCCATTTCCATGCCGGAGTTGGACCATCTCAGGAACAACCCTACAGAGATGCGCTCGACAAATATATCTAAGGCTTTGACAGGTGATGCCATAGGCGTATTGGCGGCGAGAATAAACGAGCATGCAAAGGATGTGGACGCTGTCTTCATGCCGGCGGTCGTAGGATTGACAGGCTGCTCAGATGTGGTCAGACTTAAGGAAAAAGTGGACAGGCCTCTTAATTTCATAGCTACTCTGCCACCTTCAGTTCCAGGTATCAGGATGCAGCTCATGCTCAAGAGACATTTCCAGAAACTCGGCGGAACATATATGCTCGGAGACTCTGTTACAGGCGGTGAATTCAAAGACGGTAAACTTGTCTCTATCAAGACTCAGAATCATGGAGATGTGAACTTCTGTGCGGACAATTTCATTCTTGCGACAGGAAGTTTCTTCAGCAAGGGTCTCTCATCAGATATAGACGGTGTCACAGAACCGGTATTCGGACTTGATGTGGATTCTATCGAAGAACGTTCACAGTGGTATAAGAGAAATATGTTCGAAGCTCAGCCATATATGAACATAGGTATAGCAACGGACAATGATTTCAAGGTCTCCAGAAACGGAGTTACCATAGATAACCTATATGCTGCCGGTGCTGTGCTCGGCGGATTCAATGCATTGAAGGAAGGTAGCGGTGCCGGTGTTTCCATTCTTTCGGCCCTCCATGTTTCATCTCTTATACTCAAGGACTAAATTGCAGAGCTATGAGTAATAAAAAACAAGATACAAGTTTTGAACAGTGCATGAAATGTACAGTCTGCACTGTATATTGTCCTGTAGTGGCTGTCAATCCGGCTTATCCCGGTCCTAAACAGGCCGGTCCTGACGGAGAAAGATACCGTCTTAAGAATCCTCTTTTCTATGATGAGGCTTTGGATCTGTGTCTCAACTGCAAGAGATGCGAGGTTGCTTGTCCGTCAAATGTGAAGATCGGTGACATCATCCAGAATGCACGTCTGGCATACGGTACCCATAAGCCTAAGTTACGTGATTATATTCTGGCGAACACAGATATCATGGGAACCTTGGCGACAAGTATGGCTCCTGTAGTGAATTTTACCCTCGGTCTTAAGCCTGTCAAGGCAGTAATGGACGGAGTCCTTGAAGTAGATCATCACAGGACATTCCCTAAATATGCCGGACAGAAGTTCGAGACCTGGTTCAAGAGGTACGCCTTGAAGAAGCAGGAAGCTTATGACAGGAAAGTAAGCTATTTCCACGGATGCTATGCCAATTATAATTATCCTAAGCTCGCAAAGGATCTTGTGAAGATAATGAATGCTGTAGGCTATGGCGTCAATCTTCTTGAGAAGGAAAAATGCTGCGGAGTGGCTCTGATATCCAATGGATTCAAGGATCAGGCTCTCAAGCAGGCTGAGCTTAATCTCGGAAGCATACGCAAGGCTGTGGCAAGGGGAGAACAGGTCCTTACCACAAGTTCTACATGTACATTCACGATGCGTGACGAATACGAACATATACTTGGTCTGGAAAATTCGGACGTGCGTGAAAATATCAATCTTGCGACCAAATTCATTTTTGAAGCAGTAGATTCTGGCCAGATAAAGCTTGTCTTCAAGAAAGATTACACAAAGCGCATCGCATATCATACACCTTGTCACATGGAGAAGTTAGGCTGGGCGATTTATTCGACATCCTTGGTGAGGATGATTCCTGGTGTTGATTTCCTTATGCTTGATTCCCAGTGTTGTGGTATCGCAGGTACTTACGGCTTCAAGAAGGAGCATTATAATGACTCACAGAAGATAGGCGAAGGCCTTTTCAGACAGATTGCGGACAGCAATGTGGACATGGTGGCAACAGACTGCGAGACATGTAAATGGCAGATCGAGATGAGTACCGGCGTACAGGTGGAAAATCCTATCTCCATCATAGCGGATGCTCTCGATGTAGAAGAAACAATTAAAGCTAACACAAAATAATGAGCAGATTTTTTGACCCGCCACAGGCGAAGCCTCTTCTTCCAAAGGAGAAGATTGATAAAGTTTACAAGTCCATGAGATTCAGAGTCTTCATGGGCGCGTTCCTCGGCTATGCCGCATATTATCTCGTGCGTAAGAATTTATCTCTTGCAGCACCGGGAATGATTGAGGAAGGCATAGTGGACAAGGCTGGTGTCGGTATAGCTATGTCGGCAGTATCGATTGCTTATGCATTCAGCAAATTCATTATGGGAAGTATTTCAGACCGTTCCGACGCAAGGAAGTTCCTTGTAGTTGGTCTGATACTCTCTGCTTTGACAATGATCGGTGTGGGTCTGGTGCCTTTCGGTGCGAATCAGGCCTTCAATGTCACCCTGATATTCATTTTCATGCTTCTGGTAGGATGGCTTTCCGGAATGGGCTGGCCTCCATGCGGACGCGTGATGGCATATTGGTTCTCTCAGAACGAAAGAAGCTTCAAGATGTCATTGTGGAATACTTCACATACATTGGGCAGCGGCTCATTAGGACTTCTGATGACTTTCGGTCTTTTCATCTTCGGTATACTCGGAATTGAACAGGCTTGGAGGGCAGCTTTCATTGTACCTGCTTCCGTTGCACTACTTCTTGCGATATTCTGCTGGTGGGCGCTACGCGACACACCACAGTCATGCGGACTCCCTCCAATCGACGAGTACAGGAATGACTTTTCAGGAGTCAAGGCAAAGAAGGGTGAAGAGGAAAAGATTCCGTTCAAGACACTTTTCGTGGAATACATATTCAAGAACAAATGGATATGGATGATAGCCCTTGCCAATGCTTTCGTATATATGGTAAGATATGGTGTGGGCGACTGGGCTCCTGTATATCTGCAGGAAATGAATATAATGACCGCCAAGGAGAGCAATCTCGCATTTGCCCTTCATAATTATGCCGGTATCCCTGGTACGATCATCTGCGGCTGGATATCATCAAAATTTTTCAAAGGAAGATGTGCGCCTCCTAATATAATCTTCATGGGAGCAGTTCTTCTCGGTACTGTAGTATATTGGCAGGCAGGAAATCTCGCAGCTCTTATGGCGACAGACCCTGCAGCAATATCTGCTCTTACAAAGACTTTCGTCTATTTCGGACTCATCCTTATCGGATTCTGCATCTACGGTCCTGTAGCCCTCGTCACAGTACAGGCCCTCAATCTCGTACCTAAGAATGCAGTCGGCACTGCAGCCGGTTTCGTAGGTCTTTCTGGCTATGCATTCGGCTCGGCAGTCCTTGCAAACATCCTCATGGGTTTTGTCGCAGAGCACGCAGGCTGGAACACTACCTTCATCCTTCTTTCTGCAGCAAGCCTAATGGCAATGCTGCTTTGTGCGGTTACTCTTAAATCTGAGAAATAATGAAGAGAAACATATTGATTCTAATCGCTTTACTTTGTTCTTTCTGTCTAAGTTCATCATGCACTGAAAAAGAAAGTGAGCAAGCAATTGTCGTACAGTTGAACATTCCGGATAATGTTACCATCGCTAATGGAGATGACGAACTTACACTTCGGGTAATGTTTGCTCAGCCACCTCTAAAGTCGGATCTGATTGTACTTACAGACCCCTCAGGAAAGGTATCGCCATGCAAGATTCTTGATGTCTCTGATAAATCAGTGACTTTTGAACTTCCGGAGGGAATGGTTTCGGGAGAATATGTCTTAAGTATCAGAAGAGCGGCAAAAGAGAAAAGGCTCGGGTCGTTCAATGTAGTGATTCAGTATAATTCAGATGTCAATACTGATATCAAGCCGGAGGGTGACAATAATGTCTACGGAGTTGTTTCCTGTGGTGACAAGGGTATTCCGGATGTAGTCGTGTCAGATGGTGTGCAGATTGTCAGGACAGATGAGAACGGAGTATATCAGTTTGAGTCTGAAAAGGAATATGGATACGTGTTTGTGTCTCTTCCGTCCGGATATGAAGCGATGACCGAGGGTGTCATGCCGAAGATCCATCATCAACTGACTGAGAGCAAGGCTGTCCCTGAGAGACTGGACTTCCCATTGGTGAAGGCCGATAATCAGGACAACCATACTATGCTTTTCTTTGGTGACATGCATCTGGCAGCCAGGACAAGTGACGCCAGACAGTTCGCTGATTTTACAGCGGATGTGAATGAATTCATTGCATCTTCTTCGTCAGAAAATGT
Organism: Bacteroidales bacterium; assembly: GCA_015060335.1. Taxonomy (GTDB): domain Bacteria; phylum Bacteroidota; class Bacteroidia; order Bacteroidales; family UBA932; genus Cryptobacteroides. The sequence continues at coordinate 115,469 of SUYR01000002.1, read as the reverse complement.
ATATGCAATGACCCTGGGTGACATGACATGGGAACTGTATTGGGTTTCGAACAAATATGCATTTGACGAATATATAAGAGATATCAATGCGCTTAATGGCATTACAGTGTTCAATACAATAGGAAATCATGATCATGATATGGCTTTTGCCGGCGATTTTGACACTGTCACAAAATACAGAAAGATTGTCGCACCTACCTATTATTCGTTCAATATCGGAAAAGTGCATTATGTGGTTCTGGATAACATCTTGTGCAAGAATACGGGTAAAAATACTTCTTCAAGCCGTCACTATGACGATTCGATTACTGATGTGCAGTTAGAATGGCTGAAGAAGGATCTGTCGTATGTATCTTCATCTACTCCAGTGGTCATTACCATGCATGCCCCAGTATATACCGATTCTAATGGAGCAAGCCTGAACAATACATCAGATTTTGAGAAACTTCTGGAAAAGTTCGAGCAAGTTCATGTCTGGACAGGACATACACATAAGATGTATAATGTGGATAAATTATCTTCAAAGCATATTTTTGAACATAATGCTGGAGCAGTATGTGCTACTTGGTGGTGGACCGGACATTTTACCGACGGAGTACATATTGCGCAGGATGGTGCTCCGGGAGGATATTCAGTAATGGATGTCGCAGGAAGTTCATTCAAGTGGCGGTTCAAGGCTACTGATGCGGATGATAACCATCAGTTTAGAACATATGACCGTAATCAGATTGTGATGACCGCAGATAAATTTCTCTCTAGCAGTAAGAAGACAGCGGAAAATATCAAGGCTTTTGAAGAAGCCGCTGTTGACTGGCTCACTCCAGATGACGATAATTATGTGTACATCAATGTTTGGAATTATGATCCTGAATGGAAGATCGAGGTGAAGGAAGGTACTCAGAGCCTCACTGTCGAGCAGGTCAAGTTAAACGATCCTCTGCATCTGATTGCCTACAATGCCAATTCTCCGACGGGAAACTTCTGTACAACACCAACCAGACATATGTTCCGTGTCAAGGCGAAGAGTGCATCGTCCACTTTGGAAATCAAGGTTACAGACCGCTTCGGACGGGTTTACACCGAGACCATGAATCGTCCGAAAAAGTTTTCTGTAGATATGTATAAATTCTAGATATAATGACTTATTTTAATCAACTTTAACTAACACAACATTATGAAAGCAATCAAGACAATTGCTGTTGTTCTCGTTTTGTTACTTGGGGGGGGCAGCCTTACCTTAAGTGCTCAGAACAGAGATTTGTCGGGAAAGATTCTTGACGCGCAGCAACAGCCCGTTATTGGTGCTGCAGTACTTGTAGCAGGTGACGTTGCCCTCGGAGCAGTATCAGATGTGGACGGCTTGTTCCAGATGTCTGTTCCCGAAGGAAATGTCACTTTGGAAGTTTCTTGTTTGGGATACGTCTCCCAAACAAGAACGGTTCCGGATACCCAGTCGTTTCTTAAGATTGTTCTCGAAGAGGACAATATGATGCTGGAGGAAACCGTCGTTGTCGGTTATGGTACTCAGAAGAAGGTCAATCTGACCGGTGCCATTTCCGTAGTGGATGAGGAAAGTCTCAAGGACAGGTCTTCTCACAACCTCATTACCATGTTGCAGGGTTCTGTGCCTGGTCTTAATATTACTACAACCTCAGGTAACCCTGGTTCTACAGGAAAACTTAACATACGTGGTTTCACTTCTATCAATGAGTCTGACCCGATTGTACTTATAGATGGTGCTATCGGCGATCTGGAGGATGTCAATCCGAATGATGTAGAGAGCATCTCAGTCATAAAGGATGCTGCTGCCGCCGCAGTATATGGAGGACGTGCCGCATATGGTGTGATTCTCGTCACTACCAAAAAGGCGTCTGACTCTGACGGCAAGGCAAGAATCCGTTATAGCGGACGTTTTGGTTGGGAAGAGCCTACCACATCTACTGACTATGAAAGCAGAGGTTACTGGTCGGTGTATACCCTTGACCTTTTCTGGAGGACTCAGGCTGCCGGAACAAATTATACAAGTTATACTGAAAAGGACATGATGGAACTCCTTGCCCGTGTAAACGACAAGACAGAACATCCTGACAGACCGTGGGTAGTAAAGGAAATGCGTAACGGTCGTGAACAGTGGATATATTATTGTAATACCGACTGGTATCATGAAATGTTCGTGGATAGACATCCAGTCCAGCAGCATAATGTTTCCATAAGCGGAGGCAGCAAGAATATCAAGTACTTCATTTCCGGAGGATATGACCGGCAGACCGGTATCATCAAAAAGACCCCTGATGTATTTCAGAAATACAACCTCAGAGCAAAAATTGATGCGAAACTCAATAAGATAATGAGGTTCTCGAATAATACATCATTCTATACCTCAGACTATTCATTCATCGGAGTAGGTGATACGCAGGACGTGTTCCGTAATCTTCGTCATAATCCGGCATCATTCCCTTTGTTCAATCCTGATGGTACTGGACTTTATGCCAATCCGTTGATTCCAAGTAACTTCAATGTTGCAAACGGACGTCAGATTGTCTATGAAATGGGAAAACATAAAAATTCGGATAAGAAGTTCAATCTTGCCAATACTTCAGAGCTCACCATCACTCCTATTAATGAACTCAGTATTGTAGCAAACTTCACCTACCGCAAGACTCAGAGGACAAATACCAATAGAACAGTTAATATTCCATATAGCAGTAGGCCAGGACATTCTGATGCATACGTTACAGGTGCCGGTCTTAATGAGTTGACCGAGCGTGAAAGAACATATAATTGGCTTTCCGGTAATGTGTTCGTTACATATGAAGACTCTTTCAAGGATGCCCATAATCTTAAGGTGATGGCAGGTTTCAATATAGAGCAATATACTTATAGGAATATCACAGCAATAGGTCAGAATATTTCTGATGAATATCTCAATGATTTGAGTCTCGTGATTCCAGACGCTTCAGGTGCAACGATTACATCATTGGATGGAGGACAGAGTGAATATGCTCTTATGGGATTTTTTGGTAGAGTCAATTATGATTACAAGGGACGATACTTGTTTGAAGCATCCGGACGTTATGATGGATCATCAAGATTTGCAGCAGGCAGCCGTTGGGGCTTTTTCCCTTCTGCTTCAGTAGGTTGGCGTATATCGGAGGAACCGTTTTTTGCCCCCGCCAAAAGTGTGGTGTCCAATCTTAAACTCAGGGCATCTGCCGGCTCTCTTGGAAATCAGAATGTTTCGAACTATGCATATATGAGGACAATCGACATAAATTCATTCAAGGCATTTACCTTCGGTGAGGGCTCTAATCTTGCCCAGTACGCTTCGATTTCCGCTCCAAATTCAGGCTCTCTGACATGGGAGACAACCTATCAGTATAATGTCGGTCTGGATGCATCACTTTTTGAAAATAGATTGAACTTTACTGCAGAAGCATATATAAGAGACACCAAGAACATGCTTGTTCAGGGAAATGCTCTTCCAAGCGTATATGGTGCTGATGCGCCTAAAGAGAATGCTGCTGACCTCAGAACCAGAGGATATGAGATATCTTTGGGATGGAGGGATTCATTCAAACTTGCAGGAAAGGATTTCAACTATAGCGTAAGTGGTTCGATAAGCGACTATGATTCGCATATCACCAGATATGACAATAACCCGACCAAGAGTCTGACAGACTACTATGAAGGACAAAGGATTGGTGATATCTGGGGCTTTGTAGTTGATGGCCTTTTCCAGACCGATCAGGAAGCTCAGGACTATCAGAATAATATTCTTGATGCTCTTACTTATGTAGGAACCAATCGTATGCAGGGTGGTTTCCTTGCCGGAGACCTTAAATATGTGGATCAGAACAATGACGGAAAAGGTGCAGGAGGTATAAATACTCTTGATCTTGGTGCCAATACTGCAGATGATCCCGGAGATAGGGTAAATCTTGGAAATTCACTTCCAAGTTTCATGTATGGAATGAACCTTGGTTTCGATTGGATGGGAATTGATTTCTCGATTTTCTTCCAAGGTGTCGGAAACCATTATTTCTATCCTCCTGGAATGAACTTCGCTTTCTGGGGTCCGTACTCGTATGCTTATTACACATCTTTCCTGCCTACCGGCTTTATCGACAAGGTCTGGTCTGAGGACAATAAGAACACTTATTTCCCAAGACCACGAGTATACTCTTCTACAGGAGGAGAACTTGCTCCGGTCAATTCAAGATATCTTCAGAACATCAGATATCTCAGACTTAAGAACCTTACTGTAGGATATACCTTGCCGCAGAAATGGACTAAGGCTATCCATGTGGAGAAGGTGCGCTTCTATTTCTCTGGCGAAAATCTGACATACTGGTCTCCTTTGAAGAAATATACGGAGTATCTTGATCCGGAATCTGCATACCGCAGGGTGACTGAAAAGACAAAGACAGGTATGTATACTAATTCTGATGCAAAGGATGCTGTTGCCTATCCATGGCAGAAGACCATTATGTTTGGTATCGATATTACATTCTAAAGATGGAGGGAAGAAAATGAAAAAGTTAATATTACCACTTATATTTATTGCTCTTGGACTCTCGTCTTGCGATTTTTTGGATAGAGTACCAAAAGATAAACTTGCACCTGAGAATTATTTCAGAAATGAGACTGACCTGAAACTTTTCTCCAATTCGTTCTATGATAATCTTTTTGAAAAAAGCCCGTTCGAGACTCAGTCTGATATCAAGTTTGATAAGGGAGAACTCAGTGATGAGATAATGGGTGTTACCAGGAAAGAAGATCCGGATGCCGGTAAGGGCGGTTGGTCCTGGGGACAACTCAGAAAGATCAATACTATGCTTGGAAATATCCATCAGTGCCCTGATGCTGATGTGGTAAAAGAATATACCGCACTTGCCAAATTCTTCCGTGCTCGCTTTTATTTTGAGAAGGTAAAGAGGTTTGGTGATGTCCCATGGTATGATAAGGAACTGGGATCTACAGACCCTGAACTTTATAAGGCAAGAGATTCCAGAGAGTTCATCATGACAAAGATGATAGAAGATATCGACGAGGCGATTGAAGGACTTCCTGACGCTGTAAGTACATATAGAGTCAATAAATGGGCAGCACTTATGTTGAAGGCTCAGTTCTGTCTGTATGAGGGTACCTTTAGAAAGTATCACGACATATCATATCCGGACGGCAATTCGTACGATTATTATCTCGAACTTGCCTATAAGGCGGCAAAGGAGGTGATGGACTGCCCACATTACTCTCTTGTGGATGATTACGGTGCACTGTTCCGTAATGTAGATGCGGATCCTAAGGAATATATACTTGCAATCAGGATGGATCAGGGTATCGGATGTTGTCACAATGCTACAGGATATGTCATAAGTGATACTGGCGGTTCTCCAGGATTCTCCAAGAAGTTTGTGGACAGTTTCCTTATGAGTGACGGCTCGTTCTATTCTGCGCAGGAAGGTTGGGAAACCAAGCCTTTCGTTGAGCAGGTTGCAGGAAGAGATCCTCGTCTTGGAATGATTCTCCGACTTCCAGAACATAAAAGAGTGAATTCGAAAGCTTCTTCATTCGGCCCGGATCTTCTTGCTACATGTACAGGCTACCAACTTGATAAATTTGTCATGGCTCCTGAGCATGAAACTGCCGAGAGAAAGGATATGTCTTTTAATGATATCCCGGTATATCGATTCGCTGAGGCTCATCTTATTTATGCAGAAGCAAAGGCTGAACTGGGAGATATTTCGCAGGAAGACCTGGATATTTCCATTAATGTAATCAGATCCCGCAAAAGTGTCAATATGCCTCCTCTTAAACTGGGAGTCGCAGTGGATCCGTTTATGGTCTCTGAAAAGTATGGCTATCCGAATCTTGCAAAGGAAGGTCATGATAAACTTGCCCTTATTCTCGAGATCCGTCGTGAAAGGACGATAGAACTCGCTCTTGAAGCAAGTGACAGATGGGATGATCTGAGAAGATGGAAGGAAGGGAAATGCTTTGAACAGCCGTTATATGGAATGTATTTCCCTAAACCAGGAGAGTATGATCTTACAGGAGATAATATACCGGATGTGTGCTTGTATAATACTTCAAAGGCTCCGGAAACAAAGGCTCCAGTTTCGATACAGATTCAGGAAATTGAGATTGATGGAGAATATGTTAAATATTCCAATGGTATCATACTTAGTGAGGGAGATCACGGCTTTGTCTACAAGCATAAGAATACCACACGTTCTTTCAATGAGGAGAGAGATTACCTCTATCCGATACCTATCGGAGATATCGAGCGTAATAAGAATCTGAAACAGAATCCGGGGTGGAACAGCGGTATATCTACCGGTGATTCGGAAACAGACGGTGAAGGCGAAGGTGACGGTGAAGGCGAAGAGGCATAGGAATATATCCGGTAATTAATTATAAAACGATTATGAAGATCTTTAATAATATATTTAAATACTGCATGGCAGTGGTGATGGCTCTCTCTGTCGCTGCATGCCAGGAGGACGAAGGTCTGCTTAAGCCGCCTGCACTTTTGTCTGAATCTAGTCTGACATTTGAGGCGACAGGTAATGAACCTCAGCAGTTGATGATTGCATCTGATGCTGATTGGATGATCGATGTTCCGGTTGATTGGATTACCATTGATCCGATGACGGGTTCCAAAACAGTCTATGTGTCTGTGTCTGTAACAGATAACGTGACAGACGGCGTACTCAACGCTCCAAGATCTTGTAAGATAACCATTGCTGACAAGTCAGGATATTCTGTATCTACGATGATTTATCAGAAGGGAGATAACTACTTGGGAGTATCAGAGATGAAGATATCTGAAGTTATGGGTCTAAAGGATGAGACATTTGCTAAAGTTGCTCAGGCTCAAGTGGTTGCGGTTGCAACAGAAGGGTTTGTTGCTGCTGATGACTCGGGTCTCATCGTAGTACTTCCTGGAGAGGATGTGCAACTGGATGTGCAACCAGGGGACGTGGTATACATCGCAGGTCAGAAATTGACTTATCTTGACAGACCTGTACTTGAGGCTGGAGAAGTTACAGTAAAGTCCAGTGCTGAGGTTTCTTATCCTGCTGCTGCCGATATCACATCGCAGGTTGATTCCTATCTTCCGGAGTCGATTGAATATGTAAAGATTGAAGGAACTCTCGTAGGTAATTCATTGAAGAATATTCCAGGAATGCCGACAAAATCCGTTACAATTCTTCCTGCATCGGCATCTATAGATCTGGAGGCGGTGTCTGTCCATAAGATTACATTGTATGCATACCATATCGGTTTTGATGGTTCCGCTCATCAACTCGTGGCTGTTTCTTATAAAGATAATGGCGCGGATGAAACTATAGGTGTTCCATTCCCTTTCAAGGATAACTTCGATTGGACAGAACCATTTATTGAAGCAGCAAATAAAGTTTTATCTACTGATAAGCAGATTAATGATGCTGTTGCGCTTCAGACCTCTTCAGCTGATGGTGCTGCCAATATCTATACTACTTTGGCTGATAACGGGTGCATGGTGCTTGATGAACTTCGTGCCAGGGGATATGTGGACCTTAATCCATCACTCAAGACTATATATCTTCAGAACGGATATTTCAAATTCAGTAAGGGTTCTGCCCAGTCTGGATTGGTTCTTCCACTTATGCAGATGTCCGGAGAACAGGATATAGTAGTGCAGTTCAAATGGTGTGCTCATATGGGTGGTTCTGGTGCTATTGATAAGACAGAACTCGTGGTAGCCATCGAAGGTCCGGGAACAATTGTAGGTTCTGGCGATAATCCGAAGATCAGTGCCCCTATAAAGTCTACTCAGCAGCCGGGCAAGATGTTCTGGCAGGATGTTGTTGTGCAGATTAATGGTGCAACATCTGGAACATTTATCACAATCCGACCACAGGATGAGCAGTTCGGTCCTGCGGATAAGCCGGTGTCAGGATATTTCAGATATCATCTGGATAATATATCTGTGATGAGTGTAGATGACTTTGTTCCTGCACATATGGAAGTCTCAGGAATAGAAGATGACATAATGACATTTGAAGGTTCGCCTGAGTCACCAGTTTCGTTTAAGGTTCTGTCAGATAAGGATTTCACAGTTGAGACTGACGTCAATTGGATTGCTCTCAGCGTCACCGATGGATCCGCTAATGTGGAGACTGAAGTTGAAGTTACATGTCAGGAGAGTACATTAAGTGAACTCCGCAAAGGTGTGATAAGAGTCAAATCAGGTACATCAGTTCATGAAATCCACGTCATACAAAGTGCTGCAGGTGTTGCACTTGAACCATTTGTGAGCATTGTCGGTGGAAACAGCGGACAGGTAAGTTTTGAAGAGGGTATGTTCAATATTTCGGTTCAGAGCAATGTTGAATATGAAGTTTCTGCGGATGCCGGCTGGGTTACAGTAACGGAAGTTCCTCAGACCCGCGCTCTTGTGGATATCAAGCAGTATGAGGTCAGATATCAGGCTAATGCTGATCCTGCAGAAAGAACGGCGTATATCCGCATGTTCAATGCTGAAGAGAATCTCGAGAGCATATTTACCCTTGTTCAGGGTGAGTATGTCTCAGGTGTTTATTTCCAGGAAGACTTCACCTGGGTTGCTCCGTGGGCTGATGCATACGGTTCAGCGGATTCTATCGGTGATAATGATGACGCAGGAAAGGCTCCGAATGTATATTCTCAAAAATCTCATTTGGATTATGCTGACGGCGGATTCGCTAACGGTGGATCAGGAGTTGAAGGCTACCCTTCTTTCCTTACCGAGTTCGGAAATCGAGGTTATGAGGACCTCAATCCTTCAAAAAAGAGTTTATATACTCAAAAGTACTATCTTAAATTTGGTAAGACAGATGCTCATACCGGATTGAAGTTGCCTACATGTGAGTTTGAAGGCGAAATTCCGACAGTAGTTTCTGTATCTTTCAATTGGGCTGCCCATATGTTGGGAGACGATAAAGGAAATATCATTGATGATGTTCAGATTGTTGTTGAACTTGAGGGCGACGGTGTATGTGCTGAAACCGGAACTAAGATAAGTAAGCCGTTTGTTACAACTCAGGTTACTGGTCAATTGGCATGGCAGGATGCGAAAGTTATTCTTACCGGAGTTACCAGGAACACTCGAATTTCCATCAGGCCTCTTAATATGGCAGAGGCTACGCCTAGGACTCAGAGGTGGTATATTGATAATATCATGATTGCCAAGGCAAGTCCGTTTGATGCTCCATCATGTACTTTAAGTACCTTCCCGTTCCCGGATGATCCGACCTTTACAGGCGAAGGCGAAGGAAACGGTACGATGTGGAACGCTGCTAAAGGTTGGCTGCTTTCTGATGATGGCAAGTCAAAACTGTCGTCTCATCTTAAAGATGGCTCAGAACTTAAGTTCACATACAAGTATGAGGCAAAGAAAGACAGCGACGTAGAAGGTACCAAGAATCATGTCAGAGTGCTTGCCACAGGAATGTCAAAAGACGACTATTGGCTTTTTGAGGTTCCCGTAAAAGATGCTCCTGCCGGAACCTATAACATCACATACAAACAGTCTGCTTCTGCAACAGGTCCGAATTATTTCCTCATGGAAGTGTCTGTGGATGGCAAAAACTGGATGCCGGTAGAGTCTCAGACAACTACAGAAACATTTATGGATGGTACATCTCCACGAGAGGTTACTTGGACTTATGCCCTTAATAAGGGAGGAGTTAATGCAGCTAATGTAGCACATGTAGTTGATGTTGATTATGTTGCTCCTGCATTACCTGGTAACGTAACTCTTTATATCAGAGCTAAGATAGCTGATGATATGGCTTACGGATCTACAAAGGCCATGGGAACATCAGGAACCAACCGTATCTGGGGACCATGTGAGATAACTTTCACGAAGAATTAACCTGACATAAAATATAGTCAAAAGTCGGCACAGATCACTCTCTGCCGACTTTTTTCTGTATCTAATTTCTCCTGCCGTTCAACTCCCTGATTCTCAGTGTTTTGTGGATATGCGATTCCCCTACGGCGGGGAATCGCATATCTGTAACATGCTGTATGCCAACGCTTTAGGTGGCAGGTGTGTCTGAGGGTAGTGCGTTGATAATCAGCGTATTGGGGATTAATGCAATTCATAGGTACATCATAAATGATTTTTTGCTAAATTTGTTGGATGTCTATTAAATCTGATTTTATGAAAAAGCTTTTGTTTTCGATTGCTGCCTTCGTGGCGCTGTTTCATGTGGCCTATGCTCAGAAATATCTTCCGAAATGGCAGGAGGGATATATGGATATCCATACGATAGCTACCGGAAGGGGAGATGCTACCTTTATTGTGATGCCGGATGGTACCACGCTTATGATTGATGCCGGAGATAACGGTAAGACAAAGGACAAGCAGCATCCTGATACGACAAAACGAGCAGGTGAGTGGCAGGCAATCTATATGCAGAAGGTAATGGAAGGCCTCCCTGGTAACGGAAAGGTGGATTATGCCATGATCACGCATTTCCATGACGACCATATGGGACATACCCGTCAGATGCTCCCTGGCAAGAACGGCTACGGACTATCCGGTATCACTCTGGTGGGAGAACTTGTGGGCTATAACAAACTTCTGGACAGGGGCTGGCCCAAATATGATTTTCCAGCAAAGAATGCCAATGGCGCCAACAAACAGTTCATGCCGGAATATCATAAGTTCGTAAAGTATCAGATGACTCAAGGCATGGAAATGGAGCAGTTCAGAGCAGGAGCTTTGAATCAGATCAGGATGGTGCACAATCCCAAGAAGTACAAGAAGAATTTCGAGATAAGAAATCTTGCGGCAAATGCCTGTATCTGGACAGGAGTAGGGGAGAAGGCTGTGAAGAATTATAAAGGTAATCCTAAACTCTTCGATGAAAATGTCAATTCATGCGCAATCCGCATTACTTACGGCAATTTCAAGTATTATAATGGAGGCGATCTGAGCGGAGGCAACTGGAAAAGCTACAAGTCTTCGGAACGGGATATGGAGACCGCTATGTCCAAGGTCTGCGGCAAGGTAGATGTTGCCAAGGCAAATCATCATGGGTACTATGAGACCTGTAACGGAGCCTTTCTTAACATTCTCTCGCCAGAGGTAATGATCATTGATGCGCGTAGTGACAATCATCCTGTCCCATCCACTATGAAAAGAATGACGGATCCGTTAGTGTGGACCACTCCTGGGGAGTTTTATATCACTGTCGATCAGGCTCGTGGAAAGCTTGGTGAGGAACTCTGGAGCTATTTCAAGCCATGGGGACATATTGTGGTAAGAGTCTATGAAGGTGGAAAGGAGTATCAGGTATTTGTTCTGGATGCAGACACTACGGATTATCCGATAATCTACACTTCCGAAGTAAAGAAAGCAGGAATATTATAATCATATGAAGAAGATATTATTGACAATAATCGCGTTGGGCGCCGTTTATATGACGTCTGATGCCAGAACGGTTAACGGATCTGTAGTCTGTGGCAAGGAGAAACTCTCGGGAGTCATTGTCACTGACGGAACAAATTTCACTCAGACTGCCAGAAACGGCAAGTTTACTTTTGACATCGAGGATGATGCAGCTTTTGTCTATATAGTCACTCCGTCCGGCTATGTTGCAGACTGGTCATCAGGAGTGCCGGCTTTCTATCAGAAGGCGGATAAGGATGAGTATGTTTTCGAACTACAGAAGACAGAGCAGTCAGGTACATATAATATTCTGGCAGTAGGCGATCCTCAGCCGCGTGAGGAAGAGCATTTTGAGGAACTTGCAGGAGTCCCTCTTGAAGACCTTGCCTCAACTGCTTCTTCGCTTGAAGGCGTTACTGTCGGCATAGCTCTGGGAGATATCTGTTATGACAGACTGCATCTTCAGGTAAGGTGGAAGGAAGAAATCCCTCGTACAGGTATTCCTTTCTATCCTGCTGTAGGTAATCACGACCACGACTGGAATGGAAATGATCCTGCGGATGAAGACTGTATAAATCCATATAGAACTAATATGGGACCTGAAAACTATGCGTTCTGCCTTGGTGATGACTATGTGCTTGTGGTTGACGATATTATCTACAGACCGAAGGGACGATATAAGGAGGGCTACTCTGAATATGTGCTGAACTGGGTCGAGGGACTGATGGAATATATACCGGAAACTGCCGATATATATGTTGCCCAGCATTCTCCTCTTAATGGCAGACATTATGGAAAAATGATTGTAAATCATGATGTCATGCTCGATCTACTCAAGGGACATAAGGTTTCTTTCCTTTCAGGTCATAATCATACAAACGGTAACTTTGAATATGCTGAAAATGTGAGAGAGCATAATATTGCAGCCATCTGCGGCACATGGTGGGATGCATATCATTGTACAGACGGTACACCTCGCGGATATAAGGTGTTTACCAAGAAGGACGGTCATCTGTCGTGGTATTACAAGTCGATCGGACATGACCGGTCATTCCAGTTTGAGGTATTCAAGCCGGGCGAGTGCAGAAAAAACAATGAGTCAGTAGTTGTGAATGTATGGGATTATGACCCTTGCTGGAGAATAGAGTGGTATGAAGATGGAAAGTACAAGGGTGTCATGCCGCAGGTCGAGGAATATTCACCACTGCATACAGCTGAGATTGAAGCACGGTATAAGACCCTCGGACGTGAAGTGTCACAGTATAAGCGCACAAGACTGGCACGTCATTATTTCGCGCAGAAGCCTTCTCCTGATGCTGAGACTGTCAGGGTCAAGGTGACTGACAGATTCGGAAATGTCTGGGAGCAGACGATATCACTCAAATAGATTTCTTGCGGGGAGCTTATCACTGTACAGCTCCCTGCATTGTCTGAACAGGTCATTGGTGTATCTTGCCTGACCCGGTCCCTTCCAAGTGCTTGTGTTCGTTATCAGTATCCAGCATTCTCCGTCAGGGAATCTCTTTACAAGGGCGCATGTGCCCGACAATGTTCCGGAACGGCTCCATCCCTTGTCAGGATTTGTGTCATTCCAGCCCAGAGAATATGTCTCGTTGTCGAAGTATTCTGTCATCTGCCCGATTGCTTCCTCTGAAAGAATATCAGGTACGCCGGGATCTCCGTCTATCGAAGCCACAAGACGTGCAATCTCAATAGAGGAACCGCACCATGCCCCGGCTCCGGAAAGAAGCGGGATATTGTTGCCACCATAGCATCTTTCTACAATCCTTCCGCTGTCGTTATATTCTTCAATGAATTTTCCATCACCTTCATGGGTGTAGTAGCGCACCTCATTTTCATACTTGTCCTTGTAGTATGAGCCAGCTATGTGCATGTCGTAACACCCTGCAGGAATGAGTACCTTCTCTGTCATGAATTTCTCATAGGGCATGCCTGAGACCTTTTCTATGATTTCAGACAGCAGAAGATAACCGAAGTTGGAATAATTCTGCCACGAACCAGGCATGAATCTCAGTCGTCTGCTCAGCACAAGACGATAAAAGTCTTCCTTTTCAGGTGCATGATCCAGCTGTAACTGATGCTTTACATCCCGGGATGAGAACAGAGGGTCGCGATGAAATCCACCCTGATGTCTCAGCAGATGTTCCACTGTGATCTTATGATGATTCCTGTCCTTTATAGTACCGACAAAAAGTGAGTCGTTGAGGATGCCCGAAGGTCCGAATACTGTATCCTTGATACTTAGCATCCCCTGGTCCTGAAGTACCATTATTCCTACGGCTGTGAGCAGCTTTGAAACCGAAGCCATTCTGAGGATATGTCCAGGCTCCATCTGTACGCCGTTTTCCTCGTCAGCCCATCCGTAACCTTTGGCATATACCAGAGAATCATTGCGGGTTATGGCGAGGGATGCTCCCTTGAACTGCCATTTCCTCATATAATATCTTACCTTCTTGTCCAACCCTTCAAGCTCGGGAATCTCCGATTGCTGATTGGTCACTGTGAGGTTCAGTCTCACTGCGCTCGGAGGAATAGGCTGGGCTTTAGGAATCGATCTCTTTCCGATAAATGATGTGGAGGCTATTATTACTGCTGTAGCTATGATTGCAGCGCCGATGAAGAGTATTTTCTTTGTATTCATAGCTGACCTCCCAGAATTGACGGGTCGTCGCCGTCCTTAAGCCTGTTGAACTTCTTGAATGTCTGCCATATAAGAGTAATGGTAAGCAAGGCTGATATGGAATCTGCTACAGTGAAACTGTACCATACTCCTTCGGTCCCAAGATACATCGGCAGGATGTACAGTGCAGGAAGAAGGAATATCAACTGGCGTGTAAGAGATAGAAAAACGGATTTTTTTACCATTCCCAGACTCTGGAAGAAGTTAGTTCCAATCATCTGGAAACCTACTATAGGAAATGCCAGAGTCATAATTCTCAGTGCGTTGGCTCCAAGAGTCAGAAGTTCCTCGTCGTGTGTGAAGATACCTACTGCCGCTTTGGGAATGAATACGCCTACTATGAAACATAGGGTAGTCACAAGGGTGGCAAGTTTGGCTGTTTTCCAGAATACTTCCTTGACTCGTCCGTACAGGCGGGCTCCATAATTATATCCGGCGATTGGCTGCATTCCCTGATTGAGACCCATGCAGATCATGGCGAACATGAAGATGAACCTGTTGCATATGCCGTATGCGCCTATACCAAAGTCGCCGCTGTATTTTCTTAGCTGCTGGTTGATGAACAATGTGACAATACATGCTGCTGCGTGCATCAGGAACGGTCCCATGCCCACAACAAGGGAGTTCTTGGCTACTTTCCAATGCAGCCTCAATATACCCTTGTCGAAATGAATGGCTCTTGTCCTGTTGTTGAAATGCCTCATTACCACGCACATTGCTATTGCCTGGGAAATTACCGTGGCCCATGCGGCTCCTTTGATGCCCCAATCGAATCCGAATATGAATATAGGGTCCAGTATAGTATTGAATAATACTGTGAATATCGTAAGCGCCATCGCCTTTTTCGGAAAGCCTGTCGATCTCATGGCTGCATTCAATCCGAAATACAGGTGGGAAATTGTATTTCCATACAGGATGATCTGTATGTATTCCTTTGCATATGGCAAGGTGTTTTCACTTGCACCGAAGAAATACAATATGGGATCCAGAAATATAAGGGAAACAGCCATGAACAGCAAACCGATGATGATGTTCAGACTGACTACATTTCCCAGAACCTTGTTGGCTCCTTTGTAATGCTGTTGTCCAAGAAGGACAGAAAGCATTGTTGCTGCACCTGCACCGACCAGCGTACCGAAGGCGGTGGACAGATTCATAAGCGGGAATGTGATGGCAAGACCGGATATGGCAAGTGGACCGACACCTTGTCCGATGAAGATACTGTCCACCATATTATACAAGGAAGAAGCTGTCTGTGCAATGATTGCCGGGAGGGCATATTGCTTCAGCAGCTTTCCTATGTCTTCTGTACCGAGTTCTGTGGGGATAGATGTGTTCGATGCCATCTTGATGCTACTCCGGTTTGTCTACTACTTCTATTTCAAAGATAAGTGGAGCGTATGCCGGAATGCTTGATCCGCTGCCGGAGTATCCGTATCCAAGTGATGAAGTGAAGATTCCTGTGCAGGAGTCTTTCCACTCGGAATTGCCGGGGACGTGTTTCAGTCTCCAGAGCGTCATCGCGAATCCAGATACAGTGCTGGATTCGTCAGTACCCATAGAGAGTTCGCTGTATTTCTCTCCCCAGTTGATCCTCACAGGCTCATAATCCTTGGATGCGCTGTATATATTGTTGTCCTTGGCTACGTCTTCTATAGTAGTGTCGAACACCTGACCGTTGAGCAGCTTTCCTGTATAGTTGATATAGATTGTTGTGTCTTTAGGAAAGGCTTCTGCACCAGCCGGATATATCTTGTCTGCCTTGAAATAGAATCCTGTGGTGTCGTTGCTGAATGCGGACTCTGTCTTGTAGTTTTCCAATATGTATTCCTTGATCGACTTTATCTCCCATTTTGAAATGGTGTCGCAGAAATCCTTGACTTCCAGCTCGTAGATGGAACTTGAAAAATCACATGAGTGCTCGAGATATGCGTTTGCAGTGCCGTAGGTTGAGTAAGTCATAAGCCATGACGGGATGATGACCTTTCTTTTTCCGCCAACCTTCATTGTAAGCATGGCATCACGTACTCCTGCAGGTATTGCATCGTCATATGTGACCAGTACCTTCGGGCCGTAGTATGTTGAATAATCAAATTCTCCAAGCTGTTTGGCGGTTTCTTCACTTGTATATTCCACGATATCTCCATCGAGGCTGTATTGAGTGTAATCTACAATGGCAAATCCGTCTTTTTCAACCTGTACACCATCTCCGGCGACCTCTCCTTCCGGCATGATGTAGATACCTACTTCGCTGTCCGTGCCGTTCCAAGTGGGAGTGAGATTCGGATGGTTGATATGCATCCATGCATCAAAATAACGCTTTTTCGCCACATTGGTGCCTTCTCCTACGGTCTTCGCACAGCTGGCAGCAGCTGCAATTGTTGCAATGAAAAGTATTGATTTATATATGTTCTTCATTTTCTATATGTGAATATGACTCGCAAAGATAATAAAATTCCTGGAATTCTACTCATTGGACACGGCTCCGACCCATATCTCGAACAAAAGCGCCGAGTTTGCAGGAATTATGCCAAAGGGTTTCTTGCCGAAACCGTACTTTCCTGAGAACAATATCTGGCAATGCTCCCCGGATTTTACTCCTGTGAGTCCGTCTTTCAGACCGCTCATCAGGCCGGCATCTCCAAGGTCGAGTGTGAGCAGTCCGTATTCTGCGTCAGTAAGATTCCAGCCGGCTGCGGTTGCTGTCTCTTCGTGGTTTGTCACAAAAAGATTGGCCGCCGACTTGTTGCCGGTAAAAGTGTAGCCTGCGTAATAGAAAGATATCGTCCCGCCGGTCTTTAGCTCTTCTCCTGTACCTTCCTCAAGTACGAGCCTGTTAGCCCCACCGCTATAGACTACTCGAAGAGTGTCTGTCCCGTCCTCTCCATTGACGTACATATTGGAATTGATATACTGATCAATCTTGCTTTCCTGATTGGTGTATGTCAGCTCCCTTTTTTCCTTCATGCATGATACGGCTGCGATGCATCCAAGTATCATTGTCATTATATGTAATATTCTATTCATTTTCTGAGTTCATGAAATCTTGTGTAACTTTTCTGATATATTCTCCCGCCTTACTGATGTCTGCGATGTCATCCGGGATATATAGCCTTCCTCCGGCCGCATTTTCGTGTCCCCCGCCATGGAAGTACATCTTTGCGCAACTGTTTGCCGATGTGCCTTTTTTAGAACGTATCGATATCCTTACAAAACCGTTGTCTTCCTTGGCAAAGACGCTCATTCTTATGTTGCCGATAGTCAGAGGAATGTTCACAAATCCTTCTGTATCACCTTCTTCTACATTGTATTTGAGCATTGTCTGTCTGTCAAGCACCATGAATGCCACTCCGCAGTCAGTCGTCTGCATCAAATCCTGCAGCATATGCCCCTGCAGCCTGATTCTGCTCTCTTTGAAACGGTTGTATATCTGGCTTATGATCATATCCCTGTCAGTTCCGGCTGAAATAAGCTCGGAAGCCATTGCAAATGTGGAAGGATATACGGAATTCGCAAAGTTATTGGTATCTGTTGTCATGCCTGTCATCAGGGCTGTCGCGGCTTCGGCAGGAATGCGTCTTGCATCATGAGCGACAGTCGGCAGTGCCATGATTATATGGTAAAGCAGTTCGGAAGCAGAAGAAATGTCCTGTTTTGAAAACACAAGGTCAAAACATTCTGTGTCCGGTGCAAGATGATGGTCGATGAGCACCTTTTTCGCTTTTGCTTCAGTGAGAACGGTCTCTAATGTGTCTGTCCTGTGGAATGCGTTGAAATCCAGACAGATAAGTAGATCGCTTTTTGCGATGATCTCCTCAGTGAGGCTTCTGTCTGTTTCATGGATGAGTATGTCTTCACAGATTTCTGCAGGAAGAAGGAAGTCAAGATTGGCTGGCGCCGGATTGACCAGCGCGACTTTCACCTCTTTCCCGTATGATTTCAGGAGGTGGTACATCCCGATACAGCTGCCTATTGCATCACCGTCGGGTCTCATATGGGTTGCGATGACAGGACGCACCGAATCTGAGAGCAGGGCGTAAAGCTGATGTGTTTTATCTGAATCTATGAAGTCCATCTCACTTTTAATTTTTTCGCCCGCAAAAATACAAATTATATTGCATTTGATAAATCAATTTCATAACTTTGTCGGGATTTTTTAGGTGAAATATAAAACTTAAAGATAATGAATTCAATACTTAAGAAGGTTTTGACCTATTTCGTTCTGCCCCTCATCATCGTTGGTCTTACTTGGGCAATTGTAAGAAGTGTAATGGAGCCTGTTAACTTCAACAAGCACAGAGCTTACCGTGAAAGCGTTGCTATCCAGAGACTTAAGGATATCCGCGATCTTCAGGTAGCTTACAAGAATGTCAACGGTAGATATGCTTCTACTATCGACACTCTCAAGATGTTCTACAACGAGGGTAAGATGAAGATTACCATGAATGTGGGTTCAAAGGATGACTCTCTTGCTATGGCTCATACAGACCAGATCAAGAAGAAGTATCGTCACCTCAAGGGTGAAAAGCTCAATGCTAAGCTTAACGAACTCTATCTTGCTGGAGACCAGAATCTCGTGTTCCAGATCGTTACAGAGATTCCAGTCAAGGACACAATCTTCAATCAGCGTACTGATTTCAATGTTGACGAACTTGCACTCATTCCATTCAGCGGAGACTCTATCATCATGCAGTCAACAATCAAGACCGTATCTGGTGTGAAAGTTCCTCTCTTCGAGGCTTCGATGCCGTTCAAGTCTCTCCTCAAGGGTCTTGAGCCTGAGCAGCTCAGAATCAATCTTGATGCAGAACGTGAGGATCAGGGACGCTACAAGGGACTTCAGGTCGGAAGTATCTCTGCACCTAACAACAACGCCGGTAACTGGGAATAATCAGATATGACCGAATTTATAAACAGAATATCCATTCAAGTCGGCTTGAGTGGATATTCTTTTAGGATAGAGTCAGCAGATGGCACTGAGAATTCAGGATGGCTTGCAGCAGAGAGTATATTTACTGTACCTCAGATGCAGAAGAGGTACTCTGATGTGCTTGTTACTGTATTCACTCCATATTGTTCTCTCGTGCCGGAGAATTTTTATAATCCGGAGCATTCAAGAGATATGCTCTCGGATCTGGTGGCCCTGCCGGAGGGCGCACTTGTCGAGTATGTGAGGATTCCGGAATATAATGCTGTGATGGTCTTTTCCAATACTATCGGAGGTACTTTGCATAAAGTTGTGTCCGAGTCTGTTCTCAGACTTGACGGCACAAAGTCTAAGCCGCTTCCAGAGTTGTACGGAATGCTCAAGTCTTTGAGTTCCATTCAGGACTACAACAGGATCGTGGCTTCATTCATGGATGGAGTTCTTTATCTTGTGATTGCGCAGGGACGCACACTTCTGCTGTGCAATACATACTCTGCTCCTGATTTTACCACAGCCCAGTATTTTATCTTTCTTGCGATGAAGAAACTGCAGCTCAATCCGGAAATGTCCACAATATATTTCAGGACCTCTTTGACGGAAGATCAGGAGATGTCATTGTATCGTTATTTCAAAAGCGTAGAAACAATCTGATGAGAATAATCGGTGGCAGACTTAAGGGAAAGACAATACTCCCTCCACAAGGTTACAAGGCAAGACCGACGACGGATTTTGCCAAGGAAGGACTATTCAATATCCTGAATAATGAATATGAAATGGAAGGTCTGCAGGTGCTGGATCTGTTCGGTGGTACCGGTGCCATATCATATGAGTTTGCATCCCGCGGCGCTTCAATAGTATATTGCGTCGAGATGCTTCCGCTGCATGCCAATTTCATAAAATCACAGGCTTCCAAGTTCGGAATGAGCAATCTCACCGTAGTTCGTCACAATGTATTTGAATTTCTGGAAATCTGCAGAGAAAAATTTGATATTATCTTTGCTGATCCACCATATGCCCTTGAAGATCTTGCGACCTTGCCTGACAAAGTGTTTGCTCAGGATATCCTTCACCCGGGGGCTTATTTTATTTTGGAACATCCTGAGGAATATAATTTTGAGACTCATCCTAAATTCCTCAAGGAAAAGAAATATGGAAATGTCCATTTTTCGTTTTTTGAAATGTAGTTTAATGTAGTAGTGTATGAATTTTAACCTGAAAGAAGTATTCCAGCCCAAATTGTTCGGACTGTTGAAAGGTGGAAAGTATAATACGAAGACTTTCACCTCTGACCTTATTGCCGGAATCATTGTCGGAATCATTGCATTGCCTTTGGCGATTGCCTTCGGTATTGCCAGTGGTGTCACCCCGCAGCAGGGACTAATTACCGCAATTGTAGCCGGTTTCCTCATCTCGTTCTTCGGTGGTTCAAATTTTCTTATAGGAGGACCGACCGGTGCATTCATCGTCATTGTAGCAGGAATTGTCGCTCAGTATGGAATGCAGGGCCTGATCATAGCAACCATAATGGCGGGTGTATTCCTCGTCCTTATGGGTGTATTCAAGATGGGTGTGATATTCAAGTTCATCCCTTATCCGATTGTAGTGGGATTCACGAGCGGTATTGCCTTGACTATCTTTACCACGCAGATGAAGGATTTCTTCGGATTCCCTCTTGATCTTGAAGTGCCGGCAGGATTCATTCCTCAATGGGCATGCTATTTTAAGAATATAGCTTCGATAAACTGGGTGGAAATGATCATGAGCATATTCTGTCTTGTGATATGTTTCAGCTGGGGTAAGGTGACAAAGAAGGTCCCAGGCTCTCTGATAGCACTTGTCATCGGAACCTTGGCATCCGTGCTTCTTAGCAGATTTGCAGGAGTCGAGTTTGCGACTATCGGATCAAAATTCCCGGAACTGGCAGCAGGACTTCCTATGCCTAAGCCTGTTGCTCCTGAGTTTGATTTCGAGACGGTAAAGGGACTGGTGTCACCTGCATTTACTATCGCTATTCTTTGTGCGATCGAGTCGCTTCTTGCCGCAATGGTTGCTGATGGAGCAACAGGAAAGAAACATCATGCCAATACGGAACTGATAGGCCAGGGCATAGCTAATATCGTTACTCCACTTTTTGGCGGTATTCCTGCTACAGGAGCTTTGGCCCGTACTATGGCCAGCATCAATAATGGCGGAAAGACCCCGGTTACAGGTATCATTCATGCTATCGTCCTTCTTCTTATATATCTGTTCCTCATGCCGTATGCCATATATATTCCACTGGGATGCCTTGCAGCAATTCTTGTTCAGGTGGCGTACAATATGAGTGAATGGCGCACTTTCAAGTATCTTCTTCGCGGAGACAAGTCGGATGTTGCTGTGCTGCTTCTTACATTCTTCCTGACTGTGATCGTGGACCTGACAGTTGCAATTGAAGTGGGAGTTGTACTCGCGATTGTACTTTTTGTGCGTCGTGTGATGCAGACATCTACAATATCAGTCCTTGAAGGACATTCTGTAGCGGCTACTGAGGATGATGAAAAAGCTGCTATGGAAAACACAGACAGACTCGATATTCCTGATGGAGTCGAGGTGTACGAGATCGATGGTCCGTTCTTCTTCGGACTTGCCAGCCGTTTTGAGGAGTTGGAGAATATGAAGACTCCAGGAACAAAGGTACGTATCATCCGTATGAGAAAGGTACCATTCATCGATTCTACCGGTATCAATAACCTCAGGAACCTTTGCGAAAGAACACGTAAGAGGGGAGTGACAGTCATCCTTTCCGGTGTGACCGATAAGGTGCAGGCTTCACTGGAGAAATTTGGTGTGGATGAGGAGATCGGAAAAGACAATATCTTCCCGCACATCATTCCGGCTCTTGAGAAAGCTACGGAGCTTGTAAAGTGATTACATCAGAAGATGTGATACGTCTTCGCCTTTAGAACGGGCTTCGCGGATTTCTGTCGAGGAGACAGTCACGAGAGGAGCATCGATCAGACGGATTTTATATGCAGGATTTTCGCAGAGGAAGTCCTGCTTTATTTTGTCCAGTCCGTAACCTTCTCGAGGAAATACAGCCACTCCATATTCTGACAGAATCCTCCCGTAATCTTTCCAGCGGCGTATGTCTGCAAGATTGTCTGCTCCTATTATGAGTGTGAATGAATTGTCTGGTTCACGTCTCTGAAGCGCCTCAAGAGTATTTATGGAATAGTGGGGCTCCGGCATGGTGATTTCAATATCGTCCACCAATACCATCCTGTCTGCCGAGTTGAAATGTCTGGCAACAGCCTCCTCTGCAGCCTTGTAACGTTCGAGGGCAGAGCCGCTGGATATATTGTCTTTCAGAGGGTTCTTCGGTGATACGATGAGATACACTGCATCGAAACCTGCCTTATATATAAGGTGCTTGATAATGGCAAGATGCCCTATGTGCAGCGGATTGAATGATCCGCTATATACTGCTACGTCCATCTATCTGTTCAGAAAACCGCTTATAATCTTTTCTGCTTCGGCTTTTGCCGTCTGAAGGTCGTCGTTTATAAGCACGTAGTCGAATTTTCCGGCAGCGAATTCCATTTCAGATGAGGCTTTTGCTACACGTCTTTCTATAGCCTCTTCAGTATCTGTACCTCTGCCGACCAGTCGTTCTCGCAGAATCTCTACTGATGGCGCCTGGATGAATATAGAAAATGCCTGTTCTCCGAATATGCGTTTCAGATTTACTCCTCCCTGCACGTCAATGTCGAATACTATGGCATGACCTTTGGCCCATATCCTTTCAACCTCCGATCTCAAAGTGCCGTAGAATGAGCCCTGATACACTTCTTCATATTCTACGAATTTGTCCTCGGAGATCATGCGGCGGAATTCGTCTGCACTGAAGAAATAGTATTCCACTCCGTGCTTCTCCTCGCCTCGAGGCGCCCTGGAAGTGGCTGAAATCGAGAATTCAAGCTCAGGATAGAGCCCAAGCAGATGGTTTACTATAGTGCTTTTTCCAGCCCCTGAAGGAGCTGAGAAGATAATGACCTTATTCTCCATATGATTTATTTTCTATTTTCGACAAAATTAGTTAATTTTGCCAAGATTTTAGGATTACGAAACGATTTTTAAACAATTTATACGATTATGATTTCTTACAAGGAACTCGGCCTGGTGAACACCAAGGAAATGTTCGCTAAGGCTATCGAAGGTGGCTATGCCATCCCTGCATTCAACTTCAACAACATGGAGCAGCTTCAGGCTATCATTTCAGCAGCTGCTGAGACTAAGTCTCCAGTTATTCTTCAGGTTTCAAAGGGTGCTCGTCAGTATGCAAATCAGACTCTTCTCCGCTACATGGCAGAGGGTGCTGTAGAGTATGCTAAGGAGCTTGGTTGGGAGAACCCACAGATCGTTCTTCACCTTGATCACGGTGACTCTTTCGAGACTTGCAAGAGCTGTATCGATATGGGCTTCTCTTCAGTTATGATCGACGGATCACACCTTCCATACGAGGAGAACGTTGCTCTTACAAAGAAGGTTGTTGACTATGCACACCAGTTCGACGTAACAGTTGAGGGTGAGCTCGGAGTTCTCGCAGGTGTAGAGGATGAGGTAAGCTCAGACCACCACACATATACTAAGCCAGAGGAAGTTGTTGACTTCGTATCACGTACCGGCTGCGACTCTCTCGCTATCTCTATCGGTACATCACACGGTGCTTACAAGTTCACTCCAGAGCAGTGCACAACTGATCCTGAGACTGGTCTCCTCGTTCCACCTATGCTTGCATTCGACGTACTCGAGGGCGTAGAGAAGGAGCTTCCTGGATTCCCAATCGTTCTCCACGGTTCATCATCAGTTCCACAGGACGAGGTTGCTACAATCAACCAGTATGGTGGTGCGCTCAAGGCAGCTATCGGTATTCCTGAGCCATGGCTCCGTAAGGCTGCTGAGTCTGCAGTCTGCAAGATCA
Organism: Bacteroidales bacterium; assembly: GCA_015060335.1. Lineage (GTDB taxonomy): Bacteria > Bacteroidota > Bacteroidia > Bacteroidales > UBA932 > Cryptobacteroides. Next base: position 91,456 of record SUYR01000002.1, on the reverse strand, counting down.
ACATCGACTCTGACTCACGTCTTGCTATGACAGCTGCTATCCGTGAGGTATTCGCTACCAAGCCAGCAGAATTCGACCCACGTAAGTATCTTGGTCCAGCTCGTGACAACATGAAGAAGCTCTACATCCACAAGATCGTTAACGTTCTTGGTTCAAACGGAAAGGCAGAGTAATTCTGATTACCTTATATAACGACTCCTACCTTGTCTTCGCTGACTTGGTAGGAGTCGTTTTTTGGGGAGGTATTAAACGGCGGGAAATGCGCGGTTGACGGGATGAAAAAAGGTGCTGTCCATCTGGGCAGCACCTTTTGCGCTATATGGCCGAATATTACTTCGAAGCTTTGATTGCAGCCTGTGCAGCAGCAAGTCTTGCGATTGGAACTCGGAATGGAGAGCATGATACATAGTTGAGACCAGTCTTGAAGCAGAACTCAACTGATGCAGGATCACCACCGTGCTCACCGCAGATACCGCACTTAAGGCCTTCGCGAGTACCGCGACCTTCCTTCACTGCGTAATCAACGAGCTTACCTACTGACTTCTGGTCGAGAGTCTTGAATGGGTCAGCATCGAGGATCTTGTTGCCGAGGTAGTCACCCATGAATGTTCCTACGTCGTCACGTGAGAAACCGAATGTCATCTGAGTGAGGTCGTTAGTACCGAATGAGAAGAACTCAGCAGTCTTTGCCATTCTGTCAGCTGTGAGGGCTGCACGTGGAATCTCGATCATTGTACCGAAGAGGTACTTGATATCCATACCGAACTCAGCCTCAACCTCTGCGCGGATCTTCTCGCAGATAGCCTTCTGGAAACGAAGCTCACGCTCTGAAATAGTAACAGGAACCATGATCTCTGGCTTAGGATCGAAACCTTCCTTCTTGAGCTCTGCAGCTGCAGTGAAGATAGCACGGAACTGAGTCTCAGAAATCATTGGGTATGTAATGTGGAGACGAACACCACGGTGACCCATCATAGGGTTAACCTCGTGGAGTGACTCACCACGCTTCTCAATCTCACCTACAGTGATATGAAGCTCCTCAGCAAGCTCGTTCTTCTTGACATCGGTCTGAGGTACGAACTCGTGGAGAGGTGGGTCAAGGAGACGGAATGTGACAGGCTTGCCGTCCATAACCTTCATTGTGCCCTTTACAGCAGCCTTGATGAATGGCTCGAGCTCAGCAAGAGCAGCCTTACGCTCCTCGTCGCTCTTTGCGAGAATCATCTTGCGGAGTTTAGAAAGCGGAGTCTCAGCGTTCTGTCCGTAGAACATGTGCTCGATACGGAAGAGACCGATACCCTCAGCGCCGAAGCTGATAGCACGTGCAGCATCTTCCGGTGTATCTGCATTTGTACGTACGCCCATTGTGCGGAACTTGTCAACGATGTTCATGAACTGCTGGAAACGTGGGTTGTCTGAAGCGTCCATTGTGTCGATAGCTACGTCGTAAACGTAACCCTTTGCACCGTTGATAGAGAGAACGTCACCCTCGTGATATACCTTGTCAGAACCCTTGAACTTGATCTCCTTGTTCTCGAGGTCGATGTGCATAGCCTCGCAACCTACGATACAGCACTTACCCCATCCACGTGCTACGAGAGCAGCGTGTGAAGTCATACCACCGCGCTGAGTAAGGATACCTGCACAAGCACGCATACCCTCAACGTCCTCTGGTGAAGTCTCCTCACGAACGAGGATAGTAGCGATGCCCTTCTCAGCAGCTTCCATTGCAGCCTCAGAAGTGAAAGCGATAACTCCTACTGCACCACCTGGTGAAGCTGGAAGACCGTTAGCGATTACAGAAGCCTTCTTCTCTGATGCAGGGTCAAGGATTGGGTGGAGAATCTCGTCGAGCTGAGCTGGTGCAACGCGTGTTACAGCTGTCTTCTCGTCGATCATTCCTTCCTCGAGCATGTCCATAGCCATGTTGAGAGCAGCAAGACCTGTTCTCTTACCTATGCGGCACTGGAGCATCCAGAGCTTTCCGTCCTGAATAGTGAACTCGATATCCTGCATGTCGCGGAAGTGGTTCTCAAGGTGGAGACGGATACCGTCGAGTTCTGCGTAAACCTCAGGCATTGAAGTCTCGAGAGATGCAAGGTTCTGGTTGTGTGGGTTCTTTGTAGCCTCGTTGAGAGGGTTTGGAGTACGGATACCTGCAACAACGTCCTCACCCTGAGCGTTGATAAGCCACTCACCGTAGAACTTGTTGTCACCGTTGGCAGGGTTACGTGAGAAAGCAACACCTGTTGCAGAGTTGTCACCCATGTTACCGAATACCATTGACTGTACGTTTACAGCAGTACCCCACTCGTCTGGAATACCCTCGATGCGGCGGTAAGCGATAGCACGCTTTCCGTTCCATGACTTGAACACACCACCGATCGATCCCCAAAGCTGAGCCTCTGCAGAATCAGGGAACTCAGTTCCGAGAACTTCCTTTACTCTTACCTTGAAACGGTCGCAGAGATCCTTGAGCTCATCAGCAGTGATGTCAGTGTCTGAAGCGTAACCCTTTGCTACCTTCACCTCTTCCATCATTCTGTCAAGCTGCTGGCGGATACCCTGACCGTCTGCAGGCTCGATGCCTTCAGCCTTCTCCATCACAACGTCAGAGTACATCATGATGAGACGACGATATGCGTCATATACGAAACGTGGATTGTTTGTCTTTGCAATCATGCCAGGGATAGTCTCAGAGCAGAGACCGATGTTGAGGATTGTATCCATCATACCAGGCATTGAACTGCGGGCACCTGAACGGCAGCTTACCAGGAGCGGATTCTCCTTGTCACCGAATTTCATGCCCATGATAGCCTCTGTCTTCTTGAGAGCCTCAGCTACCTCAGCCTTGAGTGCATCATTGTAACCGCCACCGAGCTCATAATACTCAGTACAGCACTCAGTTGTGATTGTGAAACCTGCAGGAACAGGAATGTTGAGTGTACACATCTCAGCAAGGTTAGCACCCTTTCCGCCGAGAAGTTCACGCATAGTTCCATTACCCTCGGCGTTCTTTCCGCCGAAGCAATAGACTCTTTTCTTGTTAGATTCCATAAACGTTGTAAGTATTTGATTAATAATGAATAATTTTCGTAAGCAAAAATACGTCGCGAATTTAGTGATTTTTCTTCAGATTTCTATATAAAAACATCCTAAATAAATGTTAATCTTCGCCTTCACTGGCATGATCCAGCAGCGAGACCAGAATGTCTATGACCCCGTTTTTCCCTATTTCTGAAATTTTTATGTCATTCTCTGCCATGGAAGGGTGTCCTATCGGATAGTAAGCTATATCCTGGAGCAGAAGCTGTGAATCGACATAGTCATAGTTCTCGTCACTGACCTGTATTATCACGCCAGGTATCTCTCCGAACAGAATCCTTGCCCGTGAGTCCTCCTGATATGAGGACATGATACCCTTGATGTCAATATCCAGGCCATTTTCTCCGCGTATGTTGTTTAATGCTGTAATCAGACCTCCGTCTGCGACAACTGTACCGGAAATTACGATTCCGTCTTCGACAAGCTCTCTGACAACTTCGTAGCAGTCAATGAAATAATCCGGGTCTGAGATGTCAGGGGCCTTGCCTCCGTCATGACCGGCAACTTCAGTAAGAAGAGAGGCCCCAAGTCTGAATCCGCAGGTGTCAAACGGAATGTATATAAGCCAGCTTTTCGGGTCGGCAGTGATGACCTGGCTGCAGGCTCTTACTTCCTCAATCCATGCATGCCTGCTTTCGTATGGAGAGGATTTGAACAGAGCATCTTCTTCTTCAAGCCATGCAAAGAACTTTGCATTGTTCCTGTCTTCTTCAATGAAGAGATAGTCCTCAAGCTGTACTCCAAGGCCGTATATGTAATTGCTGGCTGATTCTACGCTTCTGTAGAATGCCGCCATATTTCCTGTCTTTTCGCAGTTCCATTCCCATTGTGCCCAAAGCCTGAGATTGCCAAGTTTGAAGTGTCCCTTGCTCCATAGCCTGCTCAGCAGGGCTTTGGCAATCTGCAGCCTCGTGAAGTATTCTGGGTACAACATTCTGAACGGCCTTTCCTCATGCGTCGCGGCCGTTGTCATGGCAAGGTAATCCTTCTCTTTTCCCTTATCATATGAGAATGATGACAAAGGAGGCTCTGTTGACTCGTCAATGATGTCATCAAAAGTGGAACTGTCCGGAAAATCGTAATTGTAGTCCTCCGTACATTCCTCCAGCAGTTCGGCAGGACTCATGTCCATGCGTACTCCATCGATGATGTAGTGGGAAAATAATGCGTCTTCTTTAGCTGTCATATTCTTATTTTGAGAATATAATCCGTAAAAATAAGTATTTTTGTGCATTCAACAAATGGTTAATTACATGGAATCAGCATTTTCTGCAGAAAAATATGCTGAAATGATAGAGAAACTCTTTCAGAGGTTCCCTTCATTTCAGAAAGCCGGAGCCTCTGCATATAAACCGGGGATCGCCAATATGGAGTTCATAGATTCTCTTATGGGACATCCGCACAGGAATTACAAGGTCATACATGTGGCCGGTACAAACGGTAAAGGCTCGGTGTCCAACATGTTGGCTTCTTCACTTTCTGCAACTGGTATGAAGGTAGGACTATATACCTCGCCTCACATCCTTGATTTCCGTGAGAGGATGAGAGTTGTTGCGGATGGGGGAAATTATTATGTGTCAAAGGAATACGTCTGGGATTTTCTGAACCGATGGAGAGATACATTCGATCATCTTGACCTTTCGTTCTTTGAGATCACGACCATTATGGCTCTGCAGTGGTTTTCAGATGAGAAAGTGGATTATGTGGTGCTTGAGACAGGTCTCGGAGGGCGTCTGGACAGCACTAATATTGTCACTCCTGTTCTTAGCATAATCACCAATATAGGTCTGGATCATTGCGATATGCTTGGTGACACTCTTGCTGAAATAGCTTTTGAGAAGGCTGGTATCATAAAGCCGAAAACACCTGTAGTGGTAGGGGAAAGTCACCCGGAGACCGTTCCGGTATTCGAACGTAAGGTACTCTATACCAATCTTCCGGAGCCTGCATTCATGGGTAACAGAACTGCCATCATGTCGCTGCTTACCTTTGCCGACAGGGTAGAGCCGCTTATGTGGGATGAACATGAAGAAATCCTCACAGATATGGACCTTCAGGGAGCGTATCAGAGAAATAACCTGCGTACGGTACTTGTCGCCCTTGATGTCCTGGGTCAGACTTGCAGCAGGGCAGCACTTATCAATACTGCGGCGATAACTGGGTTCCGTGGAAGGTGGGAGAAAATCTCTGATTCACCTTTGACAATCTGCGATATAGGTCATAATGAACACGGATTGCGACATAATGTCGCCCAGCTTCAACAGATGAAGGCGTCAGGACGTTGCTCCCAGCTGATCATTGTCTATGGCTCAGTAGCCGACAAGGATGTGGATTCTGTCCTCCACCTTTTGCCGGAAGATGCCGTATATGTATTCACCCAGGCACATAGCAGGCGGGCTCTTGCTGCAGAAATAATCCGTGAAAAGTATATCGGGGCAGGTAAGACAGCAAAAGCCATATATGTAAGGGATAATGTGGCAGAAGCTGTAAAGCTGGCACGGGAACTGGCTGCCGGATATTCCGATCCGCTTATCTACATCGGAGGCAGCACATATGTAGTGTCCGAGGCTGTTACATTATAAGCATTGCACCATATCCTGCAATCAGAGCTACTATGCAGTTTATGATCTTCGCCCAAAGGAAACTCTTCTTGCTTTCTGCGAGAAGAGGAATGGATGCGTGCCCGTCCTGAGAGATACTGCTGGCCAGAAGTACTGGGAACGGTATCACTCCGGCAGCGAAAAGAGTCACAAAGACAAGATGCGGCCCCGATTCCGGTATTATGCCGACAAGGGTCGCCAGCAATATCATCAGTGCCGTATTGTCGCTTATCCATTTGTCTATCTCGATGTATTGCAGGGCAATACCGAGCACCAGAAGCACTCCGAATGTCCATGCGAAGATGACGGGCAGATGTTTCTTTACAATATGATCCCAGAGGTGTTCGTCAACAAAGTGGTCTGAGGCAAACACAATTACAAGCAGTACAAGTACACTCAGTCCTGCAAACAGTACGTTCATCCATTGCTCGTCCAGCAGGTTTATGCCGCCATGATCATGATGGCAGTCGCAGTGCCCGGAGTGGGCATGAGCTCCGTGGTCGTGTCCGAGATTACCGCTTGCCAAGGCTACAATGAATACTGCCAGCCCGACCAGCATCAGAATGCGTTTCCATCCGAAATGCCTTGCCGGACTGCCTTTTTCATGCTCATGGTGTATGCAGTCAGGATGTTCAGGCAGATTGTGATATGGCTCAGCCTTCGGCTTATATACCAGATCGACAGCAATGCCGGCTATTATCGCAATCACGAACAGTATTGCAAACAGTATGAGTGCCTGTTCCGGAAACATTGCCAGCATGACAAATGATTCGTCCCCGGAAGATGCTATCATCATCGCTACAAGCGCTCCGAAACTGAAAAGCCTGTGGGTGTAAAGGGAAACAGTGGCGAATCCGCCCATACATCCGGGTATTGATCCCAGAAGCGCACCGATCACCACCTGACCGATTCTTGTCTTTTGAAGACCTTTGAATATCAGACCTTTGGATTCTATGTTAAGAGATTCGATTATCATCATCATGACAACGACCAATCCGGTGATGAGTATGGAGTTTCTGAGTATGTCCAGGAAAAGATGCATCATTCTATATATCCTGCTATAAATAGATTTACTATTGGCCTGAGCGGCGAGTTGGTTGTAAGTGTGACGATTGTCAGATGCTCGCCTGCAGGGAGGTTTTCAGTGTCAAGATGTACCCTGAAACTTACTTTGTCGCCCGGCATTGCAGCGGGTATGGTGCTATGTGACCATTTCTTTGCATCGGTATCGACTTTATATATGCAGAAACATTCCTTGCCGTCATTCTTGAAAGTGAATGTGGCATGAACAGTCTCTCCACGTTTTATCTTTCCGAAGGAATATGTGCTTTCGTCGAAGGTCGGTCTCGGGCCTTTTGCCTTCTGATCCTGTGAAAGATGGGCGAAATTCTCTTTTGTGAATGCCCATATGCCTATGTCGCTTTTACCGTCATTGCTTCTGTATATCTTTCCATTGACTACAGGCGTGGCTTTGTAGATGTTCTTTCCCCATATCTTCCTGTCAGCCTTGACAGTAAAAGACATCTCTGCGGTACTTTGCGCAGGAATCGGATTCGGGGATACTGAAATGGACAGATTGCTGTCAACGTCGGTGAATTCTACCTTGATCGGCTTGTCAGATGTGTTTGCCACCATGACGGCTTCGCTTTTCTGTTCGCCCTGTTCCAGATTTCCGCATTTGAATATGTGGTCTCTGAGAGCAAACGGGCCGTATGCTACCGGATAAAGCTCGTGCAGCGGCTTCGGAGCGTCTATTGATACTCCTCTGATTTTCAGGAGTACAGGCTTCTTTGTATCAGACAGATAGGTGGTAAGTGTCTTGTCAAAAGGATATGCTCCCTCGTCATTGGAATACGTGACAGAGATCTTACCGTTCTGTCCTGGTCTTATCGGTTCTTTTGTCCACTCCACATCAGTACATCCGCAGGTGCTTACCACATTGTATATTACTACAGGCTTGTCTCCGGTGTTCTTCAGATTGAATGTACATGACACAGGTCCGCTGTCATGGAGTATGTCTCCGAAGTTATGGACAGTCCTGTCTATCTCGACAGAGGGACTGATCTTTTCCTGAGCCATCAGAAATGAGCAGCTTAGCAGTATAGTCGCTGCCATCGATATAATATGACGTATTATCTTCATAACCATGCAAAGATACTACAAATCGTTCTATCTCGACCTTTGATTATCAAAATTAATGATTAAATTTGCACCGTCTTTGCGGTAAGGACAAAAATAGAACCAACATTAAATCATATAGAAATGGCTTACAGAATTACAGAAGACTGCGCAGCATGTGGAACATGTCTGCCTGAGTGCCCGGTAGGAGCAATCTCTGAGGGTGACATCTACAAAATCGATCCTAATGCCTGCATTGACTGCGGCACATGTGCAGATGCATGCCCAATGGGCGCAATCGTAGCTGGCGAATAATTCGTCGCATATTGATTAAAACAAAACGGGTGGCAGATTGACTGTCACCCGTTTTGTTGCTTATTTCTGGATCGGCATAGATTTGAACTCGATCAGATTTTCCTGTTTGAGGATCTTCTGGAGAAGCTTCTTTACATCCTCAGCTGTCACTGAGTTGACTGCTTCTTCATATTCCTTGTCGTAGTCGATGCCGAATTCGTCCCATCTGTCAAGTACGTTCATCCAGTATTGGTTGCTGATACGCGACTCTGGGAGATTCTTCTTGAGGTTTTCTATTGCCATTGAGAGTTCTTCGTCTGTAGGACCGTTCTGTGCAAAGGCATAAAGCTGTTCCTTGGCGATACCGCAGAGTTTTTCAGCCTGCTCAGGGTTCGTGTCGAACTGTATCTGGATCAGGGCTCTCTTCTGAGGGCTTCTGTGTGCTGCCATGGCTACTCCTACTCCATATGTGCCGCCTTCCTTCTCTCTGATAGATTTTGTGTAGATCATGTCAAGGATGTACTTCGCAACACTCAGGGTTACGCTTGTCTTGGTGTTGATAGGCATGTATGCGCTATAGAACTGGAGAACGCTTGACTTAGGTGTAGCCATCTCGAGAGGCAGGGTCTGGTCAACCTTTCCTTTTGCAAACTGAATCACTTCCTTCTTGTTGACTTTCATCTTCTTGCCCTTAGGAAGCGAACCGAAATATTTCTCTACAAGCGGCTTGAGTGTCTCGAGGTCGATGTTACCGATGACAACAAGGGTAGCACCGTCCACTCCGTTGAAGAGTCTTCTGTAATGTTTCTCTATTGTCTCGAGGTTGGCTTTAGCAATCACATCGTCATCAAGGGAGATCACTCGAGGGTTGTTTCCGTAGAGGACCTTCTCCATCTCGACTCCGTATTTGTAGTCAGGTGTATTCTTGATATTAGGGAATACAGCCTGAATCTGCTGGATGCCGACATTGTACTCATCCTGGTCGAATCTTGGATCTGCGAAGTACAGGTATGCGAGCTGGAAGGCAGTCTCTATGTCCTTTGGAGCACTCTGACCGCTGATGCCGTGAGAGTATCCACCGATATATGGACTTGCTGCAGCGCGTTTACCGGCAAGCATCTTAGGAAGCTGTGTGCCTGAGAACTTGGATACACCTGTGTTGCTGAGGTACAGTCCCCAGATGTTGTCTTCAAATGCATACAGGTCTTCTGCAGGGATGTTGTTCTTTCCTCCAGTCATGTCGAGCGAGAACATTACCTGATCCTTCTTGTAGTCTGTAGGCAGTGCAATCACTTTCAGACCGTTAGGAAGCATCCATACAGTAGATCCGTGGATTCCGGCCTTCTCCTTGGATACCTTGCTTCCTGTGAGTTCCTCGCTGATGAGCGGCTCGTCAAGATTCTCCTCTGCATTTGCCTGGATGTCTGCATCTGCTACGCTTGCAAGCACGCCGAGAAGCTCCTGCTCGGTAGGGTTTGCAAGCCCTTCCTTCTCCGGTCCGGTATAGAGGATAAGGAGATTCTGCTCCGGAATTATCTGTGAGACAACCTGCGAGAGCATAGGAGCAGTAAGCATTGCACAATACTGCTTTCCTATCATCTGCTCCATTTCAGGAGTCATGTAAGGCTTGTTGTCATAGAAGTTGTTGAGAAGAGGCTTCACGAAGTCTGCATTCTTGCGTGTCGGAGCTGCTTCTACAGCCTTGTCATACGAGCTGAGAAGGTTTTCTGTTGCACGTTTTACCTCGCCCTCTGTGAATCCGAATCTCTTCATCTTTTCCAGTTCGGTCATGAATGCTGTGAATGCAGGAATTGCCTCGCCGTCCTTGAAGGATACATTTCCGAATACTGCGTCAGATGTGTTGCAGAGGTTTCCTATACCGAAGCTGGCACCAAGGAACGGAGAATTCGGCTTTGATGAAATATCTGAAAATCTTTCAGACATGATCAGACGGATATATGCCTTGACGAGATTGTCAAGATATGCCATGTCTGTGTTCCTGAACTGCTTAGGCATCGGCTCTGTCTTCCACATGATCTCGATGCCTGAACTCTGCGCCTCAGGGTCTGTGAGGATTCCGATTAGCGGCTCAGCATTTCCAGGGAGCTTGTGCTCGATCTTTTCAGTAGGAACTGCAGGTGCAGGGATGTCGCTGAAGATCTTTCTGATCTTTGCCTCCATCATGTCAACGTCAAAGTCTCCGACTACGATTACAGCCTGCATGTCTGGATTGTACCATTTTCTGTAGAAGTTCACAAGACTCTCTCTCTTGAATGTCTTGAGCTGCTCCTCGCCTCCGATCAGAGTCCTTCTTGAATATGGGGTGTCACCATAATAATATGGAAGAGACTTCTCGAACAGTCTCCATCCTGCATCTCTTCTGGTTCTTCTCTCCTCGAGAATCACGCCCCTTTCAGCGTCGATCTCTTCCTGGTCGCAGTTTACGAAGTGTGAATAATCATGAAGTACGAGAAGGCAAGAGTCGATGATGGATTCGCGGACGATAGGAATGTTGTTGAGCATATACTGTGTCTGCTCGAATCCTGTGGATGCATTGATGTTTCTGCCGAACTCAGCGCCGATGCTCTGCAGCCACTCAAGAAGTTTCTTTTCAGGGAAATTCTTGGTACCGTTGAAGCACATGTGCTCAAGGAAGTGTGCAAGACCGTCCTGGTCGTCCTCTTCCTGGAACGCTCCTACATCAGTTGCAAGATAGAATTCCGCTCTCTGAGCAGGTTTGTCGTTCTGACGGATGTAGTAAGTCAGTCCGTTTTCAAGCTTTCCGACCTTCACTGCAGGATCGTTAGGAAGCTCCTGAGGCTGCTGTCCGAAAGCAGCTGATGCGATAAGCAAAGTCGCGATAAAAATGAATATACGTCTCATGTTTAATAGGTTTTTCAAACTTTACAACCTACAAATATACTATAAAAATTGTATATTTGCGAAAAAATGAGGCTATGCTGGACGATTTCAGATTAAGGGTTTTTGTTGCTGTGGCACAGATGAAAAGTTTCTCTAAGGCTGCTGCAAAGCTGAATATTTCACAACCTGCTGTAAGCCAGCATGTATCGGAGCTCGAAAAACAGCTTGGTGTGAAACTCTTTCTGCGTCAGGCAGGGGAGACCGTCCTCACGCCTTCGGGAAATGTCTTTATAAGATATGCTGGCAAAGTGCTGGATGAATACAGCACAATCGGCCGGATGTTTTCATCACAGCAGCATAGGGTAGTGAAGATTTCATCATCAGAAGATATCTACGACTATATAATGACAGAACTTCTTGCTGATTTTCTCACCATTCATCCGGAAATTGTCTTTATGAAATCCTTTCCGGACGAAGCGGACCTGCAGGTGGGTGTGGTCCCCGATCAGACACAGACGGCGAGATTCTCGATCAGGTTTTATCCTTCTGAAACTTTTGCCGCGACTTCGTTGTGGGATGCCCTGTCATTTGCCATAGAGCAGGCTATGAAAGAGTGACACTATCTGAATGTCAGTGTAAATATGGTCAGCTTTTCATCACTTCGTGTCAGAGTCAGGCTTCCGTTGTGCAGATGCATTATCTGTCTTGAGAGACTCAGTCCTATGCCTGTACCATCCGGCTTTGTCGTATAGAAAGGTACGAATATTTCCTCGTGGGAATTTTTGCTGATAGCCATTCCGTCATTCTGTACATTTATGATCACATGCTCGGAAGGATTGATTTCAGCAGTTATCTCTATGTTCTTGGCCTCAGCCTGTAATGCATTTCTGACCAGATTGATGATTATCTGGGAGATCTGACCCTCATCTCCATATATCAGCACATCTTCCGTCAGTTCGGTATATCTACAGTCGGCACCGACCAGGACTGCCTGATCGGCAGTAAGGTTTATGATACGTTCTGCCAGATCTCTGAAATAGAATGCCTTCTTTACAGGTGTTGCCACACGTGTAAGATTCCTGTAATTCTCCACAAACCGTATCAGGCTTCGTGATGACTGTGATATAGTGTTCAGTCCGCTGAGAACAGGTTCCTCGATTTTGTCAAACTTGAGCAGCGTCTCGCTCAGAGATGCGATCGGAGTCACTGTATTCATGATCTCATGGGTGAGGACCCTTATAAGTTTTGACCACGACTGCTGCTCGTTTTCAGCTATTTCATTACTGATGTCGTTGAATGTGATGATCTTTATTTCATTACCTGCTATTGTTGCCCGAGCGGCAGAGATCGAGACTGTCACTCTGCCTGTCTCTCTGTAATAGCTGGCTGTCTGGTCCTGCTTGTCTTCCGAAACATTGATGAATGCATCGTACAATGTTTCGCTGACAATCCGAAGCTGTCTTATATGGCTGAATGTCGCTATGCCAAGCAAGGTCAGGGCTGTCTTGTTGCAGTAGCTTATGTGTCCGCTGCCGTCCATGACCACAACACCTGTGCGTACATGGTCGAGCATGAGTCCGAAATACTTTTCCTGTTCGATGATTTCGTGCCTTTCCCTGTCGAAAATATTACGAAGACGGTTCAACGTTCTGTTGAATCTCCTTCCTCTCAATCTCTTCTCATCAAATCTGAAGTTGAGTTCCTTGTCTTCCAGGGCATCCAGCATATAGGCCACCTTGGACCTCATCTTTCTTGATGTTATAAATGAGGAGAGTGCAGCAGCCGTAATCGCAACAGCTATAACAATGAATATGATTTGAGCAGTTGTCATTTCGAGGATCTTTCCCTGTCATTTCTTTCGCTGCGCTCAAGCGGCAGGCCGATTGCGAGCGACCGAAGAGAGTCGGAAAATCTACTATATATTATATTTCTTCAATTTTGCATAAAGTGTCGGTCTGCTGATTTCAAGAGACCTTGCCACCATTGAGAGATTTCCTCCGAAACGAGCCATAGCAGCTCTGATTGCCTTTTCTTCGGCTTCCACAAGCGTATCATTGCCTGTTTGCTGGATGTTTCTGTTTTTCTGCAGTTCGATGTCAGATGGCATCAGTACGTCCGATTCAGACAGTATGACGGCTTTTTCCATGCAGTTCTGCAATTCACGTATATTGCCGCTCCAGCAATGGGACTTAAGTACATCAGCCGCTTCCTGCGATATCTCTTTTACCTCTCTCCTGTATTTCTCTGTATATCTTGTGAGGAACAATTCTGCCAGAGGTATGATCTCGTCAGTCCTTTCGCGCAGGGCAGGGAGGTGCAGATGCATTGTATTGATCCTGTAATACAGGTCCTCTCTGAACTGCCCGTTCCTTACCATCTGCTCCAGGTCCCTGTTTGTGGCACAGATGAGCCGGATATCCACAGGAACAGACTTGCTGTCGCCGACTCTTGTAATGCTTCTGTTCTGTATCGCCCTAAGGAGCTTCGCCTGAAGGTGGAGCGGTATATTGCCTATCTCATCAAGAAACAGCGTGCCTCCGTCTGCCTGCTCGAACTTGCCGATATGGTCTGTATGTGCATCAGTAAATGAGCCCTTCACATGTCCGAACAGTTCACTCTCAAACAGTGTCTCGGTGATAGCTCCGACATCGACACATACCATCGGGCGCAGAGACCTTTCCGACATTCTGTGTATCTCTCCTGCGAGGAGATCCTTTCCTGTACCGTTCTCTCCGGTAATGAGGACAGTTGCATCTGTCGGGGCTATCTTTTGTACGGCCCTGTTTATTGCAGACATGGCGCCTCCTTTGCCCCATAACATGGCCTGTCCGGGTACGGAAACCCTGGATTCGTCTTTCCTTCTGCAGGAATAAGCTGCTTTAAGTGTGCCTATAAGCTTGTCGTTGTCCCATGGCTTCACGATGAAGTCGAATGCACCTCGCTTCATTCCCTCCACAGCCAGCTGGATATCAGCATATGCCGTAAAAAGCACAACCTCTGTGTCAGGTGTACGTTTCTTGATTTCCGAAAGCCAGTAAAGACCTTCGTTGCCGGTATTTATGTCTGTGTGGAAGTTCATGTCCAGCAGCACTATGTCCGGACGGAACTCAGCCATCTTGCTTATCAGTTCCTTCGGCGAAGGAATCAGCTCCACCTGCGAGAAATGCAGCGGCAGCAGCACCTTCAATGCTGCCCTGATTCCGCTGTTGTCATCCACAACCAGTATTTTCGCTCTGCTCTTTGCCATATCAAGCCTGAGTATCTTCAGGTAAGATTATCTGAGCCCATTCAGGCACTTCGCTCACATACATCTTTGCAAGCTTACCATTTGTCAGCCTGAACTGAATCTTTGCATCCTGACCGTTTACGGAATTATCATAAACATATAAACGATCAACCACTGGAACAATTGTCTTACAGTTCTCTATGGACTTATAATATCTTGAAACAATCTTAGGAATAGGTACATCGTGACCACCCTCCATGACTCTTCCGGCGATTCTTGCAGCATTGATCGAAGGGTGAGAAGTTGAGATGAAGAACAATCTGACAAAAAATCCGGCTTCTTTAGCTCTGATGATGAAATCAATCTTATCCTCTGCAGACATCACTGTCTCGAATACAAAGCTTTTCTTCTCAGCAAGACATCTTTCTCGCCATTCAGCGCAGTAATTAGCCGCACTTAAGATAGCCTCTCGTGAATTCCAATCACCAAAGCGTTCCTTGGCCACTTCATCCGGGTTGATATAAATAGTACCCTCTGCCCATTCATGATGAAGGAACTTCTGCGTAACTGAAGTTTTGCCGGATCCATTAGGTCCGGCAATTATAATAAGTTCTGGTCTATGTTCTATCTTAACCATTTACGACGCGATTTATACGTTCTGCCCATCTCTCTTTTTTTGCAGCTACATTACGCCTCATTTGAGAGAAATATTCATCATCAGCCCTCTTTCGTCGCTCCACGGCTTCTTCAGCCACCTCACTCATAAGCTGGCTGAGCATCTCGTCGCTTGGCTCCTGGCCCGAAACGAACCTGTATGAATTCATCTCCTTCTCCGACATATCGATTGAATTTTAACTATTTCTGCAAAAATAACATTTTTCAAATACTATTCCGTTATTTTCTGGAATAATCTAGGCTATGATTTATAAATGCATTATATATAGGCACAATCATATATAGCTCCGCAGTCGTCTTAGTATTTCAGGTGTTAAACATGCCGCCTAGCGTGGTGCGGCACACAATGTGTTTAAGTGCCATATTTACAATGGTTTATAAAATTTGTGGTTACTCCTTCTTCAGAGCCTCGGCCGGGTTGGTGCGCATGAGGCGGATGGCTTGTAGTGTGATAGAGGCTACAACAATCATCAACACAAGGGAAAGGGATCCGATGTAAATCCCAAATGTATTCTCTATGCGAACCGGATAGCTTTGCAACCATTTGTCAATGTAGAGATAAGCAACCGGAACAGCTATGACGGATGCAATCAATATTGGAACTGTAAAGTTCCATACCATATCCCAAAAGACTTTCTTCTGTGATGCACCGAAAACTTTATTTATAGCTGTATCGTGTGTCTTCATCTGAGAGTAATAGCTGCTGATAGCCACAATCGCCATAATAGTCAGCAATACGCACAGAACCGCAAAAGTACTGATCATCACAATGGAGTTCTTTTCCTTGATGAAGGTTTCCTGCAATTGATCTGTCATACTTGAAATCTCGAAATCATTGATGGAGACTTCTTTCAATCTGTCGGATATCTCTGCAATTGCCTGATGTTCTTCTGTATTGCATTTGATAACATATAGTGGGATCCAGTCAGCTGGCATTATCGTAATGCAGTTGACACCATCCGTTACCGTGGTAATATTGCCGAACCTAAAGTCTTTGACGACTCCTGAGCACACAGTCTTTATGTCCTCCGGATCAATGCCTTGAACTTCATAAGACTTCAGAATGCTCTGGTATCCGCTTTCTGTAATGAATTTATCCCATACATTTATCTCGCTGTTGAATTGTTCAGCAATCTCTATTCCGAGAACCTCCAGTGCTGAAATGCTACAATCCAACCTATTGAGTTTTATCATATCGTTACCTATACGTGCTTGGGTGGATCCGGAACTTAACTGTACGGGAGATCTTCCTATTTTGCCGATACTTTTCACGCAAGGGAGATTGCCAAGGTGATTCTCAATATCATGTCCATCACATCCTTGTAATGTAAGCACTCTATCTGTCTCATAGCCAAGAGGAGCATCAATCATCTTTCGGGTCTGAAAGAACATCGCAATGGCAATTGATATGATTATAATGCATATACCGCCTTGGATACCGATGAATGCCTTGGCAAAGAATACCTTGTCAGTTCTTCTTGTTTCTCCCTTCACAGCATTGATAGGATCAACAAATGTTGAACTGAAGGCAGGTATGATTCCTGACAGAAGGGATGTGACGACAATTATTATAATTGCCCAAACGACTTCAACAGCATTACTGAAGACATCAATCTCGCAGCGAAGAACCTCAGACGCTGACCTCTCGAGACTTATAGCCAGAATTATTCCCAGTCCAAATGCTACGGATGTCAGCACTAATGACTCTGCTATAATTTTGATTGACGTCCTTACCTTGTCTGTCCCAAGCAGCATCCGTATTGAAAACTCCTTTATCCTGAAACGCGAAAATGCTAATGTCAGGAATATATAATTTAGGATGGCGAAAACCAGCAGAATGACACAGAACAATGTGAATGTCTTTTGCAAAGCTCGATCATATAAATTTTCAAAAGGAGCAGGATCACCAATATTGACATCAAGCTCACTTAATTTTGTAAATGTAAGTTTTGGTGCCAGTTTTTCTGTGAACATAAATGCCTCGCATCCATTGTATATGCTTTCAGCAAGTTCAGTAAGATCCGCATCGTCACTTATATGAAGCAGGTTTCCGCATGGGAAAAGAGCGCCTTTCTGATAATCATAGAAATTCTGATTTATGACAATATCTGCGTTCAGGATCTGTGTCTTTTCCACATCTTCAAAGACACCAGAGATTGTCAAAGTGACATTACTATCTTCCATACAGCAGACTACCTGTTTTCCAATAGGCCTATCCCCAGGAAACATCCTGTCTGCAAAAGACTCGGAAACGACAGCAAAATGATTATTCGCTAATACATCAGTGGCCTTTCCATGGATTAACTTATATGGCAGAAATTCGAAAAAATTACTGCTGACAGCAAGAACATCGTCTTCGAATGCATTACCATCTGCAGATAAATGAAGATGAAGTTCGGTAAACTGACAATAATCTTCTACTTCCGGATATTTTTCAAAAGAATTGCCAAGGATATTGAATGAACTTGCCTTGTTTATAAAGTGGCAAACATAAATGCCATCCTTGTCATCAATGTCTTTGTCGTATGAGATGCTGTCAATGATATATGAGCTTAGCAGAATCACAAACGCCAATGCAAGGCTCAGCCCCACCACCTCAATGGCGGTGTACAGCTTGTTTCTTCCCAGGAATCTTAAATAACTTTTCATTTTTGTGTATTTATGGAGGGGTGTAAGCCCTTGTGTTTCAATATTTTCCTAAATTTGCTTGCTATCCCTTGACCCGCAAGCACTTTGCGTAAGTCTTTGATACTCAATACGATATAATCTCCTGTCATTCTGAGCGTCAGCGAAGGATCTTTATGATGATTCTTTGGCCAAAGATACTTCACTTCGTTCAGGATGACAAGTGAGAATGTTCATGATGACATTCAGTCCCGTCATGCCCGGTCCCGACCCGTCATGCCCGGCCCCGACCGGGCATCACTCCTTCTTCAACGCCTCAGCCGGGTTGGTACTCGCGGCGCGCAGAGTCTGCAAGAGGACGGCGCCGATGGTAATTGCGAATGAAATCACTACACATGATGCATATATGATCCATATATTTGTGACTTTGTCTGCAGAGTATTTCATTACAGTTGAGAACGCGACTGCAGCAAGCGGGATGGCAATAAGGTTGGCAATCAGAGTTATTCTTATGAATGTCTTAAGAATTCTCCATATTTCCGTTTTTTTCGTGCCTCCGAAAGTTTTGCGGACAGCTATCTCTTTCTCGTTTTCGCCCGCGAAATACATGCTTATCCCAGAGAGTCCCATGATTCCTATGATGATCAGTATGCCCAGAAGTTTGACGAGCAGACTGTTCAATGCCTTGTGCGGTGCCAGATCTCTTTCGTTGATTTCCTTTACATAAAGTGATCTCATTCCGAAGTCCATGATGTCAGTCGTCTTGATTCCGGTGACATTCTCATATACGGATGCTATGACCTTGCGTGCCTTTTTATGATCGCTGACAGTCTTGATTACCAGTCCGTCGGTACTTATGTCTTTCCTGACGACTACGACCATCGGAAAATCATTTATGCCGTTTTGTCCTCCCTGTGACGGGATGTTTTCGATCATTCCGGCTATGCGGATGTCACCAAAGTTCTTATGAAGCATGTTACGGAACTCATCGGGATAAAGTCCGGATATCCGTTCTGCCTCCGGAGTCATCCATATTCCGTAATAGTCTTCCGGGGCATTCATCGAGATTATCTCAAAATCAAATATATCAAAAGACTCTTTTGTACATTCGATATAGCATGCTCCACTCCGGCTCTCGAAATTTGCGTCAACGAATTTTGCATTAGACGGTATTCCGAAGGTCTTGCCAACGGAAAGTATCTCCGGATGCTTCTCCAGTTCCGATTTAATCGCCTCAGAAGGTATTCTGAAGTCAGGAATAAGATTGAATACATCCTCGATGCCGCAGTTGTACTCCATATTGACGTTCTTCCTATACTGTGCGTTCAAGACCAGTGTGAGAGCAAGGACTATGATTGTCAGAATGGTCTGTATGCAGATGAACACCTTTGTCATCCGTTTCTTGCTATAGTATCTGAAACAGCCTTTTACGATGTCCAGAGGGGTGAATCTTGATACTATCATTGCAGGGACAAGACCTGTGATAACAGCCACAACAAGTATAAATCCGATATATATACCAATATCCGCCGGCGAGTATCCTACAGCAATATTGCATTCACCTTCAATGGCCTGGAAGAAGGTGTTTATCATATCAGTAGTAACACCGGTAAACAGAAGACCCAATCCGAGACATATCACGCTCATAGCAAGTGATTCCTTGAGGAACAGGCTTATTATGTCTGCACGTGAGGCACCTATGAGTTTTCTTGTTGCGGCCTCCTTTGCCCTTTTTGTAGATAAGGCAACATTCAGATTGATATAGTTGAGAATAGCAAAGAACAGCAGTAAAGCAGCTATTATTGTCAATATGATGAATCCGCTTCCTCCTATATCCCTCAACTGGTATGTGCCTTTTTGAGTGATCTGCCTGTATGGAACCAGATCGTATTGCTCCGGCCTCTTCAAACTATATGGATTCTCGAATTCCCGGTCATCCATCGGACCCCAATATGATGCACATGCCTTCTGTACCTTCTCTTTAAGATGCTCGTAGTCTGTACCTTCCTTTGCTTTTATGAGAGTCATGACCAGAATATTCATACCAGCATACGGTATATCCCTTTCAGCAAGCTTTTCCTTGCGGGGAATCATCATCATGTACTCCCTGAATCTTGGGTCTGTTACGCCCTTGTAGATGCCGGATATCATATATCTCTCCCCGTCAAGATCCATCTGTCTTCCAATCACGGGACCGCTTTCCGAAAGTTCGTTGGCGAAGGATTCTGATACAGCCATTGTACTCATGTTGTCTGTGTCCAGCCCGCCTTCGATGAATTCATGCGGAAAGAAATACAGATAGTTTCTGTCGAATCTTATATACGGTACCATCTTCTCTTCCACTTGAAATGTCTGGAGAGCAGACAGATGTGAAGGAGAACTGACAATCTCGATCTCCGGTATGTTTTCCTGAAGGTATTTTCCTATTCCAGGGCTCGAGGTCTGCATGCGGCTCACGCATAGACTATAGATGCTCTCATGGTCCGGATGCGCGCGGTTGATACGATGCAATCTGACCATATAGCTTAGAGTCGGCAGGCATATTGCAATTGCCACGCTCAGACCTATGACTTCAATGGCGGTGTATAGCTTGTTTCGGCTCAGGAATCTAAAGTAACTTTTCATAATCTATTCTGTTTTAAGTGCGTTTGCCGGATCAGCGGTTGAAGCCTTCCAGCTTCTGACGACCACCACTCCGATTGTTACTGTAAGTACAGCCACAAGTGCGAGGACGAATACCCACCAGTGCATAGGGCAGCGATGTGCGAATGTGGCAAGGTATCTCTCCACGATGGTCCATCCGATCGGAGCGGCCACAGCGAAGCAAACGAGCACGATCTTCACGAACCTACTGCAGAACATTGCCAGGATTTCACCTACGGTTGCACCGTTGACTCTGCGCAGAGCGATCTCCCTGCGACGATATTGTGTCTCGAACATCACCAGACCGAACACTCCCATGAGCGAGATGATGATTGCAGTCAGTGTGAAGAGACTGATGAGCTGAGAGAGCGCTGCCTCTTTCTTATATGTGGCGTTAAGGTTGTCATCAAAGAAACGGATATTCCATTCCTCGGACGAAATATTATATTCCCATTCGCTTAATACGTTGGCAATGTGCTTCATCACAGCTTGATAGTCTGCATTCGGAGCTACTCTGATGAATGCAGTTGTCGGATACCACCATGGATTTTTTCCGAAAATGTATAAGGCAAAAGGACGTACTTCATATTTGAGCGATTGGAAATTGAAGTCTTCGCAGAAGCCTACAATATCTGTATCATTTCCTATATGACCACCTATTTTGTCATCAAGTGTGAATCCGTATTTCTTACGTGCGGCATCATTGAATATGAATGCACCGTTCTCGCTGTGGTTATCTTCCGGCCGGAAGGTCCTGCCTTCAATAATCTCGATGCCCATGAATTCAAGGAAGTCATAACCTACCGGATAGCATTCGAAACTGATGTTTTGGCCATTCCATTGTCGCCCCCATCCCATTCTTTCTTCTGCTACCAGTTCGCCGGCGGCCCATGTTACATCTTCAATATGAGGGTCAGTCTTTAGTCTTTCTTCAACAGCTTCGGCATTGTGTCCGATATAGTTAGTTGTGCCGACATAAAGAAGCTGTTCTTTGTTGAAACCCATATCGGAATTTAGCATATGGTCGCGCTGAAGATTGATGAAGCATGAGCTTATGATCAGAACAATGGAGGTTATAAACTGCAGTCCGACAAGTATATAACGGAGTTTCTGACCTGTCTTGCTGCCGCTGAACGAACCCTTGAGTGCCAGAGCTGGCTCAAAAGAGGAGATATAGATTGCAGTATAAAGACTTGAAACTATAGAAATTACAATGGCAATTACTACAGTAAGGACTGCCACTTCAATGTTTGCTCCTAATCCGCTGTCTGCACTTATGAGATGGCTTAGCTGGCTCGTATTGAACAGTATCACTAATGCAAATGCCAGAGCGAGAGCCCAAAGAATGAGTGTTATGCTTTCTGTAACTGTACCAATGATGAGTTCACGCCGGGTACAGCCAAGTACCTTCTTTGTGTTGACAGTCCTGATACGCTCAGGAATCTGTGCAAAGAAGAAGTTGATGTAATTTATGAATGCAATGCTGATGATGAGGATTCCGACAAGCAGAAGAATAATTGTCGTTGTAATGTCTCCTCTTTCCATCTGCGCATTGTTGTAATACAGATTTTCTATGGGGATGAACTCATCTTCAGCCATATTCAGCATTTCATTGACCTCCTTGTCGAATTCCTCCTGTGTCATTCCCATCTCTTCAGGAGAAGGCATGTTGCCGAAAAACTTCTCCTTGTAATATTCTCGGCTGATTTCTGCAAGTTCATCTTCCATCTGGTCGACTAACGACGGATCATGTAACTTTACAAAATATGTAAAACCCCACTCTGAAAAATTGTCTATGCTCTTATCGGCTATATTGCTCAACAAGTCAAGATTCTTGAAATGAGAATTGTCTGGCATATCCTTGAATACAGCTACAATTGTCCGTATATCAGTACCTTGGCCAATACTCATGTTCACCCCAAGATCGAACTTCTTCGCTGCGCTTTCGCTGATTGCAAGAGTACGTCTGTTTATGACATCATCCAATGAACCTTCCACTGCTTCGAATCCTATAGCCTTCAGCGCACTTCCGCTTATGTCTGTATGGTTCAATGTTATAATATCCCGTTTATTATCTCTGTCTATCCAGAATTTCTCTTCTGAAGTTTGAGTCAGATTGATTATTCCCCCAAATTCAATATTTGATGATGATTGTAGGATTATTTCTGCGATAGGACGGCAGTAGTAGAGACTATTGTACTTTGCTTCTCCTTGTGCATCAACTGAAAGGACAAAGATCCTTTCTGAATCCTTGATGCCCTTGTTGAAGTTCAGGTCATAATCAACCTGTACGAGAATGATGTAGAATGCTGCGAATGCCACAGCTAAGCCCAGCACATTGAGTATGCCTGACATTGTCGAACTGCCGCGTCTGAATATGTTGAATGATGCCATTTGCAAGTTGTTATGGGGTTATTTCGTGTCTGTCTGTTCGTCTTCTCCCGTCATGCCCGGCTTGACCGGGCATCTGTTTCAACGTGGTGGTCGTTAGATCCCCGGTCAGGCCGGGGATGACAAGATGGCCGATCAAGCCGGCCATGACGAGTTAGAGCTCGTTCTTTACGTCGCTGACGATTTCGCCGTCGAAAAGGTTCACTATTCTCTGTGCGCAGGATGCGTCCTTCTGTGAGTGGGTTACCATTACGATCGTTGTACCTTCTTTGTTGAGTTCGGTGAGAAGGTCCATCACTTCCTTGCCGTTTCTGGAGTCGAGGTTACCTGTAGGCTCGTCGGCGAGAATGAGTTTAGGGTTGGATACGACTGCACGGGCAATGGCGACACGCTGCTGCTGACCGCCTGAGAGCTGCTGAGGGAAGTGCTGGGCGCGGTGGCTGATGTTCATTCTTTTGAGCATCTCTGTAACGCGTGCCTTGCGCTCTGATGAACTGATGTTGAGATATCTCAAAGGAAGTTCCACATTTTCAAACACGTTGAGTTCGTCAATCAGGTTGAAACTCTGGAATACAAAGCCGATGTTACCCTTGCGGAACTTGGTGCGGTCCTTTTCCTTGAGTTTTGCCACTTCCTGTCCCAGAAGCATATAGCTTCCGTCAGTAGGATTGTCCAGAAGTCCGAGGATGTTCAGCAGGGTGGACTTGCCACATCCCGATGGTCCCATGATTGCCACGAATTCGCCGTCCTTGATTTCGAATGAGACGGAGTTGAGTGCTGTTGTTTCGATTTCCTCTGTACGGAAAACCTTGCTGAGATTAGTTACTTTTATCATAGTGATTATGTTTAATTGTTATTATTTCTGTTTATATGCTGTAAAGGTCCCCGGTCAAGCCGGGGATGACTGACTTGTCAAGCCGGGGATGACTGACTTGTCAAGCCGGGGATGACTGACTTGTCATTGCCGGGTATGACTGACTTGTCATTGCCGGCTTGACCGGCAATCTAGTCAGAAGACAAGTACTTCATTATCACCGAAAGTGTCATAGCCCGAAGTTATGACTTTTTCTCCAGGTGTCAACCCTTCCTGTACCTCATAATACTGTGGATTCTGACGTCCTATCCGGATTTCTCTCTTTACTGCCTTGTCGCCATCCGGCGCTACCACATATATCCATTTGCCTCCGGTCTTCTGGTAGAATGTGCCGCGTGGAATCAGTATTGCCTTTTCCGGCTGTCCGAGCTGAAGGTTCAGGTAGTAGGTCTGGCCTGTGCGGATATTCGAAGGCTGATTCTCGCTGAATCTGAAATCAGCCTGAAATTTACCGTTACGCACCTCCGGATATACCTTGCGGATGACTGCTTCAAAATCCTCATCCTGCCGTTCGAATGTGGCGCGCAATCCTGGATTTATCCTGTCTATATAATGTTCATCTATATGCGATTCGATCTTGTAGCTTTCCAGAGAGTTGATCTGGCCGATCTTTCTACCGCTGCTGATGGATTCGCCCAATGTGACTTCAAGAAGACCGAGTTCTCCGTCCATAGGCGCCCTTACGTCAAGATTGTCCTTCCTACGTCGTATTCTCTGCATGTTGATCTTCATGTTCCCTATGCTTTCCTCAATCTGTTTTATCTGCACATCCCTGTACATGCTGTCCTGTCTGGCACGGGCCCGCAGTACATCCAGCTTTCTGCAGTACAGCGTATAGTCTTCTTCCGAGCGCAGAAATTCCTCTTTTCCGATAAGTCCGTCTTCAAGAAGACGTTTCTGTGATTCGAACTCCCTGCCTTTCCTGTTTACTTCGGTACTCAGACTCAGAATCTCGAGATTCAGCTGCATCTTCTCCTGCTCCATCTGTATCATTGTGTTGCGGAGCGTGTTTTCTTTCTCTGCCAGATTCGCTTCCGAGTTGAGGATTTCCAGGTCGAGGTCGTCATTGCTCAGGCTTATGATTATGTCACCTGCCTTTACTGATGAGCCTTCTTCGATATGAATCTTTTCGACTATGCCGGATTCGCGTGGGCTTACCTGTACGGTAGTCATAGGCAATACGTTGCCGCTGATGCGGATATAGTCGTTGAATTCTCCGAGGACCGCCTCGCTTATGATAATATTCTCCGCATCCACACGCAATGTGCTCGAGTCGTCTCGAATGACAAGCCAGAGAATGAATGCCGCCATAAATACTCCCAGCCACCAAGGGAGAGCCTTGGCAGAGAATGCAAGAGCAAGTCCTTTTTTCTTTTCTATAGGTCTGTCCATTACAGTATCATTTCATTAATATCGATTTCAAGGTCATGCCCTGAAATAAAATCGTAAAGAGTATATTGACGCAGTCTGTAGTAATATGTCCAGAAATTGCAGATGTCGCTGATATATTGTCTCAAAGCGCTGTCGTTCTCAGTCTGAGCCATATTAAGGTCTGTTACTGAAGCATTGCCTTCACGGAAACGGTGCATGGTAAGTTCATAACGTTCGGATGCAATCGTCATTGCCTTATGGGAAACGAGGCATTGTTGTCTTTGAGTGTTGAACTGGCTTACTGCAGTAAACATCTGTCTCCTGAAATCGTTTTCAGTCTGCTGTACCCGCGCCTTTGCCACTTCTTGAGCCGCCTTTGCCTTCTGCACCTTTCCCTTGCCAAGCCCCCAGTCGAAAATAGGAATACTGAATGTTATTCCTACAGTTTCCTGGTCAAGAAGGTCCTGATATGCCTGCGGCAGTCCCGATCCCGTCTGCGACATGCCGAAACGGGCATTCAATGCAAATGAGAATCCCCTCGATGCCTTCGCCCATGCCACATCGGACTCTGCATTCAGAAGGATGAGCTGATTGTCCAGTATAAAGCTGGAATTGCTCAGAGATTTCTCCATGACAAGGTCGTAGTCCATTCTGATATCAGGAAGTTCTGCTGAGAGATCCGGGACTATTTCAAAGGATTCATCATATCCTAATAAAGAGTTGAGGGTCATCTGAGCTTCCTTCACCTGTACCGCAGTCTCATTTATGGAGATACTGTCGTTCAGCATACGTAGCTCAAGCTGCAGACAGTCCGCCTTTGTCACAGTGCCGAGCAGCTGTCTCTCTCTGGCTATTCTCAACATATTGCCGGAGTTCCTGAAATTACTTTGACTTATCTCATTGTTCATTTGAGCCAGAAGCAGATTATGATAGGCATAGACAGCATTTATTGTGATAGCCTCCATTGCCTCGAGGTAATTTCTCTTGCCTTTTTCATATTCCTTCGGCTCGATCTTCTTGTCCCATTTGAACTGGTTGTATGTGAACAGTGGCTGGTAATATGACACAGTCACCGGTCTTGAATACCATGTGAGACTTTTGCTGTCTCCGAACTGGTCTATACGTGAAAGGTCAGAAGATACGGAGAGGGTACCTCCTGTAAATGTTATGTTCTGATTGACGGTCAGTGAAAGGTCGTTCTGCAGATTGTTTGAGCTTACATATTTCAGAGAACCGTCATCCGGATTCTGCAGGAGATTCAGCGATCTGTCGAAACTCATGATGTTTCCTCTCAGATATACTGACGGAAGCCGGCTCGCCTTGTATGACCTGTAGGCCCAGTATGTCGATATGAAAGCCTGCCTTGCTTCAAGGGCCTTGACCGACTGATGCCGTGCTGCATGAATGACATCATCAAGGCTCATCCTGTTCCCTGCACTGATAGGGACGAGGCTGATCGATAACGTTATGATTGTAAGATATAATTTATTTGTCATCAGGATTCCGGTTTTGACAGGAAATGGACATTAGTCGTGCCAAAAGTTGTAATATGTTGATTGATAATAGATTGTGATAGTGGCGCCGGCTGAGGAGTTGTAAAGAATCTTTACATGTCTGTAAAAGTCCGCCTGTACGATTAGTCTGGCTCTATGATTTTTTTGCACGGTTTTGGATAAGCTGCTGCTCAAGTAGTAGTGTATAGTGTATTTATGATTCCGGTCTTAGTTTTGACATTTCTTATCAGTATGGCGGGAGTGTCTTTTCTGCTTCCGAATATTACAAGGATTGCGGATAAGAATAATCTGTATGATATGCCAGATGACAGGCATATCCATGTGGGCAAGATTCCTCGCCTGGGTGGTGTGGCGTTCCTGCCTGTAATGATCATTGCATTGATAGTTGCAGTCACTATGGATACGTCGATTGTAGATAATTTTCAGGATGATGTGTTCTTTCTGCATGTAAGGCAGATAATGGTGGCTGGTATAGGAACTGTCATTCTCTATCTTGTGGGGATGGCTGACGACCTGTCGGGAGTGCCTTACAGGAACAAGTTCATTGCACAGATTGCAGCGGCGGCGATGATGTGTGCCTCAGGAGTATGGATAAACAATCTCCATGGCTTCCTCGGCATATGGCAGCTTCCTGTATGGGTAGGAGTTCCTCTTACGGTTCTGCTGGTCCTTCTTGTGGTGAACAGCATCAATCTCATCGACGGAATTGACGGACTTGCTTCCGGCCTCTGTATAATCGGCATGAGTTCCTTCGCAGTGATATTCACTCTTCAGGGTTTTTACCGTTTCGCTGTTGTGGCTGTGGCGGCAATAGGCTGTCTGGTGCCGTTCTATTGCTATAATGTATTCGGAAAGGTGGAAAAGAAGAACAAGATATTCATGGGTGACACAGGATCTCTGTTCATGGGTTATCTTCTGGCTTTCTTTGCTGTGAAGATCTCCATGCTTCAGCCTGCGGCCCCTGCGGATAATCAGTCTTTCTATCTCGTATATGCATATTCCACTCTTCTTCTCCCAGCCTTTGACGTTATGAGGGTATTCATGAAAAGGGTAAGGCGGACTCGTAATCCGTTTCTTCCGGACAAGACTCATATCCATCATAAGTTCCTTGCTCTGGGACTGAATATGAGACAGGCGAGGATGCTGATATTCATCATTGCCATATTCTTTTTCGGAATGAATATTTCTTTGAGCGGATTTGGCGTGAACATCAATGTAATCGTATTACTCGATCTTGTGCTGTGGTGCGGCTATCATATGCTACTGACCGGCACTATAATAAGAAGATATCGAAAGCCGGGTGTGGCGACGGTAAATTCTGATCTGACAACATGGTAAAAAGATATGAGACGTTTATTTGTACTTGTTTTGACCGTTTCCTGGATCGTGGCAGTATCATCGTGTGGAAACGTAAAGGATATAGCATATTTTCAGAACAGGGTTCTGGACCATCCGGAAAAGATAGACAGACATGCCGGTATAGTAATCCAGCCCAAGGATATGCTTTCGATAGTGGTCTCGAGCAGGAATCCCGAGCTTGCTGCAATGTTCAATCTCCCTGTGGTCAGCTATCAGGCGGGCTCGGAAATCAGCCAGACAGGAGGATACAGTCAGCGTCTGATGGTATATACTGTCAATAATGACGGTCTGATAGATTTTCCTGTGCTTGGAAAGCTTGAGGTTGCCGGTCTGACAAGATGGGAGCTCGCGGAGATGATAAAGAAGAAGTTGATTTCCGGCGGTTATCTTTCAGACGCCGTGGTGACTGTGGAATTCATGAATTTCAAGGTCTCTGTGCTCGGAGAGGTCACCATGCCCGGAACATTCAATATCGAAGGGGACAAAGTGACTGTGCTGCAGGCTCTTGCCCTCGCCCGTGATCTGACTATTTACGGAAGACGCGACAATGTTTGCGTGATCAGGGAACAGGACGGCAGAAGGGTGATGTATCAGATCAATCTCACAGACGTTGACCTGTTCAAGTCTCCGGCTTATTTTCTTCAGCAGAACGATGTGGTCTATGTGGAGCCGAACGTCGAAAAGGCAAGGCAGTCCACTATAGATGATAAAGGTCTGAGAATCACTACTATAGCAGTGTCTTCCACTTCAGTACTTCTTTCTCTTGTCAGCATCCTTATAAATGTATTGCAATAGTTATGACCGAAAACAATAATATTTCAGATCTCTGGGGACTGGTGTGGAACCATAAATGGTGGTATGTGGCATGTGTCATTTTTTGTCTTGTCATTGCTGCCTTGTATCTCTACAGGACTCCTGACACATATCTGCGCACTGTCAAGGTAATGGTGGACGAAAGCGAACAGAATGCTGCGATGAGAAATCTGGGAGTGATCTCTGCAGGAACGATGAATGTGCGCAACTTCAACAGCGTTGAGAATGAAGTCGAGGCCTTCCTTTCGCCGGACCTCATGCAGATCGTGGTGGAAAGGCTCAATCTCCAGACAACTTATACAGAGAAACAGTTCCTCAGAAAAGTAGGATTGTATGAGAATTCTCCTTTGAGGATGATTCCGGCAGGGGATAATCCGCAGAACGGATTCAGTTTTACGATATCTCCGAAAGGGGAGAGGGAATTCATCCTGTCAGACTTCAGGATAGGTAATGCTGAGGTCGATGCGCAGACGCGTGGCAATTTCGGTGACACTCTGACAACCCCGGCAGGTGCCATTGTGATATATCCTCAGGAAGAGTATGTCGGTGATTTTACCAATGATATAATAGTGACCTGGTCGGCAAGCATGGCTATGGCGAAGGACTATGTCGGCAAGCTAAGTGTAGGACTTTCCGGAAAACAGTCTTCTGTCATTGTGATTTCGATGCAGGATATTTTCCCGCAGAGGGCTTCTGCTGTATTGTCTTCGCTGGTAGATGTATATAACGAGGTGTGGATTGCAAACAAGAACAAGGCTGCAATAAATACTGCAGAATTCATCAATGAACGTCTCATTGTCATAGAGAAGGACCTTGCCGCTGTAGAGCAGTCTTTGAAGAAATACAAGGCAGACAACAATCTTACAGATATAAAGGCAACGGCCCAGTCATATATCGAGGAATCGTCATACTATGCAACAAAGGCCTTTGAAGTGAGCAATCAGTTGTCCATCGCGCAGTTTATAAGGGAATATCTGAACGACCCTACAAAGAAGGAAGAACTGATCCCGTCAAATCTCGGACTGACAAACGGCCCTGTGGAACTGCAGATCAAGGAGTATAATGAAATCGTCTTGCAGAGGGACAGACTCAAGACCGGCAGCGGAGTGAACAATCCTTTGATCGCGGACCTGAACAGTTCACTTTCAGCTATCCGTACAGCGATTCTCGGCTCGGTGAATAATCTCATATCTTCGCTTGAACTACAGAAAAGCCGTCTCGACAGTCAGGAAAAGCAGATCCTCTCAAGAATGTCGTCGAATTCCGGACAGGAGTTCCAGCTGCTGTCACTTCAACGTCAGCAGAACATTACCCAGGACCTGTATGTCTTCCTTCTGGAAAAACGCGAAGAAAATGAGCTTGCATCTCTGGTGAATGTGGGAAATACCAGAGTGATAATGCGGCCTAACGGCCCTTCTGGACCGATCTCGCCAAACAAGATGCTTGCAGTAGCCGTGGCTCTGGCACTCGGACTCGGACTTCCGTTTGCTGTATTCTTTGTCATAAGGCTTCTCGATACTGCGGTGAAGACAAGGTCAGATCTTCAAGGACTCTCTGTGCCATTCCTGGCGGAGATCCCTCAGGACGATTCCATAAGCAGGAAATCATTGTTCTTCAGATTACGTCCTCAGCGAAAGACCTGCAGCCGCATTATAGTCAGTCCGGGCAAGAGGGATATGATGAATGAAGCTTTCAGGGTGTTCAGGACCAATGTGGATATGATGCTCGGCAGAGACAGAGGCCCACATGTCATAATGTTTACCTCCTTCAGTCCTGATGCCGGAAAGACGTTCAATATTATGAATCTTGGGGCTGTCATTGCATTGAAGGGAGCAAGAGTGCTTATGGTGGATGTGGATCTGCGCAAGGCTTCGCTGAGCAGATGTCTGGGGAACCTCCATGACGGAGTGGCTTCCTGCCTGAACGGCAAGGTGAAGGATTATCACGACTGCATAAAGGATGTGATGCCGGGACTGTCTCTGCTGCCTGTGGGCTCCTTGCCACCGAATCCTACAGAACTGCTGCTTTCAGAAGCCTTCTCGGATATGATGTCTTCTCTCAGGAAAGAGTATGACTACATCCTGCTGGATTGCCCGCCGGTGGATATAGTGGCGGATTCAAGCATAATCACGGCAGTATCTGACCTTACTGTCTTTGTGTTGAGGGCAGATATGATTGACAAGAAGCAGCTCCCTCTGGTGGAGAGTCTGTACAAGTCCGGAAAATATAGTCATATGGCGCTGATACTCAATGGAGTGGATATGCACTACAATATGTATGGCTATGGGCATAGAGGACGATTCGGTTATGGTTACGGATATGGAGATAATGCAATATGAGACTGTTCTGTAGAAAATATTCTCTTTTGGATACGGGTCTGCTTGGAGGTGCAGTCGACTCACATTCTCATATATTGTATGGAGTTGATGATGGAGTCAGGACCATTGAAGAGTCTCTGGAGGCTATTGCCCGAGAGGAAGAGGCAGGTGTGACGCAGATATGGTGTACCCCTCATGTCATGGAGGATATACCAAATACGACGGCTTCATTAAAAAGGCGGTTCGAGCAGCTGGCATCAGCATATTCAGGTGGAGTTAAACTCTGTCTTGCAGCAGAATATATGATCGATACGTTATTTGACGAACGCCTCTCCGCCAGGGATCTGCTGGTTATCAGGGAAGACGAAGTGCTCGTGGAAACATCTGTCTGGACTCCTCCTCTGAATATGGCGGACAGACTGAAACGTTTGCAGAGCATCGGTTATAATCCTTTGCTGGCTCATCCGGAAAGGTACAGGTACATGTCCATTGACGATTATAAGGAACTTCATGAAATGGGCGTCCGTTTCCAGCTCAATCTCCCCTCAGTGGCAGGCTTGTATGGAGATTCGGTAAGGAAAAAGGCTTTCAGGATACTTGAAATGGGAATGTATTCGTCTATAGGTACAGATTGTCATAGGGCGGGAGCCCTGCAGAAACTCTTTACAGACAGCATGCTGTCAAAGGGTGAAGCAAGAAGATTAACAATATTATCAGAAGTAGTGTAATGTCAGTATTTGAAAACAAGATCCTGTTGATTACAGGTGGAACAGGAAGTTTCGGAAACGCTGTGCTACGACGTTTCCTTGCAAGCGATATCAGAGAGATCCGTATTTTTTCACGTGACGAGAAGAAGCAGGATGACATGAGGCATCATCTGCAGACCGCTTACCCGGAGAATGCTTCAAAAGTGAAGTTCTATATCGGAGATGTTCGTTCCAAGGAATCCGTGGATGTGGCAATGAGAGGTGTTGACTATGTGTTTTCGGCGGCTGCGTTGAAACAGGTGCCTTCGTGCGAATTCTTTCCTATGGAGACAACACGGACAAATGTCATAGGCACCAACAATGTCCTTCTGTCAGCCGTGGACCATGGAGTCAGTAATGTTGTAGTGCTTTCTACAGACAAGGCTGCATATCCGATCAATGCCATGGGGATGTCCAAGGCCCTTATGGAAAAGGTTGCGATAGCGAAGGGACGTGAACTCGGATGTGACTCACGTACGACTATCTGCTGTACAAGATATGGCAATGTGATGGCATCCAGAGGCTCAGTGATACCGTTGTGGGTGGAACAGATCATGGAAAGAAAACCCATTACCATCACGGATCCTTCTATGACAAGATTCATGATGACCCTTGACGATGCCGTCGATCTGGTAGTCTTTGCCTTCACTCATGGCAGGAACGGAGACCTTTTCGTACAGAAGGCACCAGCTGCCACCCTTGCTACATTGGCCGAGGCCCTGAAGCAGATTTACTCAAGAATAGACCCTTCTTATGCAGATACTGAGGTAAGAGTGATAGGTACAAGACATGGCGAAAAACTCTATGAGACTCTTGTCACGAGGGAAGAAATGGCGAAGGCCGTGGACATGGGAAATTATTTCCGTATCCCGTGCGACACAAGAGACCTCAATTATGACAAGTTCTTTACAGAAGGCAATTCGGATATGACCATGATAGAGGATTATCATTCCCATAATACCTTGCGTCTGGATGTCGAGGGAATGAAGGAACAGCTTCTGCGTCTGCGTTTTATCCAGGAGGATCTCGGTCTGATGCCTCGTGTCAAATCCCGTGAAATTCGTTCGGAATAATATGAAGATACTTGTAACCGGTGCCAAAGGTTTTGTTGGAAAGAATCTTTGTGCACAACTCAATAATATAAGGACCGGCAAGGCCGTCTGTCATGGCGACCTTGTTGTGACCGAGGTTATGGAATATGACAGGGATTCCTCCCAGGAAGACCTTGACCGGTATTGCCGTGACTGTGATTTTGTATTCCATCTTGCCGGTGTAAACCGTCCGACAGCAGAAAGTGAGTATATGGAAGGCAATGCAGGCTTTCTGTCTGTCCTTCTGGATACCTTGAGAAAATATGGCAACAGATGTCCTGTGATGATGTCAAGTTCAGTACAGGCGACCCTTGAAGGAAGATATGAGGGCAGCAGCTATGGTCGGAGCAAGAGGGTAGCTGAACAGCTGATGGCTGAGTACGGACATCTCACCGGGGCCAAGGTCCTGGTGTACCGTTTTCCGAATGTATTCGGCAAATGGTGCCGCCCCAATTATAATTCCGCAGTGGCTACATTCTGCAGCAATATTGCCAATGACTTGCCGATACAGGTCAATGACAGGGATGTGGAGCTGGAACTCCTTTATATAGATGACCTTGTTGAAGAGATGATATGGGCATTGAAGGGAGAGGAACATCATTGCAGTGAGTATCCTTTCTGCCGCTGTACTGTTACCCATAAGGCAACCCTTGGTGAAATAACGGATATGCTCTATGGCTTTGCAGAGTATCCCGAGACTCTGATGATGCCTAAGATGCCTCCCGGAAGTCTTGCAATGAAGCTTTACAGTACGTATCTGAGTTATCTTCCGGCTTCAAAAGCGTCTTTCTTTCTGAATAAAAATGCTGATGCCAGAGGTTCGTTTACAGAAATTATACGCATACGTGACTGCGGACAGCTTAGTATCAATGTCAGCCGCCCGGGAGCAACAAAAGGACAGCATTGGCATAATTCCAAGTGGGAGATATTTGTCGTAGTCAGCGGTCACGGACTTATCCGCCTCAGGAAGATAGACACGGAGGAAATCCTGACTTTTGAAGTCGACGGAAGGAATCCGCAGCCTGTATTCATGCTTCCGGGATATACTCACAGCCTTGTCAATCTATCCGAAAAGGAAGATATGGTGACAATAATTTATAGTAATGAAATCTTTGATCCGGACAGACCGGACACTTATTCTTTATCAGTATGAAGACAGATTACAATGATGTTTCTTTCAAGGATGACGGGCGTCTGAAACTGCTCATCATAGTCGGTACCCGTCCGGAAATCATAAGGCTTTCAGCAGTCATCCGCAAATGCCGAAGATATTTTGACTGTGTTCTTGCACATACGGGCCAGAACTATGATTACAATCTCAACGGGATATTTTTCAAGAATCTGAGAGTGGCAGATCCGGATGTCTATATGGATGTGACCGGAGAAGACCTCGGAGAGACAGTTGGAAATATAATCAATGCCTCATATAAACTGATGTCTGAGCTCAGGCCTGATGCCCTGCTTGTACTGGGCGACACTAATTCATGTCTGTCAGCGATATCTGCAAAGAGACTGCATGTCCCGATATTCCATATGGAGGCAGGCAACCGCTGTTTTGACGAATGTCTGCCGGAAGAGACCAACAGGCGTATTGTGGATATAATCTCGGACGTGAACATATGCTACAGCGAACATGCCAGACGTTATCTCAATGATTCCGGCATACCGAAGGAACGTACCTTCGTGTCCGGATCACCGATGGCTGAAGTTCTGTCCGACAATCTCGCTCAGATACAGTTCTCGGACGTCCATCAGAGGCTGGGGCTAAGGAAAGGGCGATATATTCTGTTGTCCGCTCACAGAGAGGAAAATATTGATACCGAACGGAATTTCATGTCCCTGTTTGCCGCAATCAATGCCATGGCACAAAAGTATGACATGCCTGTCCTGTATAGCTGTCATCCGCGCAGCAGAAAACGTCTGGAGGCTGCCGGCTTCAAGCTGGATCCTCGTGTCATTCTGCATGAACCACTTGGTTTTCATGATTATAACTGCCTGCAGATGAATGCTTTTGCCGTAGTATCGGATTCTGGTACGCTGCCGGAGGAGAGTTCCTTCTTTACCAGTATAGGACATCCTTTCCCTGCTGTCTGCATACGTACTTCGACAGAACGTCCGGAAGCTCTAGACCAGGGCGGATTCATACTTGCCGGTATCAATGCACATGATCTTCTTCAGGCTGTGGATATGGCTGTGGAGATGTCATCAAAGAGCGAGGACGGGTCAGTTGTCCCGACATATTCGACAATGAATGTGAGCACAATAGTTGTAAAACTTATACAAAGTTATACCGGAGTCATCGACAAGATGGTTTGGAGAAAGTAGAATTATAGTTATCTTTGAAACCCCAAAGTTTATGAAAATGAATTTATCGGATTACAGAATCTGCGTTATAGGTCTCGGATATGTAGGTCTGCCGTTGGCAAGACTATTTTCTACAAAATTCGAGACAATCGGTTTTGATATGAATCAGGCGAGGGTGGATGCCCTGATGGCCGGTCATGATGCTACTCTTGAAGTAAGTGACCAGTTGCTTAAGGAAGCGATTGACTCTCACGGCTTCATGTGCACAACCGATATTGAGGCTATCCGTGACTGCAATTTCTATGTAGTAGCTGTACCTACTCCTGTTGACAAGAACAACAGACCGGATCTGTATCCTCTCCTGAAAGCGAGTGAAACTGTTGGAAAGGTAATTTCCGCAGGAGATATAGTGGTGTATGAATCGACTGTGTATCCGGGTGTCACCGAGGAAGAATGCATCCCTGTAGTTGAAAAGGTGTCGGGCCTTGTATTCAACAAGGATTTCTTTGCAGGATATTCTCCAGAAAGAATCAATCCGGGAGACAAGGAACACACTGTCGAGAAGATCAGAAAAGTTACCTCAGGCTCTACACCTGAAATTGCAGATATCATCGATGCTGTTTATAATGCTGTCCTGATCAACGGTACCCACAAGGCTCCGTCCATAAAGGTAGCAGAGGCTTCTAAGATCATAGAGAATTCCCAGAGAGATGTCAATATAGCCTTCATGAATGAGTTGGCGAAGATTTTCAATGCAATGGGAATCGATACCAGGGACGTGATTGAGGCGGCTTCTTCAAAATGGAATTTCATCAAGATGAGTCCGGGTCTGGTAGGTGGTCACTGCATATCTGTGGATCCGTATTATCTCATCCAGAAAGCACAGGTCTATGGAGTGCTTCCGCGTATCATGTTCGCATCGCGTCGTCTGAATGACGGTATGGGAGCTTATGTGGCAGAGCAGACCATCAAGTGCATGAACAAGAAGGGAGTGATGGTCAAGGATTCAAAGATTCTTGTGCTTGGATTTACCTTCAAGGAAAACTGCCCGGATACGAGAAATACAAAGGTGATAGACATTTATCATACTCTCAGTGAATATACGGAAGATATCGTTGTATATGATCCTTGGGTTGATGCCGCTCAGGCAAGACATGAGTATGGGGTGGATGTTGTGAACCAACTCCCGCAGGG
The DNA here is from genome assembly GCA_015060335.1 of Bacteroidales bacterium. Lineage (GTDB taxonomy): Bacteria > Bacteroidota > Bacteroidia > Bacteroidales > UBA932 > Cryptobacteroides. Next base: position 55,333 of record SUYR01000002.1, on the reverse strand, counting down.
CAGCTATGATGCCATTATCCTCGCAGTGGCTCATGACTGTTTCAAGACTCTGGATCTGAAGTCTCTCCAGAAAGATAATTCGGTGGTTTACGACGTCAAGGGTGTTCTTGACAGAAATATTGTTGACAGTCGTCTTTAATCTCCCTTAAGTGTTACATTCCGGTAATACAGCTAGGATTGCCCGCAATACTATGCTGTTGTATGTGCGTATGGCAGTTGTCATGCTGGTATCGCTATATACCAGCAGGGTAGTGCTGAATGTATTGGGCGTCGTTGATTTCGGCGTCTATAATGTCGTGTCCGGCATTGTGGTGCTGTTCTCCTTCCTGAATACTGCATTGGCAAATTCAAGTCAGAGATTCCTTAGCATATCCATAGCTGGAGGCAGCAGGACTGCTGTGGAGAGCACGTTCTCCGTATGCCTGTTCCTGCATATGGCATTGGCTGCCCTCATCCTTCTTTTATGCGAGACTGCGGGCCTGTATTATGTCAGGCATTATCTGTCTGTTCCTCAGGGAAAGGAGACACTTGCCATATTTGCTTTCCACCTTGCGGCAGCTGCCACCTGCATGAACGTGTTGAGAGTACCTTTTTATGCTGTGCTTATCTCTTACGAGAATATGTCTGCAGTTGCATATCTCAGCATTGCAGAGGCTTTGCTTAAATTGTGCGGAGTTCTCCTGCTTCCTCATATACCAGGTGAGAAGCTTCAGGCCTATTCTGTCATGCTTCTTGTGGTATATCTGCTGGTACTTCTTTCCTTTATGGCTGTGAGCATATTCCGATACCGCCTTAGGCTTCGTCGTGTGCGGGATTGGAAACTTTTCAGGGAGTTTACCGGATTTTCCGGTTGGAACATGCTCGCCGGGGCTGCAGACATCACATATCAGCAGGGAACAAACCTTGTGATCAATTATTTCTGCGGAGTCACGGTCAATGCCGCCGTAGGCATAATGAATCAGGTGAGGACTGCAGTCTATTCGTTTGTCTATAATCTGCAGCTTGCCGCCAACCCTCAGATCATAAAGTCATATTCCTCAGGGGAGACGGCGTATTTCCATTATCTTATAAGTCTTGTATCCAGGACAGGTTATGTGCTGATGCTGGTTCTGGGAATCCCGTTGATTCTGAACATGTCGTACATATTGGACCTGTGGCTGGTGTCCGTCCCTGCATATACTGTCAGATTCTGTATCCTTATCCTGATATTCTGCCTTATAGATTCGCTGACAGGCCCTTTGTGGGTCTCGATGCAGGCTACAGGGAAGATAGCCCTTTATACGGCTGTGACTGGAACAATAGTCTTGTTGAACCTGCCTCTGTCGTATCTCGCCTTGAGGTCCGGATTCCAGCCTTCTTCGGTATATATGATACAGATAGGGCTATGTGTGCTCTCACTTACGGCAAAGCTCATATTCGTGAAGTTCTATACAGGTTTCTCCATCAGGACCTATCTGAGTGAAGTGATGGCCCCTCTTGTGGCTGTAACAGCAATAGCATTTTCACTATCATCGTTTTCGGTAATGAATCTTTCGGGACTGCCTCGTCTTCTTGTGTCCGGTTTGGTCGGTTTTTTGTCTGTCTCAGTCTCGATGTTTTATATAGGTCTGAAAAAAGAGGAAAGAGAAAAGATGATTACGAAGATCAGATTCTTGCTCAGACGCAAACGCAAGTGATGAATGATACCGAAAGTGATACATTACTGCTGGTTTGGCCGTAAGCCTCTGCCGCAGTCTGCTCTCAAGTGTATAGACTCATGGAAAAGATATCTTCCCGGATATCAGATAATCCAGTGGGATGAAGATAATTTTGATGTGGATATTGTTCCATATACCTCAGAGGCCTACAGCGTGGGCAAATATGCCTTTGTGAGCGATTATGCCCGCTTCTGGGTGCTCTACAAATATGGAGGACTGTATTTTGATGTTGATGTCGAGCTGATTGCCGGCATCGACGATATAATCCGGAGGGGAAACTTCATGGGATATGAGGCAGGCATGTCGGTGGCACCAGGTCTTGGTCTCGGACTCGAGCCTCAGTCAGACATCGCAGGCAGGCTTCTGGATGAGTATCTGACAACCCATTTCCTTGTTGATGGCAAGATGATGATTTCCAGGACAGTAGTGAATATAGCTACGGAAATAATGTCTGAGTCAGGCGTTGTCAATGTCATGCCGGGAGTGGACCGTGTCAAGGATGTCTTTGTATATTATCCGGAATATTTCTCTCCGTTGAACCATAAGACCGGAGTGCTGACTCTTACCCGTAATTCAAGGTCGATACATCATTATGATGCCTCCTGGAAGACCTCCGCTCAGAAGACTAAAGACAGATTAGTAAGATTTCTCGGACCTGAACTTACCTCAGTTTTAGTAAAATTCAAGAAATTTCTTAGAAGGTATGTCTAGATCATTCAAGTTGTCAATCATTGTTCCGGTGTATAATACCGAGCAGTATGTTGCTAAATGTCTCAAGTCATGTATGAACCAGAATGTAGCAGGTGATGAGTATGAAATAATAGTCATCAATGACGGCTCTACTGATTCAAGCATGGTGGAGGTTATGAAACTGATGTCGGCGCATCCCCACATCAAGTTGAGCTCCCAGCCAAATTCAGGTCTGAGTGCGGCAAGGAATGCCGGACTGGATCTTGCTTCTGGCGAGTATGTCTGGTTTGTGGATTCGGATGACAGTATAATGGAAAACTGTCTGCCTCAGATATTTGGAGCGGCTTCCGGAGCGGATATTATAGCATTCGGATATGATTTTCCGGTAAGCGCAATGCCTGGACCGGAGTTTGTCCTTGCCACAAAAGGTCATTTCCAGCATGGTGCCCCGTACTATATATTCAGAAGGCAGTTTCTCGCAGAGAATTCGTTGAGATTCTTTCCCGGTATATATCACGAGGATTCAGATTTTACCCCGAGGGCACTTTGTCTGGCAAAGTCTGTGGCAATCATACAGCAGGAGTGCTATTGCAGATATATAAGGGAGGGATCCATCACTCAGACAGTCAATGTAAAACGAGCATATGACCTGCTGTTTATCATTACCCGGCTGGATGAATTCATACGGGGTACTCTGCCGGACGGACCTCTGCGCAGGCAGATGGGACGGCTTCTTCCTCTGTTGGCTAATTCAAGTCTGAATGTCATGGCTGATGCAGAGCGTTCTCTGTGGAAGGGGTATGACAAGGAATTCAGAATGAAGGATATAGCCGGCTATTTCCTTCGGAGCAGAGATCTTGTGTATATGGCGGAAGGACTACTGTTGAGCGCGTCACGCAGTCCGGTCAAGACTTATAGATTCTTCAGGAAATTGTAGATATGGTGATTCAGACACTTCTTGTATATATATCCCTGACGCTCCTTCTGTACTTTGCCGCCAGATATTCAGCTGAAAAGAATACATTGTTTTTCATTGTGTCTGCAATTGCTGTATATTCTGTTGTCTTCGGTCTGCGCTCTGGAGTGGGAATGGATTTCTGGAGCTACAAAAGATGGTATGATGATGCGCTTCTGGGTATCGGGAGCTATGATCATCTGGAGCCTGGCTTCAGATTCCTTATGGATATATGTGCAGCTGCTTCTCTGCCTTTTTCGTTCTTTCTGGGTGTCGTGGCGTTTATACAGCTGCTGCTGGTATTCCTTGCTGTCAGGCCATTCCGGGATGCCTATCCTTTTCTGGCTCTGGTCTTCATGTTGGGAGGAATCTGGCTTTCATATGCAAACGGACTCAGACAGCAGCTTGCATTCTGTATCTTTGCCTATTCTGTGCATTTCATTGCTGACAGAAAGTGGATCAGATATTATCTCTGCATAGCTCTGGCAATCATGTTCCACACCTCAGCTGTGTTCCTGCTTCCGTTGTATCCGCTGTATATTTTCTCAGACGGATGGGTAAGGAGGAAATGGATTGTGCTGGGACTTCTGGTTGCAGTGCTGCTGGCTTCCGGTACATCTGCAGTGAATTTCATTGCAGGGTATGCAGACGGGCTTGCCGCCTATCTTGGTTATGACATATATTTCAATGATGATTATGAATTGACCCGTACCGTGGAAAGAGGACTCGGATATTGGATCAATCTGTCCATATCAGTGTGCCTGATATACTTCGGCGATCAGGTCAAATCGTATTACGGCAGCCGGACCGTGAATATAATCTATGACCTGTTCTGTTTTGGTGTGCTGTGGAAATATCTGTTCATAGGCAGCCTGATCTTCTCCCGTGTCAATTATTATTTCCTGGGTTTTGAATATATATTCGCAGCCCTCACTCTGGCTGCCATGAGCCGGACATTTACCTTGAAAAAAGCTGTTCTGCTTTCATTGTATGGTTTGGTATTCATTGCAATCATGTTCAGGATGCGTACAAATACCGCCATGTTTATGTTTAACTGGCAAAATGTGTTTATATGAAAATTTGTCTGATAGCCAATCTTGCTCCGCATTATCGGGAAGAGATATTCCGCTTGATTGATGCCCGGATGGATTGCGATTTTGCATTCGGAGATACCCTGAACAACGGTATCAGGACTTTCAGCCTTACGGGATTCAGGAACAAGGTGACAGTACTGAAGAATATTCAGAACGGAGAAGTCACCCTATGGCAGAAAGGTGTGCTGAAAATGCTTTCCAGAAGATATTCCGTCTATATACTTTCTGGCGATATCCGCTGTTTTTCCACATGGACATTTCTGATAGTTTCTGCACTTCTTAGAAAGAAAGTCTTCTTATGGACTCATGGATGGACAGGCAGGGAGGACAGGGTGACCAGATGGATGAAAATGTTGTTTTATAGCTTTTCAGACGGTCTCTTCCTATATGGAGACTACGCCAGAAGACTGATGGTCTCAGAAGGATATTCTCCCTCCCGACTCCATGTTATCCATAATTCGCTTTCTCATGCCGTACAGCTCCAGATCCGAAGAAAGCTGAATCCGACTTCCATTTACAGGAAACATTTCGGAAACGCTCTTCCTATATTGATATTCATCGGACGCCTGACTCCATCCAAGAAGCTGGATATGATTCTGGATGCCATGAGGATACTACAGGACAGGCATTTTCTGTGCAATCTTGTCCTTGTCGGATCCGGACCGGCAGAGGTCTCGTTGAGGCAGACTGCAGCAAGTCTCGGACTGCAGGAGAGAGTGTGGCTTTATGGCCCATCTTACAATGAAAATGTGAATGCAGAACTCATATACAATGCGGACCTGTGTGTCTCTCCGGGAAATATCGGCCTGACAGCAGTCCATGTGCTCACATACGGAACTCCGGCAGTTACTCATGACCTCTTCAAATGTCAGGGTCCGGAATTCGAGGCGATCCATCCGGGTGTCACGGGAGACTTTTATGAGTACGGACATGTGGTCTCTCTTGCAGACAGGATAGAATCATGGCTGCTCTCCAGCAAAGGTCGCAGGATGCAGGTCCGAAAAGCCTGTCAGGACGAAATCGACAGGTATTGGACTCCTGAATATCAGTTCGATGTAATAAACGAAACACTTTTGAAATATGCCGGTACTTCTTCAGATTAATGCCACGGCGAACTGGGGATCTACAGGACGTATAGTGGAAGCGACAGGCCTGGCAGCAAAGTCGCATGGCTGGGATTCTTATGTGGCTTACGGAAGATATTCCTGCCCGTCCTCTCTCGGACTTATCAAGGTGGGAGGATTCCTGAATCCATATCTGCATTATCTGGAAAGCAGATTGTTTGACAGGGAAGGCCTGGGGTCCATAGGTGCAACACACCGTCTTGTGGATGTGATGAAGCGTCTTGATCCCGATGTGGTGCATCTTCATAATATCCATGACCACTGGCTTAATTACAATATCCTGTTCGACTATCTGAATCAGTCGGATATCAAGGTGGTCTGGACATTTCACGACTGCTGGGCGTTTACAGGACATTGTTTCCATTTTGAGATGGCGGGATGTGACAAATGGAAATATCAGTGCGGAGAATGTCCTTTGAGCAGGACGTATCCTAAAAGCATGAGGGATAATTCTCGGGAGAACTATCTGCTGAAGAAACGTCTTTTCACCTCGTGCCGCGACCTTACTGTGGCAGCATGCTCGAAGTGGATGGCGGATTATGTGAAGGACTCATTCTTCTCGGACCGACATGTTCATGTGATTCATAACGGTATCGATATAGATGTGTTCCGTCCTTTAGAGGTGACCGGTGACGGAAGATTCCGGATTCTTGCAGTGTCCAATGTCTGGAACAGGGAGAAAGGGCTGCATGATATATATAAGCTGAGACAGATGCTTCCGGACGATTTTCTCATCACTATCGTAGGACTCACGAAAGAACAGCTGAGGCAGATGCCGGACGGGATTGCAGGTATGGGCAGGACTGCAGGTGTGGATGAACTTGTCAGGCTATATAATGAGGCGGATGTGCTGGTCAATGCTTCATATGCAGATACTTTTCCCACGGTAAATCTTGAAGCGCTTTCATGTGGTACTCCAGTTGTCACATATGATACGGGTGGCTCTCCGGAAGCTGTGGATGAGGATACGGGAATCGTCGTGCCACGCGGTGATGTTCAGTCTCTTGCCGCTGCCCTCATGCATTTGAGACAACATCCCTTGTCCCCTTCAGCCTGCAGAATTCGGGCTGTAGAAAACTTCGATAAGAAAGTGTGTTTCAATAAATATCTGGAATTATATGACTAAGATACTGCTGGTAACCCAATATTTTCATCCGGAGAACTTCAAGAGCAATGATGTAGCATTCGAGCTGTCCAGGCGTGGATATGATGTGACTGTCCTGACAGGACTTCCTAATTATCCCGAAGGAAAGGTGTATAAGGGATACGGTGTGTTCAGAAAGAGAAAGGAAATCATAAACGGAGTGAAAGTGTACCGTACGTTTGTCATCCCGAGAGGCAGGGGAGGGGCACTTATGCTCTCTCTGAATTATCTCTCGTGGGCTTTCATTGCATCTGTATGGGCATTCTTCATGGCATTATCCCGTCGTTACGATGCAGTTGTCGTTCACGAGACTTCTCCAGTCACTCAGGGATTCCCGGCTTTGATATTCAAGTGGTTACGCGGTACGCCTATATATTTCTGGGTACTCGACCTATGGCCGGAAAGTCTCCAGGCAGCAGGCGGTATAAGCAACAGACATGTTCTTTCATTCTTCACATGGGTGACATGTCTGATGTACAGGAACTCAGAGAAGATTCTGATCAGTTCGCGTGGTTTCAGGGAATCCATCCTGGAGAAAGGAGACTTTGAGAGTAAACTTGTCTATTTCCCTAACTGGGCTGAGGACGTCTTTTCCGATACCTGTCGGGAAGATATCCCTGCACTTCCAAAAGGGTTCAGGCTCATGTTCGCTGGAAATATAGGAGAATCCCAGGATATGGAATCAATAGCGGAAGCCGCTCTCATACTGAAGGATACTGGAGTGAAGATTATCATTGTAGGAGACGGACGCAAGAAAAGATGGCTGGAGGAATATATCTTGTCTCACGAACTTTCGGATGTCATCTTCCTGCCCGGACGATATCCTCTCTCAGCAGTTCCGGCTTTCTTCTCTCAGGCAGATGTCCTCTTCCTTTCGCTCAAGAACGATTACATATTCAGCCTGACCGTCCCTGCCAAGCTTCAGGCATACATGGCAGCAGGCAAACCGGTCATCGCGATGATCGACGGAGAAGCCCGTACCCTCATAAGCGAATCCGGCTGCGGACTCTCCTGCCCGGCCGGTGATTATGTCGGATTTGCCGGACGCGTACGCGAGCTCATGTCCATGTCCCCATCACAGCGCAGCGCAATGGGCAAACGTGGACGCAGCTATTTCGAGCAGAATTTCACAAAAGCCAGATGCCTCGACACCCTCTGCTCCCTGCTGCCTTCTCCTTGACGGGTATTTGTGGCCTTTTCGTTGGCGGGAACTGCCGCCTTCTCTTTGACGGGTATTGTGGCCTTCTCGTTGACGTGAACTGCTGCCTTCTCGTTGACGGGTATTTGTGGCCTTCTCGTTGATGGGAACTGCTGCCTTCTCTTTGGCGAGTATTTGTGGCCTTCTCGTTGACGGGAACAGCCGCCTTCTTTATTATGCGTCTGTCATCTGCGTCTTTTTGCGTGTCCGTACTCTGACAGATTCGAGATTTCTGGCAGCTAATCCGTTGACCCATAGCGCATTGCTGATATGCGATTCCCCGTTGCAGGGGAATCGTGTTTCTGCAAACGTTTGATAATCAGCGTAATAAGTGACAGCGCGGAAGTGCGGATTAATGCCAAACAATGTAAGCGTCTCCAGAGTTACGTCTTGACGCTTGCTTGCGCCTAATCTACCTTTGCGCTTCTTAAAAATATCAGGATGATATATTTTTGTAGTCGCTTAAAGGTTTGATTATCAGAGCTTTACGTATTTGAGGGTCGGTAAAAATTCCGACCCTCAAATACGTAATCTCTTGATTTATAGTAGATTAGGTGACTCGATATGCGCGATACTTACTTGTCAATAGGAACGGAAATTCCCAGCTCGTATCCTTCGTTGTAGAGCTGACGGAGTTTTGCGGTATCTTTTTCCATACGGTCTACTTCAATCGGCTTGAGCGGCCTGATGACTGTGATTTTTCCTTCCTCTTCCAGATGCTCTATCAAGTCCATAGTCCTGTTGTATTCTCTGTTCCGGTTAGCTATGGCATCCTGGAGTTTCGGGTATTTTCTATAGAACAGTCGCAGGAACGGATTCGGTTTCTCGCATTTGCGGTAGCCTCTGTTCCTGGTGAGGATGACAGTGATATCTTTGAATCCTTGGGCATGTACGTATTCTACAGGAATGGAGTCACATATTCCTCCGTCAAGCATAGGAACAGAATCGACGTATGTGATTTGTGTTACAAATGGAAGACTGCTTGAAGCTCGAACTATTTCCATTACCCTTCGAGGATCTTTCCTTTCTTCGAGATATTCCGCTTTGCCAGTCAGACAGTTGGTTGTTACCATTACGAATCTGTTCGGATTTGTGAAATATGCCTCATAGTCATACGGGATTATCTTTTCCGGAAAATCTTCGAAGAGCAGTTTGAAATCCATGATACACCCCTGGGTGAGAAGATACTTCAATCCAACATAATGGTATTTGTCCATCAAGTCGATATTGCTTGCTTTTGCTCTTCCTTTCTGGCCAGACATGTATGACAGTCCGTTACATGCTCCGGCACTGACTCCTACAGTTAGAGGAAACCGTATCCCTCTTTCCATGAATGCATCCAGGACTCCGCAGGTAAACACTCCGCGAAGACCTCCTCCTTCGAGCACAAGGGCACTGTTTGGTCCGATAATCATTTCAGATTTTTTTTGATGATTGCGGGGTTGCCCACAGCCACACAGTTGTCCGGAATGTCACAAACCACGACAGAGCCGGCCCCGATAGTTACATTGTTTCCGATTCTTACTCCCGGAAGTATAGTCACGCTGCCTCCTATCCAGACATTATTACCTATGGTGACAGGTTTTGCCCATTCATTTCTGGTGTTCCTTTCCACAGGATCTGTGCTATGGCATGCCGTGTATATGCTGACACCGGGACCTATGAAACAGTCATCTCCGATAGTGACGTCAGCCTCGTCAAGGATAGTGAGATTGAAGTTCGCAAAAAACCTCTTTCCGACAGAAATCTGCTTGCCATAGTCGCAATAGAACGGCTGATTGATAATGATTTCATCGTCGGCTATATGACCAAGGAGCCCTTTCAATATCCTCAACCTGCCTTCGCTGTCTCCAGGACGAAGATGGTTGTAGTCATATATGATTTCTTTCACCGCATTGATCTCCTGTAGCAGCTGCCCATCCACAGCTGAGTACACCTCGCCGGCAAGCATCTTTTCTTTTTCTGTCATGATCGATTAGATTATTTAGCTGCGGAATTACCGTTCATAATTATCGGGTCCCCGAAATATCAGTCCTTACCTGAAATTTCACAGTTCCGAATGCGAAATTATGCTATTTGAACAAATCTGTTCTTTAATTAGCATTGTGCTTGATCGGACTGTCGCAGTGAATGATATATGCTATGAGAAGATTATCTGTTGTTGTAAGCTTCCAGCGCTTTCTCAAGAATGAACAATGCTCTCTGAAGGTCTTCCTTGCAGAGTACATATGCTATGCGGACCTCATTGCGTCCCTGACCCGGAGTAGAGTAGAATCCGCTTGCCGGTGCCATCATGATGGTTTCACCTTCATATTCGAAATCCGAAAGGCACCATGCACAGAAATCGTCCGCATCTTCAACAGGCAGACTGGCAACAGTGTAGAATGCTCCCATCGGAATCGGGGAATAGACTCCGTTGATCTTGTTGAGACCATCCACGAGACATTTTCTGCGCTCTACATATTGTTCATACACGTCAGCTTCATATTCTTCAATGCCTTCGATTGAAGCTTCAGCTACTATCTGTCCTATCAGCGGAGGACTCAGACGTGCCTGGCAGAATTTCATTACAGCTTCGCGGAGGGCTGCGTTCTTGGTGACAAGAGCACCTATTCTGATACCGCACTCAGAATAGCGTTTTGAAACTGAATCTATAAGCACGACATTTTCCTCAATTCCGCTCAGGTGGCAAGCAGATATGTATGGGGATCCTGTATATATGAACTCCCTGTATACCTCGTCAGAGAACAGATACAGATTGTGTTTCTTTACGATATCTCTGAGCTGATTCATTTCCGCACGGGAATACAGATAGCCGGTAGGGTTGTTAGGGTTGCAGATCAGTATAGCCTTTGTCCTCTCTGTAATCAGTTCTTCGAACTTTTCAACAGGAGGCAGGGCAAATCCGGTATCAATGGTTGCTGTAACTGTCTTTATGACTGCACCGGCAGATACTGCGAAAGCCATGTAGTTCGCATAAGCCGGTTCAGGCACTATGATTTCGTCTCCTGGATTAAGACATGCAAGAAATGCAAATAGTACAGCTTCCGATCCGCCGCTGGTGACGATGATGTCATCTGTGGTGAGATTGATGTTGAACTTGCTGTAATATTTCACAAGTTTTTCACGCAGAGACAGAAAACCCTGGCTCGGACTGTATTCAAGCACGCTTCGGTCAACGTTCTTGAGGGCATCCAGAGCCTTTTGAGGAGTGGGAAGGTCCGGCTGTCCGATATTGAGATGGTACACCTTTATGCCTCTGGCTTTAGCGTCGTTTGCAAGAGGTGTAAGCTTTCTGATAGGAGAAGAGGGCATTTCAAGCCCGCGCTGTGATATATTAAGCATGTTTATCGTTCGTTTCAGACTGCAAATATAGATAAAATTGCTATCTTTGACAATTCTGTTTATGCATTCCAGATTTGAAAGGGAATTGAAATTTAATATAAAGTATATATGAAAATTGCTGTTGCAGGTATTGGATATGTAGGAATGTCTATGGCTGTGCTGATTTCACAGAAGCATAGTGTGGTTGCAGTGGATATAATGAAGGAAAAAGTGGATGCTGTCAATCGAAGGCAGTCTCCTGTGCAGGACGAATATATAGAGAAATATCTTGCAGAAAAGCAGCTTGACCTGACGGCTACACTTGATGCCGAGAGCGCTTATAAGGATGCAGATTTCGTGATAATAGCCGCTCCGACCAACTACGATACGAAAAAGAATTTCTTTGACACTTCAGCAGTTGAAGCTGTGATAGAAGCAGTTCTGAAAGTGAATCCTAAGGCAATAATGGTGATAAAGTCCACTGTGCCTGTGGGATATACAGCCTCAATGAGGGATAAATATAATACGGAAAACCTGCTTTTTTCTCCAGAATTCCTGCGTGAATCCAAAGCTCTGTACGATAGTCTCTACCCTTCAAGAATCATTGTCGGAACCGATGATAACATGAGGAAATCTGCAGAGGTCTTTGCCGGACTTCTTCAGGAAGGAGCCTTGAAGCCTGACGTGGATGTCCTGTATATGGGATTCACAGAGGCTGAGGCGGTGAAACTGTTTGCCAACACATATCTTGCACTTCGAGTCTCATATTTCAATGAGCTGGATACATATGCGGAAATGAAAGGGCTCAACACTCGGGATATCATTAACGGCGTCAGCCTTGATCCACGAGTCGGTGACCAGTATAACAATCCGTCGTTCGGATATGGAGGATATTGCCTCCCGAAGGATTCCAAGCAGCTTCTTGCAAATTATGACCATGTGCCGCAGAATCTGATTCAGGCTATTGTGGAGAGCAATCGTACCCGTAAGGATTATATTGCGGACCGTGTGCTGCAGCTCGCCGGATATTATTCCTATTCAGAGACGCCTGAATATGATGCAGCACATGAAAAATCCTGCATCGTCGGTATATATCGTCTTACAATGAAGACGAATTCAGACAATTTCAGACAGAGTTCAATTCAGGGCATAATGAAACGCGTCAAGGCAAAGGGTGCGCTGGTCATTGTCTATGAACCCGCGATGGAAGACGGAAGTACATTCTTTGGCAGCAGGATTGTAAACGATCTGGATGAGTTCAAGAGACTTTCTGATGTGATTGTGGCAAACAGGTACGAGGATTGCCTGGATGATGTTGCAGACAAGGTATATACAAGGGATATATTTAAAAGAGATTAGGTAATGAATCATATAGTGATAATGGCAGGAGGAATAGGCAGCAGATTCTGGCCTATGAGTACTCCTGAATATCCGAAACAGTTCGTGGATGTTCTCGGTACCGGCAAGACTATGATCCAGATGACGGTGGAACGTTTTGCCCCTTTGTGCCCGATTGAGAATATATGGGTGGTGACGAGCCGGGAGTATGTGCCCATCGTACGCGAGCAGCTTCCTGACCTGCCTTCCGAAAATATTCTTCCGGAACCTGCGATGCGAAATACTGCTCCATGTATTGCATATGCGTGCTGGAAGATACGTAAGCAGGATCCTTATGCAAATGTCGTTGTCACTCCTGCAGATGCTCTTGTACTTGATGTGAATGAGTTTCGCAGAGTCATAGGACATGCTCTCGATTTTACCGTGTCCGGAAAGAGGATTGTAACAGTCGGCATCAAACCTACTCGTCCTGAAACGGGGTATGGCTATATCGCTGCTGGTAAGATAGTTGAGGAAACACAACTGATGAATGTGGATTCTTTCCGTGAAAAACCGGCACTTGATGTTGCCAAGGAATATCTGGCAGCAGGCAATTATCTTTGGAATGCCGGCATATTCGTCTGGAATATAGACACGATAACAGAATCACTCCGGACTTACAGCCCGTCTCTCGCGTCAAAGATGGACCTCATGTCAGAGTCATTCTATACGGCAGAGGAGGAAAGGACAGTCGCAGAGATCTTCCCTACATGTGAAAAGATTTCCATTGACTATGCCGTGATGGAAAAAGCGGATTATATCTATACTGTCAAAGGCGATTTCGGCTGGAGTGATGTCGGTACATGGGGCTCTCTCTGGACTCTGCTTCCTCACGATGCGGACGGAAATGCGGTTGTAGGAGAGAATGTCCATCTGAATGACTGCAAGGGCTGTATAGTCCACGCGCCCGGGGCGTCAAGTGTTGTGCTTCAAGGACTTGAGGACTGCATTATCGTGGAAAGGGACGGCAGACTGCTGATATGTAAACTGAGTGAAGAACAACGTATAAAGGATTTCGTCAAGTAATGGCAGACAATTATCTGGAAAAGAAATATGAAGATCTCCAGGCCAGAAAGGCTAAGGAGCAGCGTGCCCGTCAGATAGCCTGGAAGAAACGCATGGATGCATATCGCAAACGTCTCGAACAGCAGGCTGTAGAGGCAGACGACGTTGCAGATATCGCATCGTCAGCGGACCCACAGTAGAATCATCTTTATATGTCGTGCCCCGGGGTGCTGAATCTGACACCCCGGGGCACGCGGTATATCAATACAACGGTTTAGAAGTTATATGCTACACCGAAATAAAGGATATTCGAATGGGCAGCATGCTTTGCGTCATCTGAATTCTTGTTGAACGCTCTATTGAGCAGGCCGATATTGTATCCACATTTAACATCGACCTTTTCAGCTACAGTGATACCTAATCCAAGAGCCAGTTTAAGGTCGAACATATTGTAGCTTTTGTACTTGTCGTCTTGACCTTTGTCTGTCACGACCTTGTCCTCGTACTCATCGTAATACTCGTTGAAATATTTACCAGTGTATGCGTTGTACTTGCTGATGTCGCTGTAATTTTTAGTTTCACCATCAACAGTTACCTTTGATTTTTCAATATCAGAATACTTGGCTGCAATTCCGAATGATAATACAGGACCGGCAAAAGCATATCCTTTCAGAGTTCCAGGAATGAAATCATATGAGTATTTTACATTCACAGGAACATCAATCAAATGGTCGCTTATTCTACTCTTCGAAACGCTCTTTAATGAATTCTTGTCTTCCTTTATGTTGGTTCTGCTGTTTGATGTGAGGCTGCTCAGACAGTAGTATCTTACTCCTGGCTGAAGAGCCAATGATCCACCTGCTACAGAAGCAAAATCCCAGTTGTAGGCAGCCTCGATGTAGAAACCGTTGAGCTGGTGTCTGTCTTTGCTCCAGGCCTTTCCACTTTCTCCATCCTCAAATTTTGCAATGCTTTTGTCAATTACTGTCTCGTTTGCGTAACCCGCTCCCACGCTGATCTGTGCAGAAGCATTTGCTGCAAAAGCTACCGATACGATAGCAGCTGCAAGAAAAATGATACTCTTTTTCATGATCTATAAGGTTAAAATGTTTAGTTGTGTTCTCTCCATTGTCTTGGTGAACATCCTACTATCTTTACAAACTGGCGGTGGAAATTGGAACGGTCACTGAATCCGGCAATTTCACCTATGACATTAGTGGACAGTTCTCTGTTCTCTATCAGAAGCCTTTTGGCCTCTTCTATTCTGAGCCCTGTTCTCCATGTCTTGAAATCCATACCCATTCGGGTTGTGAAGTACATATGGAGGACCTCTTTCGATGTTCCGAGCTCAGTTGCCACTTCCTCGCGGCTTTTATCATATTCGCTGAATTTCTTCTGTTTTACCCACTTCTGAAGTTCTCTCTCCAACTTCGCGAATTCTGCATCGTTACCTGTGACAGCGTCTTCTGTTGCACTGTCTTTGGCAGACTTCTTCTTGCCTCTCCCCTTAAACTTCAGACTGATTTCCTGTCCAGACAGAGCCTTGTATGCAAAAGCGTCAAGAGTAAGTTTGTGACTTCCGAGAAATGAAATGAAGTTTGCGGTAAAATACAGCATGAACAATGCATACCACAGGTTATACACCTTCATGAATCCGGTAGGGAAGAGTCTGTAGACCAAGATGAACATCTGTGTCAGCATCATGATGACATAGCAGAAGTGTATCCATTGAAGTTTCTTGTCCTCTTCCTCGTCGTAATATTGCTCAAGCTTGTGAAGTCCTTCTTTGTATCTTTTGCGGAAAGCCATGATGTGGCTGATGCACTGAAGAAGGAATACAATAATATAGACAGCATGTATGAGAGTCCGCACCCAGCCTGTTTCCATCCAGAAAGAACGCATGAAGACGATGCTCAGGATGGCAACCAGACCCACATTCAGATAAAACTTGTCACTTTCTATAAATTTCTCGTCAAGGAGATTGGTCAGCGAAAATGAAAGCACAACAGATGACATGCATGTCACAACAAACATCATCATGGATGCGAACACATCATAGTTCTCAATCCCCGAATATTTAAGACAGCTATAGAATAATACTGCGCATATGACAAAACAGACTGCAATCGTGTTCTTGGCCTTTGCAATCTTGCGGGAATGTTCAGTGTTAGGTACCTTGATCAGGAATAGCAATAATCCTAAGATCAGAGCACTGATTATATCTATTCCGAGTGCAAGTTCTACATCGAAGACAACTTTGTGGAGTCCTGTCATTTGTGGTAAAGAATGTTATTCGTTTTTATATTCCGCGAAAATACGGAAAATTTCGCTATTTTTGCAATCGTTTTTCTATAATTGGGGAAAATTTTGATTCGGAACAATTATTTTCCTGCGAAAATATAATGTATGATAATATGTTTGATAACAGCATCATAGAACAGTTTGACGGGATTTCCACTCCATTCTACTATTACGATATGGAGCTCCTGCGCAGTACAGTGGATCATGTGGCAGAGCTTGCAAGGAAGCATGATATCAGGGTTCACTATGCTGTAAAGGCAAATGTGGAAAGAAGATTGCTGGAATACATCAGTTCAAAGGGCTTCGGAGCGGACTGTGTGAGCGGCAATGAAGTGCTTCATGCTCATTCATGCGGTTTCCCTGCGGACAAGATCGTATATGCCGGAGTAGGAAAGACGGATAAGGAAATATATGACGCCCTGACTCTTGGAATAGAAGCATTCAACTGTGAGTCTCTGCAGGAGATATATGTAATCAACGAGATGGCTCATCGTCATGGAATCAAGGCAAATATTTCAGTCAGGATTAATCCGGATATCGATGCGCATACACATAAATATGTGACGACAGGACTTTATGAAAACAAGTTCGGCATATCTCAGCATGAGTTCGAGAAGCTTATAGAGATAATCCAGAAGAGCGAATATCTCAATTTCTTCGGCCTCCATTTTCATATAGGTTCGCAGATTACCCGTGTTCAGGAAGTGTATTCACTTGAATGTAAGAGGGTTAACGATATAGTTAAATATTTTGAACGTCAGGGGCTTACGGTTTCAAACATTAATCTGGGAGGTGGACTTGGAGTAGATTACGACGATCCTGATGGAAACTCTCTGGCTGACTTTGATACATGGTTCAGGACAATATCGGAGAACATTGAAAGACGTCCGGATCAGACCGTACACGTGGAACCGGGACGTTCTCTTGTCGCGCAGTGCGCTTCACTGATATCCCGAGTGCTGTTTGTCAAGAGTGGAGAAACCAAGAACTTCCTCATTCTGGATGCCGGAATGAATGACCTTATCAGACCGGCACTTTACGGTGCTTACCATAAGATCGAAAACCTTTCTGCAGAGCAGAGAACTTTCTTTCCGACCCATCAGGCATACGACATAGTAGGCCCTGTATGCGAGTCCAGTGATGTATGGGGTGCTGGTCGTCTTCTGCCTTTGAGTGTAAGAGGTGACATTATGGCTATCCGCAGTACCGGAGCCTATGGTCAGGTAATGTCAAGTCGGTATAATATGAAGAATCTGGCTCCTTCAGTATTCAGTGATGAGCTCGAAAAAGCTCCGCAGTTTATAAATTATTTTGAGTAACATATATGTTTGAGAATTTAAGTGAAAGACTTGAGAGGTCGTTCAAGATCCTCAAGGGTGAAGGCAAGATAACAGAGATCAATATCTCTGAGGCAATGAAGGATATACGTCGCGCACTCCTTGATGCCGACGTGAGCTATAAGATAGCAAAGCAGTTCTGTGACGAGGTCAAGAAGAAGGCTATCGGACAGAACGTGCTCACTGCAGTCAAACCTCAGCAGATGATCGTCAAGATAGTCCATGATGAGCTTGCTGCCCTTATGGGAAGTGAGTCATCTGACATCAATGTCAAGGGTTCCCCTGCAATAGTACTGGTAGCCGGTCTGAACGGTTCAGGTAAGACAACATTCTCAGGAAAGCTCGCACTCAATATTAAGAGCAAGAGGGGAATGAGAGTCCTTCTCGCAGCCTGCGACTATTTCCGTCCAGCTGCTATCGACCAGCTGAAGGTGCTTGGAGAACAGATCGGAGTGGAAGTCTATTCGGAAGAAGGTGTGAAGGATCCGATACAGATAGCTCAGAATGCAGTCAAGAAGGCAAAGTCAGAAGGATATTCTGTAGTCATCGTCGATACTGCGGGTCGTCTTGCTGTCGATCAGGAGCTTATGGATGAGATATCAGCTCTGAAGAATGCCCTCAATCCGACTGAAACGCTCTTCGTTGTGGATGCTATGACAGGTCAGGATGCGGTTGAGACTGCAAAGGCATTCAACGACAGACTTGACTTCGACGGAGTAGTGCTTACCAAGATGGACGGTGATACACGTGGTGGTGCTGCGCTTTCCATCAAGGCCGTAGTAGGCAAGCCAATCAAGTTTGTCAGCACTGGTGAGAAGATGGAGGCTCTTGACGTGTTCCATCCAAGCCGTATTGCTGACCGTATCCTTGGCATGGGTGACGTCGTGTCATTGGTGGAGAAGGCTCAGGAGCAGTTCGACGAGGCTCAGGCACGCGAACTCAAGAAGAAACTGGCTAAAGATCAGTTTACCCTCTGGGACTTCTACAACCAGATCCAGCAGGTCAAGAAGATGGGTAACATCAAGGACCTTGCTTCCATGATTCCTGGTATGGGCAAGGTTCTCAAGGATGTGGATATGGATAATGATTCGTTCAAGGGTATCGAGGCAATAATCTTGTCGATGACCCCTTACGAAAGAGAGCATCCTGAATGTCTCAACGGAAGCAGGCGCAAGAGAATTGCTGACGGATCCGGCACTTCGCTCCCTGATGTGAACAAGCTCATCAAGCAGTTTGAAGGTACACGCAAGATGATGAAGACCGTCATGGGTGCCAATATGGGCAACATGATGAAGAATGCAATGCGCCGCAGAAGATAATCTATCAGGTATTTCGGAAATATTATCATGATCAATCCCAAGTCAGTCTTTATCTGCATTGCGGCCTTTCTGATGCCATTTGTGTCTTCTGGTCAGGAAAAGTCAGTTACCGTTACACCCGGGAAGTCCTGCCCTGAAGAAGAGTTCAAGGCTATCATGGCTCGTCATAATGCGGTCGGACTGGCTGTCGCCGTTGTGGACAGATCAAAGATCCTTTTCGTCGATTCGTATGGCTATAAGGATTTGGATGCCGGAATTCCATGGGAAACTGATGACTTGCTGCGTATAGCATCTATCTCCAAATCATTCACGGCAACCGGTATTCTTCAGTTGGTAGAACAAGGTAAGATGAGCCTTGATGCTGATATTTCCGATATTCTCGGTTACCGGGTCCGGAATCCGAAGTATCCGGATAAGGCAGTGACCGTAAGAATGTTACTCTCTCATACTTCAAGTATGAATGATTCAAACGGATATTTCTCTATGGATTCGCTT
Source organism: Bacteroidales bacterium (assembly GCA_015060335.1). GTDB lineage: Bacteria > Bacteroidota > Bacteroidia > Bacteroidales > UBA932 > Cryptobacteroides. Next base: position 36,273 of record SUYR01000002.1, on the reverse strand, counting down.
TCCGACAAGTCATGGGGAAACTACGAGCCGGGAACAGGTTACCAATATTGTAATCTGGGATACAATACGCTGGGTGCCATTATTGAGAAAGTCAGTGGAGAGAGATTTGACAGATATATTGCAGATCACATACTCAAACCTTTGGGTGTATATGCCCATCATAATGTACATGAGCTTGATCCTGATAAATTTGTGAAAATTTACAGGTATGAAAGATCCGACAGTTCGTATAAGGTATCAAATGCCTATATGTCAATAGATAAGCAGTTGGAACAATATACCCTTGGCTATTCCACTCCTGTTTTCTCTCCTACAGGAGGGCTTAAAATTTCAGTGAAAGATCTGGCTGCTGTGATGATGATGCATATGAACGGAGGAAAGTCGGATGGGGTAAGAATTCTTGACAGGTCAAGCTGCAAGCTGATGCAGTCAGAAATAGTTCCCACCAATTATGAAGGTGAATTTTATGGTATGGCAATGTTGCGTACAGACGATTTTCTGAAGGGATTCAGGCTTGTGGGACATGATGGCCTGGCATATGGGGCTCATACAGCCATGTTCTGGCATCCTAAGAAGAAATTTGGTTTTATTGTCATGACAAACGGATGTAATTCCACAACCCGGGAAGTCTTTGCCGATATTCTGTGTGAGTCGGCTGAGTGTCTGTACAGGTATTTTATCAAGTAAGCTACAGCTTTTCGATATGATTCCGGTGTCTGTATGCCTTGATGTTTTCTTCCAGCTGCGGCACTTCCTGAGCCGGCAGCGCCCATCCAAGGAATCTCTCCCTGATATAATCGACAGCCTGCTGTGACGGGTGACACATATCTTCTGCATAGAAACGATAGTCGCGGAGCTCGTCCATCATGATCTCGTATGCCGGAAAGTAGTCTGCCGGATTGTCTTCAAGGATATCTTCGATTCCCAGCAGCAGTCCAGCTTTGCTTATCTGATTGCCGTGGGCTCCATCCTTGAAATGGCGTATGGGACTCACAGTGAAAATGAATTCCTTGTGTCTGAAGTTCTCTGATTCTGCTGCACAGCACATGTCGATTATATTCTTCAGGCAAGTGGCAGTCTCACAAACGGAAAGTCTTTCCCTTGTGAACTCCGCAGCCGGTCTTTTCAGGCAGTTCGACACCACTTCGCCACTATCATTGTTCCTGAAACACCAGCTCGTTCCCAATGTGATGATGACTTTGTTGCTTTGTGCAAAATGCTCTACAGCACTCTCAAGAGAGTTATTGGCGTTTGTTATGAACTCCTCCTTGCTGTTTCTCGCAAAGGATGTGTGGTGAGAGAAAGAGCAGTACCTGAGATCTCCTGCACCTATCTGTATGCAGTCATCTTCGGTAAAGGTCCTTGCTGAAACAAGTCTTTCGATACTTTTCAGTATGGAAACGGGATTGTATAATGTTCCGAAAGGATTTACCAGTACGTCAAATCCGAAATTGCACAGTTGCCTTCCTATATTGTCGGAGAAACAGCTGCCGAGCATTGTAATCTTGTCTGTGTACGAAATACCGACCTTGCATTTACTGTCGGTAACAGGGGTTTGGAGTTTCATAAGGCAAAAATACGATAAAAGTGTTATCTTTGAAACAAATTTGCTCTAATAGGGAAATGAAAAGATTATTCTTCATAATACTTATGCTGTTGCCTGTGGCTGCGTCTGCAGACGAAAAGTCAAAGCTGTCATTTGCTTATGACGTTGATTTTGAAATGCTGTTTGATAACCGAGAGATAAGAAGATCCTACTTTACCCCTTCCATGACTATCTTCGGTGCACGTCTTACGCCTCAGGTCGGACTCTCAATAGGCGAGCAGAACGGAGCAAGACACCGTGTCATGGCAGGTATAGATGTCATGAAGGATTTCGGTTCAGGCAAGGATCTGGACTTGTTCAGGGAATTGACTCTATATTATAATTTCAGCAAGAAGGTATCAAAGACTGAAATGGAGATATATGCTGGAATATTTCCACGCAGTACAATGGAAGGCTCCTGGTCGCAGGCATTCTTTTCCGATTCTCTCAGATTCTATGACAATAATCTCGAAGGACTGCTTCTGAAGTTCCGCAGACCGAAGGCATATTTCGAGGTTGGATGTGACTGGATGGGACAATATGGTCAGGACAGGCGCGAGAAATTCATGGTCTTCACTTCAGGAGAGGGCAGGATACTTCCGTTCATGTCTCTGGGATATGCCGGCTATATGCTTCACTATGCCAATTCCGTCAAGGCCAAGGGCCTGGTAGATAATATACTCATCAATCCATATGTCCGTTTCGACTTGTCTGAAAATGTTGGTATGCAGATCCTGTCTTTCCGTCTCGGATATCTTCAGGCAGTGCAGAGGGACCGTAAATATGTGGGTACATTCGTCTGTCCTTATGGGGGTGAGTTCGATCAGGAAGTCAGAAACTGGAATGTAGGTATCCGAAACAGAATGTTCTACGGATTCGATATGATGCCGTATTACAATATGACAGATAACGTAGGACAGAAATACGGAACTGACCTTTATTTTGGGGATCCTTTTTATCGAGTTCGTGATGACGGCAGTGCTGATTCCGGCTTCTATGACCGTCTTGAATTCTACTATGAGCCGACAATCGGCAATTATCTCAAAATCCGGGTGTCAGCCTTCTTTCATTTCAACGGCTCGAGATACAGCGGATGTCAGCAGATGGTTTCACTGCTTTTCAACCTGAACAGTCTTACGTCAAGCTTTGCCAGAAGGTCTGAATGATGCTCCTTAGGTTTATTCAGGTATGTATTTTGTCTGTCTGAAATTCCTAAATTTTTGAATGATGATTAGAGAAATGAAGTTACAGTCACGTGTTGACTCTCTTCCTATAGGTGTAGTGGTAGTAGCTCCGGAGCATGAGACAAAAGCAGTCCTGCAGTTTTCACATGGAATATGCGGATGCAAGGAAAGGTTCATGCCGGTCATGCAATATATGGCTGCTCATGGGGTGGCATGTGTTGCCGGAGATCATCGTGGACATGGTAGAAGCGTATGGTCCTACAAGGATCTCGGATATATGTATGATGGCGGGTACAAGGCTCTTGTGGATGATATGAGGATGATAACAGACTGGGTCCATGATGCTTTTCCCGGCAAACCGGTTTATCTTCTCGGACACAGCATGGGATCGATGGCTGCAAGGATATATGTAAAATATGACGATTCTTCCATTGACGGACTCATAGTCTCTGGCAGTCCGAGCTGGAATCCTATGTCCCGTGTGGGGCGTGCAATCACCTGGCTTCTGTGCAAGGCAGGCATGTCACGTCACAGGATGACAAACAGCCAGAAAGGTACCTCGGACAGATATAACAAGGCATTCCGCTCTGAAGGCGACCAGGCATGGACCTGCTCCGATCCTCAGGTGCGTCGGAATTTCGCTGATAATCCTTTGTGCAACTTTACTATGACAGCGAACTGTTCATATAATGTAATGTGCATGATGGCAGAGACTTACAATAGCCAGAAATGGGCTGTAAAGCATTCTGACATGCCGATAATCTTCATTTCTGGGGCGGACGATCCCGTCATGACAAGTGAGAAGAAATTTCATCAGTCTGTGCAGAACTTATGCGACAGAGGCTACACGAATGTAACCTCTGTACTATATCCAGGTATGCGTCATGAAGTCCTCAATGAAATCGGCAAGGAGGCTGTCTGGGCAGAAATCCTTGACTTTATGGGACTTAAATAGGCTTTTGATCGATAGCCTTTGCCAGACCTCCCTCGCTTGTTTCCTTATATAGGGATGGCAGGTCGTGTCCGGTCTGCTTCATTACCTTTACAGCCTGATCGAATGACACTCTATGGCGTCCGTCCGTATAGAGTGCGTATATTCCGGCATCCATAGCTCGAGCGGCAGCATATGCGTTCCTTTCAATACATGGTATCTGAACGAGTCCGCATACTGGGTCACAGGTCAGGCCGAGATGATGCTCGAGTCCCATTTCTGCTGCATATTCTATCTGAGACGGACTTCCTCCCATCAGCTGTGCAACAGCCGCAGCTGCCATAGCACATGCCACTCCTACCTCTCCCTGACAGCCTACTTCTGCTCCGGAAACAGATGCGTTATGCTTCACTACGCTTCCTATAAGACCGCAGGTAGCCAATGCCTTTATGATGCGGGCGTCGCTGAAATTATATCTTTTCTTCATATGGTAAAGCACGCTCGGCAGAACTCCGCATGATCCGCATGTTGGTGCAGTCACAATGGTGCCTCCTGCTGCATTCTCTTCACTTACGGCAAGTGCATATGCGAATACAAGACCTCTTGTCTTGAATGTGTCTCCCTGACCGAATGCCCTTACATGATAACTGAGAGCTTTTCTTCTTAGATTGAGCGGGCCGGGCAGCACACCTTCATTCTCGATACCTCGTTCCACGGCTTCCTGCATCACTTTCCACACAAGCTCCAGATGACTCCATACGTCCGAATTCTTTCCTTCGATGTCTTCAACATATTCCCAATAAGACTTTCCTGTCCTGTTGCACCAGTCCATGATATCAGTCATGGTCGTCATGTCATACAAGTTGTCATCATCGTCTGTCTCTATCGGACATTCCATACAGAGTATATCTCCTCCACCAATACTGTAATATGTCCATTTGTCATAAAGGTCACCGTCATAATTGACTGATGCTATCTTCATTCCGTTAGGATGGATCTGCAGATTTTCCTTAGGCATCCATTCTATGGTGACATCTCCGCTTCTCTTGAATTTGTTTTCGAGAGTTTCCTTCTCTGAATACCTCCATGTGGCGAACGCTTCCTCTATGGCGATATCAGTAAGGTGTCCCTTGCCTGTTGCCGCCAGAGAACCATACAGAATGACATGCAGACCATAAGTGTCCGGGTGATTCTCCATATAATGTCTGACTGCCTTGAATGGTCCCATTGTATGGCTGCTTGAAGGACCTTTGCCTATCTTATATACGTCTTTTATCGATTTCATCTCTTTGTTATTGATCCATGCAAATATAATTCATTTGGGGCATACTCCTTGCCATTTTTTGCTAAAAGATGTCATGTTCAGCCCGGCCTGGCATCCGAAAATGAAAGATTTATGAAATATATATTGGCAATACTGTTATTTACTGTCTCATTGACCCTCTCGGCTCAGGAACGTCAGGTCATGAGTCTGATGCCTCCTGTCGATTCTGTTCCGAACAGGATCCCGGATTTCCTCTCTCCGGAACTCTTCATTCCGCGTTCCAGACTTGTCGGCATACAACCCTGGACTTCAGCCCCGCTTCCACGTCCGGTCGTAAAGGTCATACCCGTATCAGGTTTTGACGGAAGTGTAGGTTTTGGCGAATACTCCATATCTCATCCTGATAAGTTCTTCTCAACTCTGGATGGATATAACTCGATAAATATTCCTCAGCTTTACATTACCCAGCAGATGATGATAGGTAATACATTCCGTATTGCCCGTAATTTCTATATGCTTTCAGGGATATTGTATGGCGCGCAGCTCGGTGTCATGGGTAATAACTGGGGAATAGGCAATCGTGAGGGTTTCATATGGCATCCTTCAGCAATAGTGACGATTACGCTTTGGAATCAGTATTTCCAGTCACTCTCAGTCTATTCACCTATAGTGTATCCGAGTGCAGACGGTGCGGCAGTAAAAATGCCTGCAACTCCGGAGGTGTTCTCTTTCGGCGTGCAGGCAACTTTCGTAGTAGGCGAGTTCATCATAGGGGTCGGTACTTCAGTGACTCCGAAGCCATTTGACCCGAAGAAATCCCGCTACAGATAGTCTTCAAAGTACATGCTGATCTTGTCATGAAGGTGTACTCTGTCCTTGCCCATGACATTATGTTCAGCACATGGATATGGGAAATAGTCCACCTGGACATTGTTCTTTATGCATTCCCTGATGAAGCTCAGGCTGTGCTCCCAGACAACAACAGGGTCGATTGCACCCTGGCATATAAGCAGCTTGCCTTTCAGGTCCTTTGCCTTGTTTATCAGACTTGTCTTTGCATATCCCTCAGGGTTTGTGTCCGGATGGTCCATATATCTCTCTCCATACATGACTTCGTACCATTTCCAGTCGATGACAGGACCTCCGGCAACAGCTACCTTGAATATGTCCGGATGGTTGGTGATGAGCGATATGGTCATGAATCCGCCATAGCTCCATCCGTGTACTCCTATGCGGTCCTTGTCCACATATGGAAGACTCATAAGCATCTTTATGCCTTCCATCTGGTCGGCCATTTCAGCCTGTCCGCACTGTCCGTGGATCGCCTGCTCGAATGCAAGTCCTCGGTTTCTTGTGCCTCTGTTGTCCTGAACATATACGAGATAACCTCTCTGAGCCATATACATCTCCCATCTTCTGAGCTGTGCAAGGAAAGTGTTCTGCACCATCTGTGAGTGCGGACCTCCATAGACATAAAGGATTACAGGATACTTCTTGGACGGATCAAAGTCCTTTGGCTTGATGAGTCTGTAGTAATTGTCATACTGCCCGTCGGCACTCTTTACTGTTCCGATGGAAATCTCGGTGAATGCATAGTCCAGAGTAGGGTCAGGTGCTGTAAGAAGATTCCTGATTGCCTTTCCGTCCGCCTTGCACAGGTCGATGACTCTCGGTACTGTAAGTGAACTGTAGCTGTCCACATATGCGCTGCAGTCGTTGTTCATTGATATGTTGTGCCATCCAGGCGCCTGAGTAAGTCTCTGCGGCTTTCCTGCAACAGCTTTATCCACACCTTTCTTGAGCCCTTTGATCTCAATCCTGAACAGATGATTCTCGACAGGGGACACTTCGGCAGATGTATAATAAACATATCTGCCGTCATTGGCAACATATGCTACATCTGCATCTGTGCTTGTAAGGCGTCGTATGTTACCATCATAATCACAAAGATACAGATTGCGGTATCCGTCACGTGAGGCGGTACGGTAAACGAACATATCCTGCTGTCCTTTGATGAAATATACAGGGTCGAGCGGCTCTACGTATCTGTCGCTGTCTTCTGTCAGAATAGTCTTTATGAACGATCCGTCAGCTGAATCATAAACGTTCAGCTTCATGTGTTTCTGACTTCTGTCCAGAACCTGTACAAGTATCCTGCTTCCGTCAGGGGACCATGCAATGTTCGTCAGATATCTGTCGTCGCCAAAATCATTGACGTCAAGATATACGGTGTTTTTGTCTGTAAGGTCATATATACCCAGCCAGATCCTTTCTGAATCCATACCCGCCATAGGGTATTTGATCTCCTTGAGGCTTCCGGTTCTGGTGGTGATGTCGAGAAGTGGGAATGAACTGACAAGAGATTCGTCCTTTTTATAGAATGCGACCTTACTGCTGTCCGGAGACATGAATATACCTCCGGATATGCCGAATTCATTACGGCTGACTGCCTGTCCGTATGAAATGTTACTGTCTTCACTTACTGCCACGGGTACAGCTACGCTATCCCTTCCCATCAGATACAGGTCCTTGTTTCTGCAGAATGCAAACGGTCTTGACTTGGATGACACAAATTTTTCAAGACTTCCATCAGCGATATCATACTTCTGCCATTTTCCCTCCTTGTATATGGCGAGATGACCGTTGTCTATCCATCTGCATCGAAGATCTTCCGGTGCAAGTTCGCGGGACAGAATGGTCTCCTCCATTGTCAGTATCTTGCCCTCAGTATTGTTTGCCGGTCTTGTATTCATGATTCCTGTCTGTGCCGAAAGGATGACTCCCAGACACATCGCGCCCAGGAATGTTAGTGTTCTTCTCATATTTTTGTATATGTTATTCTCTGACAGAGACTATTCTGTCAACGATATATTTTTGCTTGCCTCTCCAAGGGAGTGTTCCGAGATATTCCTTATAGTGCAGCTCTACGGTCTTGCCTCCGCACCTCATGAGCGAGTCTGCAATGTTTTTGTCCGTTATGGAAAAATCAAACTCGTATGACTGTATGGCACCGGCATTGACGCCTTTGCCCTTTCCGAATCCGGCCTGTATGGCACGTCCTTCGTATGTCTTGAAAATGTATCCCTTGTAAACTACAAAATTAAGCTCTCCTGCCTTGACCCCTTCTCCAAATACAAAATAGAATTTGAAGAAGATGAATCCTGCCAGCACAATGGCTGCAATTAATGTGAATCCACCGATGATCTTTCCTTTCATGTTATCTTATTTTAGGGCAAATATAATCAAATATCCGGTTGCTTGACAATACCATATTTTGTTTTATCAAAACTATTTGATAATTTTACGGAAATTTGCTAAAAAGTTATAATTCAAACAAATATTATGGAAAGAACTTTAGTAATTCTTAAACCGGGCTGTCTTCAGAGAGGCCTCGTTGGTGAAGTGATCTCGAGATTCGAGAAGAGAGGTCTCAAACTTGTTGCAATGAAGATGGTTCAGCTTGATGAGGAAATTCTCAAGGTGCACTATGCACACCTTCTGGACAGACCATTCTTCCCTTGGCTGAGGGACGGTATGATGGCTGCTCCTGTAATTCTCTGCTGCTGGGAAGGCTATAGCGCTGTTCAGGTTGTAAGAGATATGGCGGGTGCTACGAAGGCAAGCAAGGCTGTTCCCGGCACAATTCGAGGTGACTACAGCCTCAGCGCTCAGGAGAATGTCGTGCATACATCAGACTCTGTTGAAAATGCTGAGATCGAGCTCAAACGTTTCTTTGTTGAGTCAGACTATTGCAACTATTCTTCGCCTCTTGATCCGTTCAAGTATGCTCCGGATGAAATGTAATTGATATGAATAGAACAATATTTCTGACTCTGTTCCTGTCGGCAATTCTGCTGCAGGGATGTGGAAATGAAAGCAGGACGGCTGTTTCGGATTCTTCTGGGACAGCTGTTTCTTGTGAGAAGATATTGCCAGTGACCGGCAGTTTCATCAATCTTCCGTATCAGGATGTCCGTAATAAATATACGAATCCTCTTCATATAGACGGTACAGATCCGCTGATGTGGAAGACCAAAGTCAGTGAACTTCACAAGATGGGTATGGAATATCTTATCATCATGGCTGTTGCAAATGAAGGTAAGTCATATTATCCATCCGGACTGATGCCGTGGCAGTATCCGCATCAGAGACAGAGTCCTGTCGATGCCATTATGGAGGCTGCTGCAGAACATGGTATGAAGGTCTTTATGAGTACAGGCTGGGCAAAGGATCAGGATGACAATCTGAGAGATCCGGCAATCAAGGGACGCCAGCTGGAAATGATGGAGGAACTGTCTGCTATTTATGGCAATCATCCTGCGATGTATGGCTGGTATCTGCCTGTTGAGGACTGTCTGGGTCCCGTGCTGACGGATTATGCGGTCGAGGCGGTAAATTCATTAAGTGCAAGAGCCCGTGAACTTACTCCTGGCAAGCAGATCCTGATATCTCCATACGGTATTTTCAATTCAGATTTTTCTGATCCTCGTTATGAACAGCAGATATGTCGTCTGAAGGTGGATATAATAGCTTATCAGGATGAGATCGGGTGTGTCAGAGAACGTTATCCGATGACAAGGCTCAGGCAGAACTGGAAGAAGCTTCGTGCCATACATGATAAGGCAGGTATTCAGATGTGGGCCAACTGTGAATCATTTGCATGGGAAGGAAATACAAATGACAGGACTTCAGCTCTGATCCCGGCTTCATTTCATCGTTTCCTCTCACAGATGGCTATTGCGAGTGAAGGGGGAGTGGAACGTATAGTGTCATTCATGATGTATGGAATTTTTGAGGATCCCTCTTCCGCATATAGACTTGGACAGCCTCATTGGTCGGCACAGGCATGGAAGGATTATATGTCGTGGCTGAATGGGGACGCATACTGGAAAGTAGTGGAAAATGCCTTCCTGGGCAGATATGGAGCCCCTGCAGGAGAGGACCCGAACGATCCGAGCTGGACTTTCTATCCGGCAGGCAATAGTGAAATCGTCATTGAGAATGCCTCTGACGTAGATCGTGTTCTCATCCGTATGCTCAGTTGCAGAAAGGACGGTATTCTCCCTCCACAATCCATCGCCGTCTATTCAAGTCCGGATGGGAAAAATTATACCTTGTTGGAGATCATTCAGCCAGAGGTCTTCCCTAACGACAGACATGATGCTTTTGTTGTCAGCACTCTGGCAGATATATGCCCAAAAGAAGAGTCCCGTTTCCTTAAAGTGTCATTCACTTCAGAAAACAGGACTGCTCTCGATAAGATTATTCTCAACCCTAGATAAGTCCGAGCAGTTTGCTTCTTGAAAGCATACATGCTCCGATCGCACCGGCCTTTTCGCCGAGCTTTGAGAACTTTATCTTGGTGTCTTTATTGATGATGCTTAGTGAGTACCTCTGTACCGACTGCTTTATCGGTAACATGAGGTACTCTTTAGCTTCTGACAATGTGCCTCCTATTACTACTGTTTCCGGGTTGAAGAGATTTATCAGACCTGCAATAGCACGCCCCAAAACGGTGCCGATTTTCTCAATGACTTCAATCGCCAGATCGTCTTCCTCCTTGACTGCATTGAGTATCTGTTCCATGGTTATCATCCCATGCTCATCAAATTTTGCTCTCAAGCACGATGAGCGTCCTTCTTTGAGCTTTTCAGTCAGAATGCGATGTGCTGCATATCCCGATGCTCCCGTTTCAAGGCATCCTGTCTTTCCGCAATGACATATTATATCATTATTCAACATCGGGAAGTGTCCAATCTCTCCGGAAAATCCGGATTTTCCATATGAGAGTTTCCCGTCGATTATCATGCCCATTCCCAAACCCCATGTAAGGTTTATGAAGAGCATTGTGTCTTCATTATTGCCGATTCCGGAAATATACTCGCCATAAGTCATCGCTCTGGAATCGTTTTCAACATATACGGGACACCCGAACTCTTCCTTGAATAAAGATGCAATCGGCCTGTCTTCTCCGATAAAATATGTGAAACAGTAACCTGTGACGCTGTTTACCCTACCAGAAAGGTTTACTCCCAATGCAAGAACATCTTCCATCTGTATCTTGGATTGCTTAAGCAGATCCTTGACCTTGTCACAGAGCGTCTTGAATGATTGCTCTGAATTCTCGACAATATATTCGATATTGTTGAAGAATTCAATGATATCACCATTGAAGTCTGATATGGCGACGCATACATTGCTCCTGCGTATGTCAATTCCGACAAGATAGCCGGCAGAGGCATTCAGACCATATATACTTGGTCTTCGTCCTCCGTTCGTATCGATCTTTCCTCTGTCTTCAATGAAGCCGTCGGCAATCAGTTCCTCGACCAGTTTGGTTGTGGTAGGTATGCTGGTGTTTATCTCTTTGCTAAGGTCGGCAATGCTGTAGTTGCCTTCATTAATACATAGAGCCAGTATCTTCTGTTTCAGTATAGCATTTTTCCCATCTATACTTTCAAGGAATGAAGTTTTCATAGGATTGTGTGCTATTTACTCCAATATTGTTCAATCTCTTCAAGAGTCTTTCCTGTGGTCTCAGGGATGACCTTCCACATGATGAGCATGTAAGGAACGCACATTACCGCGAACAGGAAGAAGGTGCCTGCTTGGCTCCATCCGAGAAGTACAGGGGTGAGCTGGCCGATGAGGTATGTGCCTATCCAGAGTGCGAATCCGGCAATCGACATAGCACGTCCGCGTACGCTGTTAGGATACATTTCTGAAAGAAGCACGAATACTACTGCGCAGATTGAAATGGCTGTGCAGAACACATAGGCCAGGAAGAATGTAAGCATGAATCCGTTGCCGAGTCCAAGGCTGCTTCCCCATGCGAAGTAGATACCGATTGCAACAAGGCAGATGATCATTCCGCTCACTCCCCAGTAGATGAGCTGCTTGCGTCCCACTCTGTCGATAATGAATACCGCTATGACTGTTGTAAGGCAGTTTACTATTCCTACAAGGACAGTAGAGAACATAGGGTTTTCAAAACCAGCCTCTGTGAAGATCTTAGGACCATAGTAAAGTACTGCATTCACTCCCATGAACTGTCCGAGTATCGCGATAGCACTACCTGCTATTACAGCTACAAGGATTCCTGGCTTGAGAAGGTCAGACCATTTTCCATTATCTTCTCCAAGAGATGCCTTGGTTGCAGCTATTTCGTTCTCGACCTCAGCGCTGCTTCCGTGAATCTTGGTGAGCACGGCGGTAGCTTTCGCTGTACATCCCTTGACAATCAGCCACTTAGGGCTCTCAGGGATGAAGAATATGATGACAAAGAAAATCACGGATGGAATTGTACCGCTTCCGAGCATTCCTCTCCATGCCTCTGTGTGCATTATCTTCTGCCATAGAGTGTCGCCTGCTACTGTAGGGTCGATGTTTGCATCAATTGCCCAGTTCGCCATGTATGCAAGCAGGAATCCCACTGTTACGGCAAGCTGATAGAGCGATACGAGTGTGCCTCTGATTCTTGCCGGCGATACCTCTGATATATACATCGGAGATACGATTGATACTATACCTATACCTACTCCACCGATGATACGGAATGCGATGAGTGAATCAAAACTGCCACATACTGCACATCCGATAGCGCATACGCAGAAAAGAGTAGCAGCAATAAGCATTGTCTTTTTTCTTCCGATGTAGTCGCTCAGCGAACCCGCAGCAAGTACTCCGGCGATAGAACCGATGAGTGCGCAACCTACGTACCAGCCTTCAGACAGATCGTTCAGAGCAAACTGATTGCGGACCATTTCTGTCGTTCCGGAAATCACGGCTGTATCATATCCGAAGAGAATTCCTCCGATAGCGGCAACTACCGCCATAAAAATTACATATCCCATAGTTATTTGATGTTAAAATATTCCTTATACCTATTATATAGATTACCTGCTGCACCATACACCGACTGAGGGCTCATGAAGTGCGGGAACTCGAATGTGATGGCTTTGTCATATCCGCAACGCTTTGCAGCCTCCAGTTTGAGGCGGAGCTTGTCGAATTTGATAGGGAGAAAGTTGATAGGCATGTCGCGGTCGAATGTCTCTGCATTTGTCCAGCACTGCATTCCGTATCTGTCTGCAAGCTTCTTGTTGACGCTGAAGAATGCATCGAGCTCATCGTAATCAATATGTCCGTCCTGGAATGCCACAGCGTCAACCACATCATGGATGCCCGCGAATATCTGATTCCATTCCTTTTCATGCTGGTCCACAGACACGGCCTTGTCGTTGACCTTCTTGTCTGTACCCATGATTGCCTTCTTTCCGTCAATCCAAGGGGAAATAAATACAGGAAGACCGTTTGATACGTCCTTGCACTGTTTTCCCATAGCGTGGAATGCATCGACTGCACCGATGGTGTCGCGACTGATCTCAGTACTGATATACCATCCTCCGAAACTATCGTATTTCTCTCCGTACATCTTCCAGACTTCGTCGATGACAAACTTGTTGCACTCGATCTCCTGGCTCATGTCCTTGGTGTCCCAATATACACCGGAATCATAAAGTCCGAGATAGAACTTCATTCCGTATTTCTGAGCCAGACGGCAGAACATGTCTATAAGGTCAACAGAAGGCATATAACAGCCTCTTTTCAGAAGGTATGGTGACGGGTATGTGATGAATTTGCGGTATCCGCAACGGATGTCGATAACAGTGTCGATACCGATGGACTTCATATATGCGAAGTCCTGATCCCATTCCTTTTCGCCCCAGTTCTGGTGAGGGATGTCATGCGAAATTTCGTCAAGGAAAGTACCTGTGATACGTAGGCCGTTGTCTTTCGGTACTATAAGCGTGCTCTCCGTTCCTGAAATTATCGGGTTCTCCGAGTTGCTGCACGAGCTCAGAATGCTGCCTCCTGCGATGGCCGAAGCGCCACCTAATGCCATTGTCTTTAGAAAATCTCTACGGTCAGTCATGGTTGTTAATTTTTATCTCACAAATTTATTAATAATTTTCGCAAATTTAAGTAAAAACCGCAATTATTAAAAATTTTAATTAAATATTGAGAAAAATGTCGTAAAAATTGAAAAATTGATTTATATTTGCGGACTATTACTAATTATTATCGAATGAAACGTATCCTTATTTTATCCGTTTTGGCAGGAATTTTTTGTGTTTCCTGCGCTTCTAAAGTTGATAGTCAGGAGTTTAACCATAACTATATGTGGTTTGACTGTGAAGCTAACTATGCAACCCTCTCGCATCCAGATTCGATTCTCTTCTATATGAAGAAGTGTCAGGATCTTGGTTTCGATAACGTAGTTGTTGACGTCAAGTCCATTATGGGTGAGGTTCTTTACGATAGCAAGATCGCTCCTTATATGGGCGATTGGGAAGGAGTCGAGCGTTCACGAGACTACGATATGTTAGGCTACTTCATTGAGTACGGAAAGGAGCTTGGTATGAGGGTGTTCGGTTCGCTCAATGTATTTGCCGGAGGACACAATTATTTCGATCGCGGTGTTGTATATATGGATAAAGGAGCTTGGCAGTCCATCTGTTACCATAACGGCAAGCTCACACCGATTTCTGAGATCAAGTCAAACTACAACTGCATGATGAATCCTTCCAATCCGGAGGTTCAGCAGTATCAGATTGATATTCTCAAGGAGTTTGTTACAAAATACCCTGAAGTTGACGGACTTATCTTTGACCGTGTACGATATGATGGTATCACAGCCGATTTCAGTGAACTTTCCAAAAAACAGTTTGAGGAGTATGCTGGAGTGACAGTGGAGAATTTCCCTGAAGATATTCTCAGCTGGTATGATGAAAACGGTAACCTCAGAGAAAACTGGGTCCCTGGCAAGTATGGAAAGAAGTGGATCGAGTGGCGTGCGACTGTGATCCATGATTTTGTTGCAAAGGCTCACGAGGCACTTAAGGAAATCAACCCTAATCTTATCATCGGTGACTATACAGGTGCATGGTATCCTACATATTGGCAGCTCGGTGTAAACTGGGCAAGCAAGGATTTCGATCCATATCAGGTCCCTGAGTATCAGTCTTGGGCTACAGAGGACTATCATAAGACAGGATATGCAGAAATGCTCGATGTATATATGACAGGTCTTTATTATTCATTCATTACTAAGGATGATGTTGACAAGGCTACAGGAGTCGTAGGACAGCGTTCTGAGGCAGGTATGGACAACAGCCTTACCTACTGCTACAGCGTTGAAGGTGGTGCTGAGATTGCCAAAGAGATCACAAAGGGTGTTGTACCTGTAATCGGTTCTATTTATGTGGAGCAGTATCTTGGTGATTTCACTCCGTTTGCTCCAGCTGTTGCTCAGGCGCTCAAGAGTACAGACGGTGTCATGATCTTTGATATCGTTCATCTTAACAAGCACAACCTTTGGGATGAACTTGAATCGGCAATGAAAATTGAAAAATAATAACAATCTTAATACTAACAACTAAATTCAATCGGATGAAAACGAGTTTTAAGCATCTGCTCGTTACTCTGACTATCCTCATGGGGGGGGCAGCTTATTCTTATGCTCAGCCCAATGTCCAAGGTAGAGTAACCGATTCGGCAGGACTGCCTCTTCCAGGCGTTGCAGTCCTTGTCAGTGGTACTACAAATGGTACCATGACCGACGATAATGGAAATTATAGTATTTCCGGTCTTAAGAAAGGAGATGTCCTCATCTTCTCGAGTCTGGGTCTTGGTGAACAGCAGTTTGATTGCGACGGTTCGCTTTCAAAACTGAATGTTACAATGGTAGAGGATGCTACTTTCCTCGAAGAAACAATCGTAGTCGGATACGGTGTTCAGAAGAAGTCTTCAATGACCAGTGCCGTGTCTGCAATGAAGGGAGAAGAACTTCTCAAGGCTCCCGCAACAAACGTATCTCAGCTTATCGCCGGAAAACTTTCCGGAGTATCTTCTGTACAGGAGTCAGGTGAGCCGGGTCTCGACCAGGCTTCACTCCGTATCCGCGGTTCACAGTATGGTGCAAAGTATGTTGTCGATGGTTTCCCTGTTGACAATATCAACGATATCGACCCATACGATATAGAGAGCATATCAGTCCTCAAGGACGGTGCTTCAGCAGCTGTGTATGGACTTCAGGCAGCAAACGGTATCATCATCATCACTACCAAGAAGGGTCAGGCTGGTAAGCCAAAGATCACTTATAATGCAACCTTCGGAGCATCTATGAACGCCAACTTCCCTGAGTTCATGGACGGACCTCAGTTTGCATATTACTACAACGTAGCCGATATGATGGACCGACTTGCGCGAGGTGACATCGGAACTCCTGAAGAATATACACCATACTTTACTGCCGATCAGGTCAAGATGATGACCAACGGTGACCCTACTGATGGATGGGATAATGTAAACTATATCGACAAGGTTTTCGGAACCGGTTTCACTCAGAAACATAATGTTACTTTATCCGGCGGTACAGATAATACAAAATACTTTGCTTCGTTCGGTTATCTTGATCAGAAAGGTAATATCGATAACTTCAATTATAACAGGTATAATGTCCGTACGAACATAGAGTCTCAGTTTGCAAAATATTTCAAGTTTACAATCGGACTCTCCGGCGTGTTCTCAAATCGACAGACACCGGGATTCAGTTCAGGTGGTTCTGATTCCGGATATGAGGCAGGATGGCTTTCTATACCAAAGATGGCTATAATGATTCACCCATATCTTCCGGTTAAATATAATGATCTTTATTCTGCAACGTTGATCAATAATACATCTAAACCACATTCTCCGCTTGCCGCTATCTATGAATCCGGCTATAAGAAGACTCGTGGACTTGATGTTACAGCCAATACATCTCTCTCATTTGATGTTCCAGGCGTGAAAGGACTTCAGCTTAAGGTTTCTGGAGCGTTCGATTACGGCGCGACTATGAATAAGAATCTCGATATTCCGATTGCTGATGGATTGATGGCATATCATCAGGGAGCATGGATACATGTTGCAGATCCTCGTGATAATACCGGTACCGGTATATCTTTGGGTGAGGGAACTTCATATTACCAGAGAATGACAGGTCAGGCAGGTATCACATATACAAATACTTTCGGAAAGCATTTCGTGGATCTTCTTGCTTTGGGTGAGTTGAACGATTATAAGTCCAACAGCCATTCCGCTTATGCTAAACTCCTTCCTTTTGCCGAACTTCCAGAATTATCTTTCGGTCAGCCTACAGATGGTCCGATTTCCGGAGGTAGCAGTGCTTGGCGTTCAGCGGGTTATGTGTTCCGTGCCCGTTATAATTGGGATGAAAGGTATCTTGCCGAGTTTACCGGACGTTATGACGGATCATATAAGTTTGCCGGAATGAAGAACACCCGTTGGGGTTTCTTCCCTTCTGCATCTGTAGCATGGAATATTTCAAAGGAACCTTGGATGAGTGGAGCATCTTTCCTCGATGACCTTAAGATCAGAGGATCAGTCGCTCTCCTCGGTAATGACCTGGGTACAAGTGCATACATGTATTTGAAGACATTCTCACCTTCGAGTGATGTTATTTATGGACCTTACAACAGTGGTTCTACTGTCAATCCGTCATATTCAGACAGTGGTATTCCTAATGTTGACCTTACTTGGGAAAAGCAGTTGTCTTACAACGTCGGTTTCGACCTCAGCATGTGGAATGGAATGCTCTCTATGGAGGTAGATGCCTTCTACAATTATGTGTTCGATATGCTTACTGCCAATGGTGGAGATTATCCACCGTCAATGGGAGGTTACTATAAGACATATATCAACAATAATGCGTATGACGTTAAAGGTGTAGATGTAATGGTATCTCACAGAAATCATTTCATGCTCGGAGGTAAGCCTTTCCAGTACGGTGTCAGCGCCACAGTCACTTATGCGCAGAATCGTTGGATCAAGTATCCGGATCAGCCGAATGTTGCTGACTGCCGTAAAGTTGTAGGTACTTCACTTGATGCTATTTATGTTTGGGTTGCCGATGGTCTCTATCGTAGCGAGGAGGAAATCGATAATTCTGCTTGGTACGGAACTCGTCCTTGTATCGGTGACATCAAGTATGTTGATTTAAATGGTGATGGTGAAATCGATGATGTCAATGACAAGGCTCGTATCGGTCGTTCAAACCGTCCTAAATTGACTTACGGTCTCAATCTCGACTTTGCATGGAATGGTATTGACTTCAACGCACAGTTCACAGGTGGTGCTCTCTTTGACATCTCACTTACCGGTACATACCATAATGGTAATGACGATAATACCATCTGGACTCAGACATTTAAGGAAGGAGCGAACTCTCCATTGTTCCTTGTCGAGAATGCTTATAGCATTTACAATCCGGACGGTACATTCCCACGTTTGACTCTTTCAAATACCGGTCACGGTGGTGACAACGGTCTGGCATCTACATTCTGGCTTCGTGATGGTAAATATGTACGTTTGAAATCTGCTCAGTTGGGTTATACATTCCCTCGTAAGTGGACAGAGAAGATCAAACTTGATACGTTCAGGATATTTGTCGAGGGTCAGAACATCTTTACTATCGACGGTCTTCCAGAGGGTATTGACCCAGAGTCTCCGGGTGTTAATAACGGTTATTATCCACAGCAGCGTCTGCTCATGGGTGGTGTTACCTTGACTTTCTAAACCGTCACACATTTCTGGATAATTCTTAATGAAATTGGAATTATAGAGATTGTAAAAACAGAATTTATGAAAATTTTATCAAAAATATTAGTGCTCATCGGAATCTTGTTCACAGGGGTCTCATGTAACAAGTTCTTTGATGACATGCAACCGACAGATAAGGTGTCTGATAAGGTTATATGGAATACTACTGTGAACGCTGAATACCATATCAACTACTTGTATTCGTATGTATATGATGTCGCAGTAGGACAATCTTCATCCGGTGTATTGACTGAGGCATATACTGACATGCTTAAATATGGTTCCTACAATAATGTTCCTATGGGACTTCAGGCGAGCCAGACAGCGTATGGTTCTTCAACTACACTTTCTGATAATTGGGTTAATGTTTATCTTGGAAATTGGGGTTGGTACACAGGAATCAGAAAGTGTAACAATGCAATATCCGATTTGCATCAGTACGGAATGATGTCTGATGAAGATAAACTTCGCCTTGAGGCTGAACTTAAGTTTACTCGTGCCTTCTTGTATTTCGACCTGATGAAACGTTATAAGGAGATTATTCTTTACGATGAGAATATGTCCGATTATACGAAGGATAAGGCACTCAGTACTGAAGAAGAGGGATGGGAGTTCATATATAAGGACCTGAAGTTTGCAGCAGAGAATCTTCCTGACAGGACAATGTCTAAGGGACGTGCCGATAAGGGTATGGCTTGGGCATTCATGACCCGTGCGATGCTTTACGCAAAAAGATATTCTGATGTAGTGACAGCGGCAGATGAAGTTGCAGCCCTTGGTTATGATCTGGAGGATTCTTATGAAGATGCTATCAAGAAGGATACAGGCAGCGGTAATAACGAGGCAATTCTTCAGTGGCACTTTAACAGAGGAGCGAACATCACTCATTCTATGGATTATTATTATACTCCTGGTGGTGACTATGCTATTCACAAGCAGACAGGTGGTGGATACGGAACTCCAACTCAGGAAATGGTTGAGTCTTATGAGTATGCTACGGGTGGTTTCCCAGATTGGACAAAGTGGCATGGTACGACTACCGATACCCCTCCTTATGCTGAACTTGAGCCTCGTTTCCATGCAACCATCCTTTATAATGGCGCTCCGTGGAAAAATCGTACTATCGAGCCGTTTGTAGATGGTAGTGACGGTTGGGTTCAATGGTTCGGTACAGTTGATCCAAGTGGAAAGACTACGACTGGATATTATCTTAAGAAACTGGCTGATGAGTCTCATGATGTGATTGCTTATTCTGGTGGTACAATGCCTTTGACCATTATCAGATATGCAGAGGTTCTTCTTAATAAGGCTGAGGCTTGCTATAATCTGGGCGCAGATAAGTATTCCGAGGCAAATGCTGCTGTGGAGGCTATCAGGACAAGAGTCGGTCTTCCATATACACCTAAGGGTGGTTCGGAACTTTGGAATGCAATCAGACAGGAGCGTAGAGTGGAGCTTGCATTTGAAGGATTATGGTATTGGGATCTCCGTCGTTGGGGTGTTGCTCATAAGGCTTATCCGGAAGGTCTTACAGGATATCAGGTTCATGGCTTGAAGATCGAGAAGAATGCTGATGATACATTCACATATACTTATGTATCTGTAGATACGGAGGATCGTAACTTCCCTGAAAAGATGTATAGATTCCCATTGCCGTCTTCAGAACTCAGTAATAATGGTCTGGTCGATCAGTATGAAGAGTGGAAATAATGTTAATTTGCAATAATATGAAAAAAATATTTTTACTCATTTTAACGGCTGTGGCACTAATTTCATCGTGTCACAAGCCTGAATATGTGCCCCCGACTGTTGAACGTCAAGGTATCACTTCTTTGACCGCATTCTTTACTTCGACATCAGAGCAGTTTGAGGATAAGGAATTGGCAAAGTTGACAGTGACTGATCCGGACGCAGATAGGTATGTTATTCCTATTCCATATTATTTTCCTGAGGAATCGACAAATCCTACGACTCTTCACATGACGCGAGTACGTGTCAAGGCAGAACTTGCACCGAACTGTAAGATTTATCCGCCGTTGCAGATTCTTGATCTTACACAGGAAAATGAATTCACTTTTACAAATGCGCAAGGTGAAAGCCGCAAGATTATAATTACAGGTTCAAGAAATAAGTCGAACAAATGTAATCTTGTTACTTTCTCGCTTACGAACCCATACCCTGTTGAAGGTTTCATCAACGAAGAGACAAAAGAGATTTATATCTTCACAGTTGATGATTTGAGTAGTTTTTCTGCTTCAGCCACTGCTTGTGCTCATGCTACTGTCGAGACAAATCTTGTGTCGAAGAAAAATTACAATAACGAGCAGTCAGTTACTGTTGTTGCGCAGGATGGCAAGACAAAATGTACTTACAAGATCCTCAAGAAGCATCCAACTAAGATTCCTTTTGGATTCAGAGAAAAATCTGTGCGCAGGCTTTTCAATATGGATGCTATTTCACGACTTAATTTCCCTGCTTATTCGGATGAGCATATTTTCCCATCCCTTGGATATATCGGAGGACATCTTGTAGTAAGTATGGGTAATGGCTCTGCACCTATCTATATTGATGCACTCACTGGAGTCAAGTTGGGTTCTATTGAAGTTGGAGATGCTCCTGCTGATGCAATTACAAGTGATGAAGGCGGCAATCTCTTGCTTACCAATCATGCAGCACCGACCGAAGTCTTGAATATTTACAGGACTAAGTCAGTCAGTCAAGCACCTGAATTCTTCCATTCATTTACTAATGAAACAGATGTGGCTGTGGGATATCATGTTAAGGTCCATGGCAATATTGATACGGATGCTGTCATTACACTTACTCACGAAGGTATTGAAGGCGTTACAGGTACAAGTAAATATACAAGAGTAATCGTTTCTGGTGGTCAGGTAGTTGCTACTGAAACAATCGATCTCAGTCCACTTGGTATCGGTTGGGCAAACCCTCCTGGACATTGTGCAAAAGTCGTTTCTGTCTCATCAGATATCGAGAAAGGAATCATGGTGTCATATTATACTCCTTATAGTGGCAGTGATATTCGTAATTCTTTGAAATACGTGGATGGAAATGGATCGATAGCGGCTACATTACCAATATTTGAAATTGGTAGCGATGCCCAGTCAAACTACAACTCAAACGTGATGGATGCAAAAACATTCAATAATGCAACTTATGCGGTTCATCTTGTAACCAGTTGGTTTGCTAACTGGTACTGTGGTCCACAGCTTAGAGTTTTTGATATTTCATCACCTTCTTCTATCAAGAATGGTAATACTGTTCTGATGGATCAGGATATACAGATTGATGCGCCAGGAAGTTACGACTCCGGCTATTCTTCAGGAGATGTGATTATGGCTCCTTCTGCTGATGGCTTTAAGGTCTATGTGTTCTATTTTGACCATAACTCAGCTGTTATCGGAGGATACGTAGCTGACTGTATCGATATTTAATAGTTATGAAGATCTTTGTTATGATAGTTGCTGCTGCTATCCTCGCAATGTCTTGCGAGGATAAGCAGGACAGCAGTTATGATTGGCCATTTAACGATCCTGTTCAGAACGATCCTGAGGTGCAGGAACCGGAAGAGCCGGAGGTTGGTGGTGCTGCACTGGATAAATGGACTGAAGTGTCCTCAGATTTCGGTACGTTACCGGAATATGTCAAAGTGTATAAGTCACCTGATAGTCTTGAAGGGAAAAAGGCGATTGCCTATGTGGCAGTTGCCGATATGTCAAAGGCTCAATGGGATATATGGAGTATAGATGACTCTGACATGGCAGGTACGACAGATTCTTTCAAGACGCCGGCAACTGTTTACAAGGAAGGTAAATGGTCTGTTGTCATCAATGCCGGATTCTTCTATGCATCAGGAGGTATGAACTATTCATCGAGTCTTGCTGTCAGGGAGTCTGAAGTCTTGGCGTACAATATAAATTATGCGGCGATTGATTGGAGCAAGCCGCTGTACCATCCTACAAGAGCCGCTTTTTTAGAGTCTGCAGAAGGTGATTTTGATGCATGCTGGACATATAAGACAACATCAACAGCTCATTATATGTACACATCGCCGGCATTGAATTCATGGGAAAACAAGCCTGCTGCGACTCCTTCAGCCTCATATCCGGAAGGTGCAAAGAAATTTGCTGCGAAGACAGCCATTGGCGGAGGTCCTCTCCTGATTGATAATGGAAAATTCAAGGATACCTATGTTGAGGAACTGTTTAATGGGTCTGCAGGTATAGGTCCTGATACCAATCAGCCTCGAACAGCAATCGGAGTTACAGAGGATGATAAGATGATTCTCTTCGTTTGTGAAGGACGTCAGATGACGGAAGGGGTCAAGGGACTTACAACAGCAGACGTTGCTAATGTACTTCTTGATCTTGGCTGTGTTGAGGCTATAAATCTCGACGGTGGTGGCTCAAGCTGCATGCTGATCAATGGCAAGCCTACCATTAAGGTTTCAGATGGTTCTCAACGAGCAGTGGGAAGTACGGTTATGATTAAATAGTATCAGATGAATATTTTAAGAAATATATTTTTATCTATGTCGTTGCTCGCATTTGTCGCTTGTGGCGAAGATAATGATATTCTTTGGGACGATTCGTGGGGAGATGTGACGCCTGCTCCGGATCAAGGAGAAGAACCTGTCCCTGATAAAAAGGAGGAAAAGGCTCGTTTCGTCTGGATTGATGCGGCTGCTAATTTCAAGGATTATGCAAATAGCGAGAAGAATATCGCAGACGATATGGCGAGAATCAAGAACACTGGCTTTACAGGTGTGATTGTGGATGTCAGACCTACGAATGCCGGACTTCTTTTCAAGTCTGATGTCGAGTCAGAATTGGTCAAAGTTGATGCATGGCTTTCCTCTGGTTATGATTGGGTATATCGTACTGCAAAATTCGATTATCTTCAGGCATTTATCGATGCAGGAAAGGAGATCGGACTCGATGTCTATGCCTCGATCAATACTATGGTTGCCGGCTATAACTGTCCATACGGTTTAGGTCCGACTGGACCTATCTACGAGGGAGGTATCGATAAGGATTGGGCTACTATAGTCAATACGGAAGAGGGACTTAAAAGTACAATGGATCTTGGAACTGGTGCAAAATTCCTCAATCCTGCTGATGATAAGGTAGTCAATTATCTCCTTGGTATTCTTGAAGATCTTGCATCATACGACTTGAAAGGTATTATCCTGGACCGTTGTCGTTATGACGACAATGAACTTATGAGTGATTTCTCAGAAGTGTCTCGTGAGAAATTCGAAGAGTTTATTGGAGAAAAGGTTGCCAACTGGCCGGCGGATATTTTTGCTCCGGGTGTAAACAAACTCTCTCCGCCAGTAAGCTCGTTACAGAAGGATTGGATGACATTCAGGGCAAAAGTTATACATGACTTCATTGAAAAGGCATCTGAAAAGGTACATTCGGTAAATCCTGATATTCGCTTTGGAGCTTATGTTGGTGCCTGGTACAGCAGTTATTATATGTCAGGAGTGAACTGGGCGAGTCCGAAGTACAATGCAAGGAATTCTTACAGTTGGGCTCCGGCAGAGTATAGCGACTATGGATATGCGGACCATTGTGACATTATGTTCATAGGTGCTTATGCCTCGACTTCTTCCATATATGGATCTGGTGAGTGGACAATGCAGGGCTTTTGTAAGAGAGCTCAGTCAATTTTCGCCGGAGATGTTCCGTTTATCGGAGGTCCTGATATCGGAAATTCTTCAGGTTTTGAAAACGGGGGGCAAGGTGCTCTGATGCCAGATATCGTTGATGCCTGTATCAATGCTTCAACAGGGGGAATGTTCTTCTTTGATCTCTGTCATATCAAGATGTATGATTATTGGGACGATATAAAGAATGCATTTGACAAATACTTGGAAACTTTATAAATCATTATTAACTAACCATTTTTATTTTTATTATGAAAAAAATTGCACTTTTTCTGTCAATCGTCGTAGCGGCGATTGCATGTGAGCAGGTTGATCCTGTAACTCCACCGGAGTTTGACTTTGCTAATCCAGATGTTGTTATCCCTTATCAGGGTAGCGAGGATGAGAGCCTTAAGTTGGAGTTCAAAGTGAATCTCGACTGGACAGCAGAACTGGACAATACTTATGATTGGCTTCAGATCACTCCAAAGTCAGGTAAGGCTGGTGACGCTTCTATAACAGTTATTGCAACACCTAATACCGGTGCAGCACGTAATGCTGTCATTACTGTTAAGGCAGGTGTTTCTGTACTCGTATTTGATGTTTGTCAGGAAGGTTATCCATCACTTGAGATCGAGCCTACAGAAATTAATTTCGATCAGGAAGGTGGTACTCAGACAGTGACAGTTAATGCAAATGTTGAGTATGTAGTTGATATGCCTGAGAATGACTGGCTTTCTTATACTTTCAATAATGAGACAGGTGCTTATACAATCGTAGTAGCCGCTAATGAGGGTTATGCTCCACGTTCTCTTACTCTTACTCTTTCTAACAATGTAGATGCTGTTTCTGAAACAATCACTGTTAGTCAGGTAGGTCGTGCAAGTCTTGTTTGGGAGAAGTCACTTGCTGATATGACTGATATTACTCTTGGAAACCCTATCCACGTTGCTTATAAGGACGGTTATGTTGTAGTTTCAACAGGCGCAGCCGTTTATACTCTCAATGCAGAGGATGGTTCATATGTATCATCAGTTCCTGTACCAGATGGATTTGTAGTTTCTGGAATGGCGTCAGATGATGCTGGAAACATTGTACTTGCTCAGAATGTAGCATTTGGTGGCGCAGTTGATGTATATGCAATTTCTTCTCTCGAGAATCCAACTCCAGTCAAGGTTGCTACACTTAATCATACTGATGTTTACTCAAGTAATGCAGGTAACGTTAAGGCAGGTGGCGATGTTACAAAGAACGGTGTTGTTGTTATGATCGTTGATGTTTCACAGTATTATATCGCTTGTGATATCGTTGATGGTGTTGCTGGTGCAACACAGTTTGGTGCTCTTGACTCTGGTGTGTTTGATGGCGGTACTTTGTGGGACGTTAATAATGGTTGTGTTGTTCCTCTTGGTAGCAGCATTGCTGACGGTTTCTTGGCAACATACTACCCTTGCTCTGCATTCTATTCAAACGCAGGTGGCACTTGGGCTGTAGCAGGTGGTTCAGCAGGACACTTTGGCGGTAACGACAATATGTGTTCACTTGCATCTGCAACTTATGACGGCGTACTTTATGCTGCTGTAGGTGTTGGTGCTCACTTCAACTATACATCATCTGGTGCATTCCTGTATGATCTTACATCTAATCAGTATGTATATGGTTATACTGTAAGTGCAGACTTTGTTGGTGCTGGCGCAACTTCTGACGTTGTTCTTATCTCTACTGATGAGGCACTTTACATGTACTATGTAGATCTCGGCAAGGCAACTGCAGCATGTGTTCAGATTAAATAATTTTGATTTAATCAATATGAGGGAGTTCCATTACAAGTGGAACTCCTTTTTTATTTATGATTACTTACTACTTGTGATGCGTCAAACAAATAATGCGACGCATTATTTGTCCAAATGGCTGGTAATTAATAAGTTGTGTTTTGAGTGGGATGGAAGCAAGGATTGCTGCGTATTAAAGAATGGGGGCGAGTCAAGTGATAATGAGTTGGGGATTAATTAATAGTACGAATATTATCACAGTTATTACTTTAGGATATTGATAAAATCATTAAAATTACTTACCAATTAATAAAATATTTTTATAAATTTGTGAAAATTTTCTAAATTGTATTGTAATATGGATTTCAAGAAACTCGCGGCTCAATATAAGAGCGAACTTTTGGATAATGTACTTCCATTCTGGCTCGAGAAATCACAGGATCTCGAGTACGGTGGATACTTCTCTTGCCTTGACAGAGACGGAAGTGTATTTGATACTGACAAGTTTATCTGGCTTCAGGGAAGGGAAGTGTGGATGTTTGCCATGCTTTACAACAAGGTGGAGAAAAAGCAGGAATGGCTTGACTGCGCTATACAGGGTGCCGAGTTCCTTAAGAAATATGCGCATGACGGCAATTATGACTTCTATTTCTCAGTTACACGAGAGGGTAAGCCTATAATTCAGCCATATAATATCTTCTCCAATACATTTGCCTGCATGGCTTTCGCTCAACTTGCAGAGGCAACCGGTAGCGAGGAGTATAAGGAGATAGCTCTCAAGACTTTCCAGAGAATTCTCGACCGTCGTAACGATCCTAAGGGCCGTTGGGAGAAATCATATCCTGGTACTCGTCCTATGAAGGGATTCGCTCTTCCTATGATCATCTGCAACATGGCTCTTGAGGTTGAGCATATCCTTGAGGATAAGAGCATGCTGGACCAGACCATCGACGAGTGTCTCAGCGAAATCCTTAATGTGTTCTATCATCCTGAATACGGTGTGATGCTTGAGAATGTATCTCCAGACGGAACTCCGATTGACTGCTTCGAAGGAAGAGAGATCAATCCTGGTCACGACCTTGAGGCGCTCTGGTTCATGATGAACCTCGGAATCCGTAGAAATGACAAGGCACTCATCGACAAGTGCGTCGAGATCGCTCTCAGCGTGATCGATTTCGGATGGGATAAGGAGTATGGCGGAATCTTCTATTTCCAGGATATCAAGAAGGCTCCTATGCAGAAGCTCGAGTGGGATCAGAAGCTTTGGTGGGTACACCTTGAGTCTGCTATCTGTATGATCAAGGGTTATCAGCTTACTGGTAACGAGCAGTGCCTCGAGTGGTTCAAGAAACTTCACGATTATATGTGGACACATTTCAAGGATCACGAGTATCCGGAGTGGTACGGCTATCTTAACCGTCGTGGTGAGGTTCTTCTGACTCTTAAGGGTGGTAAGTGGAAAGGCTGTTTCCATGTCCCAAGAGGTCTTTATCAGATCTGGCAGATTCTTGAAACACTTTAACCTGATATAATTTAAGAAGGATGTTAGCTGATTGCGGCTGCATCCTTTTTTACGTAAATGCTTACTACTGTCTTTGCTTGTTCAGCATGACAGTTTTTTCAACTTCAACAATATATATGTTTGGAAGAATATTGAATTTTTCAGCCTTAGCTTTGGTATTGCTGGCTTTCTGCTCTTGCGAAAAGGAGAAGGATATTGATTTTGAGGGCACCTTTGGAGGTGGAGAAATTACGGACAATCCTCAAGAAGGCCCTCAGGGCAAGCGTTGTTTCATCTGGATCGAAGGAAACGCCAATTTCAGGGATTACGGTGACAGCAGAGAGAACATTGCGCGAGATATGGCAAAGATCTCGGATTGTGGTTTTACTGATATCGTGGTGGATGTCCGTCCAGCTGGAGCCGGTGGAGATGTGCTTTTCAAGACAGATAAATGCCCTCAGGTGGATTTCATGGGTGCATGGGTGAATGGCAGTTATGTCAAGGTTCAGAGAACTTCGGACTGGGATTATCTTCAGGCATTTATAGATGAGGCTCATAAGGTCGGTCTAAGAGTTTATGCCGGATTCAATACATTCTGTGGAGGACATGAGTCCGGACTTGGAAAGAACGGTGTTCTGTTCCGTGATGCTGAAATGAATAAGTATGCTACGGTTCTTAATACTGAAAGCGGACTGAAATCCATAATGGATGAATGGGCGGATGAAAAATTCTTCAATCCGGTACATCCGAAGGTCCAGGAGTATATCTTAGGACTTCTGAAGGATCTTGCCGCGTATGAGGATCTTGACGGAATAATTCTCGACAGAGGCCGTTTCTATGATTTCAAGAGTGATTTCTCTGATTATACCCGTTCTGAATTTGAGGATTATGTGGGCAAGAAGATGACAAAATGGCCTGAGGATGTACTTCCTGTAGGACATGAGAACGGTGACTTTGTGCCAAGTCCGAAGCCGCAGTACTTCATGCAGTGGATTGAATTCCGTGCGAAGGTCATTCATGACTTTATGGAAGATGCGCGTGAGACTGTTAAGTCAGTCAATCCGAAGATTGATTTCGGAGCTTATGTCGGAGGATGGTATGAGCAGTACTATACTTACGGACCGAACTGGGCAAGCCCTGGATACGCGGCAAGCAGATATTTTCCGGCCTGGGCTACAACCAAATATGAAAGTTTCGGCTTTTCAGACTTGCTGGATGTGCAGATAATAGGTGCTTACAGTTCTTACAATGCCATTTATGGAACATACGAATGGTCTATGCAGGGATTCTGTAGATTAGCAAAGGAGAAGACTAAGGGAGCACCAGGGCTCCTTATCGGAGGACCAGATGTGGGAAACTGGAACTGGGACGGAAAAGCCACTGTAAGTCAGGAACTCGATGCAGTAAAGAAGTCAGTTGCAGCATGCGCGAATGAATGTGACGGATATTTTCTGTTCGATTTATGTCATCTTAAACTTGAACCTCGTAAATGGGATGCAGTCAAGGAAGGTATTTCACAAATTAAATCAAAGTGATGCTATGAACAGAATAGTTTCAATACTCATTACATCAGTTGTGTTGCTATCTTGTGGTCATCAATCCTGCTTTACAAATAAACAGTTTGAGACTCCGGAATGTCTGCAAGGAATGCCTATCAATGCTACTTTTCTCGATGAAATCAGCTGGGATATTCCACATCAGAACTGGGGAGTAGATGAGTGGGATAAGGATTTTCGTGCTATGAAGGATATGGGTATCAACACCGTTGTCCTGATTCGTGCCGGCCTTGGAAAGTGGATTGCTGCTCCGTTTGAATCAATACTTGCAACTGAGGATGTATATTATCCTCCAGTAGATCTGGTCGAAATGTTTCTATGCCTTGCCGATAAACACGATATGGCTTTTTATTTCGGAATGTACGATTCTGGAAAATATTGGCATGAGGGTGATTATCTGAAGGAAATAGACCTCAATATAAAGCTGATAGATGAAGTCTGGGCAAAATATGGTCATCACAAGTCATTCCGGGGCTGGTATCTGTCTCAGGAAGTCAGCCGCAGGACCAAGAATATGACTAAGATATATGCGGAAGTCGGAAAGCATGCAAAGGAAGTCTCAGGCAATCTTCCGACTATGGTCTCTCCCTATATTCATGGTGTCAAGACTGATCAGGTTATGTGGGGTGACAAGGCTACCACAGTTTCAGAACATGAATTTGAATGGAATGAAATATTGAGCAACCTGCAGGGGGTGGTTGATATCCTGGCCTTTCAGGATGGTCAGGTAGATTACCATGAGTTGTATGATTATCTTGTTGTAAATAAGAAACTTGCCGAAAGGTATGGGATGCAGTGCTGGACAAATTTTGAATCTTTTGATAGGGATATGCCTATACGTTTTCTTCCGATAAAGTGGGAAAAACTACTGCTCAAGATGGATATGGCAAGAAGAGCAGGTATGGATGGCGCGATTACTTTTGAGTTCTCTCATTTCATGTCTCCTAATTCCGAGTATTCTCAGGCCGGACATTTATATGACAGATATTGTGAACATTTTGGTATAAAAAACAAATGGAAGAGACGATAACTCTTCCATTTGTTTTTGAGTATTGCGAGTGAATCAGCTTCTCCAGAAAAGTTTCTTCTTAGTAAAGAAACAGGTCACAGCTACCATCAGCAGGGTATAGACCAGCCCTCGGACCATACCCCAGAACGGTGAGCCTGTACACATTGTGTTCAACCATGCACCGATTCCGCACATTGCCAGAACAGGGCCCGTCAGGAAGTTGGTCACTGTATATGCCAGCATAGGATTCTGTCCGCATCCGCTAAGACCGCGTCCCTTTATATGCCATTTGAGCTCAAGTACAAGTACGAATGCGCCCGTCAGTGCTGTCATTCCTGTTGTGGTAAGCATGTAGGACAGGTTGCAGTGGTCTTTTGTTATTCCTCCATCGATAGGGTCGAATATGATACCTGCAAGCATGAATGCAAAGCCGAAATATCCAAGCCATGTCACAATATTGCGTCTCTTATATGTCAACGCAACGAAGATAATTCCCATTGCTGCTGATATTATGAAGTCAGCAAGAACATTTCTTGTGAACAGTCCCCATAGCTGCAGGATCATGGCTGCCAGTGCAATGCAGGCTGCAATTATGTGCAGACGGTCAATATCTGCTCCCTGTGGATTCCTGGAGTGTTCCAGAAGCTTGTCTCCCACGATGGATCCGGCCATTGCAATCAGGAGATACTGAAGAAATTCCCAGTTGAAGAACCAGCCGATGCATGAGAATGACGGTACCCATTCGAGTGCTTGAGGAGCATATGAACTTAGTGCCTTCAGGGCTGCAATAAAGAAAAGTATGAGCCACCGGAGTCTCATATTGTCTTTTGTAAACATCCATATGAGACCGCCGAATATTGCTATGTTGGCGAGAATCATGATTATTATATCACTCTTCCATCGGCTGAGCGAAAGTCCCATATAATCAACACCGATTACTGCCATAGTAATAAGCATCAACAGTCCAGTATTGTTTACAAGTCTGCTTTTTCTTTCATCAGGCAGTCGTACGAGCGACATGAACATAACTCCCCATAATACAATACTGAACAGTCCTTTAATGATTTCCGGACGTGTACTCGCTCCTATCTGGTAAGCATTCCCAAGTACGATTGCAAATATAGTAAGGGTAAGCCATCTCTTGAAAAGACTTCCGCTTACTTCCCATCTGCTGACACCTCTTTCCAGTTTCTTACGCATTGCAAGCGGGAATGCCGCACCCATAGTGAAAAGGAAGAACGGGAATACAAGATCCACCCAGGTTATTCCGGGTACGTCCGGATTGAATGCATATGTGGGCGGTGGTGTCTGTGCATGAAACATCCATGCAGGAAGATTTGAATCAAATCCGATGTTCGCGCATAGAATCATGGCGAAAATCGTGATGCCTCGCAGAATATCAATTGTAATTATTCGCTTGCTGGATGAATTTGTCATTTTATCTCAAATGTTTTATTATATACTCTACCAAACCTGTCAGTCACCTTGACTTCAAGTTCCTTCGCTCCGTCAGATATTGATGCCTTGAACATATTTTCAGTAGGAGCCGCATATACCCACGTTCTTTTCAGACTTGCAGGGTCCTTGTAAAGCTCTTTTGCAAGAGGGTCCTGAGCCTTGAAACGCTCCATATCACAGATCTTGACACCATCTTCATAATACTCTACCTTCCATGCCGGATCGTAGTCCCATATGTTGGCGATGATCTGTCCTGGATATTCTGGCAGGTCCTTATATACCTTCAGCTGGTAATCCAGAGGATGCCCGCAACCTTTGTATATCCATTTCATGTCGTTACCGTCGAAATCGAATACTTTGAATCCTGCGGGCGCTCCGTCGATGCAGACTTCTCCACACCACCATGCTCCACAGAAACCGGCAACGTTGATTTCAATGATGTTGTCACTGATCTGTTCGAAGTCAGCTGTATGACTATGCCCTGACAGTATTGTGGTCTTGTACGGCTCGAGCATTGAGTAGAATGCAGGCTTGTTGCAGAGATTGTCGCCTATGATTCCATATTGGAATGCGTCGCGGTCGGACTTGTCGTTTGTGGTCTGGATATGCAGTGATACAACTACACGTGTACCCGGCTCTACATATGAAAGGTCCCTTTCCAGCCACCTGAGCTGTCTTTCATCAATGTATCCGATGTAGAAATAGTCACGTCCTACATAGAAGTTGTCATTAAGCACGATGTAGTGCACTTTTCCTACATTGAATGAATACCATGCAGGTCCGTACATGTCTCCATAGTTCTTCATGGATGTCTCGTATGAACGTCCCCAGTTGGTCATGTCATGGTTTCCGATGACATATCTGAAGTCAATGCCTGGCTTGGACATTATTTCATTATATTCGGGATAGATGCTGTGGTCCCAGCCGACGATGTCGCCCAGACATATTCCGAAGGTATAGTCTCCATCCATTCCCTTTACGAATTCTGCCATGTCGTCTGCCTGTCTGGCGAGGTCCGGCAGCTCATTTCTTTCACTGATCTGCGGGTCAGCTATGACAATTACATTATGGTTGCTATCATCCTTGGCATTCTTTTCCAGTATGAAGTCATATCTCTTGATATCCTCACGAATCTCTCTGTAGAACAATGTGTTTCCTCCAAGAGTGGATGAGATATAGCCTGATGGGGTACTGATGAATACGAATCTGCTGTCTTTGTCAGCATCCATTTTGAAACGTCCCTTCGAGTCGGTCTGTACTGTGTTGAGTCCGTCCGATACAACGACTCCGGCAACAGGCTTGCCTTCTGTGTCCTTCACGCTACCCTTTATGTCCTTTGCCTGTAGGCTCAATCCAGCCATTAAAGTCAGAAAGGAAAGTATCAGTGTCTTTTTGTACATATGGTGTAGATTTCTCTGGCATCTCGAGCGAAGTCGAGAGCCCTGTTATTTATACGACTTTTCTTCCATCTTCCAGCCTGTAAGCGTAGAAATATATGGAATCATGCAGCTTGCTACCTTGATATGTCCCTGATAGTTAGGATGCCAGCTTGCTCCCAGATCATCTTCGTAGTTGTGTGCGGAGTTCGACACTGCCATATATGCTACTTTTTTCAATCCACTGACTACTACTGCATTACGAACGTAATCGTACAGGTACGGGTCTGCCGGAGATGCCATGCATAGAATAGGGATGTCTTCTCCGTAGTTGTCTTTGATTTTATTGAGCAGTGAAATGTAGTTGTTTCTGAAGTTGATTTCTGCTGGCTGTTCTCCGCATGAGAAATCATTGGTTCCAAGATAAATTACCACCATATCTGGCTTGTATGGTGCAGCTGACGGATCCCAAATCGGCTCTTTTGAGGTGTTGAATGTCTGGTTGTATCGATGTGGCATATGATATCCTGCACCTGCATTGTCATAGTTCCTGGCAATACCCTGACCAGAATGGCTTACAAGGTTGAAGTCTGCATCAAAGTAGCGTGATGCTATTGCTGCATAGGTAAGATTGCAGTTTTCTGTTTCCGGAAGGAACGGGTCGTTCTTGTCATGGCTCTCTGTACCATATCCACATGTGTATGAATCACCGATGAACTCGATATGTCTTTCCTTTCTTCCGCTTGCCTGAAGGATTTCGCCTTCGCTTAGGAATGAGTATATCGTCAGACGTCCTTGTTCTCCTTCTGTCCTCTTCTGAAGAATCACCTCATGCTCTCCTTTACCAAGTCCTTCTGCGAGAACAACGAGAGTGTCCTTGGCTGCAATCAGGAATTTTCTGTCAGCCTCAGGTGACATTTCCTTATCGATCCACAGGTTGAACCAGCTGTTCTTGCTGTCCGAGCACTTCATGGCAAGGTAAGGACCGTTGAACTTTACTCTGAAGAACACGCCGCTCCATTCATATGAGACTTCCGTACCATTTACAAGTGTTCTTCCTATGTACTCGATACGGCTGTCTGAAGCAGGAGTCTCGATTTTTACCTGTGGCTTTTTTGCGGACATTTCCACAGTCGTTGCAAGGCAGAATATTGCCAGCAGAATACTCAATGATTTACGCATATTGATTGTATAGTTTATATTTTTCCCAAAGATAGTCAATATTAATAAAATATTTTAATTTTGTAGGACTAAAGTAACATAACAATGAAATTACATACTAATTTTCTATCATTCCTGTTCTGCTGTCTTCTCTGTCTTGATTCCTGCACTGAAATACAGGAAGTCGATGTGCTTGTCGTGGGCGGTGGAGCCAGCGGTATAGCTGCCGGAATACAGTCGGCCAGAATGGGAGTCAATACGATGGTTGTCGAGCAGACAGTATGGGTAGGAGGAATGCTTACTTCTGCCGGAGTAAGCTGCATAGATGGCAACTACAATCTTAGAAGCGGCCTTTTCGGTGAGTTTACCGATTCTCTTGCAGTAAGATATGGCGGATGGGACGCCCTGAAGACAGGATGGGTAAGCAATATCAACTTCGAGCCGAATGTCGGTCAGGAAATATTGTCAAACATGGCTGCCGGATGTGGTGAACTCCTGCAGGTCAGGAGAGAGACGGTTATGCTGGGAGTCAATAAAGATGAGGAAGGATGGCTTGTGGAACTCAGGCAGGCTGACGGAAAGAAATATCTGGTGAAGGCGGATGTGCTTATTGACGGCACGGAACTGGGCGACGTG
This sequence comes from Bacteroidales bacterium, assembly GCA_015060335.1. Classification (GTDB taxonomy): domain Bacteria; phylum Bacteroidota; class Bacteroidia; order Bacteroidales; family UBA932; genus Cryptobacteroides. The sequence continues at coordinate 1,510 of SUYR01000002.1, read as the reverse complement.
GCAAAGTCATGTGGCGTGGACTATAAGATCGGTATGGAAGCTGCATCGGAAACAGGGGAGTCTATAGCTCCAGATTGTGCCAATGATGTGATACAGGACCTTACTTTTGTTGCCATGCTCAAAGACTACGGTCCTGATGCAGATATGACGATAGAAAAGCCTCAAGACTATAATCCCGATCTTTTTGCAAATTCTGCAATCAATCCGAGAAATACTGTGTCCGAGACAGGTCAGACCATATGGAGTCCGGAGATGATGATAACTTACGGAAGGACTCCGGGAGGACGTTATATGATAAACTGGCCTATCTACGGCAATGATTATTATGTCAATTCCATCGAGATGACTGCGGAAGAAAGGGAGGAGTCATACAGCAAGGCCAAGAATTTCACTCTTTGCTTTGTCTATTTCATCCAGACAGAGCTTGGCATGAAACATCTTGGACTTGCAGATGATGTCTTTCCTACTGAAGACAGACTTGCTCTGATTCCATATCATAGGGAATCAAGACGCATAGCTGGAGAATCGTTCTTTACAATTGATGCAGCTGCTAAGCCATACGATTACAAATATCCATATTATAGGACCGGTATTGCAGTGGGTGACTATGCTGTCGATCATCACCATTTCAGACATCCTGACTGGAAAAACCTTCCTGACCTGCATTTCTATCCGATTCCTTCATTCAATGTACCGATGGGAGTGATGATTCCGTGCCAGAAGGATGTTGAAAATCTTATAGTTGCAGAGAAATCAGTATCTGTATCAAATCTTATCAATGGTGCTACACGTCTGCAGCCTGTGGTAATGCAGATCGGACAGGCTGCTGGAGCGACTGCTGCATTGGCTGTCAAACAGCACAGGGATGTACGTCAGGTTAGAGTGAGATCTGTCCAGAGTGTTCTGCTTTCATCAGGCTGTTATATAATGCCATATCTGGACCTGCCTAAGGAGCATCGCCATTTCAAGGCACTCCAGCGTATCGGAGCTACTGGTATTCTTCGAGGCGAAGGTCGCAATGTCGGCTGGGCAAACCAGACTTGGTTCCGAGCAGATGATCCGCTTCTGGCAGAGGAAATATTTGCCGAGGACTTCTATCCGGGCTCTCTGGGCCTGAAACCGGGTCCGGTAAAGGTAAAGCATCTTGTAGAGACATTGAATCGCATGGGCGTATCCGTCCCCTCTGACATAGAATCATGGTGGTCAGAACTCGGATTGGACACTTATGCCCCGGAACGTATTGTAACACGTCTTGAGGCAGCTGTGATTATAGATTCCCTTTTCCACCCGTTCGAGAACTTTAACGTGGACTTCAACGGAAATATTTGAATTGTTCGCATTAAGAAAAAATAAATGAGTGACTGAGAGTTCTCAGCCACTCATTTTTGTAGTACGCCCAGCATGGGCATGTTCTAACGGGTGAAAGTCCCTAATGCGCCCTAATGACGGGAAGCATATAGCCAAAGGCAAGGGTGTCTGTCGTGAGGTGGAATCCGAAGGAAGCCGGCGG
>SUYR01000047.1 GCA_015060335.1 Bacteroidales bacterium | reverse complement strand
TTCGGTCCGGTACGTGCCTACGGCACTATCCCTCCCAGCAGAGCTGGGTCCCTCCCGTTCACGAAGTCACGGGCGACTACGCCGCCCGAAGTCCACCCCATCACAACTATTAGTCTTCATTATCCTTTTCACGTTTTTTTGTCAACGATATTATGCTTCTCATCTGCTTCTTTGTGACTATCTGGTAGTCTGTCCTGAAGCCGGCAGAACCATGCAGATGGTTTGTAAGATCGGTCCTCGTATATGTAGGGATATATCCTTCTCCGTTGACACTCAGGAAGTTCATATCTTTGAGGGTGTCTATGATTTCCGTTGTGGTGAAGTGCTGACCGCCACGGTTGACCTTCTTTTCAAGATACTTGTAAAGCAGCAGCGACAGAAAGCAGGTCAGGAAGTGTGCCTTGATCCTGTCGTCTCTCTTCAGGTATACTGGTCTTGCCCTGAGGTCTGTCTTCATAGTTCGGAAGCCGTTCTCGATGATCCATCTGCCGCCGTTGATCTTGATTATTTCCGGAGCCGGGCCTTCAAGGTCTGTGCATATGCCATAGAAACCGTCAAAGCGAGATTCTTGATCTATCATGTCCTGATTGAGGGAGAAGTTCTCTATCTGTGCCAGTTCTCCATCAGCTGTACAGTACTCGGACTTGATATATCGCTTGGCATCATTCGGACTCTTGCGCTTTGAGGTGTTGCCACGGCCTGAGTCGAGCAGAGCCTGTGCTCTTGATATCTGACGATTGCGTACATATGACAGGTATTCTCTATACTTAAACGAGAAAGTGACGATGATGCGCTGCTCGAGAACCTCGCCTGTTGACATCCTGGTAGGCTCCCACCTCTCTTTGTAGAACGTCACGCTGTTGTATTCATCAGGATCCAGCTGACTGATGTCGTATTCGGAGTCTGAACCGCTTATGTGCCAGCCTTTAGTATCAAGAGCCCATTCCTGAAGCGGACTCCTGAGCTTCTTCAGCGACTGGACTGTGATGAAGGCCCTGCCTCCTGCACTGTCGCGTTTCCTGTTCTCATATGACGACAGGCCTCCGTCCGTGCATACAACGAGTTTAGAGAGTCCGAACTTCTCCTTCAGAAGTTCTTCCATCGGTTTGAGTGTGGTGGTCTCAGCAGTATTGCCCGGCTCTATGCACATTGCCAACGGGAAGCCGTCTTTATCCATGAACAGACCCATCTGAACAATCGGTAGTGGACGACCTTCCTTGCTGTGGCCGTACTGAACCAGGCCGGCCTCCTCTTCCCATTCAAAGAAGTAGTTGGTCAGGTCGTAGTATACGACACGGGTGTCCCTTTTGCCTAACTTCAAACTACGTTTATAGACATCCGCCTGTATCTCGTTGAACTCTGTTGCAAGCAAACTGAGGGCTCTATAGACCTGATGTATATCAGCGGAAGGCTGTTCTATAAGTCTTTTGGCATCCTCAAGAGAAGATAACTTTGAGCCCGGATATAGAACACGTGTATATAATAGCATTGACAGGATTTCACTCAAGTCATACTTATTCCTGTGCTTCTTCTCGATTTTCTTGCAGATATAGTCCAAGCCCAGCTCGTGATAGATTTTCTGAAGGAATAGATAACCGCCATTATAACTGCGCTGCTCGTTTTTGGGGATAAGCAGCTTGGTATTCAGCCTCCACACTATATCTTCATTCAACTCCTTTTCTTGTTCCGTCATCTCCTGTACGCGCTGCTTGGCCCACTCAATGGGGTCTTCGCCATTAAGCTTTTCACGCAACTCTTCAACAGTGCCAAATTTTTCCACGACCTTCGTCGTACTTTTACCATCTTCTGTCCGATACCCCTTTATTGCATAGAGATAGGTGAATCGACCACTCTTTCGTATTGACAAGCGCATATTTGTTATATCTACCAATATATACTACAAATATAGGAATTAAATTTGACAAAAAAAAGACTTTCAACAGAAAGTCAATCAATTATTTGCAAATATTGAAATTTTAAGAAAGTGTCAAACTACCGAAGAAAACAGAGAGCAGAACAACAGAATGAGGGAAACTGGAATACACTTCATGGCTCATGAATTTAGATATCACAAATTTATGATTATTTTTGCAAAATGAAACATACATTTAAAGAATGGATGATAGCGGTGAGACCGTGGTCAACTCCTGCATCGGCAATGCCGATCATTGTCACTCTTGCCTACCTCTTCTGGAAAGGCGCTGAAATCAACTGGTTATATGGACTATGGGCCCTTGTGGGCATGATTCTGTTCCATTATGCGGGCAATGTATGGAGCGACTGGTTTGACTTCCGCAAAAAAGTCGATGCAGAAGATACATACGGAGCCAAGACGCTCACAACCGGCATGTTCACTCCCAAGGAGATCATGTGGCTGGCCGCAGGACTTCTCGTTGTGGCTGTAGCATGCGGACTCGGACTCGTCGCCGTAACAGGACTTCCGCTGCTCTGGATAGGAATCGCAGGTGCCGCATGCACGGTCCTCTATCCACTTATGAAATACAACGCCTTAGGAGACCTTGACATCCTCATCAACTTCGCGTTTCTTCCGACACTGGGTACATCATACGCCGTGACAGGAGCCATTGACTGGAGCATACTTCTCATCGCCCTCCCTGTAGGACTTATCACAGACGGCATCCTGCACTGCAACAACACACGCGACGTGGTGACCGACAAACGCGCCGGCATCAGGACCATGGCTATGGGGCTCGGCAGCAAATGGGCTGCACGTCTGTATGCTTTCGAAATGGTCTTCCCTTATATATGGGTGGGCGTACTCTCTGTACTGGGAATCTTCCCTATGCATACCGTCATCGTATTCCTTACTATCGCGGTAGCTCTCGGATGTGCAAGTACAATGCTCAAGAGTGTGGGACAGGGTCCGGCCCTCATCAATGACCTCGATGTCAGGACAGCCAATCTGCAGATGATGTTCTCGGTGCTGCTTTCTGCCTCATTCGCTGCAGCACACCTATTGGCATAAAATGAAAAAGCACATTCTGACAATCGGAATCATCATTGCCGCCATCCTGTGGTTCGTGATGTTCTCCCCATGGACGGCACCGCACGTCAATTTCTGGATAATGATGACATTTTCCGGCATCATCCTCACTTCATATACGACCTGGGCACGTCCCGGCTGGTGGAAAGATGTGAAGTTTGATCTGACCAATATCGGGTTGGGAGTAGCTCTAGCTGCGGTAATGTGGGGAGTATTCTGGCTCGGAGACTTCTTCTCATCGCTCCTGTTCGACTTCGCCAGACCGCAGGTAGACTCCATCTATGGGATGAAGGCTGGAGAGAATCCTTGGATACTGACCATCCTGCTCCTGCTGATCATAGGCCCTGCAGAGGAAATATTCTGGAGAGGATATATACAGAAGAGCCTTTCGGAAAAATGGAATCCGAATATCGGTTTCATAGTCACGACTCTCATCTACAGCCTCGTACACCTGCCGAAATTCAACTTCATGCTTATAATGGCAGCTGCTGTCGCCGGATTCGTATGGGGACTTGCCTACCGCTTCTACCCTGAAAAATTCGGCGCAATCCTCATATCTCATGCGATATGGGACTGCGCCGTGTTCGTGTGGTTTCCGATAATGTAGTAGGAACGCGGTCTCAGAAGATATCTACATGACCGGAGGTTTTTCAAGATTTAGCCGGACTGGCCGCTAAAATCTATATATCAGCATGAAGTCAACCGTGAATGGTCTGATATAAGACCCTGACATGACATAATTCTGTAGCAGGGATGCATCAGTAATTGTATCTGCCACATCTATACTTCCTTTCGAACCGTTCTGGAAAAGTACGTTGACAAAATTGACTGAAAGCTTAAGCCGCTCATGGAAATTCCAGTCGATTCCTGCAAAAGTCTCCCAATGACCGGCAAAATATATTTCCTCATATCTTATTGATATTGCGAATCCGCCCTACGACGTCTTACGCAGTTTCGTCTACCAGTCCACCGGAAAGCCATTCATCAGAACCATTGGTCCCGCTCTGGCTTTACGGTATTATATATACACTTATCCCGCGCTAATCACTACATCCCTGTCGTGACATCTGATTTAAGCCACAAAAAAGTGACTAAAAAGTGTATTATGACACAGTTTAGTCACTTTTCGTGTAGCAGGTATGGATACGGTCCTTTTCAGGGAGGGGATGCCTGCCTTGCCGAGGGCGGCATCCATACGTTTCATAAATAAGCTATTTTGTAAATATCGCAGCAAAGCCTCCTCCCGGAGCCACTTCAACCGTCAGAGTCTTTCCTGCCGGCCCCTCGACTCTGGTATAATCCTCAGCATGACGGATTGCATTGATGCCGTCCTTGAAAAGTTCCACCTTCCAGGCGCCTTCACCCAAGAACCCGAGATCGACAGTAACCGAACGGGCATCCTGACCGGTAAGACCACCGACGTACCATTTATCTCCATGGCGACGCGCTATGACGATGTATTCACCGACCTTGCCGTCCAGTGAGACAGTCTCGTCCCACACTGTCGGAATCTTAGCGATGAACTCTGTGCACTCCTTCTCCTGTTCGTAGTGCTGCGGAGAGTCACAAAGCATATTGAAAGGAGACTCGAAAATGACATACATACCCAACTGGTGGCAGCGTGTTCCCTGGCTTACGGGATCCACGTTACATGGCTTATACCATTTGTAGTTGTAATTCCTCATCGCACCTTGAGTATAATCTACAGGACCTGCAGCCATGCGTATATATGGGAATGTAACATCATATGTCAGCTGATCGGTTCCCACCTTTGACCATTTCATCTGCTCAAGTCCATGAACTCCCTCATAGTTAAGTACATTCGGGAAGGTTCTGTTCAGACCGCAAGGCTTATACGCACCATGGAAGTCCACAAACTGATGATATTTCGCTGCAGTACGGGCAGCACGAGTATAGAAATCCACCATCATCTGGTCGTCACGGTCCATGAAGTCAATCTTCCAGCCCTTCACGCCCATCCGGGCATAGTGCGAACATATCTTCTCCATATCCTTATCAAACGCCCAATAGCCAGCCCAAAGCACGATTCCTACATTCTTCTGAGCAGCATAGTCGCAAAGCTCCTTGATATCAATTTCCGGCACGACATCAAAAAGGTCTGATTTTCCATTCACAGCCCAGCCTTCATCAAGAATCACATACTCAATGCCGTATTTCGATGCAAAATCAATATAGTATTTATATGTTTCATTATTGACTCCGGCCTTGAAGTCAACTCCGGTAACATGCCAGTCATTCCACCACTCCCAAGCAACTTTTCCAGGCTTTATCCAAGACCAGTCAGTCTGAGGGTCAGCCGGTTCTCCAAGAAGCCACACCAGATCATTGTCAAGCATTTCCTTGTCGCTTGCACTCACACTGACTATCCTCCAAGGGAAAGCCACAGCCCCATCGTACGCGGCAATATAGTCCTCACGGGAGCTTATGAGTCCCTGAAGATTATTGTGACCGCCCTGCTTGATATCTTTCGGATACGGAGCGAACATGGCCCCGAGAGACGTATCTCCGTCGCCGTTGTATAGGTACATTCCGGGATAATTCATAAGAGCGGACTCCATAATATTTATCTTGAAGCCATCAGGCGACTCCACCATCAAAGGAAGGAATGCAATACGCTTTTCATCCCAAGATGACAGAGAGGATTTATCATAGATATTCTCAAATGAATTGAAGAACTGTCCGTCCAAGGCTGGAGTCACCCTCCTGACATAAGGCACATACATGTTCCAGTCTGCCGGAAAAGCGAACTGAGCAGTCTCAGAAAGCACCTTGAAAGGAACTTTTGACTTGGACACGAAACGATAAGCCACTCCAGCATCATAAGCGCGGAATACAAGATCAAAAGTCTTGAAGACAAGAGTAAGCTGATTGTAATTCTCACGAACCTGAGCTTTCTTGTAGAAAGGTGCAGCCAGCATATTGGCTACTGCAGTCCTTGTCGCCTTACGGCATTTCAGAGAGCCATCATAAACAGTTCCGTCGGCAAGCTGCATCGATATCTCCGACGGAGCCAGCATAGGCTTTCCGTCCTTAAGGACCGAATAGGTTAGTTTGCCTTCTGCAATGGTGATCTCGGTCACAAGGGTTTCATCGGGAGATATTACATGGTAATGCTTCTGAGCATGAGACACAAATGTAGCCAGCATGACTGACAAAGTCAAAAGGATTTTCTTACACATAGTCATAAAATATTAGGAACATGCACAAATATAGTGACAATTATCTTATTATTGTGGTCGCCAGACATAAAAAGCCGCCGGAAATCTCCGACGGCTTTCTATCGATTGGACTGTGTCCGAAATTAGTCTGCGAGTGAGAGTCTCTTGAAAGTGACAATCTTAGCCTCAGCATCAGCTGCCTTCATGACATCCTTCACTGAAGTCTTGCCGTCACCCATCTGGTAGCCCTGCTCCTCGAGAGTCTGCTCCTTGAAGAACTTCTGGAGACGACCCTTGGCGATGTTGGCAACCATCTGCTCAGGAAGGTTTGCTGCCTTCTCTGCAGAAACGGTCTTGATGATCTCGCGAGCCTGCTCTGCCTGCTCTGGAGTGATCCAGCCCTTTGCAGTATTTGACTCGATGTGAGCCTCGCTGTCAACGTGTGCAGGGTTGATGCCTGCCTTGCTGAGGGCAGCGTCTACTGCCTTCTGAACGAGCTCCTCTTTTGTCTTCTCTGTAGCAGTCTTGAGCTCAGTGTCGATAACGCTCTGAGGTACAGACTCTGCAGAAACTGCAACAGGATTCATTGAAGCAACCTGCATTGCAACACCCTTTGCCACCTGAGCGTCGAACTCCTTGTTGAAGCCGACAACTGCAGCGAGCTTGCCTGTTACGTTATGCATGTAAGCTACGATATAAGGAGCCTCAACTACCTCATATCCAGCGATC
>SUYR01000046.1 GCA_015060335.1 Bacteroidales bacterium | reverse complement strand
GGTTGTCCTTCAGGAAGCCTTCGTTCTTGAGGTTCCACGATGCGGAGAGCGACGGGAAGAATCCCCAGGTGTGCATGTCGCCGACCATCGAGCTGCCGTCCGCACGGGTCGTGAAGGTAAGCGAATAGCGGTCACTGTACGAGTATGACACGCTGCTCATCACAGATGCCAGAGCGGAACCCTCGGAGAAACTCTGTGTCTCTCCGTACGGCCTGGAGGTCGCGGCGCCAATGTTCTCATACTGGAAGTGGTTGCTCGTGAAGCCGCTCACCCTGGTCTGGAACCAGGACAGGGCACCACGCTGGTATTCGCCGAGCAGGCTCGCCTTGAGGCCGTGCGCTCCCCAGGAATGCCTGTAACTGAGAGTGGCGTTGCCAAGGAGGTTCTCGGTCTTGGTCTCCTTGCGGAAGGCCTGTCCCTGAGCCCACACCCAGGTCGGGCAGAACTCGGCGTTCTCGATCGAACTGTAGCTGTATGCTCCGAAGAGCACAAGACGGAGGTCCCTGGTGAAGTCGAAGCCCAGATTGAGATGGGTGTTGAAGTTCAGTCCCTTCTCGTCGTTCTTCTCATCAAGGAGGATCTCAGGATGGTTGATGTAGGACGCGGTGTTGTTCTTCACCCAGTTCTCATACGCGTCGTCACCCGTAGGACAGGTCGGGTTCTGGGTAGCGGCGGAATAGAACATCATCTGATAGTCGAACAGGTCGCGTATCTTGTGTGAAGAGCCGAATATTCCGAAATCGACGGTCAAGAGGTCGTCGAAGGCCTTCTGGTAGATGTTCAGCTTCGCCACCAGGTTCTCGTCGCCATAGCCGCGGATGACGTTGTCGCGGTCGGCATAGCCGATGGAGGCACGGTAGTTCGACGACTCGGTGCCGCCACTGAAGGCGAGATGATGGTTATGGACAATGCCGGTACGTGTGATTATGTCCGGAGAGTAGGCCCTGTATCCGAAGTCCTTCACAGGAAGGCCCATCGACTGCGCAGTCCTGAGGTACTCGTCCGGGCCGAGCATGTCCATGTTCCTGTAGATCGACTCGACTCCGAAATGGCCGTCATAGGAGATGCTGAACTTCTGGGCGTTGCCCCTCTTGGTGTTCACGACGATCACTCCGGAGGCTCCCCTGGATCCGTACTGTGCGGTCTGCGAGGCGTTCTTCAGGACAGTGAAGGACGCGATGTCAGCCGGGAAGATGGTGGAGAGGGTCGCAAGGTCGGAAGAGATACCGTCAATAATCACGAGAGGGTCGTTGCCGCCGGTGATGGAGGTTGTGCCTCGGACACGCACGCTGTTGAGCATCGCCATCCTTTCGGAACCGTCAGTGGAGACATTCACTCCGGCGACCTGGCCGCTGAGGGATTTGAGAGGGGTCTCGGGCAAGCCCTTGTTCATTCGGTCGGCATCCACGACCGCAGCCCTTGCCTCCACGGAAGATGTATCGGCCTGCTGTCTTTCCTCGATGATCTGAGCTTCGACTGGCATCGCCAATGCAATGAGAACGATGCCGGAACTTATAAGTCTTTTCATAGCAGAGACTGGTAAAATCATTCACGTTGCGCACAAAAATACAATGTTTTTGCTCATCTCAAAACGGTTGCCAGAAGGAAATTTCTTCTTGAAAAAATGTTATATACAAAGTATATAAACGATTTCCGGACAGTAACGGCTATTGATAATGAAAATGATTTTTTCATACATTTGCCTCACTTTTTTAAATTACACAAGAAATGAAAAGACTTGAAAAACCAGCAATCCTGGTCGTTGACATGCTCAACGACTTCGTGACAGGTTCGCTTACATGCGAGCGTGCAAAGGCCATCGTTCCGGCGACCGCAAGACTTCTCGACGCTGCACGCGCCGCTGGTGTACCGGTGATTTTCTGTAATGACGCGCATCTTCCCGGCATCGACCGTGAACTGAAGATATGGGGAGATCACGCTATCGTCGGCACCAAGGGAGCCGAAGTGATCCCTGAACTCAATCTCTGTGAGAAGGACTATGTAGTGCCGAAGAGACGCTACAGCGGTTTCTTCCAGACCGACCTCCACATCCTGCTTCAGGAACTGGGCGTGAAGACCGTGGTGATGACCGGACTGCATGCACACATGTGCGTCCGACACACATCAGCCGACGCCTTCTGCCTCGGATATGACGTCGTGGTGGCAAAGGAGGCGACCGATTCATTCACCGAGGAGGACTATCTCAACGGCCTCGCTTACCTCAAGACCTGCTACGGTGCAGACGCCTACTCGAATGATGAACTGATCGATATGTTCTGATATCGTCAGTTCATTTTTTCATTCATAATACATACTGCCTGCAAGTGCGTCATACCCTCTGTCACATACGTTGTCATGATGACCGGAGGGTATGTCGCACCTGACTGCAGGACGCATAAAGCAGTTATTGACTTGCATCGCCACTATCAACTGATAACCAATAATATATCGTTATGGAATTGAAGAAACAGATTAACGATAAGTTCCTGTCGTTTTTCGGTAAGACAGGAGCCGTTTACGCGTCGTCCGGACGCATCAATCTGATAGGTGAACATACCGACTACAACGGCGGTTTCGTATTCCCGGGAGCCATTGACAAGGTCATAATGGCGGAGATCCTGCCGAACGGTACAGATCAGGTAAACGTATTCTCCATAGACATCAATGAGGAGGCTCATTTCGGCCTGAATGAAGATGACGCTCCATCGCAGTCATGGGCTTGCTACATCTTCGGAGTTTGTCGAGAAATTCTCAAGAGAGGAGGCATCGTGAAGGGATTTGACGCCGTATTTGCCGGCAATGTCCCTCTGGGTGCAGGGCTCAGTTCGTCAGCGGCGCTGGAATCCTGCTTCGCCTTCGCAATGAACGACTTCTTCAACGACAACGGAATCGACAAGTTCGAACTTGCCAGAATAGGTCAGTCCACAGAGCATAACTATTGCGGGGTCAACTGCGGCATAATGGACCAGTTCGCCTCTGTGATGGGGCAGAAGGGAAAACTGATGAGACTGGACTGCCGTTCTATGGAATTCGAGTATTTCCCGTTCGAGTCAGAGGATTATGAACTTGTACTTGTGGATTCACGAGTGAAGCACGAACTGGCCGACTCCCCTTACAACAAGCGCAGGCAGTCTTGCGAGAGGGTTGCAAAACGCCTCGGTCTGGAGACACTCCGTGACGCCACGCTTGAAATGCTCGGAAATATCCTTCCTGACATCACTGCAGAGGACTACTTCAGGGCAAAGTTCGTCATAGAAGAGAAGGAACGCGTTCTCGCCGTATGCGAGGCGCTGAATGTCGGAGATTTCGAGACTGTGGGAAAGAAGATGTACGAGACTCACGAAGGACTTTCAAAGGACTACGCCGTCAGCTGCGAAGAACTGGACTTCCTCAATGAAATAGCGAAGGAATGCGGCGTGACCGGTTCCCGCATCATGGGCGGAGGATTCGGCGGATGCACCATCAATCTTGTCCGGAAGGGACTCACGGAGGCATTCGTGAACACTGCGCGGGAACGCTTCAGCGAGAAGTATGGACATGAACCGATGGTATATCCTGTGGTGATAAGCGACGGAGCACGAAAAGTGGAGTAGAACGAAAGACAGAAACATAAAATAGCAACAGAAATGAAACCTACATTATTCGTTCTTGCCGCCGGAATGGGCAGCCGTTACGGCGGACTCAAGCAGCTGGACGGGCTCGGACCTAACGGCGAGACCATCATGGACTATTCCATCTACGATGCCATACATGCCGGCTTCGGCAAGGTGGTGTTCGTCATCCGCAAGGACTTCGAGCAGGACTTCCGTGACAAGGTGCTTTCAAAGTATGAGGGTCACGTTCCTGTCGAGGTCGTCTTCCAGTCTATAGACAAACTACCTGAAGGATTTGTATGTCCTGCGGACAGGACCAAGCCTTGGGGTCCGGCTCATGCGGTCATCATGGCAGCAGGGGCTATCAACGAACCGTTTGCGGTGATCAACTCAGATGATTTCTACGGCCACAATTCCTTTGAAGTGATTGCAGAGGAACTGATGCGTCCAAGAGAGGGGAAGGGTGACTACTGCATGGTCGGCTTCAGGGTCGGCAACACTATGACAGAGAACGGAGGAGTCAACCGTGGAGTATGCCAGACTACTGAAGGTCTTCTTACATCTGTGGTAGAATGCAAAGACATAGCATATAACGACGCACACGAGATCTCTTATAAGGATGAGAACGGCACCGTACATATTCTGGATTACAACACTCCGGTATCAATGAACATGTGGGGCTTCACACCAGACTACTTCGATTTCGCGACACGCGAGTTCACCGCCTTCCTGTCGGAGAAAATTGATGTGCCGAAGTCCGAGCAGGTGATACCTGATGTCGCGGATGCATTGATAAAGTCTGGAGAGGCTACCTTCAAGGTGCTCGACACAGACTCAAGGTGGTTCGGAGTGACATACGCCGAAGACCGTCCGGGAGTCGTCGAGAAATTCGCAGAACTACATAGAGAGAAGGTTTATCCGGATAAACTATTCTGACCTACAGCATTTCAGAGGCTGGTGAAAAATTCATTGAGACTATAGTCCATGGAGGTGGTCTGATATGGATAGCCTATGGAGCGCTGATCACGATTATACCTGTCCTTATGGGAGGATTACTCGGACGATTCCTTTTCAAGATCGACTGCAACACGTTGACCGGAGTACTTTCAGGAGCCTGCACAAACCCTCCTGCACTTGCCTATGCTGGAGAACAGGACAAGAACTCAGAGAACTCCGCTGTCGGCTACGCGACAGTCTACCCACTCTCGATGTTCCTTAGGGTACTTGCTGCCCAGCTGATGATTCTGTTCTTTCTTTAGATGGATAGAAAATCATCCAGGCTCACCTCGTCTCATTTCAAGTTACTGCAATTTTCATTATATTTGCAGTAACTTGATTTGTTTTTATATTATATCCGCTATGACCGATCGACTAGAAATTGCCAGACAGATTGTAGAGGAGACATGTCCTCATAGAAGGCTCAAGTTGGAGAACATACAGATGTTCTCGGAAATCATACAATGCAGGAAATTTCATAAGGGGGACGTCATCCTCGCTGAAGGAGAGGTCTGCACATGCCTGTCATATATAGAGAAGGGGCTTACAAGACAGCATTATGTAAAATATGAAAAGGACATGACTGAACATCTTTCATGTGAAGGAGGGGTCGTATTCTGCATTGAGAGCTATTTCAACGGCACACCTACACACCTTGCAATGGAAGCGCTTGAACCGACCGTAATCTGGGAGATGCCCCGTGACAAGATGGAGGAGCTTGCCGAGACCAATGCAGACCTTGCATACCTGTACCGCCGTTTCATGGAGGATTCACTGATGCTGTCCCAGGTAAAGGCTGACATCCTCCGCTTCGAGTCTGCAAAGGACCGCTACACGAAACTTATGCAGCTGTTCCCTGGAATAATCCAGCGCGCCCCTATCGGACATATAGCTTCGTATCTTCAGATGTCACTGGAGACCCTCAGCAGAGTACGCTCAGGCATACAGTAGAACAGGGCTAACTTAGACTTACTATATATTTCAAGGCGCCCGGACAGCGAAGTCCGGACGCCTTTTATAATGAAAAAGAGGATGTCCTCGCGACACCCTCTGACCACTAATCACTAACCAAATGTTGAGTAGTTAGAACTCTAATAACACTACACTGATTTGAATCTTATTTACGTCTCTTACTATTGTCCACATACATGACTGGTATTGAACCGGTCGGACACATACAGTTATTATTGTATATATTATGCATTGCGGACTTCATCATATTAATAAACTTTTTCATAATCATAATATTCTGCCTCCGGCCAGAAGGCCTGGAGATGATTGAACAAAATACCGATTGATGATTGTCCTTATTTTATGATTCTATATATCCTTATTGCGTTTCCTTTTAAGTTTATAATTAAACATCCTTTCAGTCATCCTGACCGAAAGCTTCTGTTCTGAGCTGAGTTATTATCGGGTCAGCATCAAAGCCATGAGTGTAGATAGCTCAAGTAGCATTACAATGAGCATATATCTCTTCGGATGGCTCGAAAAACTTGCTACGATCTTGTTCATAAGCTTCAATTTAAATTTACCCTTTCGGGTCGTTACACTACTAATATATATGTCAGAGATTCCTCTGCTCGATCAGTTTTCTTATCTTTTGTTAACTGAACAATATACCGGTATCATTCCTGTCGGACACCAAACATTTGTTTCAGCCTTGAAAATACCGGCAATGAAAATTTCAAAAAATCTTTTCATACCTTTTTCCATTTGTCCCGCCAATCGGGAGTTTCACAAACTTTCGACAATTTGAAAATTCATCGGACAATCATCATTGCATTGGTTTCAAATCGTCTTTTTCTTCTTTCTTTTCTTATTTTTCGAAGGTAAAGTTATGGGGTTGGATAATACGTTGTTCACTTTTCACTACCCTATTTTTCAAAAAGTCCGTTTTATTTGACCTATGTCAAAAAACAAGGCCTTACACATAAAAAACAAGGCAACAGGAAGCAGTTCCTATGATACTTATTATTAAATAGACTGCACACAATGAAACCTTTAACTACTGATTAACAAACATATACACATTAGAAGCAATGTGTCGTCATAATATTCATGGAAGCTGGCATGAGGAAAAGGATGTATAAACTTGCCGGACATCGAATGAAATTAATTCATACCTTTGTGCCGGATTACTGCAGGCAATCGACAGTAGAAGTGTATTTAGGTTAACAGAAATCAGGTTATGGAATGGTTAGACAATCTGCTTTTCAATCCTGACTCCATAGCACACATCGTGCTTCTGTACTCCCTGGTCATATCGCTTGGAGTGCTTCTTGGAAGAGTCAGGATCTTTGGCGTTTCACTTGGAGTGACGTTCATACTGTTTGTCGGTA
>SUYR01000045.1 GCA_015060335.1 Bacteroidales bacterium | reverse complement strand
CCTGCCATACTGCATCATGGAGGGCTGGACGGTTGTGTAGTATTGATTGTTTCATTTTTCTGTTTTGTTGGACCCCCGATCAGGTCGGGGGTGACGTAAAATATGGTGGACGTAAAATAGGGGGGGGAACGTAAAATAGGGGGGGGAACGTAAAATAGGGGGATGCCGTGAATCTATCAGGTATCGTGACAATATCGATGGTGACGTGAACATATCGATGATGACGTGAATCTATCAGGTATCGTAAACATATCGATGGTGACGTGACAATATCGATGGTGACGTGAATCTATCAGGTATCGTGACAATATCGATGGTGTCGTGAATCTATCGGAAATGTCGTGACCGCTACGTCATCCCCGGCTTGACCGGGGATCCCTTATTTCAGCAATTCCGGAAGAAACGAACTTAGTATAAGCACTGCAATTCCTGTAACAAGCACAGCAATGGTCTTCTTCGAGCATCCTTTCCATTCCTTGAGAATGATACCCCATACATTCGAGAAGGTCACATTGAGAGCCATCAGTATGCAGAATGCGAGTGTATCCATAGCACTGCCAGCCTCAAAGAAGCTGCGTCCGAGCGAGAGCCCGAAGAACTGGCTGTACCACAGCAGACCTGCAAGAGCACAGAAGACGAGATTGTTCGCCCACACTCCGCCGTCCTTATAGTCAGCGAACGTATTGTTCTTCCTGTTCTGATACAGGCAATATACGGCGTTGGTCAAAAATCCGCCGATCGTCACAAGCAGAGTAGCAGGAAGCGTACGGAACATAGGATTTGTAAGCTCACCGAAATTGATGTCCTTACCGAATTCCAGACCCACATTGAAGCATCCGCTCATGAATCCTGCGAGCAGTGCTATTGCAAGTCCCTTAGGAAAATTGAAATCCTTCACCGCCTCCTTCTTTTCCTCTTCAGAAAGGCTTGCTGACTTCATTCCTCCTGCAACTCCGATAATGGCGATACCCACCAGAGTCACTACCACGCCTATGATTACGGAAGAAGTCAAGGCAGATAGCGCATCAAGCTCCGGGAAGAACAGATTGAGAAGGACTGGGCCCATGATGGTTCCCAGACCGGCACATGTTCCAAGAGCTATGGACTGACCGAGAGCCACACCCAGATAGCGCATGGAAAGGCCGAATGTAAGACCGCCCACTCCCCAGAGCACTCCGAAGAACATAGTCAGAAGAGAAGCCTTTGGCGAAGCTGCATAGAGTTCAAACAGTCCGTGTCCCTCCGGCACTGCCAGAAAGGCACCCAGAAGAGGAAATACGAGCCATGCGAACACACCCTGAACAAGCCAGTAGCTTTCCCAGCTCCATTTCCTGATCTTATTGATCGGCACATAACTGCTCGACTGGCAGAATGCACCAATAGCTATGATAAGAAGTCCTATAAGAATATTCATCAGAATGCGATATTATAAAGTTTCTCAATATCCTCAACAGATGTCGGACGAGGGTTTCCCCCTGTACACACATCGTTGAATGCCGCTATTGCAAGATCGTGGAGATCTTCCTTCCTGACACCGATCTCGCTGAGATGCTGAGGAATGTTGACGCTTATCGAAAGATCGCGCACAGCCTTGATTGCAGCTGCAACACCTTCGTCCACGCTCATGCCTGTAGTATCCACACCCATAGCCTTTGCTATGCCGAGATATTTCTCTCTTGCAGGAGAGTCCGCATTATATTCCATGACATATGGAAGCAGAAGCGCATTTGCCACACCATGAGGAGTGTCATAGAATGCTCCAAGCGGATGAGCCATCGAGTGAACAATGCCAAGTCCTACGTTCGAGAATCCCATTCCGGCAATATACTGAGCCTCAGCCATACCCTCACGAGCCTTCACATCGTTTCCGTCCTGAACTGCATTGTACAGATGCTCATGAATGAGCTCGATAGCCTTATATTCAAACATGTCGCTCATTGTCCATGCTCCAGGAGTGATGTAGCTTTCGATAGCATGAGTCAAGGCGTCCAGACCGGTAGAGGCAGTAAGTCCCTTAGGCATGCTCATCATAAGTTCACAGTCGATGACCGCACAGATAGGAATGTCGTTAGGGTCCACGCATACCATCTTCTTTCGGTTTTCCTCATCGGTAATCACATAGTTGATGGTCACCTCCGCTGCCGTACCCGCAGTTGTAGGGACAGCGAACGTAGGGACGGCTTTGTTCTTGGTCGGTGCCACACCCTCAAGCGAACGCACATCCGCGAATTCCGGGTTATTGTTGATGACACCTATAGCCTTTGCCGTATCGATGGAAGATCCGCCACCGAGAGCCACCATACAGTCTGCTCCGGAAGCCTTGAAGGCTGCAAGACCGTCAAGTACATTCTTAATTGTAGGATTCGGCTTGATTTCGCTATAGATTTCGTAAGGAATGCCTGCATCGTTTAGGACAGCTTCGATCTTTGCAGCAACTCCAAACTGGATCAGCGGCTTATCTGTCACAAGAAGGACTTTCCTGAAACCTCTTTTCTTGATTTCATCTGCAATGGCAACTCGGCAACCTGCGCCGTAGTATGATGTTTCGTTAAGTACTATTCTGTTCATAGCTTTATGTGGTTAGATCCCCGGTCAAGCCGGGGATGACGTTTATATCCGGGATGCCTGAAGTCACCCACTATTTTTGTTAATCCTTAATAATCAGCAAGTTGAACAAAAAGTGCGACGCACTATTTGTTGCGGTTTGCAAGCACTGTCTTTTCGTAATCCTTGATGAGAGCGATGACATCGTTGCCGACTGGAACGCCGTTGCGTACGCAGAACTCATCATAAACCGCATTCCATGGCATTGTCTTACCCTCTTCGATAAGCTGGAGGACTTCGAATGTATCGCCTGCGAGTTCATGCTTACTGATGAGTTCACGAGGCTCGAGAAGAGCCTTGAGCATGCATTTCTGAGCAGAACGGGAACCGATCACATATGCACCGATACGGTTGATCGAGCCATCGAAGAAGTCAAGACCATAATGAACTCGTTCAAGGGCACCGGCACGTACGATTTCTGAGAACAGTTCCTGAGTATTGTCATCCATGATGGTCACATGGTCTGAATCCCAACGTACAGGGCGGCTTACATGAAGCATCAGTTCAGGCACAAACTGCAGGACAGCAGATACCTTGTCACCAGGGACTTCCGTAGGGTGATAGTGACCTGTATCGATTGTAAGCATCATATTGTTCTTTGCAGCATATGCAGTGTAGAAGTCGTGCGAACCGACTGTGAAGCTCTCGAGACCCATACCGAACACCTTACCCTCGATACAGTCCTTCATCCAATCCTTCTTCTCTGCAAATATTTCATCCAGAGACTTCTTGAGAGTCTCACGATAAAGCATATGGTTTACCGAAACGTCTTTGCAGCCATCGTGTACCCATACATTCATGATACAAGGATCGTTCTGTGCCTTACCCATCGCATCGGCAATGTCACGACAACGTCTGGTATGCTCTACCCAGAACTTGCGGATTTCCTCGTTCGGATTGGCAAGAGAGAGGTTACCGCTCTTAGGATGTGCAAAAGAGGTAGAATTGAAATCGAGCGGTGTGTTGTTTTCCTTCGCCCACTCTATCCAGCTCTGGAAATATTCCACGGTCACCTCGTCACGATCCACGACCTTACCCTGGAAATCACCGTAGATTTCATGAAGATTGAGTCTATGGCTGCCAGGAATGAGGCTCTTGGCCTTGAGGACATCGGCGCGGAGCTCATCTATATTACGTGCCGCTCCTGGATAATTTCCGGTAACGGCAATGCCTCCGTCAAGCGAACCTGCCTGAAGTTCAAAACCTTTTACGTCATCAGCCTGCCAGCAATGCATGCTGAGATGGAAATTCTGAAGTTGGTCGAGCACCTTCTCAGTGTCGATTCCAAGTTCCGCATAACGTTCTTTGGCGATTTCGTACGCCTGATGAATCAGTGTTTCTTTCATGATGGTATGTGGTTTTATTTGTTATAGATTTTCTGTATTCTGAGGAACTCCTCATATGACTTATCCCATTCGGCAACATTTTCCGGCATATATGTCCTGACATCGACAGATGCTGCAGAAACGCGGCGCATCTGAGGAAGGGTATCCACCAGGCCTGACGACTTTATCTGCAGCAGGATATTTCCAAGAGCCGTACCTTCTACAGGTCCGCAGATGACAGGCACATTCAGAGCATTCGCCGCATACTGCATAAGATACCTGTTCTGCGAGCCACCGCCTATCACATGCAGACGAGTGATCTCAAACGGAGACATGGAAGCTAGTATTTCCGCCACCTGACGATATCTGAGAGCAAGGGAGCGGAATATCAGACGGCAATATTCTGCAGGAGTCTGAGGAACCGGCTGGTCCGTCGCAGTACAATATTCCTTCACTGCAACAGTCATAGAAGACGGATGTGCAAAGCATGGTGCATCCGGATTGATGAGACTCGGGAAGTCTGTTGTTTCACACAATGAGACCAGCTCGGCCACACTTTCCGGAGCAGCCTTGAATTCCTTTCTGCACTGTTCGAATATCCACAGACCGCATATATTCTTGAGGAATCGTGTAGTGCCTTCAATGCCGCCTTCATTCGTGAAGTTCTCCCTGAAACTGTCCTCAGTTATGATAGCTGACGGTGTCTCGATACCAAGAAGTGACCATGTACCGCAGCTCAGATAGGCATATTTCTCATCCTCAGCTGGAACAGCAGCCACAGCAGAGCCTGTATCATGACCTGCAACAGCAACGACCTTTACAGCAGGCAGTCCTGTATATTCCTGAACCTGAGGTGTCAATGTTCCTACTACCTCGCCAGGCTGTACCAATTCTCCGAATTTCTCACGCGGAATGCCAAGAGCAGCAAGGATATCCTCATCCAGATCCCCTGTCACAGGATTGAGCATCTGAGATGTGGATGCCACGGTATATTCACACACAGCCCTGCCTGTAAGCATATACATAAGGGCATCAGGAATGAACAATATCTTGTCGGCAGCCTCAAGAGACGAACTGCAGTTGCGTCTGAGCGTATCCAACTGGAAAAGCGAATTGAAATCCATGAACTGGATACCGGTGCGGTCATAGACCTTTCCTGCTGACATCTTTTCAAAGAATTTCTCCTGTGCTCCTTCTGTATGGCTGTCACGATAACAATACGGAAGCCCCAGCAGTTGACCGTCTTTGCCGAAGAAAGCAAAATCGCATCCCCAGGTATCAATACCTATGGAATCCAATTCTATTCCCATATCCGCAGCCTTCTTAAGGCCCTTCAGGACCTCGTAATAGAGACCGGCTATATCCCAGAAAAGATGTCCTCCCATAGGGATCATAGGATTATCAAAGCGGGTAAGCTCGCTCATCTCCACTTTTTGGCCGTCATAAACAGCCAACACCGTCCTTCCACTTGTCGCGCCCAAATCTACAGCTAGGTAATTCAACTTTCTCATATGCAAAACTCTCTATTTTTTGGCATTAATATAATTTATACTTAACTTGCATCGTCCAGCTAACTGCACATCCCACATGGAACCGATCAAATACATAGCCCAGAACGAGCGCGATGAGCTTTGGGGACTAACTGTCTGCTCAGTCGGATATCAGAAAACCGGTATTGGAGAGGCCTATCCACCGCAGAATCACAATCAGGAATACCTGTTCAAACCGGAAAACGGCCGGATTCTTTCCGAATACCAGCTTCTGTACATCGTGGACGGCGGAGGTCACCTGAAAACGCGTCACGGCGGTATCCACGACATAAAGAGTGGAGATATGTTCCTTCTCTTCCCCGGAGAATGGCACACTTACAGCCCTAACACACGCACCGGATGGAAAGAGTACTGGATCGGATTCAGCGGAGCCAACATCGACCACCGCGTCACAGAAGGATTTTTCTCTGCAGAGAATCCGATTTACCACGTAGGCTACAACGAGACCATCATAGAACTTTATCATGAAGCCATCCACACAGCCACCAGACAGGAGCCTTATTTCCAGCAGCACCTTGCAGGTATAGTCAACCATATCCTCGGCCTCATGTTCATGACCAGCAACCAGAAAAGCATGCAGCCTGGCGGTGATATGTCAAGAATCATCGACAAGGCTAAAGCATTTCTTCAGGAATCAGTCGAATCCGACATCAGCATGCCTGAGGTTGCAGAGCACCTGAATATAAGTTATACGACATTCCGTCACGCCTTCAAGAAGTACACAGGACTGTCACCAGCACAATACTTCATCAACCTTAAGATCCACCGCGCCAAGGAAATGCTCAGAGGAACATCTGCTTCGATAAAGGAAATTTCATATACCCTTTATTTCGAAAGTCCTGAATATTTCGCTACCACTTTCCGCAAAAAGACAGGAATGTCACCCAGCGATTTCCGAAACGCATAGAATCCTAAGAAACTGCTGCCACAAAAATAAAGTTTACCTGACAAAAGCACCGTCAATATTTGGGCGAAATGCTTTTGTTTTTGGCAACCTCCGCTTGTTCCGATAGAGCTGTCACGACGCAAGAGTTTTGACTGATACTCCTGCGTCGTGACAAGAATTTGGACCAATTGCCACGATTTCTGACACGACGTCAGAGAATGTCCTCAAAGTCTTGCGTCGTGGCAGAAACTGATACGGAGAGAATGACTGACACGGACAGGACGAACTGATACAGAGAGGACGGACTGATACGGAGAGAACAAACTGATACGGAGAGGATGAACTGATACGGAGAGAGAACCAGAACGCCAAGAACCGACTGAGAACCCTCCACAGAACTAATCGCCAGCCGTCCTCATCCAAACCCGCACACTCCCCTGCCACCTAAAACGCTATCTTTCAGCGCTTATCGAGTAGGAGGTAAACGAAAGTAATGGAGTTTATCTCCTACTTTCGTTTACCGACCTCTCACACCACCGTACATGCGGGTCCGCATACGGCGGTTCCTTACATTCGATGATACTTTTCGTAGTA
>SUYR01000001.1 GCA_015060335.1 Bacteroidales bacterium | reverse complement strand
CGTCAGCACCCTTGTCGAATGTCACTGTACCAGTCTCATTGCCATTAGCATCTGTACCTGTTGCTGTGAATGTGAACTTGTCATCCTTCATTGAGTTGATAGAAGCCTTTACAGGATCCCATCCGCCATACTGCTCGATAAGACCCTTTGCGGTGATAGAACCATCCTTTCCGCCGACAGTCTTGCCGTCTCTGAACTTGTATGTGCCCGCGAGGGTAGATGCCACTTCTGGTTCCTCAGGCTCCGGAAGCTCAGGTACCCACTTCTCCTCAGAAGTCTTGGACTCTGCCGGAACCTCGTCAACCTTATCAACGTCAATGAAGAAGTCACGTGGACAGTCGAAGATCTTGTCAAGTTCGTTATACCTTGCCGGCCATACCTCTTTCCAGCCTGTAAGTTTAGCATGGAATGTAAGGTCGTCGCCCTCAGTTCTTGGGAATACACGCTTATTTGCTGCTGCATTTGAGTCACCATACTTATCAGTAGTGAACTCATAGCCAGGCTCAAGCAGCTCAAGAACTGTCGTTCTTCCATCAGCATCTGTGAATGTGACAGTATTAGGAGTTACAGTGTAATCACGAACCCATGTACTCTCACCGATAGGAATCTGACGATAGAAGTTCGAACCGTCCTTTGGAGCATCCGGATTACGATCTGCACCGTCAGCCTTCTTGTTATTATAGAACCATGTATCCCAGTTCTTTCCATTAGCACCTGCCCAGTTCACACACTTACCTGTACTCTGAGTACCGTCAGCATTGAACTCGGTAAGAGTAAACTCAAGGTAGTTGTCAAGCTCAGCCTTGATACCGTGACCGGTTGCCTCGTCGAACCACCATGTCTTGTTGTGAAGGTCAACCCAACCTGCTCCGCCGTATGCAGGACCAGTACCACCATACACCCAGAACTTCTGGATCTTGTATGCACCTACAAGTGATTCCTCTGGAGCAGGAACATATCCGCCTGCCTGAGCTACAGTGAAGCCGAGAGTGATATCGCCAGAAACGATCTCCACTGCAGCCTCTCTTGCCTCGCCCTCATTTGCAGCAACATCGAAGCCGAGAACTTTCTCCTCTACAGCCTTGGTCTGAGCATAAGTGATCCACTCTGCGCCAGTCTTTACCTCAAATGCTGCATTTGTTGCAACAGTGAACTCAACCTTTCCGCCGGCTGCCTCAACATCATAAGTCTCCTTATTACCCTCTACTGAGTAGAATACACCTGAAACAAGTCTTACAGCCTGAGAAACTGTTGTTCCGTCCTCGCCGACTGCGAAGATTCCGACCTTCAGCTTCTTCTCTGTTTCTGCTGCTTCCTGCTGGCTTACAGTCACCTTACCTGAAGTTGCAGTCTCCTCAACGAGCTCAACCACAAAGCCTTCTCCTTCCTTCAGAAGGAATACAACAGCCTCACCCTCAACGCCTTCGATAGTATAAGGGATCACGAGGTCGTTACCATACTGGAGTGTAGCTGCGTCGAACTCTCCGAGAACAACCTTCATAGGGCTTCCGAGAGGAACTGCGATCTGGCTTCCGTCAGCCATTGTAATGACAAGCTCTCCGTCCACTTCCTCGATCTCCTTGATGCCTACAGAAACAGCAGCACCGAGCTCTTCCCACTCATTGCCATCATCATAAGAAACAAACCAGGTCTCGTCCTCGATCTTCAGCTGAGGGGTTGCGCCCACTGTCACGAGAGGTATCTTCTTTCCCTCTGCATCCAGAACGAACTCACCGTCAACTGCCCAGTAATAAAGCTCATCCATATCTTTCTTAGGACCGAATTCCGGTGTTTTACCGTCAGCACCGTTCTCACCATCTGTACCATTCTGACCATCCTTACCGTCAGTACCGTCCTGACCGTCTTTTCCATCGGCACCATCCTGACCGTGATAGATGTCAACCGGACCGTTCTCTTTGAATACGATACGGTAACCTACCTCTACTGAGCCCTCCTTCAATGGAGAAACACTTACAACATAGTCACCTTTCTCCATTGACTGCACCAAAGTGGAAAGTGCAGTCAGGTTAGTGTTAAGTTTTGTGCAGAGATCCTCAAGAGTCTGAACTCTGCCGTCAAGGTCTTCGACTGTCTCCCACAATTCTGAATCATCGTAGCAAGACATCGATGCAAAGCCAAAAACAACAAGGCTTAAGATTGATAAAAATCGTTTCATTTTTAATGGTTTTTATGTATTAATTATGATATTATTGTTTCTCAAGACAGAGGACCCAATCGCGCGCCCAGACATAATGACGTGCGAAACCGTTAGAGGTCGTGCTGTAGCCCTCTACGCGTGCCTCGGTATAGCCCATGTCATAATGCATTCCGAATCCATTTGCCGGCACAACTGCTGTAGCCTCTGCTGAGGTCAGACCATGGTATGAATGCGATCCCGGAATCAGATAATCCACGACATACTCCTTTCCTCTTGTAGTGAATGTAATGGTCTTTGCAGCCCTGTCATACACATATGTGGTCGTATTGTCATGGGCGATGAATCCATAAAGGTCAATTCCGTTATACTCCTTGTTACCATTCATGTTATCATACAGCTGATACTCCCATGTGCCGTCACCGCCATCATTGAATGTAACGGTTCCGATCTCGTTCTGGTAAGCATCCGTACCGGTCGGAGTGAATGTATAACTGTCGTTCTTGATCTTGTTGACATGCTCAGCAGCTGGCTGCCATGTAGCATACTGAACAGTCAGACCCTTACCGGTAATTCCGCCGTCCTTTCCGCCATAAGTCACATCTGAGTTGTACTTGTATGTACCGGCGATTGACTCCGGATATGGACTGGCAGGTTCGTAAGGCTTTTCATAAGTCTTGGCGCTCTCTGGAACCTCATCTACTCTTTCTATATTGACAAAGAAATCTCGAGGCCTGTCAAATATCTTATCGACTTCATTATATCGTGCAGGCCATACATCCTTTCCACCTGTCAGTTTCGCATGGAAGGCGAGGTCAATGTCTTCCGGTGCAGTTGCACCTGCCTTATAACATCCAGGGAAATATCTTGTGTTGGCAGCAGCATTGCTGTCATTATAGCCAGGAACGAACTCATGAGTCGAGTCATAAATTTCAAGAGTAGTCACCTTACCCCAAGCATCTGTAAATGTCACGGTATTAGGAGTAACTGTCAGGTCGCGCACCCATGTGCTCTCACCTATCGGAATCTGACGATAGAACTGCGTTGCATCAGTCGGATCTCCTCCGTTGACGTTTGAGTTATGGAAATAGCAGCTCCAGTTCTTTCCATCCACACCTGCCCAATTGACGCATTTACCTGTAAGTTTGTTACCGCCTTCCAGCAGGTCTGTCAAAGTAAACTCAAGATAATTGTCAAGTTCTGCTGAAATTCCATGTCCTGACGCTGCGTCAAACCACCATGTCTTATTGTAGAGGTCAACCCATCCACCACCGCCATACTCTGGTCCGGTACCGCCATACACAAAGAATGTCTTGATTCTGAAGCTTCCGAGAAGAGTGTCTTCGATCATGTTCACATCATAGTAAGTATAATCTATCGAGGTGATCTTTCCTGGTGCAAACACAAGGTCTTCCTTAAGAGAAATCTGCTTCTCCGCTCCGTTCACAGTGATAGCGAGACCGTCTTTTGCAGAAGCAGTAAACGGCTTCACAAGCAGATAGAATTTCTCTGACTGTCCGTTTTCGATTGAAGTGGCATTATTGACTGTCAGTACTGCAGAATTGCTCGAGGTGCCCTCAACCGGTGTCAATGTACCCTTGACAAAGTCAAATGTAAACTCACCGACGATAGCCTCTCCTGCAGTAATCTTTACCTCTGTGATTTCAACAGGGGTAGGCATACAGCTGGCGATATTGAGTTCAACTACAGATGCCAGATGATGAAGTTCAGCAGAAGGAGTCTTGCCCTGCTCAACGCCTGTTGCAGTACCATAGAGCGGCATGAAGCTTCCGGAAACATGACCTTTGTCACCATATCCTTCCTGAATCTGTGCCTTGTCAGCCTTTGATCCGATGATTGTGGCTGCAGTGTTGTTCAAAATGGAAAATTCCTCATTATAAGGGTAGAATATATACCAGTCATAGGTATAGCCCTTCTTGAGGTCTTCACCAAGCTTACCGCTGAAGTCATTCTGGTCCTCAGACTTGGCGTCATAGAAAACGACTCCGTCAGAGACCAGTTTCGCTTCTCCGGCAACTCCGTGGAACACATTGATAAGATCGCCCTCCGACCACACGAGCGCACCCTCATCTGACACTTCAGACTTGGTCTGTGCAATCGAAGCGACTACGGAGAAATCAGTCACTGTAGGGATAACCAGACCTGGACCATCCCCGTCACCCGATCCTCCTTTAGATGGCTCCGGCTCCCAGTCAGGGTAAGCACAGTTGTTGAATGCGAACGCCGACATAGCCAGCGCCATGCAAAGAATTGTGATTCTTCTCATATTGTTTATAGTTTTAATATTATATTATCAACGTTATAGCCTTCCGCCATGATTGCTCCTGTCGAAGGCGAGTGCATCTGAATCGTTCTCTTCTCTCCCGGGAGCAGGTGGAAATATCCGTCGCTGAAATAAGCCGGAAGGATTATTTCCCCTGTCTGAGGATCACAAAGATTGAACTTGAGATTCATTGCTATATTTCCTGATGTATTTGTAATTTCATATCGCTCCACAGAGTCTTTTGAAGACACCTTGCGCACCTTTATCTGCGCCTTGCCGAGATTATCAAAAGAAGTAAAGTCTTCCGTCCCCTCTCCGCGCATCATATAATCGTTGATGGTCACGGTCTGCCCCTTTCTGTCCGAAAGAATCAGACGTACCATATAATTGCCTTTGATGCCGCCGAGTTCCGCCTTGAAAAGGTCCTTTCTTGAATTTGCAGGAACATCAATACCCTTGAGAGTCTTTGTGGAAATCCTTTTTCCATCAAGGCCGTAGCATGACAATGTGACCGAGAGTCCCACAAGATCGGATGTCGTGGTATTGAGTACAACGATGCCGTGGTCATCCAGATTCATCTGTACATGCACAGGCTCGCAGGCCTTGCGTGAACCGTAGTATGAGCCGAATGTCTCATAATCCCATGAATATGTCTGCCACTCTACGCTTGGCCATGCAGGATGGCTCATCCAGAGCAGTACTCCCGAAGTGTCGCCCCACAGACGGCTGTTCCAGGACTCGAACATAGCTCTGTAGCTGTCGTAGTTGATGAACTGGACCTTTCTGCAGAAGTCATCCAGGCTCTCTGCCTTGCCGTAAAGTCTGTCAACTGCACTTACATATTCATGAAGACCGTCAAGAAGGTCATGATAGTGCCATGTGTCGGAAATCGGCCAGAGGTCAGCCTCCGGCATCATCTTTCTCATTGAAGAGGCTGTCGGCACTGACGGCGAGCCAAGCTCCGAGTTGAATCCATGAGCATCGTAGCTGTAATATACGGAAGCATCCTTGTAATAATGCCAAGGACCGCTCCAACGTAGATTGCAGTTGCGCGAGTTAGGATGATATCTGCGTGTCACGTCTTCCTTCTGTATCATAGCAGAGAGTCTTCTCTCCAAGGTCTCTGTAGCGTAACCTTCGTTACGAGGGCACCACATCACGATTGAAGGATGGTGACGGAATCTGCGGACAACATCTGTGGCATTGCGCATGAACAGGTCCT
Organism: Bacteroidales bacterium; assembly: GCA_015060335.1. Classification (GTDB taxonomy): domain Bacteria; phylum Bacteroidota; class Bacteroidia; order Bacteroidales; family UBA932; genus Cryptobacteroides. Next base: position 140,804 of record SUYR01000001.1, on the reverse strand, counting down.
CGTCAAGCGGGTTGAGGTTGAATCCCTCTGTAGAAAGCCAGAAATCATTCCACACCAGCATGCCGTACTCGTCACAGAGGTCATATAGAGTCTCTGACGTACTTGCGCCTGTCCAGTTGCGTATCATATTGAAGTTTGCCTCCTTGTGAAGGATGATATACGGCTCCAGATGTTCTCTTGAAACATTCTTCATCATATCGTCCATACCCCAATTGCCGCCACGGCAGAAGATTCTGACACCGTTGACCTTTATCACAAGGTACGGACTCATTCCGTCTTCAGGTATTACAGTCAGCTGATCTGGGCTGATCCCTTCCGCAAGAGAAGGAATGTGGATTCCACCAAGCGTATCACGAAGCATCCTATGATCCAGGATTTCCCCAAGACGGTTGTCCGCTATAGGATTATGCTCTATTCTGATACTCTTTGCCGACGGGGCGTCAACTGTCAGTTCGTATGAGAGTTCCCTTACACCGAATCGTATCTTCTGCACATCGGACACATCAGAGCCGTCAAGGCATCTGAGCTCCAGTTCATACAGGTTCGGCTCGCCATATCCGTTAGGCATCCATAGCGCAGGATTCTTCATCCTCAACTGAGGCTCGTCCGCAGCAGATATGCTTACATGGACTTCCTCCCCAGCCGGCACACTTACCTCTTCCGTGAACATCACGTCTCCTATCTTGCCTTCCAAGATCACAGATCTTATTGACGAAGAGCTGTTCTTCAATGTAGTCTGAACTGTCAGGTCTGCATATGACACATCCGGAAGCGGAAGGTCTGTAATAACCTGAGTATCATCAATCGAGACTCCACCTGTAGCTACGAGTCTTACATCCTGCCATATGCCGATATTCCTGTCCCTTACCCCTGGTATCCAGTCCCAGCCTTCAGAGCAGAAGAATGTAGGGCCGTCAAGACAGAGAGCTCCTCCGTTCTTTCCAGCTCCTGACCTTGGCGACTGCTCATGAGGAATACCAGGATTTGCCGGCGGAAAGATATGCACTGCCAGAGTGTTTTCCGGCTTTGCAAGATCGGTTATATCGAATCTACCGCGGATAAATGCTCCGGCGATGTTTCCAAGCTTCTCTCCATTGAACCAGATGTCTGCCTTGTAGTTGATGCCGCTAAAGAGAAGTTCAAGCGTCTCTTTTGAGAGCATATCCTCAGACAGACTGAAGGAGCATCTGTACCACCAGTCCTTTCTGCAAAGGTCTTCAGGAATGGCAAGATTGTTCAGACCGTAATACGGGTCCGGCCATACTCCCTGATCGACCAATGTCCTTAGCACCGTACCAGGCACTGTGGCGTCATACCAGTCATCAGTCATTACTTTGTCTCCCTCGCACATCTCCCATCCGGAAGTGATCTCCCAGACATTGTCCGCCATAGGACGCAGAACAGTCTGCGCAGCCACCTTCGCCACCCTTTCCGGCATCTGTACCGGTACTGAACTCTTAGGAAGAGTCTCTTCCGGCTGAGGCGAAGGGAGACCGAAGTTGGTTGACAACATCTGCTTATGCGGAGTCTGGCCGCCTGCAGAAATACAGAAAGCGACCGACACGAGGAAGGCAAAGAAACTCCTGAAATTCATCCTGTCTATCTGATTACAAATACTTTTTCTTCCCATTTCTCAAGACCGAAACCCTCGAATGAGAGAGTTCCGTCCGATTCCATGCGTACAGGCTTTTCGAGTTTCACATTCTCGGTGTCAAGAGCCGAGACCTTCACCTTGCCTGTCTTTCCGATTTCGATGCTGATATTGTCGAGAACTTCCTCGTTACCGTTATATACATATACGAAAGTCCTTTTTCCGCAACGTACTGCGTAAGCCTCAGCCTTGCCGTTCTTTACTGTCTGGAACTTCTCGAACCGGCCCTTGCCTGACTTGAGCATCAAGTCGCTGATCAGACGGGCATTCTTCATATAAGGGATGGTGCCGTTCTCATCGAACCACTCCCACCACCATGTCATAGGTGTAACAGAAGTCTGGTTGAACAGGCCATACCAGAATGCTCTGCGGAAGTCCATGTTCATGCCGTCTGCGAAGTCATCGAAGTTCTTCGACCAGTCCCATTCATATCCTACTTCACCTACGATATATGGTTTGCCATGCTTCGCCGAATATGCATCGATAGTCTCCGGAACCACATGAGTTGCATTATAGATATGCTTCTGGTTTATATCAAGGTTTGCAAGGTCGTTCAGACCCTCGAGATCACGGTGCGAAATCGATGTTGTCCTGATATGGTGGAACGGATCCAGAGCAGCCAGATAGGTACTCATCTCATCATGCCAAGCCACAATCTCCTCTGCCGGAATCACTCCGTCCGGAGCATTATGCTGCACATTGTCTATCTCGTTGAAGAGCTCCCACATACCGATTGCAGGACTGTAACCCCATCTTGCCACGATATAGCGGAGATAATTGCGGTAGCGGGTCTTTGCATCAGGGCAGTTGAAGAACGCACGGTCAGCCACCACCTTACCCTGACCCATGCAGAGCATGATCCTGATATCAAGGTCCATGCAGAGGTCAAGAACATGGTCGAGACGCTCACATGCACTCTCATTCATATATTCTGTGGTTTCTGTATAACGGTGGTTGTTGAAACCTTCCTGTCTGTCAATAGGGAAATTCCAGTTGCAGATCCACATACGGGTGAAGTTTCCTCCGTTCTGAGCGAAATCAGGAAGCATAGCGTCGAAATTGAATCTGTCATGCTGCTCGTGAAGATCGCTGAAGAACTTTGAATCATCCTCTGTGCGGGACTCCCAGCAAAGGTTGATACCTACGCCTCTGAAAGGCTTGCCGTTGTCATATACAAGAGTCCAGTTGTCGCGTACGTGAAGCATACCCTGAAGTCTGCTTCTGCGGGACCTGAACTTTGCAGGAGCCGACTCGGATACAACCTTGCCATCCTCGCTGTAACGGAAGAAATATGTATATTTTCCTCTTTCCTGCGGGGTAAATCTTGCTTCCCATGTGCTCTCGGCTCCGCTCTCTCCTGACCTATAAAAACATGGAAGTACAAGTTCCTTTCCTGAAGGTGCAGCAAGCACCATATCGAGGGCTGCCTCTTCCTGGAGATATGGGTTATCCCACTCTCCGGAAAGGACGACCTCGAAGAATATTGCATCATACTGCTTCACTTTAGATGCAGACGGAGTAACAGAGATGATCTGCGCACTCATGCCGACTGCAGTCAGAAGAGCAAATGCTGCTGTAATGATTCTTTTCATAGGTTAAAGTTTTAATGCGTCAACATCTACCAATACTGTCACTTCAGAGGCTTTCTCAGAGAGTTCATATCTTGAAGGACTTGCCAGGCCGATGCAGAGAACGAGCTTCTTGCCAGCATATTCCTTAAGTGCAGCCTTGTCAAGACTCAGGTGGAAGGTCTTGCCGTTTGTACCGGCATCCACCTTTACCTGTGAAGGCAGTTCATACAGGTTTTCAGGCATGACCTCTGCCTTGTTCTTTGTTGCCTGTGCAGCAGTGGATTCGTCGTTGACCACCACATTTACTGTGAAGGCATCGCCTGACTGCTTTCCTGAACGGAGAACTCCAAGGAAGACCTCTACTGTGGCATCCCCGATGGAGAAGTTATATGTGTATTCTCCATCTCCTGAAGGGACATTGTAGATATTGGTGATACCGCCGTCAGCCATAGACTGAGGTATATACACCTTCTCTATGCCGTAATCCTTGTCACCATCACCCTTTGCGCATGAAGCAAGAGCAAAGAGGCAGCAGATGGACATAATTGAAAATAAAATCTTTCTCATATCAAGTTATTAATAATTCGGGTTCTGTTCCAATGTGTTGTTAGAGTTCTCGATTTCCGAACGGAGGAACGGCAGGTAGTAATTTCTCTCGTGGAAAGTACGTGTAGCCACTTCCTTCACCTCATAGCTCCAGCCGTTTTCTGTCTTTGTAACCGCTACACCAAGCACCGGCTTGTTGAGCACGTCCATAGCATCCTTCCAGCGGAGGAGGTCCCAATAACGGTGATCCTCAAATGCAAGTTCCACCCTTCTCTCGCGCTTTACAGCCTCGCGGAACGAGTCCTTGTCAGCAGCCGAAACCTTAGGAAGCTTTGTACTTGCACGGTCTCTTACCTGCTGAAGCGCCGCTCTTGCAGACATTGTATAACCTGCAGGAATAGCATCCGGACCATAAGCCTCGTTCATTGCCTCTGCATAGTTGAGAAGGACTTCCGCCCAACGGTAAGCCACCCAGTTGTGCTGTGCAGCCTGACCCTGCTGAAGATTGAGGTTGTCTGTAAGGAACTTCTTGAGATAATATCCTGTACGGCTTGCATTCGCCTTTGACATATCGTCGCTTCCACCCGCAGACTGGTCGATGACACGGCCGTTCCATGTGCTTCCGTTAGTCACGATTGACGCAGCAAGACGCGGGTCACGGTTTGCATAAGGATCTGTAGGATCAGGTGTGCCGATATATTCATATGCAGCAACAAGATTATGGGTAGGAGTCGCACCGCTCTTACCGCCCTGTGTGGCGATAGGATAGTTGTTCTTCTCCATGTTGTTTGACTGAGATCTGCGGACTGCATATATGGTCTCAGGGCTTGTAAGTGGATTTCCGCCGATGAAGTATGAGCCATAACTGTCAGCCAAAGCATAGCCGAGGTCCGAATTGCCGATCAGTTCGTTTGCCGCAGCAGCCGCTGCTTCCCACTTCTTGACATCGTTCTCAGGATTATGGAGAGGCGATGCGGCATAAAGAAGGGTGCGGGCCTTGATTGCAAGGGCTACACCAAGGGTGAAACGTCCCTCGCGGTCCTTGAATTCATCCCAGTTGAGGGCAAGCTCAGACTTGTAGTCGTCAATCTCGCGTACGATATAATCAACTACATCTTCATATGAAGAACGTTTGATCATTGTACCGTCGTCAACGAACGACTCCACGATAGGGACACCGCCATACATCTTTGCCAGCTCCGAGTAATAGTAAGCCTTGGCAACATGAGCCTCAGCCTTGAACCATGCAAGTGACTGAAGGTCACGTTCATAATTCACCTTGTCCGTAACGAGGTTACGGTTATGGGCAAGCATCTGCTCACCTTTTCCGTCTCCCACATAGTCAAGGAAGAAGTTTGCGGCACGGATGCCCTCATAATAGTTTCTGTAGTATGTGAACAGAGGGTTTACATTCTCGTTCAGCATACCTTTGTTGAAATAGATTACAGTTGATTGTGCAGATGTCTGCTGCGCCTCATCTGATGCAGTTGCGAATATGTTGCTGTCGATCATTCCGAAACCATATCCGATAGGAGTGTAGAATGCCCTGCCGAAGCCCCAGATAGAGCTGTAGTTTGTGGCTATCGTCTCTCCTGTCGAGTTGCGGTCAACACTTGTATTGAGGAAATCACTGCAGGCAGATGATACCAATGCAATCACAAAAGCGGATAATATTGTTCTTATTTTCATAATCTGCATTCTTTAGAAGGTAATCGATACGCCTACGTTGTAGGATTTGATTGTAGGATAGCCGCTGATTCTTTCAGGGTCCATGTTGTAGTGCTTGAGAAGTCCGCTGATGGTAAGAAGGTTCTGAGCGCTCAGATATACTCTGAAGTTGTCGATTCCTGCCTTCTGAAGCCTGAGAGCATTGATATTGTATCCAAGCTCGAGATTTCTCAGTTTGAGGTAGTCCGCATTCTTGACCCACATCGAGCTTGTCTGATAGTTGTTCTCGTTGCTCTGTGTGGTAAGACGTGGATATGTTGCGGTAGCCCTCGTGTCGATACCCTGCTCAGGATAATATGCCCATGCGTTCTTTGCAATCTCATATGCATTACCGTTGTTGACAAATGCCATCACCTGATTCTTGTTGTCAAGAATGTTCACAGATGCTCCGGCTGCTCCCTGGAAGAGGACCTCAAGGTCAAATCCCTTCCAAGCCACCTTTCCACCGAAGCTGAAATACCACTCCGGATATGGAGACTTGCCGATAGCAGTCACGTCATTCTGGTCAACAACGCCGTTCTTGTCAAGGTCACGGTACTTCACGTCTCCCGGCTGTACCGAGCCGAAAGCCGGTGTAGGGATGCCGAGCTTGAGATTTCCTTCACTGTCGAAGTCGCTGACATCGTAGAATCTCTCAGCCTCAAGACCTATATATGTTCCATAAGGACGTCCTGTCTTTGCACTGAATGCATTTGCTGGTTTTGCCTCAGCCATATAGTCGATCGTATTCCTTGTGAAGGAAACCATACCGTTGACTCTGTATGAGAAGTCTCCGCTCTTGCCGTTGTAGATCGCTGACGCCTCGAATCCTCGGTTAGTCATCTCTCCTACGTTAGAGAACACATACTGCTTGCCGTAGTATGCCATCCTGTTGCTGTCAAGCGTGAGGATGTTGCTTCTCTTGTCGAGATATGCATCAACAGTGATGTTCAGACCCTTGAAGAGAGTTGCCTCAATTCCGACATTGTATTTCATGCTCATTTCAGGAACCACATTCGGATTGCTTATGAACATAGGCACAAGCGAGCCGTTGTCTGTACCGCCGTTAGGACCGATGTAGAATGCTCCGATATAACTGCTGGTATAGTAGTCCTTGAAGAGGTAACGTCCGTTTGTCGAGAAGTTGGAAAGCACTGATGTAGCATTGGACTCTGATGCTCCTGCCATACCGAATGATGCCCTAACCTTGAGGAAGTCAACCCATGTGCAGCTCTTGAGGAAGTCCTCATTGGATGCCACCCATGCGAATGACGCTGACGGATAGAAATGCCATCTGTTACCAGGTGCAAAGGCATCGTTTCCGAAGTATGAGAAAGCGAGCTGTGCCACATATCGGCTGTCGTAATTATAGTCAACGATTCCGTTAAGGTTCAGATAATTCACCTTGTATGTATAGAAATCATTGCCCTTGTATGCAGAGATGTCATAATTTACAGCTGCCGATACAGAGTGCTTGTCGAAATTGCGGTCATAACCCACAGTGATACGTCCCTGTTTCCAGTCCTGCATACCTGCTGAGCCGTAGCCGCTGGCTGTCAGAGAGGTTGTCTGGTTGGTTGTAGTGGTATTGCCGTTGAAATAACGTGCATAGTCTCTGGTCTTGCTGTATGTACTCAAGGTGTAGCTGTAGAAAGAGAATGCTTCCTCGAGGTAGAGACCAGGAGTGATGATGTCAAGCTTCTCTCTGAGCTGGAAGTTACCCTGAAGGGCTCTTGCCTTCTGAGAGTACCATCCGAGTGCATTTGCAGAGCCGTATGGGTTGTTCGGATAGATCGAGGTTCCTGACAGATGACCGAGCTGCTTGTCATCATAGATATTGTACGCATTTGAAGGTGTGCGTGCAAGATCACTGAAAAGATCGGTCACACCATAGTTAGGTCTTCTGCGCTGCTCGATCCTACCGCTGAAGTCCACTCTGAACTCGAAGATCTTCATGATATTGAAATCGAGGTTGGCACGGATATTATATTTCTCATATCCGAGATTCTTGGTGCTGTCGGTATTCTTTGCTCCGAAAAGTCCCTGAGTGTTGAGGTATCCGAGATTCACATTGTAACGTGCATTCTCGTTGCCTCCGTTGAAGATCACGTCTCCGTCAACATACGAGCCAGCCTTGCGGAGGACCTCATCATACCAATCTACATTTACGCCTTCACCGGTCTGATAAGCCTTGAGCTGCTCTTCAGAGTAATATGGTGTCCATACTCTGCCGTTGTCATTTGAGACAGCCTGATTGTAAAGTTTGGCGAAATTATATGAATCAAGAGGCTTGTTGAGCACATTAGGAGTGGTCGCACCATAGCGGACCTTGGCAGTCACGGTCGCAGGACCGATCTTGCCTCTCTTGGTTTCGATCTTGATGATACCGTTTGCTCCGCGGTCTCCGTAGATTGCAAGAGCAGCTCCGTCCTTGAGGATGGACACACTCTCGATCTCTGATGGAGAGAGCGATACAAGATACTCCGAGTTCACTTCAAAGCCGTCAACAAAGATCTTTGCCGAATTCCATGTGCCCGATCCGTAGCTGCCTACGCCACGGATGAGCCACTGGGCATTGTCATATCCCACAGCGCCGTTTCCCTGAATCACTGTCAGTCCAGGTAACATACCGACCCAAGTGTTTGAGAGGTTTGATGTCTGGATATGGTACAGTTCATCTCCGGTCACAGTTGACACAGCATCAGCCGACAGCGATCCGGAAGCATCCTGGGCCGCCAGGCCTGTGGAAATCAGTATCGATGTACTCAGCAGAGTGAGACATCTGAATATATTCTGTTTTCTCATTGTCTTCTGAATTTTAATAACCTGGATTCTGAGTGATTGTTCCCTTGTTCACCTCAGTCTGAGGGAAAGGCTCGAGGAACATTGATGGAGACCAGAAAGACTGATAGTATTCTGCTTCCCAATATGTGTCAATCTTGCTCTTATCATATGGCCAAGTTGCACCGGCCTTGATGTTGAATGTAAATCCACGCATCGAGCCGCCGCAGATTCCCTTCGCGATATCCTCGTGTTTCCAGTGCTTCACATCGAAATATCTGTGATTCTCACTGAAGAACTCGATAGCCTTCTCTCTCTGAATGATCTTCCTGAGTTTAGCCTGATCCTTTTCTGCGATGGATGGAAGACCTGCACGGTTGTGCACCTTGTTGAGATTCTCAAGAGCCTTTTCAGGATTGCCATACTCATTGTATGCCTCAGCGAGGTTGAGATAAGTCTCTGCCAGACGGAAGAGAGGGAACTCAAACCATGTTCTTGAGCCTGCCTTGTAATAGAACTTGGTTCTTTCTCCTGAAAGCTGACCCTTGTCCGATCCTCCTACGCTGTTAGGGAAAGCGTCACCCATGCCGATCTTTCCGTCGTAGCCGTTACGTCCCCATCCCAGGCTGGTCCACTTGGTGTCTCCAGGATTGTTCATCGCATCGTGACCGGCGAACTTGATGTCTGCCAGAGCTCTCGGTTCGATTGCGGCAACATTCTCAAGCCAGTCCGATCCCTGTCTTGGAGCAGCATCTCCCAAAGATGGCCAGCTCATCTCTGTACCGTCGTTCTTATAATACAGCTTTATATGGTTGGAAAGGAGACCTGACTCGCCTGAGTCGAAACGGTTCCATGTCCAGTAAGCCGAGCAGTTATTATAAAGGAATACGTAAGTACTGTAGTCCTGAGATGAACTGTTGTTCTTATAGGCCAGGATGATTTCCTTGTTTGCAGGAGTTGAGGTTGCTGTAGCATAGTCCTCAAATGCCTTGGTGTTAGGAGTTCCTCCGGTGTTGATCAGTGCCACACCGTTAGCTGATGCCCACTCAAGCACATCCTCGTTTGCGTCGATTGCAGCCTTCCAACGTTCCTTGTCAACATTGCCGAAGCAGATGAGATTGTTCAGCTCGCCGTTGTCCAGATATGGAGTGGCGCTGTTGAACAGAGGTCGCGCAGCAAACATCAGAGCCCTTGCCTTGATCGCAAGCACAGCACCCTGAGTCATACGGCCGGTATTTGCATTGTCCCATTTTGCAGGGAGACCCGGATAAGCCTCATCGCAAAGGTCAATGATGTACTGCAGAGTATTTTCAAGAGTCTCACGGCCTGCTGTGAGGTCGTCTGTTGCCAGGAAAGACTTGGTTACCTTAGGAACACCGCCGAAACGGTAGAACATACCCATATATCTGTACGCAATCAGAGCAGTGACTTCTGCCTTGATGACATCCTTCTCTTCCTGGGTCATGTCAGCCACCTTGTCGATATTTTCCTTTACAATGAAGCACTGGCGGATGACACTCCAGTTCTTTGCATAGTTTTCTGATCCTGCACTTGAGCCGTTGCTTCTGTCTGTTGCGTCCGATCCGGCTCCGTTTACGTTGAGGCCCTGCTCTGTAATGACATAAGTTCCATGCCAGCTGGCACCTCTGTTGATCTCACCGGAAATAGCTCCAAGAGTGCCGTGGGTATATCCCAGACCTCCAGGAAGACCATGAATCAAGGCATTTGAATAGCAGGACATCAAAGCCGCCTCGGCATTCTTCTTCGTGCCGAAGACAGCATCACGGTCCACCGTACCTGTAGTGTCCGGCTTCTGAAGGAAGAAGTCGCACGAGGTCAGGGCAAGAAGACCGAGAACTGCCGATATTTTAATTATATTTTTCATCTTGTTCATTCATTTAGTTTAGAAACGCAGATTCAGACCGAAAGTGACAACTCTTGTAAGAGGATATACATATGCGCTTCCGTCTGTGGTCTCAGGGTCAATTCCGTAAGGAGTCAGGTCATTCTTGAATGTATGAACGTTATTGGCATTCATGAAGACTCTGAGTGACTGCACCTGGAGCTTGCTGAGAACTCCCTTCTTCACGTTGAATGTATAGCCGAGCTCGACATTCTTGAGCTTGAAATGGTTGGTAGATACCATCCAGTAGTCACTCTGAAGGAAGTTGTTGTCAGAAGTTGTCGGATTGTATATTGCACGCGGATATGTGATCTTCTCACCTGCCGCATACTTTTCAGGAGTCCAACGTCCTTCGTACTGCCAGAGCCATGCGTTACCTGCATTCTTGAAGAACGGCATCGTGTAACCGCTGTTGAGGTAGTATGAACCGTTTGCCGATCCGGTGAAGAGCATCCTGATATCGAATCCCTTATATGCCAGATGGAGCTTCACATTGAAGTGGTACTGCGCGTGGTTAGGGAAACCGATAGGAGCAATATCGTTCTGATTGATAAGTCCGTCACCGTCGAGATCCTTGTAACGGATATCTCCGAGGGTGGCACGGTTTGATGTATATGTATTGTAAGGACGGTTTGCGAGTTCCTCAGGAGTATTGTAGAGACCGTCGCTTACAAGTCCGAAACGCTGTCCGATCGCGTGGCCTGTAGCACTCATCCATGGGTGAGGATTGTTTGCCTCCGCCTTGTAGATGATCTTGTTGCGTGTCCAGCTGAGGTCAGCTCCGATTGTGTACATGAGGTCGCCGATCTGGTCAGACCAGTTGACCACGAACTCATATCCCTGGTTCTGGGTGATACCCACGTTTGCAGGAGGTACCGCACTTCCCGGAACACCGTAGATTCCCGGTATGATACCGAGGGTGGTGAGGATGTTGTCTCGTTTCTCATAGAAGTAGTCGAAATCGACAGAGAGTCTGTCGCTGAAGAACTTGGTCTCGATACCGGCATCATATTTACGGGATCTTTCCCATGTGATATCCGGATTACCGAGCACTCCTTCTGTCGCTCCGTAATAGTAAGAGTTCTTGTTTGAACCGTTACTGTTTCCAAGATAATATCCTCCCTGATTGAGGTTGTATGTATTAGGGAGGTAATAATATCTTCTCGATCCTCCGAGACGGTCGTTACCTACCTCACCGTACGAGCCACGGATCTTGATGAATGTAAGGATATCGTTCTTAGGGAACCATTTCTCCTTTGTAGGCACCCAACCGGCGGAAATTGCAGGGAAGAGACCGAAACGCTTGCCTTCTGCAAACTGCTCCGTTCCGTTGTAACCTGCATTCACCTCCAGCATATAGCGGTCATCATAGTTATAAGTCACTCTGCCCACAAAACCCATGATACCAGACGGCACGTGATATGAGTCTCCAGGCATTGTATAACGCGATGCCTTGCCGAGCAGGAGGGCTGAAATATTATGCTTTCCATAAGACTCATGCCAGCTGACTCCGGCATCCATATAGAGCTTGTTCCAGTTGCTGTATCCATATGAGCTGAACGAACCTGCTCCCATCGAGCCTCCGAAGAACTCAAGGACATTAGGATTCTCGAGGCTGCGCTGAACTGTATATGAAGGGATAGATGGAGCGAACTTCACATAACGGTTGTAGTTGTCCTGGTAGGAAACCGTCATATATACCTTGAGGTTAGGATGAATGTAATCCATCGTATGGTCAAGCTTGATGGAGTTGTCGAGAAGGCTGTTGAAGATTGTTCCCGATCCACTCTTCAAGAGGTTGTGAAGGGCGTTCTGCATACCGATCTTGCTGTCCACCTTGGTTGCAAGAGGATTCTGTATAAGGCTTGTCGTTCCAGAGAAACCGCTTATAAGCTTACCGTCTATGATACCCGGAGAAATGAACGGGTTCGAGTCATAGATGTACTGCATGATGATCTTGTAACGCTCAGACATATTGTATGGGTCATCCACGTTACCCGGACCTGTTGTCTCGCCGAACTGACCTGCAGAATTGATGGTGATCTTGAGGTTGTCGGTAATGTTGATGTCAAAGTTGCTTCGGAAGTTGTAACGGTTGAATGTAGATCCTGTCTGTGAGCCGTAATATTCCACGTCGCTTGTAATACCCTCCTGACGGAAGTAACCGAATGACACGAAGTACTTCACCCTGTCTGTACCACCGCTGATGTTGACATTTGCCTGATACTGAGGAGCCACTCTGTTGAACTGCTCCTTGTAAAGGTTACGTGACGCATAGTACAGGGCCGGGGTATTCTTGAGCTGCTCCTTCTGCTCTGGAGTCAGCTGTGTCATGCCGTCCACCTCCTGCGGAGTGAAGTCACGGTTGTTCTTGAACTTCCAGAGGTCATAGTCGTCAAAGATGTTGGCATTGAGCACGTCTGTACCGGCATAACTCTTCTGCTCATTGCGGATAGCCTCATTTCTGAAAAGGGCATACTCGTAAGCGGTAGTTCCCTCCTGGAGATGAGTAGCCGCTGTAAGACCGAAGTTTGCAGATGCACTGATGGTAGGCTTACCTACATTACCACGCTTTGTTGTCACTATGATTACACCGTTCGCACCGCGCACACCATAAACTGCTGTAGAAGATGCATCCTTGAGGACAGAGATGCTGGCGATTTCATTCGCATCCATTGCATTGAATGCGCTGAATGCCTGCTCTGACGCCTGTTCTACGCCGTCGATGATGATCAGAGGGGTAGATTCTCCATAAGTCGAGACTCCGCGGACATAGATGTTTGCCTCATTTCGTCCGGGCTCTCCAGAGGTCTGAAGACCGCTGACACCAGGAGTGTTACCGAGAAGGGCGTTAGAGATGTTTGCAACCGGAGCGGCAACGAGATCGTTACCGTTCACTGATGAAATGGCACCTGTAACGTTGATCTTCTTCTGAGTGGCGAATGCCGTAACCACGACTTCTTCCATCAGGTTCTCATCAGTTTCCATCTTGATCAGGAAATTGTCCTGATTGCCAACCGGAATCTCCTGTGTCCTGAAACCGATAAACTGGAACTCAAGCACGGCGCCGGAAGCCACTGTCAGCGTGAACTTACCGTCAAAGTCGGTAGATGTTCCGTTGGTAGTACCCTTCTCAACTACAAATGCGCCGAATAACGGTTCCCCATTATCGTCCTGCACTACACCATTGACAGTCCTGCTTTGAGCATAAAGCGGGCTGGCAATGACTCCACCAAGCAGCATGATGCAGCCAAGTAGAAATAATTTGAGTGATTTGGTCATTTTTGGTTATGTTTTGTTATTAATAATATTCTAAGGTAGGATCGGGCTTAATTGACCGCGTAGCCGTCAGGCATTGTGTACATGTCCGGAAGATCCTTGCTGAAGAATGTGCGCGGATCGTCATACATGGTACGGAAGTCATCTTCTGACGGATGTCCCGGATACACGGAATAGAAGTGTCTGTCCGATTCGTTATTTCCGACATATTTGTTCCTCCACATCACAATCAGGCTCACCCTGCTGCCTGCCGCACTCTGGAGAATATGATTCGTCCAGTAATCCTTCCAGTCAAATCCTTCAGGGCCGGTCTCGGTCACTCCGCAAGGCTTCATCTTCTCGCGAGAAACTTCTGAAATGGCTTCGAGATTGCTTTTGAACGCCTGTTTCCAACTGTAATGATAACAGTCCATGCCGATGAAATCCACATAATCATCACCAGGCCAACGGAAAGTCAGGCGGGACTTTGCGTCGTTGTAAACCTCGTCCATCTGCGGAGAAACCGCATATATGAAATTCCTGACTCCCTTTGTATCCCGGAGATACTCGACAGTAAATCTCCAGAAACGGATGAACTCATCCTCAGTTGTGCATTTCGAGCCCCACCACGACCATGTCTGAGTATGTTCATGATATGGTCTGAAGATTACAGGAATCAGCTTTCCATCTGCACCTTTGAGATTGTTTGCAAAATCAGCGCATCTGTCCAGCCACTGAAGATATTTTGTCCTGGTGGCATGACCTTCTGTAAGGATACTTTTTACAACTTCGTTGCTTGAATTGTCCCAAGAATCTCCTCCGGTGTGCGGATTGTTCAGATGACAGCATGCAGTGATCACCTCTCCCCTGTCGTAGGCCTCAAGTATCACCCTGCGACGGATGGCATTTTCCGCATCATTATACCTGTTGTCCATTATTGCACCGAAATCCACGCTGAACACTGCCGGATAATCTCCACAAACAGCCTTGGTATCCGACTTTCCCTGCTCGTTGTACCAATATCTGCCATACCAGAGGTCGTCGTGGTGACCGAACATGAATCCTCTTGAAGCTATATCCCAGAGGTTGGCATACAGAGCCTTGGTCTCTGCGGTTGCATTCCTGTCCGCCAGGCTCAATGAAACCGGCTGCTCAGGACTGCCCTTTTGAGACACTCTCACTTCCTTGTAGAAGTACTTGTCCGACGGATCTGTGAATCTTATCTTTCCAAGACGGCTGTCTCTGTTCCTGTTGGTCTGAGCTGTAAACCACACCTTGCTGCCTTCTACCTTGTCGAATCCGAGCCATTCCACCTGAGATTCCACCTTGAACTCGAAATTAGCCTCGACTTCGACTGAGAAGCGTTCTGTATCATGGTCAATCTCAACTCTTTCCTGAACGGTCATGTGTCTTTCACCAGCGGATGAGTCAGACTCTCCGTTTACGTCAGAACACGACAATACAGCCATCGGTAAAACGGCTGCAATCAGAAAAGACATACCCATAATCCTGTTCATCAGCTTATTTTGCTAAATATTCGTCGTGATTGTCGAGAGCCGAGTCGCTATCCTTCTTTATGAGCCAGAAGACGTTACGGATGTTGTTTGCATACCAGCGTTCGTCACCCCAGTTACTTGTCTCATTATTGAAAGGACCGGGGCCGAATGAACGGTGAAGAGCCAGTTCTGGAACATTGACAATCTTTTCTGCACTGCCCCCTTCCGACTGTACTGCCTCTGACCAATATTTATGTTCTCCCTGAGCAAGCAACTCGAGCTTATGAAGCGGATTTGCATACTCCGTATCTTCATATGCATAAATGGTAATGAACCCGTCACCATGCTTTGCCCAACGGCTCTTGCCTGCAGGTATCAGTCGATACTCCTCATTGATGTCATAAGTCTTGAATATATAGTTGGCATATTTTCCATCCGGACCCGGAGTATTCACAACTGTACCGAATGTCTCACCAGTCTGGTCATCTGCCTTCTCGAGACGGAAACTCAACGTGTTGTCATCTTCATCCCTCGGATTGTAGTCGCTGGTCCATATCCAGTATTTATCCATTACCTGACAATATGTGATCCAACCCTCAAATCCACCGATCATCACGCAGCTTGCCAATGGAACGGCTCCACTTGTATCAAGAAGGCCTCCCACTTTTGTAAAGCTGTAGCATCCTTCGAGAGTATCCCTGAAGACGTTGTAAGTCACCGTATATGTACGGGTCTCACCGTTAGGGGATGTCACGACAAATTCGGCCGAACCGTCGCTGAGGTCGATTGTGTCACCCGGCTTGATGCTTGCGGTAGGACAGAACTCGCTGTCAGGATACTTGAAATCCAGAGCGACAACCTTTACCGCACTAAGGTCAAGCCCTGTTGTGATCAGACTTACCGAAACTGCTCCCTGATCATCCGTCTTCCAGTCACTGGTAATGATAGCAGGACCTATCTGAGACTCTAATCTCACATTGACAGGAGTACGTTCACGAAGCCAAGGATCAATCAGTTCTTCTGCGTTTCGCGCTTTCTCATTGCAAGATGACAAAGCCGTCAAAGTAACCACTGTCAGAAACAGATTTCTGAAAATCTTCTTCATAAATTGGTACGTTTGGTTATTAATAGTTGTTAATAAATATTCGTTTTTGTGGCCAGCCTTCAGACACCCGCTTCGATGTCTCATATTCGATGTCTCATATCATTGCACACCACCGCATTGCAAATATAATTTGAGTACTAAACAAGGAAGATGAGAGTTATGTCAATATGTTATACTATTTTGAAGTATGTTGAAATTGTGTAACGAACGGACAAAAAAGTACAATTATGTGCCATCACTCTTTTTTTCAACAACATAGATACTTCGACTTTTCTGTATATTTTTCGACGAAAATTAATTATACTCTTTTGAAAAATATTTTGCAATTGTTGAAGAATTACTAATTTTGCACCAATTAAAACATTTACAAATGGCTGAAATTCAACAGGAAATATGTCCGATCAATGGAGACGACTTATTTATCATTTTTGACCGCCCGAATGCCAAATTTGAGTATCCGATACATTGTCATCCGGAATACGAAATCAATCTGGTGATGAATACAAGCGGCACAAGAGTCATCGGTGATTCCGAGGAGACATTTTCAGGGCTGGACTTTGTAATGATCGGTCCATATGTACCTCATGTATGGAAAAGCGAGCCCGAAGAGAACCACGAGGTCACCATACAGTTTTCCAGGGACCTGCTGAATTATCATATAATGAGCAAGCGTCTGTTCATGCCTATAAAACAGCTGCTTATGGACTCCATGCAAGGGCTGTATTTCTACGGTGAAGAGGCAGAGCGGATCAAGGACGAAATCATGGAACTTACAAAGCTTCAGGGATTCCAGACAGCGACCAAATTCCTAAACATCCTCAACTCACTGGCCCACGCACCACGCAGAAAGATTGTCAGCAATTCATATGAGTCCGAAATCCTCATACATAAGTCCAAGTCCAGGAGAATCAGCAAGGTATGTAATTTCATATCTGAAAACATCTCTCAAAAGATAACCCTGTCGGATGCTGCCAAGCTTGCAAATATGTCAGATTCTGCATTCAGCCATTTCTTCAAGCGTCAGACCAGCATATCATTCATAACATACGTGAACAATCTCAGAGTTGCAAAAGCATGCGACCTGCTGGCCGACACCGCCCTCAGCGCTTCTGAAATATGCTATGAATGCGGATTCAACAACAAGTCCAACTTCATCAGGATATTTACCAAGAGAAAGAACATGACCCCTATCGAGTACAGGAATCATATCAGACAGCTCCTTATAAAATATTAAGAGCAAAATAATACAATCGTCCCTTCCTTCGTCGGGAATATCTCATGAAGGAAGGGACGATTTCAATTTATTTCAGGTCCGGCTACTTTATCACCGACACCTTTGAAGGCTTCTTCACAGCCTTATGGGCAGCCTTCTGAGCCAGCCTGCATTCCTCCGCAGTCATACCATCAGGGCAGTATGAATTGCCGACAGGATTGACTCCGACCACCGCCTCAAGCCATGCGCATGAAGCGATATAACGTCCGTGAAGGAAACTCAGATGGAAGCCGTCACGTGTAAGATCATTGCCCAATGCTGAGGTACGGGCATTCTGGATGGCTGTTCCGGAAGGGACTATGAGCTTAATACCGGACTTCGGAATTTCCTGATTAACTGTGGACACTATTGCTTTGTACATCTTCATCTGGTCTCTGTCATAATTCACGAAACCTCCATGATCAGATGTCTCGGCATATGCCCAGGTCTGATGGAACACAAGTTCGGCGTCCTCAGGAACTCTCGCCCTGACATACTCCGCAAGCTCAGGCAGAAGCGCATACGACTCCGGAAGGCCGGAATAATGGCTTGCCTGCTGGAGACTGATATAATCCCAGTCTTCCTCAGCCAGAACTTTTTCGAGGGTATATCCCCAGACTTCTGTCATCTTTCCGTTTACATCGATCTTACGATATCTGTAATCAGGAATATTTCCTCTGAGATTCTTGACATGCCTCTCAATGGAACATCCGCCTATGTACATATTGCAGATTATAACATTCAGCCCCTCAGCCCTGGCAAGGCCGGAAAGATGCTGCTCGACGGCATCCTCTGAAAAGCTGTTTCCTATAGCAAGGACCTTCAAAGTATCCGGTTTTGCCGCCCAAGAACTGAGAGCGGACACAACAACCAGACATAAAATAGCTAAGAACTTTTTCATAGACATTCATTATGATTAACCCCGAAAGCAAGACTTCCGGGGTTATACGAATTTGACAAATATCGATTAGTCTTCCTTCTCTTCCTCGAGGTAAGCCTTCAGGAGCTTTTCCTGTACATCACCCGGTACCGGCTGGTAGTCAGCGAAGTCCATTGTGAAAGTTGCGCTACCTGATGAGAGAGAACTGAGAGTTGTAGAGTAACGGTAGAGCTCTGCAAGTGGAACACGAGCCTTGATGACCTCGAATCCCTTGTCTGATCCCATACCCTCGATAA
The DNA here is from genome assembly GCA_015060335.1 of Bacteroidales bacterium. Classification (GTDB taxonomy): domain Bacteria; phylum Bacteroidota; class Bacteroidia; order Bacteroidales; family UBA932; genus Cryptobacteroides. The sequence continues at coordinate 122,358 of SUYR01000001.1, read as the reverse complement.
GAGCACGACGGTTCTGGAGGTCAGACATACATGCACCCATGTACTCAGACGGAGTCAGCACCTCTACATTGTAGATAGGCTCCATGATCTTCGGACCTGCAGCGCGGAACGCCTCCTTGAATGCATTACGTGATGCGAGAACGAATGAGATTTCATTTGAGTCAACCGGATGCATCTTACCATCGTAAACATAAACGCGGATATCTCGTGCAAGCGAACCTGTAAGAGGACCTTCGCTCATCTTCTCATTGATACCCTTGAGGATAGCAGGCATGAAGCGTGCGTCGATAGCACCACCTACGATACAGTTGTAATACTCGAGCTTACCTCCCCATGGAAGGTCAAACTCTTCCTTACCCTTGATATTGAGAACGACTTCCTTGCCGTCAACCTTGAACTTGTTGCCCGGATCCACTCCTTCCTGATATGGAGCAATAAGGAGATGCACCTCACCGAACTGACCGGCTCCACCCGACTGCTTCTTGTGACGATAGTCCGCACATGCAACCTTTGTGATGGTCTCACGGTATGAAATCTTAGGAGCCGAGAACTCGATCTCAAGCTTGTTCTCATTCTGAAGTCTCCACTTGAGAGTGTTGACATGCTGCTCACCCATACCCTTGAGGATAGTCTGCTTCTGCTCCTTGTGGTACTCGATTACATATGTAGGATCCTCGGCAGATATCTTTGCCATAGCCTCGCTCACCTTTTCCTCATCCTTTGCATCCTTAGCCTTTACAGCACAACGATACTTATAGTGAGGGAAGACGATATCCTTGTAAGCTATATCTGCGCCAGGAGCACAAAGAGTCACATTTGTCTTTGCTGCACGGAGCTTCACTGTACATCCGATATCACCGGCGATAAGGTCTGTCACCTTCTCCTTCTTCTTACCTGCGACAGCATAGATTGCAGAGATTCTTTCCTTGTCACCTGTCTCAGGATTCTCAAGGTCCATACCCTCTGTAAGCTCACCTGACATCACCTTGAAGTAAGCCACCTCGCCAAGATGAGGCTCTACTGATGTCTTATATATAAAGAGTGATACAGGAGCCTCCTGCTTACACTCGATAACTTTCTCGTCCTTTGTAACGCCCTTGCGTTCTGCCGGAGAAGCCGCTGTACGGATTGTGAACTCCATGAGACGCTTTACTCCGATATCCTTCTTTGCAGAAAGACAGAATATAGGCATCACAGCACCTTCACGGATACCGATTCCAAGACCCTTTCTGATCTCATCCTCCGAGAGAGAACCCTGGTCGAAGAATGTCTCCATAAGAGTGTCGTCATACTCAGCCGCGCGCTCGATGAGAGCATTTCTGAGTTCCTCTGCCTCCTCAAGTCTGTCAGCCGGGATTTCAAGGTCCTGACGTTTGCCTGTGTCGCCTTCAAAACGGTAAAGCTTCATCTTGAGCACATCGATAAAGCCGTCAAATCCGGCACCCACTTCTATAGGATACTGAACCACTACCGGCTTGTTACCGAATGCCTCTTTCATAGACTCAAGGGTGTTCTCCCAAGAAGCCTTTTCTCCGTCGAGCTGGTTGACAGCCACAATCATAGGAATACCATATTCATTTGCATAACGCGAATAAATCTGGGTTCCTACCTCGACACCCTGCTGTGCATTTACAACAAGCACTCCTGTATCGCATACCTTGAAAGCGGAAACAGCACCGCCCACAAAGTCATCAGCACCCGGAGTGTCAATGATATTGAACTTTGTATCCATGAACTCAGCATAGAGCGGAGTAGCATAGATGGATCTCTGGTTGATCTGTTCGATCTCCGCATTGTCAGAGACAGTATTCTTTGCCTCTACAGTACCTCTTCTGTCAATCACCTTACCTTCATAAAGCATTGCTTCAGATAATGTGGTCTTTCCTGACTTTGTGCTGCCGAGGAGAACCACATTGCGGATGTTTTGGGTTTGATAAGCTTTCATCAGTTGTAGTGTTATTGTGTTTGTAATTAGTCAGTCGGTGTCTGAAAAGACACATCTTCGCAAAACTAAAAAAAGATTATTACAATACCAACAAATCGGCCGATGTTTTTTACACATCAGAAAACAAGACAGCCTTTTCTGTACTGTTCGATCATCTCTTCGCCGGACATGCCGAAACGGTCATAAAACATATTGTCCATCCGTCGGGGGTCAGCCCCGTACCTTCGGCAGACGTCATCAAAAGTGACTGTAAAATGTACATTCCAGTCTGTTTCGGCAAGGACGCCGCATATAAGTTCAAATTTCTGACTCTGATTCATAAGGGCAAAGTAGAGAAGAAAGTCAAGAAAATGCAAGAGTCATGTACGCGTTCGCCATAAAATCCGTCGTTTTTTTCTTTTTCTTACGCTTTTTTCTCTTTTTTAGGTTGTTTTTCTTGCTATTCGCCAGAAAATCTTGTTTATAACGAAGTTGTTATACCGATACTTTTGTCTCGATAAAACAACTTGGCATGGACAACACCTCCATCAAAAACAATATCCGAAAGCTCCGAAAGGCCAGAAAACTGACACAGGAAGACATGGCCCTTCAGATGGGCATTTCACTCACCGCCTATCGCGATCTTGAAAAAGGCAACACATCCATCCTCAACTGCAACCTGCACAGAATAGCATCACTTCTGGACACGCCGGCAGAGGAAATCGTGCTCGGTTATCGTCCCTCACAGATAGAGGGTGCCACTCTCATGGAGGTACAGCAGGAGTATTCAGGCAAGATAGACAATCTGGAAAGGAGAATCAGCGATCTGGAAAAGCTGGTCGCTTCTCACGAGGAGACAATAAGCAGCAAGAACGAAATCATATTAATGTTGAAGAAAAGACTTGGCGAGGACAAATAGATTGTGTAAATTTGCAGGATGCACAATGAAAACCACTTGTTGAGTTATCTTCACGCAGACCTGATTGAGGCAGGGTGCGACGAAGCGGGAAGAGGTCCTCTGGCCGGTCCTGTCTTTGCCGCTGCTGTAATCTTGCCTAAAGACTTCCATCATCCCCTGCTGAATGACTCAAAGAAAATGACAGAAAAAGCCCGCGAACAGCTCCGCCCCATTATTGAACAGGAAGCTCTCGCATGGGCGGTAGAAGAGGTGAGTGCGGCAGAAATAGACACAATAAACATACTGAATGCATCCATTACCGGCATGCAGAGGGCTGTTCGCAGGCTGGAGATAAAACCGGAATACCTGCTCATCGACGGCAACAGGTTCAAACCCTTCGACGGTTATAGATACCAGTGCATAGTCAAGGGTGACGCCAAGTTCGCCTCCATAGCCGCAGCATCGGTACTGGCAAAGACATATAGGGATGATTATATGAGAAAACTGGCTCTGGAGCATCCCCAGTACGGATGGGAAAGAAATATGGGCTATCCGACCAAAGAGCATGTCGATGCAATAATCAGACACGGATACACCCCGCACCACAGGAAAAGCTTCCATCTGAAGCAGTTGGAGCCAACATTGTTTTAGAAACAGGTATTATAGAATAGTTATGAAGAAATTTATCAGCATTATCACGATCCTGGCGCTATGCGCAGGAAGTTTGAGGGCAGATGAGGGCATGTGGCTCCTTCCGCTTCTGAAGCAAATGAACGGCAAGGCACTGAAGGAAGCAGGCTGCGAGCTGTCCACCAATCAGATATACAAGATAAACAACGGTTCCCTCAAGGATGCCATCGTGCAGTTCGGGGGCGGATGTACAGGAGAGATCGTCTCAGATGAAGGTCTTCTTCTGACCAACCACCACTGCGGATACGGCCATATACAGAAGCTCAGCTCAACAGAGCACGACTATCTCAAGAACGGATATTGGGCAATGAAAAGAAGCGAAGAGCTCCCGTGCGAGGGTCTTACAGTCACCTTCCTCGAATACATGGAAGACCTGACTCCTGCTCTCGAGTCCGCAGAAAAGAAGGCTCGCGGAGAGTACAAGGGCAATCCTGAAATCGAAAGCAAAGTAGCTCAGGCAAGGGCTGCAGTCATCAAGGCTGCTGTAGAAAAGGCAGAAAAGAAGAATCCTCACTGCAAGGTGGTGACCACGTCTTTCTACAATGACAATATGCTGTATCTTATTGTATATAAAGTATATAGAGATATACGTTTCGTAGGCGCACCTCCTTCATCAATCGGAAAATTCGGAGCGGACACTGACAACTGGATGTGGCCTCGCCATACAGGAGACTTCTCTATGTTCCGTGTATATGCAGACAAGGACAACAATCCGGCAGATTACTCTCCTAATAATGTTCCTCTGAAAATGAAGAACTATCTCAAGGTATCTACAGCCGGTATCCGGGAGGGTGACTTCACGATGATCATGGGCTATCCGGGACGTACTACACGTTTCCAGACATCTCCTGAGCTCAAATTCCAGATCGAGCAGAACGACATCCGCATTGCTGCACGCACTGTCCGTCAGAACGTACTGCTTGAGGATATGCTCGCCGACCCTAAGATAAAGATCCAGTACGCAAGCAAATATTCAGGTTCCTCAAACGGATGGAAGAAATGGCAAGGCATGAAGCTGGCATTCGACAAGCTCAATATCATAGGAAGGGCAGAAGAGCAGGAGCACGCTTTCACTCAGTGGCTTGCAAAAGACCGCAAGGGCAGAAGACTCGCCAGCTATGGCAATGCACTCGGAGATATCGAAAAGGCAGTCAATGAAGGGAAAGATGCCAATCTGGCGTTCACTACAGCATTTGAATCTGTCTATAGGATCGAGCTCACCAATTTTGCCATGACCCTCGACAGGCTGACTGCAAGGGGCGTAAAGGCAGGCAAGGACACTCTCACTGCACTGAACGAGGCTGTAGCCGTGCTGGAGAAACAGTATGCCGACTACTCATTCGAGACCGACCGCAAGGTAGCAAAGGCAATGATGAAGTTCTACCGCGAGAGGGCAAAGCCGGAGAATTATCTCAAAGACCTGTCAGAAGACTTTGCACAGATGGATATAGACGCCTTCGTTGACGGTTTGTTCGACAGCAGCGTATTCGCCTCTGCCGAGACACTCAAGGCTGCTGTGGCAGAAAAAGGAACGGCTGTACTTGAAGACCCTGCATGCATCGTAGGAATGTCCATCTATAACGAGTGCACAAAGGCTCAGAAGGAGGCTGCCAATCCTGGTGCAGCACTGGCGAAGGCACAGAAGAATTATACCGCAGGCCTTCTCGAGTGGAAGGGTAAGGCACCTAAATATCCTGACGCAAACTTCACCATGCGTTTCACATACGGATCCGTAAAGGGATATTCTCCTAAGGATGCAGTCATATACAGGCACTACACCACCCTCAAAGGTGTAATGGAAAAGGAAGATCCTGAAAACTGGGAGTTTGTGGTTCCTGAGAAACTGAAGCTTCTATATGAGAGCAAGGATTTCGGGAAATACGCAATGGAAGACGGTCAGATGCCGGTGGCATTCCTCAGCACGAATGACATCACAGGCGGCAACTCCGGCAGCCCTATCATGAACGCCCACGGAGAACTCATCGGACTTGCATTCGACGGAAACTGGGAGTCTATGAGCAGCGATGTGATGTTCGAGCCGGAGCTTCAGAGATGTATAAATGTCGATATCAGATATGTGCTCTTCATCATCGACAAGTTCGGTGGAGCAGGACATCTGGTGGATGAGATGAAAATCGTAGAAAAGAGACATGACAAACAGAAGAAATGATATAATGCAGTGGCTCCAGGAAGTGGAGCACCCGGCAAAGGACAGGAATATCGTCGAGCTGGGCATGATAGAGGGCATAGAGGATGACGGCAACAAGATTGTCGTCACCCTCGGCTTTGCAAAACACCGCGATCCTCTTGCCGAGTATCTGATCGGAAGTGCAAAAGCGGCAGTCATCAGAAACGCACCTGAAGGCACTCAGGTGGAGATTAAGACTGTAATCAGGGAGGCTGCTCCGAAAAAGAAGCCTGGTCTTGACCTCGGATTCGAAGAGCTGTCACAGGTGAAGCATATCATTGGCATAGCGTCCGGTAAGGGAGGAGTCGGAAAATCCACCGTATCCGTGAATCTTGCTGTGGCTCTTGCCAGACTCGGATACAAGGTCGGACTTGCCGATGCAGACGTATATGGCCCGTCCGTTCCTAAGATGACAGCCTCTGAAGGCATGGTGCCGGATGCGATACTCGAAGGAGAGAAGGAAGTCATCCTGCCATATGAGAAATATGGCGTGAAGTGGATGTCCATCGGCTATTTTGCCAAACCGGAGCAGGCTCTGATCTGGCGTGGTCCTATGGCTTGTAATGCACTCAAGCAGATGATTCTGCAGGTACGTTGGGGCGAGCTGGACTTTCTGCTTATCGACATGCCGCCGGGAACAGGAGATATCCATATCAGCCTCGTACACGACATTCCTCTCGAGGGAGCAGTGATTGTCAGCACGCCGCAGGACGTGGCTCTTGCCGATGTGGAGAAAGGCGTGAACATGTTCCGCAACGAAAGCGTAAACAAGCCGATATTCGGACTTGTGGAAAATATGGCATGGTTCACCCCTGCAGAGCATCCGGACGAGATATATTATATCTTCGGACGTGACGGAGGCATCAGGATGGCCGAGAAATATGGCATCCCGCTTCTGGGACAGATTCCTATTGTGCAGAGTATCCGCGAAGGTGGAGACTGCGGAGAGCCTGCCGCCCTGTCATCCCGCCCGGACGGACTTGCATTCCTCTCACTTGCTGAAAAACTGACAGGAATTCTATAATGGGCAAGCATAGAAACAGATTCCTTCTTGGAGCATTGGGTGGTTTCGTGGTGGGACTGTCCCTGATGTTGGCATTCAATTCGGCATGGACGCGGAGTTCGATGAACGAGTCCTGCATGTCCTGCCACTCTCATCCGGAGTCCGATGCCAGCTACATGCAGTCATACCACTACATCAACGGCAGTGGAACAAAGACAGACTGCGCTGCGTGCCACCTACCCCCAAAAGGCACATTCAGATATGCTTATACAAAGATCAGAATGGGTCTGAAAGACATCTGGTCCAACATGACAAAGGATCCAGAGTCAATCGACTGGGACAGGAAGGGAGAACTTGAATATGCCAGCAGGATAGTCTATAACGAATCCTGCAAGGAATGCCATATCAACCTCTTCCCGGAAGGAATTACAGATGACGGCATCACAGCTCACCTCTATTATGAAGAAAATGAGAAGAAACTGGACCTGCAGTGCATCAGCTGCCATCTGGACGCAGGTCACTACAATCCCAACTACAAGCACGGGACACTCAAGGAAGTATTCAGACCAAGCGGTGAGATACATGCAGCAGCAGCGGAGATTAGTGAATTTGAGGATTTCATTGAGACAGTTCCCGGAACAGCAGCCTCAATCAGCATGATTGCAGTACCTGGAGGAGAATTCCAGCTTGGAAGCCCTGAAGACGAACCTTGCAGAAGAAACGACGAAGGGCCTCAGCGCAGGGTAAGGATATCACCTTTCTTCATGGGAGAAATAGAGGTGACATGGGACCAGTTCTGGGCATTCTACTCTGAAACAATGTCAGAGGGCAGAACACCGCCTGCAGTAATATATGCAAACAATTCCCGCAAAGACATCGATGCCGTAAGCGGTCCTACCCCACCATTCGGACTTCCTGACCAAGGCTGGGGAATGGGAGACCGTCCCGCTATTACCATGACACACTATTCTGCACAGACATTCTGCCAGTGGCTGTCTCTGAAGACCGGAAAGAAATACCGTCTGCCTACAGAGGCTGAATGGGAATATGCAGCAAGAGGTGGCACAGACACGCCTTACTTCTTTGAGGGAAATCCCAAGAAGTTCTCGAACGAAGGCTTCCTGAAAGGTATATTCAAGCCCGACACCACAAGCATTTCAAGCCACGCTGTCTATATGAACAACAGCGGCAACCGCACCTTGACACCGGACAAGGTGAAGCCTAATCCGTTCGGTCTGAAGAATATGCTCGGCAACGTAATGGAATATTGCGAAGACTGGTACTCGGAAGATGCATATTCATCAGTTCAGGACGGGGAACTCGACCCTAAGGGTCCTGCTGAAGGTGAAGAACACGTAGTCCGCGGTGGTCACTACAACGACGATGCTGCAGAAGTGAGAAGTGCGGCGAGAAGACATACCCGACATGATGAATGGCTGCGCACGGACCCGCAGAATCCGAAGAGCATCTGGTGGTACTCCGATGTAAAGGGAATAGGATTCAGAGTCGTGTGCGAGGTGCCGGAACATATAAAGACAAACAATAATTAACAACATAAACTATGAGCAAGGAAATGAACAGAAGAGACTTCCTTCAGGCATCTGCACTGCTGGGAGTCACAGGACTTATCGGAGGTTCTGCACTGGTATCATCATGCGCAGGCAAGTCAAAGAACACTCCCCTCAGAGAAGCCGGATCATATTATATCCCGGAACTTCCTGACAAAGCGGCTGATGGAAAAGAGATCAGAGTCGGTGTCATCGGATGCGGCGGGCGAGGATCCGGAGCCGTTGACAATGTGATGGAGGCTGCAGATGGAGTGAAGATAGTTGCGCTTGCCGATGTATTTCCGGACAGGCTTGAGTCTCTCCGCAAAAAGATCAGAGACAGATACAATCAGGAGATTCCTGACGAGAAATGCTTTATCGGATTTGACGCATATAAGAAGCTCATAGACTCAGGCGTTGACTACGTAATCAACACGACTCCGCCTGTATTCCGTCCGGAGCAGTTCAAATATGCCGTAGAAAAGGGCGTTCACAGCTTCCTTGAGAAGCCTATCGCCGTGGATGCAAAGGGGTACAGGACAGTAATGGCTGCAGCAAAGCAGGCAAAGGCAAGAAACCTTGTAGTGGTATGCGGAACCCAGCGTCATCACCAGCGTCCTTATGTTGAGGCTTTCCAGAAGATTTCAGAAGGAATGATCGGAGAGATTACCGGAGGAAATGTATATTGGAATCAGGGAATGCTCTGGTACAAGAACAGAGAAAAGGGCTGGAGCGATATGGAATGGATGATCCGTGACTGGGTGAACTGGAAGTGGCTGTCGGGCGACCATATCGTAGAGCAGCATGTCCACAATATCGACGTATTCCTTTGGATGTCGGGACTCAAGGTGGCAAAGGCAACAGGCTTCGGAGCCCGTCACAGACGTATTACAGGCGATCAGTATGACATGTTCAGCGTGGATTTTGAAATGGAGAACGGAGTTCATCTTCACAGCATGTGCCGCCAGATAGACGGTTGCAGCAATGCTGTAGGAGAAGTGATATTCGGCTCAAAAGGTTCATGGAACAGCTTTGACCATGAGATAAAGGACCTCAACGGCAATGTAATATGGAAATATGACAAGGGAGAGGTCTTCAAGCAGCATAATCCTTACGTCCTTGAGCATGTTGATGCCATCAACCATATCAGACAGGGTAAGGGACTTGATGAGGCTATCGACTGTGCGGTATCATGTCTTGCAGGTGTGATGGGACGTGAATCTGCATATGCAGGAAGTACTGTAAGCTGGGATCAGATGAGCCAGTCCGATCTTGACTATATGCAGGAGAAGCTTGAACTCGGACCTATGGATATGAGCAGGCATGTTGTCATGACTCCTGGTGTTGCGAAATAGTCATGGACAGGCGTGAATTCTTGTTGGGAGCTGCCGGACTGACTCTGGCAGCCTCTCCGCTGGGAGTGCTTTCGTGCTCGACACCACACAGATCAGAAAAGGGATCCGATCTGAAACTCTCCTTCCAGGAGAAGACGGCACCGGGAAAGGACCTGAATGAGAGGCTTGACTATATGGAGGCTCTCGGTATTGCTGCCCTGGAGCCTGGAGGACGTGGTCTTGCAGACAGGGTTAACGAGCTCCAGCAGGCACTTAGGGGAAGAGATATCAAGACAAGTGCAATCTGCGCTGGATTTGAGGGATTCATACTCGCGGAAGACCCTGCTGTGAAAGCTGCTTTTGACTCATCTATACGTGATATAATTGCAGCTGCGGGAGAACTTGGCTCGACAGGTGTCATAATGGTACCGGTGTTCAACCATCAGAAACCGGCCTTGCCTCATACCCTCCAGACCCGTGAGTACCTCTGCGAGCAGATGCATGAGCTTGGAGAATACGCATTGAAACATAATACTACGGTGATTCTTGAGCCGCTCAACCGCAAGGAGGCACATTACCTGCGTCAGGTTGCAGATGCAGCCGCTATCTGTCGCGATTCAAAAAGTGCCGGCGTAAAATGCATGGGAGACTTCTGGCATATGCAGGAGGAGACATCCGATTATGCCGCATTCATCTCTGCCGGAGAGTATCTTCAGCATGTTCATGTCGCCAGTCGCGGACATCGAAGGATGCCGGGCGAAGACGGAGAACTCGACAATTATATAGATGGCATGCGCGCACTCAAGCAGCTCGGATATGACAAATACATCAGCTTCGAGTGCGGAACGGACGGAGACCGCAACCAGACTGTGCCTGCCGCTGTAGAGCTGCTGCGCTCACAATGGAAACTTGCATAACTATGAAATGGGGTTATAAGAGGGCCTTTCTGCGCTGCGCCCTGCTGTTTGCAGTCGGCGTGGCGTTTCAGCTTATATTCGGGAACATAAGACCTGACTGGATAAGATATCCGCTGGGACTGATCCTATTCATCAACTATATCTATGCACTTATCCTTCTGAGCGCAAAGTCGGAGCGCTTGACATGGGTCAGGCAGCTAAGTGACCACTACGCCTGCATCTCATCTCTTGCAGGTATGCTGGTAATGACTCTGCTGTTCGGTCTTACCGGTCAGAACGGCTCTACTGAAGGGTTTTGGGGTGCTCTCGGATTCCGTTCAATGTCCACCTCTTGGCCATTCTGCATAATGCTGCTGTATTTCATCACCGTTCTTGGCATGCGTGCAATAGATGAAATACGAAACTGGAGAAAACGCCCCGCGCTTGCTACTGTAATACATTCTGCCGTGTTCATCGTACTCGCAGCAGCTTTGTTCGGAAGCGGAGACATGGTCAGGGCAAGAATAATCTTCAGGGAGGGAGAGCAGCAGCATGTCGGCATATCTCCTCAAACCGGACGGACTTCCGTGCTTCCGTTCATGATAAGGCTGGATGAATTCATAATGGAAGAATATCCCCCTGAGGAAATCCGTCTTCCGAGCGGAAAGACCATCACGATGCAGAAAGGAGAGCCAAAGATGTTCCTTTCCAGAATAACCGTATCGGACAGGAAAGGCGAAAGGCATTTCGATGTCAAGGTCAATCATCCGGCTCAGGTCGGCATCTGGAAGATATATCAGGTGGGATATGACAAGGAGATGGGCACAAGCACACTCGAATGTGTCAGGGACGGCTGGTATCCTGTTGTCAAGACCGGACTCTGGATCATTCTTGCCGCAGGGATTTTCATGGCTTTGACTGCAGGATACAGAAGAAAAAGGGAGGACAGACAATGATTACATGGAATGATTTCGTATGGTTTGCCATCTGCGCTGCCATATGCTGGGTTGCAGGAGCAATCCTCTCTTTCAAAGATAGCCGAAAGTGGGCGACGGCGGCCTCATCCATAGGTACTGCTGTCTTCTTCGGTTTCATTGTCTGCCTTTGGTTTACGCTCGAACGTCCGCCTATGAGGACTCAGGGAGAGACCCGGCTCTGGTACTCATTCTTCATATCCTTGATAGGAATCCTCGTATATTGCAGGTGGAAATACCGCTGGATACTGAGTTTCAGTACCATGATGGCAATAGTCTTCACTTGCATCAACCTGTTCAAGCCAGAAATACACAGCAAGGCACTGATGCCTGCCCTGCAGAGCGTATGGTTTGTGCCTCATGTGGCCGTATATATGTTCGCCTATGCAATGATGGGGGCGGCAACACTCTTCGCCATATATCTCTGGTGGAAATCCTCGCGCAGAACAATCCTCGCTGAAGAAATGACCGCATGCGACACTCTTGTAAAGATAGGTTGGGCCTTCCTCACACTGGGAATGGTTATGGGCTCGTTATGGGCAAAGGAAGCCTGGGGTGATTACTGGACATGGGACCCGAAGGAGACATGGGCCGCAGCCACCTGGCTCGGCTATCTGCTGTATATTCACCTGCGCCCGCACATAAAAAATCAGGAATACGCATTCGCACTCCTGATCTTCTGCTTTATCCTGCTACAGATGTGCTGGTGGGGCATAAACTATCTGCCCGCAGCCCGCACAAGCGTGCATGTATATTAGAGCCTTTCCAGCTTGACTGTAAAGTGACGCATGAGCTCGGTCTCCCAAACGATCTTCACGCCTCGTGTAATCTCATGACGGCGGTCAAAGACGTTCTTTAAGGCAACCGCTATGACATCCATATGATTGTTGGTATAGACGCGACGTGCTATGCAGAGACGCAGCAGGTCGAGTCCGCCGAAACGGTTTTCACGGGTCACAGGATCACGGTCAGCAAGGATATATCCGATCTCGCAGCCACGGATACCGGCCTCGAGATAAAGCTCGATTGCAAGGGTCTGCGCAGGGAACTCTTCCTTAGGAATCTGGTCGAGCACCTTGTCTGCATCCACGAAGATGGCATGTCCTCCGACAGGACGCTGATAAGGAATGCCGAACTCGTCGAGACGTGCAGCGAGATACTGCACCTGACGGATACGTGTCTCGATATTGTCAAGCTCTGTATTTTCGTCAAGACCTACTGCAAGAGCTGCCATGTCGCGTCCGTTCATACCTCCATATGTGAGATAGCCCTCGAACGGGATACAGAATCTCTTGGCTCCCTCGTACCAGTCTTCGTGACGGGTGGCAATGAAGCCTCCCATGTTCACAAGACCGTCCTTCTTTGAAGACATCGTCATTCCGTCCGCATATGAGAACATCTCCTTGCAGATTTCCTTTATAGTCTTTTCTCCGTATCCTTCCTCACGTGTGCGGATGAAATATGCATTCTCCACAAAACGGGCTGAATCATAGATCACACGCTTTCCGTACTTGTCTGCGATTGCACGTACCTCACGCAGATTCTGCATTGATACAGGCTGGCCTCCGGCTGTGTTGTTGGTGATCGTAACTATGATGAACGGAACTTTCTCAGCATTCTCCGCCAGTACCTTCTCGAGCTTTGCAGGATCCACATTACCCTTGAACGGCACTTCGAGCTGAGTGTCCTTTGCCTCATCCACGGTACAGTCCACTGCAAACGCCTTACGGCTCTCGATATGTCCCTTTGTGGTGTCGAAATGTGAGTTGCCCGGCACTATTGCCCCGGCAGTCACAAGATGACTGAAAAGCACATTTTCTGCTGCACGGCCCTGATGAGTAGGAATGACATACTCAAAACCTGTAATTCTGCATATCGTATCCTTGAGCATGAAGAATGAAGAAGAACCGGCATAGCTCTCGTCTCCCATCATCATCGCAGCCCACTGACGGTCGCTCATGGCTCCTGTACCGGAATCTGTGAGACAGTCAATATATACCTGATCTGATTTGAGCTGAAAAAGATTGTAGTCAGCTTCCTTTATCCACTGTTCGCGCTCTTCACGAGTACTCTTGCGAAGTGGCTCCACCATCTTGATTTTCCAAGATTCCGCAAATGGCAATTCCATGGTCATTATATTTTAGAATGAAACTTCAACTATCGGATGGGCATCCTTTGCACTGAACATGTTCAGCACCTGGAATTTCAGGACCTTCTCACCTGCTGCAGATCTGAGGCTGATGGTCGAGAACGGATCGAGATATCTTGGATTGCCGTTTCCTACCTTGATAAGATAAGGCACTGACGTGCAGTTGGTCAGCAAGACTGTAGAGCGGTCCTTTGAATCCACGCTTACCACCTGAGTCTTGACTCCTGCAACAAAGAAATCCTTGAGAAGCTGCTCGGCTCCGCAGACTGTGTTGAATCCCAGAGCAAGAGTGCGGTCTGCAACCAGGGCCTCCTTTATCGACTCCAAAGACTTGTCCTTGGCAAAGATGAGAGTCATCGGACGTTCTGTGCCATTAAGTCTATAATCAATGGCTGTTGTAGCGTGAATATCTGAATTCGCTGCGATGAAAAGTCCTCTTTCATTCACTCTGTCCACGATGCCAGGGTAGAATTCCGCACCGTTCATCACCTCAACTCCGTCAATAAGACCTTCTCCATAAAGTACCTTCTCGGTCTCTGTAAAGTCAATGTTCTTTCTTGTCCAGCCCGGATGGTTGTGCATTACAAGGGCGTTCTGAGCCTTTGCATTGCGCACAGCCTGCACTGGATCCGGATCATATATTGTGTTGTTGTCGGATGTGAACAGGGCATTGAAGTGGCCGACCGTGGTACCGTTTCGGGTAATCTCACAGCCAGGAATGATAAGGAGTCCATACTGCTTCGCTGCAGACTGGCTCTGCTGTACACAGTAATTCAGGTCCACCATTATTCCTTCTTTGGTCACATCGTCTCCAATTCTGTTATTAACTGCCTTGTCATATTTCTTAGATACATAATCCTCAAGATAGTCCACAAATGTATCCTCATGAGGCCTGTATTCCACATGCTCGGTTACAGCCATGATGTCAAGACCGTCAATCCACGCTTCCCTTACACGAAGAGCAGGAAGAACCTGACCGTCGGAAAAGATTGTATGAGTGTGGAGGTCTGCCTTATAGACATTGTATCCGTTCACTCCCGGAAGCACCACTTCCTTCCTGCAGGATTCATGACGCGTGCAATGACGAAGCATCTCGGAATTGTTGGAATCCTGATAATAATGCTGCGCACCGGCTGTCACAACAGACAGCGCAAATGCAATGAATGTGACAAATTTCTTCATTATAAATGGTTATTAGAGTTATATTCCTAATTGTTCCTTCATGCTGCGGAGCAGGTCAAAAGCCTGGAGAGGAGTCATGTTGTTCAGATCTGCGTTGTCAAGCTCGGCCTTGAGTGATGACAGGAGCGGATCTTCAAGCTGGAAGAACGACAGCTGAAGAGAGCCGTCGCTTTCGACACGTCCTTCCTTTATATTATATGGCTTTATGGTATTACGCTTTTTGGAATTCCTGTTACCGGTCTCTCCTGAAACGGCATTGTCACTCCGACCGGCCGTATCACCACTGTCATTTCGACCGACTGTAGGGAGTGGAGAAATCTCATTCCTCTCCAACGCCGCCAATGTCTTCTCCGCCGACTCCAGCACCTGCTTCGGCATGCCCGCCATACGCGCCACATGAAGTCCGAAACTATGAGCCACACCGCCCTCCTTGAGCTTTCTCAGGAAAATCACATTCTTGCCGACTTCCTTTACTGCGATATGGAAATTCTTCACGCGAGGATATATCTCCTCCAGGTCATTAAGTTCATGATAATGGGTAGCGAACAGGGTCTTCGCTCCGTCTCCGTATTCATGCACATATTCCACAATGGCACGTGCAATGGACATTCCGTCATATGTGGACGTTCCGCGTCCGATCTCATCGAGAAGCACCAGAGAACGCGAAGAAAGATTATGAAGAATCATCGATGTCTCGAGCATCTCCACCATGAATGTGGATTCTCCACGCGAAATATTGTCAGATGCTCCCACGCGAGTGAATATCTTGTCGCAATAGCCTATTGTGGCTTCGGCTGCCGGAACGAACGATCCGACCTGGGCCATCAGGACTATCAGGGCTGTCTGCCTCAGAAGCGCAGACTTACCCGCCATATTAGGTCCTGTAAGGATTATCACCTGCTGGGAAGAATTGTCCAGATATATGTCATTCGGCACGAACTCCTCCCCTGCCTGCATCATTGTCTCGATGACCGGATGGCGTCCCTGCCTGATATCTATAATCCTGCTGTCATTCATCGAAGGACGGCAATAACCGTTTGAAAGAGCAAGGTCTGCAAAACAAGAAAGCACATCGAGGCGGGAAAGAATCCGGCAGTTGCCCTGTATCACCGATATCTGTGACTGGATTCTTGACACCAGCTCGGAATATATCTGCACCTCAAGAGCATATATCCTTTCTTCCGCTCCCAGAATCTTCTGCTCATATTCCTTCAGCTCTTCTGTTATATATCTCTCTGCATTTACAAGTGTCTGTTTCCTTATCCATTCCTCCGGCACATTGTCCTTGTGGGCATTGCGCACCTCCAGATAGTAGCCGAACACGTTGTTGAATCCTATCTTCAGAGACGAAATTCCGGTGCGTTCGATTTCTCTCTGCTGTATATCCAGAAGATAATCCTTGCCGTGACGGGCAATCCTGCGGAGTTCATCCAGCTCTGCATTCACTCCGTCTGCAATGACATCTCCCTTTCCGAGCTGCGATGCAGTCTCAGGATGCATGGTGCTGCCGAGATATTCCAGCAGCTGGCTGCAATCCCCCATCCTGCCTGTCATATCATCGAGTGCAGACACTCCTTTACCCGTGCATAAAGACACTATCGGTTCCATCCTACTCAATCCGCGACTGAGCTGCATGACCTCTCTTGGCATTATCTTGCCGGCAGCCGCGCGGGATATGATCCTCTCAAGGTCTCCGATATCGCCTATCATGGTCTGAAGGCGTACAAGGTCATCCCGATTATCCACAAAATGCTGTACCACAGAATATCTGTCTTCAAGCTCCTTCAGGTCCATTACCGGCATGGCAAGCCAAGAACGCAACATTCTTGCACCCATTGGAGAAGAACACCTGTCCATCACATCCACAAGCGAAGTCCCTTCCTTGCCCGCGGTCGAATTGAAGACCTCGAGATTACGGAAGGTAAAACGGTCCATCCATACGAATGCGCCCTCATCGATACGGGAAATCGAGCAGATGTTTGTCAGATCCTTATGCTGGGTCTGCTCAAGATAGATCAGCAGAGCTCCAGCCGATGTGATTCCAAGAGGGAAATTATCCACAGCAAAGCCTTTGAGGGAATCCACCTTGAACTGCCTCTTGAGCTTCTCCACCGAACTCTCATATACAAAAGCCCATTCCTCGAGAGTCGATATATAGAAACCGTCTCCAAACTTCTCACGAGTACCTTTCTCAAAACCTCTCGGCACAAGCAGCTCCTTCGGAGAGAACGAACCCAGCAGCGTGCCGATATAGTCCAGAGATCCTTCTGCAACCTGGAAAGTACCTGTAGATACATCAAGAAATGCCGCTCCACATTTCTCCTTGAAGAAAGTGAGACCGGCAATATAATTGTGCTCCTTCTGGTCGAGGAGCTGCTCGTTGAATGCAACACCCGGAGTCACCAGCTCGGTGATACCCCTCTTGACAATCTTCTTGGTAAGTTTCGGATCTTCGAGCTGATCGCACACAGCCACCTTATAACCGGAACGCACAAGTCTTGGAAGATATGTCTCAAGCGAATGATGAGGGAAACCTGCCATCGGTATCGCTCCGGGAGTAGCACTCGAACGTTTTGTCAATACGATACCCAGCACCTTGCTTGCAGTCAGCGCATCCTCTCCGTATGTCTCATAAAAATCACCGCACCTGAACAGAAGCAACGCCTCAGGATGTTCCGCCTTCATAGCGAAATACTGCTTCATCATCGGGGTCTCGGTAGGTTTCTTTTCTGTCATATATCATTATTTTCGGCGCATATGAGCACCTCGGTAAACCTGACAAATTTACAAAATTTCTCGGTTTGACCAAACAGAAAGGCACACCGGCAAGGCGGTCTTTTCTGCAATCCGCAATGCCCGTCCTCAATCACAGCAGGCGCCCCAAGCCGCATTTTCGTCTGGCACCCAAAGCGCTGAAGATCAACGCTTTGCAGAAAGGCGATTCCCCTGCGGAGGGGAATCGCCTTTCTGCAAACGCTTAAGAGTCAACGGATTAGGCGGCAGGCAAAAATGGCGTTTCTGACCACGGAAGGGGAAAATCGAAGCCCTTCGGAGCTGCGTGCAAAAAAAGCGCTGAAAAGCGGATGCTCTTCAGCGCTGGAATATTTTTATTGAGAAATATTACTCAACAATATTGAGATTTGCTGCACTACTTGATTTATCCTGAGCGAAATAGAATGTTGCAGCATGTGAACCTGTAAATTTACATTTCACATCTCCCTCAGATGCCTCGAGGTCATACTTGATCACACCATTCTCCCAAGTAACAGAGCCTCCGGTAATAGGAAGTTTGGTTCCTGTATAAGTATTCTGCACATAGCAGTAGGATGTCATTCCCAATTTGACTGGAACAAGAGATCTCTCGCCGGCCTTAGGAGTCTTTGAGAAAGTATAGGTACCTTCCTCGATAGGAGTTGCACAGTGCTTATTATTAAAGTTCTTTTCAAATGTATATGAAGCAGCCTGATTGAGAGCAAGATAAACCGTATAAATTCCATTTACATAGTTGAAGCCTACTACAAATGTAGCACCACCTGTCTCCCATCTGTCACCATAATACAGACCGATAGTCTGAGGACTCATTACAGAATTAAATTCCGCATCAACGTCAGGCGTAGGCTGAGTTGTATTAGAAACCACCTGCTCCACATATACCTCCTTGAACTCTGCAGTATAAGTAAACTCTTCCTCCACTGTAACCTGATTCCAGTCAGCATCATATTCCCATGAAGTAGCCTTCAGGTCAAGCTTAAAATTATACGTACCGTCAGCATTCTTTACGACTTCAATCGTCGAACCTTCAAGATAATCTACTGTAGCACCGGACTCATCCGATCCATAGAAATAAGTCATATCACCAGGCTGAGCCATCAGGTTACCACATGCATACTTCGAGTCTGTATTAGTTGCAGGCTGGGCATAGGTATAGGTACCTACAGGAAGTCCATCCTCTGCTGTACTTGTAGATGGTGTATATAATGAAACTGAGAAATAGTTCATGTACACTTCACAGTCTGGATTCTTCTGATTTATATGGAAAGTCACGGTCCACCTATTTGCCTTTGTAGCGAAATATGTTTCGTACTGACCATCCATTGCTGCAGTTGCGCTTGCTCCGAATGAATCATCAACAATTTCTGCAATCACGCCAATATATCTGTAACGATAAATATTACCAGCCTCGTCGTAAAGGCCTGCGATGATAGTATATGTACCATCCTCCGACTTAGCCACAGAAACTGTTCCGTCAACAATCAGTTTCTGCTCGCCGCCTGCTGTAAGAGATGTATAATATTTCACACTTCCGTCAAGTGATGCAATAGTGAATGTCTTGCTCGCATGCTTGCCTGACGCATCCACAACATAGTTTCCAGCAGGAACTGCGTCAAGTGGAGACGATGGCGTCTCTGCATTGAGTGACAATGTCATTGCCTCACCATTTTCATTTGCAAAACTCAAATAGTACTCTGCGAAATCAGTATAACCATTATCTGCATCATAGATGAACTGCCTAGTTCCGAGATGAATAGCCGAAGCCTCAGTCATGTCAATGTAACCATACTGGTTGATTCTGATATTCTGAGCATATTCGCCAACCTTTACAGTAACGAGTCCGCTACGGTCCTTACCCGGATTTGAAGCGACTTCAAAGGTAACTACTTCTGAAACAGGTGCAGCCTTTGCAGCAGGAACATATGTAATCCATGACTTAGCATCTTCGCTGATTGTCACTTCATAGTCCACATTTGTGCTGACTGTATAAGTGACTGTGTGAGCTGCATCATCGAAATCATAAACCAGTTCAGAGCCAAATTCAGATGCAAAACCCTGCTGAAGTGTGATCTCAGTGAACTTGTCACCAGCACTGATTGTCACAACAGCTGTACGGTTCTCGTAAGTTGTGTTGGCTGCTACTGTCATAACTACAGTAACGTCGCCAGCAACACCTTCTGTCTGGTCGAATGATACCCAGTCCTGGTCAGACTCGATTGTCCAAGCAGTACTTGCTGTAAACTCGAGTGTCTTCTCAACACCCTCGTAAGGAACCTTGACTTCTGACGAACCCATTGTCAGAACATCTATTTCCTCCTGTGTGCAGGCCAGAGCCATAAGTGCGGCTACTGCTGCTACAAAAAATTTCAATGTTTTCATACGTTTAATTGTTAATATGTTATTGAGTTGTTAATTTCCCAATGCTGCTTCCGCCACACTGATGAGATAGTCGATCTTCTTGCGGTCGAAGTCATTTCTGAAAGCAGAACGAGCCTGAAGAAGGAGCTTGTGAGCGCGACGCATATATATCCACGAGTAGTTCTCAAGATCTGTCACGCAGTCAACCGGTATTCCGCTGACAGAAATTCTGAAATTCTCCATTCCTGTCAGACAGTCGCATGAATTGTTGCCTGTGATGCCGTCCTTGTAATTCTGTTTCATCAGAGGTGACAGCTGAAGGAACATCGACAGATAGTTTGCCACAACCGTCTCTCCTGCTGGGGAGAATTTTCCTTTGAGAATATCCCTGAACATGAGTTTTTCAACATCATTAAGGTATTCTTCAACAGTATAGGTGCTTCCGGCCTCGACATTTGACATAGCAACATGCATAAGACGCCAATACACGTCTGACATGTTGAAGAGATTCATGTTTGTGAATCTTGTGAGGTCCTTGTTCGCACCCGGCATCTGTATCAGAGCCTTGTCCTGCTCCATCCACCTGATGTCAGAGAATGTATCGAACATAAGCTGAAGGCATTTCTTCTGGAGATCCTCCGGTACAGGCTCGAACTTCGGCTTGCCCTCTGTGATATCGTGAGCATACATTCCACCGATATAAGGAGTAAGACGGAAGGCTGTAGTATTCATCTCGAGCCACAGCCAGTCAATGAACAGATCCGAATATGTCTGTGGGATCGAGTCATCCTTGAGCCATTTTGAAGCATTCTCTGCAACAAATTTCAGATGAGACATCGATGCCTCATAATTGGCGAGAGGATCATTTCCAAGAGCCTCCTTGGCAAGACGTGGGTCAGATATTCTTCCTTTCACACTTGGTGCATAGAAATATACAGGATCACCTTTATGACTCTCGACAAGAGCATCAAGCGACTTCTTGGTACCATCTGTACCATAAAGCCATTCTATTGCGAACTCGTCATATGGTCCCACTCTGTCAATGATTGTCACAAGACCTCTTTCCTTGTCTCCGGGTTTTGCGAACACATTGAAGAGGACCTCATCAGTAACCGAACCGGTAATACCGTTAGCCTGAGTGAAGGCTGGGTCCGAGAGCTGTTCCGGCGAGAAGGCGGCACTTCCTGCCATATTGCGGTCAAGACCCAGACAGCGTCCGAAAAGTCCCATTACCTTTGCTGTAAGGACTTCGCATACAGCATCGTCACTGACATAATAGTCCTGATAACGAGGATCGACATCACTGATGGTATAGACACTTGCCCTGCGGACTCCTGTTACAAAATCGCCCGGAACAAGCATTCTCACGCTCATGATCTCACCGGTAGAAGAATCTGTCAGAATATTGGCTGACACACCCATTCCTGATCCTCCGGCATAAGTCACAAGACTTACAAGCGGATTATCCACTCTGAAAGACTCGTCGCCAGACGGATAAGGAAGGACCTTGATGACATTCTTCAGTCCGGCCTTTTCAAACGCAGGATTCCAAGCCTCAAGTCCCTTCTTGACAGCAGCCATCCATGACTCTCCAAGGAGTGTGTCCACATAGATTGTAATTCCCTCTCCATCAGAAAGATCCCATCTGGAAGCAACTCGTTTCTTCTCGATGGCGCCAGTGGATTTATAGACCATTCTGCTGATCTTGCGGACTCCTACCCTGTCGTTGACTTCTCTCATAGGAAGATCCTTGTCGGGCATGAGTGTGACAGAAGAAAGAATCTGAGTGGTGAGAGTCGGTGTCTCGGTAGAACGGAATCCGAAGCCAGGTATATAAAGAGACAACTCGAATGTAGCCTGCTTTCTCACACCAAGCGTACTGCCGAAGCAGTCAACTCCGATCGTTTTTGAAAAATCCTTCTTGAAAGAGCCTTTCTCTATCTTGAGATTACCATAGTCAAGTCCGGCAAATGACACTACCTCCTTCTTTGACATATCGAAGAGGGCATTTACCTTCACTACTGATGCGGTAGAATCTGCATTCCTGTATTTGATAGGGAAAACATGCAGGGTCTGCTGTGCTAACGAAGACTCCAAAGCCTTTCTGATACCCTCATCCTCCACAAGGAATTTCTCTGCAGGAGTCTTGAACAGGATAAGAGAATCCGTCTTTGCTATCTGATAAATGACATTGTCCGAAACCTCCATTCCGACAGACATCTCAAGTGATGCACTGTTCTCAAGGATACTGCTCTGGATGAGCTTTTTACCGACCAGCGAGTCCGGAATCTCAAACCACACATCTTCTCCGTTCCTGTACACCTTCAGGAAGCCCTCAACTGTCTCAGTTCCTTTCTTGGAAATGAATTTCTCATATGCAGTCTTCTTCTTGGCAGGAGCTTCAGCCTCGGTCTTGGCTTTCTTGCCCTTCTTTGCCTTCTTGGCAGACATATCCTGCGGCAAGGTCAGCAAGACAACTGCCGCGAGAATACATGCAAGTATATTGTATATTCTTTTCATATCCGTGACAGTTTATTATTTAACGCTATAGTCAATTGTAGAGATGAGAAGGTCGTAGTGCGCCTTGTCCTGTGCATTCGCAGAGGCCTTGCGCGAGGTCATCATCTCTCTTGCCTTCTTGAGGACAGCATAAATGTCCGCAGCAGTAAGATCTCCCTGATTGAACATATTACGAGGGAACCACTCATATCCGCTTACCGGACCATACATCAGGTCTCCGAAAAGAAGTCCTTCTTCTGAATTTCCGAAATACTGGGCAGTAAGAGACTTAGAATCTGCGGCAACAGCAAATGAGTTTGTAGCTCCAGGCATCTTGAAGTTACCCATAGACATATAATAAGATACGAAAAGGGTCTGGAACGAGCGCTGAATCTTTGTCAAAGCCTTGCCCTTAGGGGTATTGAACACCTTGCCGAGAATGACGTCGAAGCACTCTCTTGAGCTGAATTCCTGAGTTGACACTCCGTCTGACATGCTTGCCATGCCAGGAGTCATTAGGATTATCTCCTGAAGAGCGTTGCAGACAGCAAACTCCGGAGAGCCTACAACAGGCAGACGGTCAAGCACAGCCTTGTCTCCCATCCAGCTCACATCATTGTGGAGAGTGAACAGATACTCAAGAGCCTCACGCTGCTTAGCCTCCGGAATGTTCTCAAATCTCTTCATCTTGTCCGCAGACTTGACCTCGTTCTTATAGAGACCACCGACATTCATCAGGACATGCTGAGCATAAGCGAGATACTGATTGAGCATGCCGTTGTATATAGCCGTACGGAACTCCATATCATCATCCCCTTCCTTGATCCAGTCAAGATAGTTCGCCATGATGTACTTGAGGTTTGCCACACCGTATTTCGTAGCAGCCACTGCATCATCGCCAAGGTCTTCGCTCTGAGAACGAGGGTCATAGAGAGAAGCATGGAACTGCTGCTTTCCATATCTGTAGAACGGAGCCTTTGTCAGCGCCTCAGTAATCCAGCCGGAAGTCACCTGAGCCTCCTCCTGGAATGAAGCCACGTCGAATACCGGCTTGTATGTCCACTCGATAAGCCACTGGTCATATGTACCGAAACGAGGTGGGGTAAGCTTCACGCCACGCTCCTTGTCACCAGGCTGCGCCACGTAGTTGAAACGGGCATAGTCCATGATTGATGTGGTGGTACCGTGCTTCTGTGTGAACTCAGGATCGCGGAGTGATTCTACCGGGATCACTGACGAACCGCTCATATTGTGCATGAATCCCAGACAGTGTCCGATCTCGTGCGAAATCACATATCTGAGGGCGTCACCGAGCACTTCCTGCGGGAACTCTACTGTTCTAACATCTGTATCTGCCTGCGATGTCTGGATGAACATCCATCTCTGTATCAGTTTCACAATATCATGATATACATATACAGAAGCATTGATGATCTCACCGCTGCGAGGGTCCACCCATGAAGGTCCCATTGCATTCTGAATACCGATAGGCGCATATCTCACGCAGCTGTACTTGATGTTTTCAGGGTCGAACGAAGGATCGTCTGTCGGATAGTCCTTTGCAAGGATAGCGTCCTTGAATCCGATCTTCTCAAACATCTCCTGCCACTGCTCCACACCCTCCTTGATGTATGGCTTCCACCACTCAGGGAAGTTCTCGTCGATATAGAATACGATGGGCTTTACAGGCTTTACAAGCTCACCTGCACGGTATGCCGCAGTGTCAGAGGGCTCGAGTCTCCAGCGGTTTGCGAAATATACAGGAGCCGAATTGCTCATTCTGTTGCCGAACTCCAGTCTTTCGGTAAAGAACACTCCGATACGGTAGTCAGCCATTCTCGGATGATAGGTCTGCTCCGGAAGAAGGAGAATCGATCTGGTGAGCTCTGCTGTGAAAGGCTCATCCTTGTATAACGTCCTGCCTTTTGCGTCCTTCATTGTATATGTATAGGACATACTCGAGGTCACTGATACATTATCGTCAAAAGACTTGATGTCAGTAATATATGACAGTTCCTTCTTGAAGGTCTCATTCCTCTCATACGCCGAATAAGCCGCCACTTCAGAGAACGGACTCATGCTCTTGTCATGCTCGAGGAAGAAAGGAGTCATGTTGAAGACAACAGCGCTGCTGTCAGGACTCCACGCCTCTACCTTCATGTTTCTGATGATAGAGCCACTCATGCTCTTCGATATAGCCTTCCTGATGTCAGGATCGCTTGACATATAAGTGGCATTGATCTCACGTACCTGTACGGAAGTATCCGCCTTCTCAAACTTGATGTGCTTGAGAGTCATAGGTTTTGAACCTACCACTCCATTCGCATTGTCGCTGATGGACTTGATGGTAGATCCGATGACCATCTCGCGTCCCATAAGAGACAGAGGCATCTCGAAATACACCTTGCCGTCCTTCAGATGCAGGGTTATCATTCCCTCAGCCACCTTATGAGGCTTCTTGAAAAGCTTTTCGTACTTGGTCTCCTTCTTCTTTACGGAATCAGCAGCCTCTGTTTCGCCTTTCTTGCCTTTCTTACCCTTGGCAGACTTCTTCTTCGAATCCACCTTTTCGGTCTTGGCCTTAGCGCCCTGGTCTTTCTTAGCAGACATGTCCACCGGCATTGCAGTGAATGCAAGGAAAGCAAGCACTGTGAGAGCCGCGAGTCTGATGTTGTCAAATAATTTCATATTCTGGTGTTATTAAATTGCTTGATTATCTGAGGGTTGGGGTGATTGCTGTGATTTCGTTGAAGCCACCGTAAGTTCCGTTTGACTGCATAGTGAAAAGTCCGGTACTCACATTGAATGGACGGAGATATATCTTGCCCTCACCAGTGGTCTCGTCGTATGTAGTGATAATCATCTGGAGCCTATGGGTATCAAGTTTGTGCTGATAGTCAATTTCAGACAACTGCTGAGTACCATACCATCCCTGCTGGTACTGGCAAAGCCCGGTAACTTTTTCATTCTGACTCTCAGGTGTCCATGCTACAGATCTCAAAGTGACCGACTTTCCTGTTATAATGAGGGCATAAATATTCCTATCAGTATAATAATAGAACACATCAGCATTATCACAGAACGCAAAACCTTTGGCATCCTCAATATCAGGAGCAACTTCCGTAAGGTTATAATTTGATGAAATGACAGGAGTTGCATAGGTAATCATGGTAGCATAGACGTTTCCATCAACAGCTTTAGAAACAAAACAAGCCTTTTCATCCTTCATGATACCGCAGGCAAGAGGTGTCGCGCCCTTCACCTGATAAGTCGTGTTTACAGAAATTTCCTCAAAACTGCCACCCGGTTTCCATCCAACCATATAAAAGAAAGAACCCTGATTTACATCTATCAGATATATATCTCCCTGTGAATACTTTGCGGCTGTTATTGTCTTACTTGAAAAAACATCCGATGGAGTATAATGGTAAGCAACCGGGTTGTAGAGATAATTCATATTACATACATAATGATAGAATTTTCCATTGGCAACAAGGCCATGGGCATATCCGGCATAATTTATCAGAAAATCCACATTGATCTTCTCATCAGGCGTAAACTGGAACAGAGCCTCATTTCTGGCATCCTCTTTATAGTCGAGATAATTCAGCGCAATCAGTTCGCCATCTGTTCCGACAAACATCCTGTTAAGATTGTAAGTACTCATATTTGAACTTACAACAGGACAAAGTGAACTGACCCTTCCTTCAATCGGTTTTCCATTTGACAAAGAGAACAGATTGTGTGTAGTTCGTGGAGATTCCGAATATCCCGACGTAACCGAAGGGGCCTTCAAGAGAGACAAGTCTGATGTCTTGCCACCATCCGCAGTATGAGCAACAAGAAGGCCCTCGCCAAGAGGACTGAGGACATAAGCATCCCAAGACTGTGATCTCACAAGACCGGTCACCTTATCTGTGACTGTAAGTTTCAGAGTATATGGCTTATTTGAAGGAGTATTTCCGACCATATATGTCAGCGTCTTCTGCGTACCCAGTTCCAGATCAAACTTTTCTGTCAATGGCCTGATGGTCATTTCCCATTTATACTCTATGTCACTCTGTTTCCTGCCCTTGATCCTTACCTCCGGAGTAAATGTAAAGGTTTCACCATAATAGATCTCAAGACTCTCATATTCAGAGGTAATCTCTATTTCAGGTAAGGTCTTAGTCGCCTCCGTGCTCAGATCCTTGTAACAGGAGACAGCAAAAGCACAGATAAGAACGGGCAATGCAAATCTTGTATATACGTGTTTCATACTTTAGTATTGGAGTAAAGTTTCATAAATGGTAGGTATTCTCTCCGGTCTATTACCAGAGCCAACCGGGTCCTTATAGGTCGTATAGGTCTCGTAATCATCACTATGCATCAAAGGTGCATCCGGGTGTGCAGCATCGTATTTCCTCACATAGTCGACAAGTTTATCCTGAGCGACATACCACCAGTCAATGAGTTTCAATGTCAATGTCTCATCCTCACGGACACTAACAACACTTCTGGTATAGGTCTCAATTACATCACCGAACACCTCTATGAGAATTTTATGATAATTCTTGCTATAACCTCGGCAGAAAAAATCAAACCAGTCTTTCCAGACGACCTCCTTAGATGGACGGACATACTCCTCCGACCACGAAACATACACCTTGGATGTCTTAGGATAGCCCTTTCTAAAATATTCATTAGGAACGATCTCTAAGGTGACATTCTGATTTTCAACCCCTTCTGGCATCTGATGGATTAAGAAATCAACAGTCGCCACATATTCTCCTGCCTTCATTACGGCCTCCCCGATCTTAAAATCCACATCCTGTTTAGCGGTATTGTCGGCATCAGAGAGCACTCTCAAATCAATCCTTCTGTCATAATCCGCAATACGTCCGACCAGATTCAATGTAAGTGACTTTTCAGTAAACTCATCAGTAGCACCCTTCATTGAGAACTGTACCGAACCCGCCTGAAATACTACAGCACTGTTCTCTATGCTATATGTATCAATATCATCTACCTTGCAGGATATTGTGAATAAGGTAGAAAGCATCATTAATATGTATATGTGTCTCTTCATATCTTAATTAAGTTCCTGTTTACGTCCGTAATTGATTTCCTCATCCGGATAAGGATATATGAGGGCTGAAGCGCTGAGGTCGAATGTCTCGGAAAGAGATTTCTCTGCCTTGACGTGCTTCAGATAATAGAACAGTTTATCTTCTCCGACAAACTCCCTGTAGTATTCCTTCATAAGTTCCTCTGAAGGGTCCAGAGCAGCCACGAAATCCTGCAATCTGGATGTGATACCTCTACGCGCTCTAACTTCATCCAACTGATACATTGCTCCGGAAATATCTCCTTCGTCAATAAGGTACTCTGCCACTATGTAATACATTTCGGAGATCCTTGACATCGGTATCCTGTTCCTGAACTTGACATTATAGGATGTAGAACCGTAATATTTATACAGAACATATCCCAGACCGGTATATTTCAGATGTAGAGCTGTTCCTCGGATATCCTCAAGTCCGGCCACAGAACCGGTCTGAGAATCCACTGGAGGGAACAGCAGATTCACGAACGAGTCATCAATATAGATTGAATTTTCATCGGAGGTAAAGAAAGTCAGACGAAGCGACGAATATAAATCAGTTACGTCAAGCGAGAACAGATGCTCTGTAGAAAATATCCAATCCTTTTGGTCATCTGAAGTTTCATTGACTATGGAATACGCATCAACCCATGAGACGAGACCGGCATCGAATGCCCCATCTATCACTTCCTGAGCATATTTGGCAGCTGTTTCATATTCTTTTTTCCATTGATAAATTCTTGCTGCCAAAGCAATTGCTGCATAATAATTCATATGCTTGCCTCGGTTGGTCCAATAACCTTCTGCGTTAATGGTCGAGTCGAATGAGTCACCCGGATCTGCAACAATCGGGTCGGAACGTCTCAGACATTCAATAGCATTATTTATGTCATCCATCAGCAGCCTTTCGGTTTCTTCATACGAAAGTTGAGGGGTAACTTCCGCTGAATATTCCTTGACATAAGGAATTGTCAGTTTTGCAGCATTTTCACCAGACCAGTCATTTACACCGAACATTCTCATGATGTCGAAATGAATCATCGCCCTCAAAGCGAGGAGTTCTCCTTTGAAGAGATCATATTCAACATCAGATGATATTACAGACCTTCTTGCTTCCAGTTCCCTGAGGATAATGTTGATATTGGCAATTGTAAAGTAGCCGTTGTACCACATCTGATCGATGACTGATCTGATCTTCGTATGAGAATACAAATGCTTCTGTATCTCTCCTATCACAATCTGTGAATTAATGTTATATGGATAAGCAACATAATTATTGACAGACCACATATAGCTTCCGCCGTATGTACTGGCACCACCCATAGTCATATAAACACCCGTGAGAGCTTCATAAAAGCCTGTGCGCGTCTCATACAGTTTGTCGGCCTGCAGTTCCGATGACGAAGTGACATTGAGCCAATCTTCACAAGAAACCGCCGTTGCTGCCATCAGGACTGGCAGCAGATATTTCATTAATAATTTTTTCATCTTAGAATGTCGCTGTTACAGAGAATGAGAATGATCTTGCATATGGATACGAAGTTCCTCTTTCAATCCTTATAGAAGAGAAGGTGTACAGGTCATTTGCATACAAAGACAAGCGAAGACGATTCATCTTCATTTTTTTCATGACACTGTAAGGAAATTCATAGTATATTGAGGCAGAAGACACTGACAGAGTATTGTTCTTCTGAACAAAACGAGATGTTGCCTTTGTCGATGATGTACTTTTTGGATCCTGTATGCTACTGTAATAACCGTTTCGGAACTGAGCTACCTGGCCGACCTGATACCATCTGTCTGTAAAGATACGTCTGTCAACATTATGTCCGATGTAAGTGTTCTCCACCTTGTTGAGCAGGGTGGTATTATACATATAACCTCCGCCGTACCAGCTGCAGACAAGGTTTACTCCTATGCCCTTAATCTCTGCAGAAAGACCGAAATTTCCATTAAACTTAGGATCAGAAGAGCCACAGTTCACCAGGTCGTTAGCACTCCAGGTGTTTGTCATGTCTCCATTCCTGTCGAGGAAAATCTCTTTGCCTGAAACAGGGTCAATACCGAGAGACCTTACCGCCCAGATAGAATGCATAGGCATGCCGTTGTAGTATTGCACTACAGGCTCAAGAGAACCAGTATCCACCGCCTGCTGCTTCTGAAGCTTGTTATATGCTTCAAGAGCATCTGAAATCTCCAGGATTCTGTTGTCATTGTATGCCACTTTTCCGAACACACTCATCCATGAGGCGCCCCTCTGGAACAACCTATAGCTCAGGCTGAGCTCAAATCCTTTGTTGCGGACCACTCCGAGATTGTCTGAAACTGTGCTGAATCCGGATGACGGAAGAAGCGTTCTGTTGAATACAAGATCCTTCGTGTCGGCGATATAAAAATCTGCGGTAAATGTTATAGCAGATGTCCTGAAGTCCAGACCGAGGTTGTAGTCCATCTTCTGCTCCCATCCAAGGTTAGGATTCTCCATATTACCCAAGGCAGCACCAGTAAATCCGTCATAATATCTGTCATTATAGTATTTATAGACGGCAAGAGATCTGTTGGTAGAATAGTTCTGATTTCCCGAAGATCCCAAAGATCCGCGAATCTTGAGCTGTTGGATCCAGGAAGCCTGTGACATCCAGTCTTCCTTATGGAGGTTCCACGCAAGTCCGGCACTCCAGAACGTTCCCCATCTGTTGTTGGTACCGAATACCGATGAGGCAGACCCTCGGATTGTAGCATCAAGCATATATTTGTCCTTATAGCTGTAGCCCGCCGTGAGAAGGAGACCAATATTTCTATTGATACCATCATATCCCGTAGGAGAAGAGTCTAATGCATACTGGCGTGCATGAATGATGCTGTTCATTCGGCTATTAGGGAAACCTTCCGCTTTATGCGACACCTCATCATATTTTGTCTCTGTGATAGTAAACTGTCCCGTTGCAAACAGATCATGAGACTTTGCAAATGAATAATTAAACTGCGCCGAGATATCACCCGAAAAAGCTGTCTGGTTACCGTTGGTAATCTCGTAACTACCTTTTCTTATCATCAAGTCCTCGCGGCTGTCCCAGTCCTCGCTTATGAATTTCGTATGCTCTGCGGGATAAAAATCCTCCATCTCGGTCTTTTTGGAACTGATACTGAAACGACCAACCAGTTTCAATGGCTTGAACATCTGGTACTCTACATACATATTGTCCGTAAAGTCAAGATAAGACTCTGCAAACTTTGTATTGAGAGTAGCATTATACAGCGGGTTACCCACATCAACACCATCCACCTTATCAAGGATTTTGATAAGAGAACCGAATTCATCATAAGGAGCACAATACGGATTGATACGGCTTACCTCATCGAATGAACCGTAAGGAGAGTCCTCGTTGTTCATCGATGCGATACTCATTATATTTCTGAACGTCCACTTTCCATAACGATATGCGATATTTATGTCGCCAGAAATCGTCTGTCGGTAAGATCCTCTCATAGTACCCTGAGTGTCAGAATACTTGAACGTAGCCATAGCTTTGAGGGCCTTTGTACCAAGTTCTGCACTGAGCGAATGCTGATGTGAGATACCCGTACGCAGAGGTTTTGAAAGCCAATATGTACTTTCCCCCTCCAAAGCCTTCTTGAGACGCGAGTAATACAGTTCTGTAGATTGCATATGGGCCTCCGCATCAGGCATCGCTGTCGGGGTATAATATCCTTCACGCGTCTCCACCTCGAGTTTCTCCAGCGCATTACAAAGATTGTAACTTGTAAGGTCCGGTGTCTCGATTCCCACACTTCCATTGTACGTGATCAATGTCTCATCAGACCTGAGCGACTTTGTCTCGATCACGATGACACCGTTACCTGCCTTTGAACCGTAGATAGCTTTTGCAGATGCATCCTTGAGGATAGTGATACTCTGGACGCGGTTCATATCCATATCCTGGATCTTCTCGACCGAAGTTTCGAAACCATCGAGGATGAACAGAGGCATGTTAGCGTCGTTGACGAAGTTACTCTTGAGGTTTGTCGTACCCTCGAGCGCGAATGACGAAGCGCCACGAAGCTGCATGGATACCATGGCATTCGGGTCGGAACCAGCTGCAAGGTTGTCCAGGATCATCAGAGAAGGATCGATATTCTTCAACGATTCGAAGACATTCGAGTTTCCGACTCTCTTGAGGTTGTCGGCGGTTATTGACTGTACGGCTCCCGTGAATGAATCCGCCTTTCTGGTATAGATACCCGTAACGACAGTCTCCTCGATGGCCAGAGCGTCGGGCTGAAGCCTTACGAGGGCAGACTTGTCAAGGGAAAGCCTCTGGGTCTTGTAACCCATGCATGAGAACTCGAGTTCTTTACAAGATTTTGAAACAATGATGGAATAACGGCCATCGTTGGAGGTCAGCGTTCCTCCGCCGGTATCCAGGGGGTCGTAAACTGCGACTCCCGGCATAGGCTCGTCAAATTCATCTACTACAACACCTGATATGGTGCTGACATTTTGAGCAGAAAGCTCGACGCTGAAGAATATCAGCAGCAGGGCCGTAAGGAGTTGCCCCCCCCTGCAAAGATGTTTGATAAGACTTTGTGTGCGCATACGTTAAGTTATAAGTCCTTAATCTTCACTCAATAAAGTTGACAAAGTTACTCATTTTTCAGCACACTTTCAAAAAAATATATGCAGACGCGAAATATCCGACATTCCGCCTGCCGCTTAAAGCGCTGAGAGTCAGCGCAATGCAGAAAGGCGATTCCCCTGCGACGGGGAATCGCGTTTCTATAAAACATTGACAGTCAGGCGGTTGAGTGCCAGGCAATTTCGGGATTTGACGGAGAGGGAGTACTACATACCTCCCAGCGAAGACCAACGAAGAAAATCTTTCTGCGATTTGTCCGATATCTTGTCCATGACCGAAGACTGCTTCTGCTGAGGGAGGAACATTGTCGATTTTCGAGCATTCTGACCAGAATAAGCCTGTGGACCATAGACATTTATCTCATCAAAACAGAAACGTGAGAGCTGACCGCTGCGGATATGACCTTCCGGGCAGACACCCGGATGCACCGCCTTGATCTTTACATATCTTGCCGGACACGGAATGAACGAAAACACCACATCGTCCTTGAAATTTCCTTCGCGGAATATATCCTCGTCACTCCATCCGCAGCTGCATGCAGGCACATAGTCGATCCCGTCAACCGACAGAGAAAGGGAAATTGAAGAAGGCCTGTTGAATGCCATGCCATAGTTTGTGAGAGTACCGATGACAACCTGCCTGATTTCGGAAACCTGACCCAGATCCACAACAATGACAGCATCGTCATGAAAATGACACCACTCGAAATCCGTCTGGCGAAGACTGCCCCGCACACCATTGGTAAGGACATTTGCAGCAGGACGTCCGGACATCACCCTGCACGCGGTAGCCTTGCTCCAACCTACAGGAAGTTCCAGGACCTTTCCTGCCTGAGATCCGTCAGGAAAGAAGGTTGCAGCCTTGAGCATCACAGCCTCACCAATGCTTATCGTGCCCGAATACACAGGGGAATCTGCACACGGATCCGACCCGTCCATAGTATATCTGATCGCCACATCAGGTCTTTCGCATTTCAGGGTGACAGCAACAGTACCCTCCCCGTCAGAGACCGCTTCGTGCTGAATATTATACATTGCCTTTGAATATGTTACACCCTTGGCCTCCAAACGATTGAGAAAGCCGTCCATACGTCTGAGAAAATCCGCCCAATTACTTTTTCCGCAAGAAGACCACGCATTTTCCGCCACGGCAGCAAGTCGAGGAAATATCTGATATGCAACATCCTCCGGACATTCACAGAATTCTGTCCACATGGACCCCTGAATGCCCATCAGAAAGCTTTCCAGCTCCGCCGGACAATCCTGTACGGGATCATACTCATACACATCGCTCAATGTCGAGTTGCCAAAATATGTCAGCGGCTCAAACCACTGGGGTCCCTGATAACGTATAAGATACAGCTTTTCCGCCGGAGTCATCACAAAACGATGTCCAAGACGGGCCGCCTTGAGCGCTGCCGCCCCATCTTCCCGCCATCCGAAGACCACCGCATCTTCCGGAATCCGCGAATTGGTAACCTCATCCCAACACATCATGGTACGTCCCTTGCTCTTGAGATAGTCGTTCATCTGGGACATGAACCAGCCCTGCAGTGCCTCCTCATCCTTAAGTTCCTCGTCAGAAATACGCTCCTGACAGTGAGGACAGATCTTCCAATATGTCTTCCAAGCCTCGTCGCCTCCAAGATGTATATATTCGGACGGAAACAGTTCACACACCTCGTCAAGGACATTCCTGAGGAACTCGAATACATCGTCATTGCCGGCACAATATATTATATCTGCATTTCTTCCGCCCAGACCCGGCAGCACTCCGATGAATTTATCGACCACTGGGCAAGCCAGATCCGGATAGGCCGCAAGAGCCGAATTGGAATGTGCCGGAATATCGATTTCAGGAATTACATTGACGTGTCTTTCTGCTGCATATGCCACTATCTCACGGATATCGTCCTGAGTATAATATCCCCCTATCGGAGTCGGTTCTCCTTCCACAGGGTTGCTCCTGTCCGGAAACGGCACATCCGGTCTGTCAGCACGCCACGCCCCTATCTGAGTAAGCAAAGGATATTTTCTGATCTCGATCCGCCATCCGTTGTCATCCGTCAGATGAAGATGAAGATTGTTGAGCTTGAGCATAGCCATGCAGTCAATGATTTCAAGAAGATCATCCTTCGGGAGGAAATATCTTGACACATCCACCATAAGACCCCTATAAGGGAACCTCGGCGAATCATACACAGTCATCGAAGGCACCTTCCAGACTACTTCGGGGGAAGGGACATCAGACTCAAGTGCTGCCGGAAGGGCCTGACGGACAGTCTGGAGGGCATAGAATGCTCCCGCCGCATCCGCCGCATGTATATCTATGCCTCTCCTGCCCACATACAATCTATACGATTCGCTCCCAAGAGAAGGATCGCACATCAGTCTTATACCAGCCTCGGCAGGATTATTGGTAACAACAGGCATATTTCCTGCAGGCGTACGGAACAGACCGGCAAACCATTCAGCAACAGGTCGTTGGGATTCATCCTCGATAGATATTATTGTGTTGTCCGTGATGACAAAATTTCCATGTTCTACCTCCATATGTACGGGAACAGGCACTATTGTAACCCGTTCCACCTGTCTGCTGCATGAAGTCAGTATTACAAGTGCCACAAGGAGAATGTTGCAGATAATGCAGTACACCATATTCTTCATAAGAAAAGCTGATTTTGGTTTCTGCTGCGAAGGTATTGTCAATTCTATACCTATATATTCCAAAAAACACTTTCAGATTTTCAGTTTTTGATTTTGACTGCCGGTTTTAGCAGATTTTTAATAGAAAATAGACATTTTCAAAAATAATTTTTCAAATTTGTTGACAGCAATTATTAATTTTGTGCACAGAAACAGTCAAGTTACTTAAATATACCACGTCATGAAAAGATTGGTTCTCGCATTAACCCTTGCAGCATCTGCAATCAACGCTCTCAGCAATAACAAGCCGTTAGTCTATACACGCATCTCACAGGAAGAAGGGCTCACATCGACAGTAAACTGCATATATAAGGAAAAGGACTCAGATGTCTGGATAGGAACTCCCAACGGACTATACAGCTATGACGGATACTCCCTGACAAATCACAGTGACAATATATTCAAAAGCCGCAGAGTGTTTCATATAAGCTGCAGCAACACTGGCGACCTGTTTATACTGACCGACAGGCACATCCTGAAAAAAGAGCCGGAAAAAGACGGATTCAGAAAAGTATCTGTTGCTGAAGAGCCTTATTTCTGTGCAGTTCAAGACAATAATACAACATGGATTGGCGGAAGAAACAAGATATACAGATACGAAAACGGCAACCTGGAGGTTTTCTGCGAAACAGACACAGAATTCGATTGCCGCTCCATGGGGATGATAAACGAGAATACACTCCTCTGCTGCTCCAATAGAGGAAAGATTCTGATAGACCTCAACGACAGAGCCATCTCCGAAGCCCCATACGGCAACTCGAAGGAAGTTTCAGCCGCATTGATTGACAGAAAGGGACGCATATGGATTGCATACTACAATAATGGAATCACGGTCTACACCAAGGATGGTCAGCAGATAAGGAATTATAGAAAAGCCAACTCGAAACTAAGCAATGACATCGTCCTATGCCTCACAGAAAAAGGGAATACCATACTGGCTGGCACAGATGGAGGCGGCATAAATATAATTAATCCGGAAACAGATGAGATACAGACTCTTACCCACATATCCGGAGACAGGGCATCATTCCCCGCGCACTCAATCAAGAGCCTACATACAGACCATTATGGAAACATCTGGGCAGGAAGTATCAGAGACGGACTCATTCACATAAACCGAAGTCTGATCTCTTTTTACACAGACTCCTATCTCGGCCTGTCCAACGGGTTGAGCAATCCGACTGTACTATGCCTGTATCAGGACAAGACTTCAGATATGATATGGATAGGAACAGATGGAGAGGGTGTCAACAGATTTGATCCGCACACGTCGAAATTTGAGCACTATAGCAGCACATTCAAGAAAAAAGTCGTATCAATTGCAGAATATTCAGAAAGCACACTGGCTATTTCCGTGTATGGAGACGGTATTTACATATTCGACAAGAACACCGGCAATATTCAACCCATGCATATCGCTGACACCACTATGCAATACCAGATAAGATTTTCGGGACGCAGTATCAACTTATTAAACGAAGCCGACGGTGACATCCTGATGTATTCCAATGCGATTTACAGATACGACAAATCGACAGGCAAATGTACCAGAATAATTTCTGAAGACCCCGAGTCTTCACATTCAAATTTTCAGACAATCGGGCACTCAGAAGAAGGAATCTGGCTACATGACAATTTTGGAATCTACCTGTTGAATGACGATTCGGACAGAATGACTCTGAAAGGGAAACATCCGAACGGTCCGATTCGTAGCGGACATCTTTCTGATAATGGCATAATCTGGCTCGCCACTGAAGAAGGCCTCTGCCGCTTTACAGTAGCTGACGGAACATTTCATCATGTCACATCTTCAATATTTTCCGATGCCACTTCCGTAATCTGCGACAAGCGCTCGAGAATATGGATAGGGACCGAAAGAGGACTGTCCGCATATCTGTCAGAGTCCGGGACATTCACACTGTTCGGAGAATCTGACGGAGCCAAGTCTAATGAATATCTCCCCAAGCCGAAGTTGTTGTCAAAAGACGGTAATATATATATGGGAGGCGTGCAGGGACTGCTGTGCATCGATAACGAACACACGATAGAGACCACAATTGCGCCAGAACTGACAATGAGAGAAATATATATTGACGGAGTAAAGACAGATGTTGAGAACAATCGGCAATTCAAGATTCCAAGTCATAGCCAATCACTTAGAATCGATCTGGCAGTCAAGGAAAAAGACATGTTCAGACACAGACAATTCCGTTTTTCCGTATCCGGGCACACGTACGAGACTAACGAACCGAGACTGGTCCTCAACCAGATACCGAAACCTGGCACACATGATATAACCGTATCATGCACCAAAAGGAATGGCGAATGGACAGAGCCCACACAACTCACTACGCTGAAAGTGCCTCAGCCATGGTTCTTGTCATGGTGGTTCATATGCGTGTGCCTTGTGTTTATAGCTTCCATTTTCTTCCTGTCACTATACACCATCAACAAAAGAAAATCCAACCAGCTTAAAATGGCTGTAAAGGAACGCGAAAACAAAGTATATGAAGAAAAGGTGCAGATGCTTATAAATATCAGCCACGAATTGCGCACACCTCTCACGTTAGTGATGGCACCACTTAAACGTCTGCTGAAATCAACCGGGACCGACGACAGCAGCTACCCTGTCCTCAACAGGATCTACAGGCAGTCACGCCGCATGCGCAACCTCCTGGACATGGTTCTGGATCTGAGGAAAATGGAAATCAGCGGAAGCAATCTCAAAACAGAAAGTACCGCATTCAACAAATGGATAGAAAACTCAGTGGAAGATATCGTAAATGAAGAAAAAGCAGAGGGTATAGAGATTGTCTATGACTTTGACAAGGCAATTGGCAATGCAGAAATAGATAGACAGAAATGTGACACTGTACTCATGAATCTCCTTATAAACGCCATCAAGCACAGTCTGCCGGGTGACACAATAACCATAAAGACAGTCCTTACGGAAGACGGAATGATCCGTACCAGCATTTCTGACCAGGGTCCAGGCCTCGGCAACGACATAGACCCGGAAAAGATGTTTACCAGATTCTACCAAAGCAAGAATGAGAAATACGGCAGTGGCATAGGTCTGTCATATTCAAAGATACTTGTAGAGATGCACGGTGGCTCGATAGGAGTATATAACAACGAAGACAGGGGCGCTACATTCTGGTGGGAGATTCCGGTGTCAGCGGACTCCGAAGACCTCCTCGAACCACGAGCCTTCCTCAACGAACTGCTGGGACATTCATACGAAGTGGAATCAACTACGGCACATTCAGACGAAACATTCGACACGTCAGGAATGAAACTGATGATAGTGGATGACAGTCAAGACCTCCTGGACTTCCTTCGCGAAGCCCTGTGCGACGAGTTCTCAGAGATCATCACAGTTACTGGCGGACACGCGGCCCTGAGAGAAATATCGTCAGGAAGACTGCCGGACATAATTGTCAGCGATGTGAACATGCCTGAAGGTGACGGATTCTGGCTGTGCAACTCTGTTAAAAGCAATGAGAAATACAGCCACATTCCTTTCGTTCTGCTCACAGCACGAGGAGAGGACTACAGTCAGAGTGAAAGTTACAGGCTCGGAGCGGACGGATTCCTCGCAAAACCATTTGAAACAGAAACACTTATGGAACTTATACGCAGTCTGTTAAGAAACAAATCTCAAATACGTAAGAGATATCTTGATACAGATGATACAGCAGAAGCCGGATATGGATCCAACGAAGAGGACTTCATAATCAGGCTCAACAAGATCATATCTGACAATCTCAGCAACTCCGCACTCGACCAGCAGCTTATGTGCCGGGAAATGGGAATGAGCCGCGCCCTTCTGTATAATAAGATGAAAGCCATAACAGGTGCCGGCGCAAAGGAATATATAACAAAGATCCGTATCGAGAAGGCTAAGTCTCTGATAGAGACCACATCGCTCACCATAGCAGAGATATCCGACATGACAGGATTCGCCAGCCAAAGCTATTTCAGCACTGCCTTCAAGAATTATGAAGGCATGACTCCATCTGCATATAAGCAGACAAAACGCACGTCATGATGAAAAAACATCAAATTTTTGCAAAAAAGTTTGGAGATTAATAAAATGTTTGTACCTTTGCAATCCCAAACAAAAAGTAAGGGAACAAACCTGCGGAAATAGCTCAGTTGGTAGAGCACAACCTTGCCAAGGTTGGGGTCGCGAGTTCGAGTCTCGTTTTCCGCTCCAGAACAGGTCATCTTCGGATGACCTATAATTTTGAAATCACCCGACGGGGTTCTATTATATGCAGTCGTCCTTGTGCACAAGGCGGCTTTTTTTATTGTAAATCGCCCCACACACCTGTGGCAAGGTTTTGATCCAGCACGAGCAACCTGCCAGACCTCAGCCCGAAACAGAACATCAGCCTGCCGCCTAATCCGCTGATTATCAACGAAAACCAGAAACGCGATTCCCCGGTGGCGGGGAATCGATTATTCGTAAATTACTATGGGACAAGGGGTTAAGCGCCAGGAGTACAAGGCTAAAGACCCGTTTTCTTCTTTCTATAGGTCGCCGGGGTGGTGCCTGTTATTTTCTTGAAGATACGATTATAGTACTGGACAGTCTTGAAACCGCATTCTGAAGCGATTGACGGGAGCGGTTTGTCTGTAAGAAGGAGTAGTTCCTGGGATCTCTGCACTCGTTTGCGGTTGACATAATCCGCGAAGCCTTCTCCATATTGGGATTTGAAAAAGACACTGAAATATATACGACTCATTCCTATGTAGTCTGCGACCTGCTCCAGAGTAATCTTCTTTGCACAGTTACATTCGAGGTATCTGTCGATTTTTTCTTTTCTCATTGTCAGATCCGTCAACGGAGGCTGGCAAACATCTATAATTCCTATCTCGTCCTCTCTGTCCGAAAGAAGTTCGAGTATGCTGATTATCGTCACAGGCAGATGCGCACTTTCACAAGCATCAATCTGATTCAACAAGCTCGTGAGCTTTATCCATTTCGGGCCGGTAACAGCTGACGGATTCTTCATCTCACGTATCTTAAGAATCATTCCCGCAACCGTCGGAAACACTGCGAGGACAGAATTCAGCCAGTCAGCATCAAAACAGAACACGACAACATCAAGATTTATATTATATTCATCTCCTAAATCTTCAGATGCAAAGCTGAATGCGACCTTTGGTGGAAAGATAATAAGATCTCCTTCATTAAGAGGTCTGAGAGAATCTTCAAGGAGGTATATACCTCTTCCGCCACGGACATAAACTGTTGTCCAAAATTTATTATTTCGCTGATTATAAGATAGTTTACATAAAACTTCACTATTCCCTATTATATACCCAGTGCTCATCGTCGATTAAATTAATGATACAAATATAATATAATTACGCATAAATATAATATAATCTAAAAATTTATTTTCAATACAATCAAAAATATCATACAATAGCACAAAATTACATTATATTCATATCATTTCAAATAAATTCCATGATGACATTTCTGTTTATACCTGTCATTTCAAGGCAGATGCTGCCATTATTGGGACTTATTGATTGGAGATCCGCCTGCTGCGTCATACAGCTGAAGTTGTCAATCAAAGCGGAAAAGAACGAGAATTGCTATATGACAGATGATTTATCCCGAGCAACCGGCTGAATTTCCGGAAGAAATGCTGCTTGGTGATTTTTTAGGAATAAGGTTTATAATCAACACTGACATGACAAACAACAAGGCAGATGCGGTAAGGATACAGACTTCGGTCCTGAACGCAGTTGAAAAGAAAGTGCTGGTATGGCTTGCTGAGCGCCAGCCTAAATGGGTGACATCAGATATTCTTACATTCATCGGAATTGTAGGAGCAGTGGTCATTGCTGCAGGATATATCTTGTCTGCACGAAACATCAACTTCTTATGGCTCAGCTCGTTAGGTTTCATAATCAACTGGTACGGAGACTCGCTTGACGGCACTCTCGCGAGGGTCCGCAAGACTCAAAGACCGATTTACGGATACTACATAGACCATACGGTAGATGCGATCAATGAGGTGATGATATTTGTAGGAGTCGGACTGTCCGGACTGATACATATCGAGATTGCTCTGCTTGCCCTTGTGATGTATCTTCTTATAACGATAAATGTGAGTATAAATGCCCATCTGAAAAAGGAATTCAAGCTGACCTACATCAAAATGGGGCCGACTGAGTTCAGGATAATCATGGTCATGATCAACACCCTGTTTGTACTCATACGCCCTTTGAGGGAGTTCTCCCACACGTTCGAGGTGTTCGGAAGACAGATGACATTCGGAGCTTTGGATTATATAGGAGTTATCATAGTGGCTATTCTTGTACTTATACACCTGATTACTGTATATAAAGACGCCAAGGAGTATGCGGAAATCGACCCTATGCCGAAATGCTGAAACTACTGATACGGTACATTAAATTCCTCGGCACAAGCGTTGTCGGCACAATTGTCGAAACGCTTGTGCTATGGCTGTTTTCTGACCATGTATTTACAAAAGGGTACTGGGGCGAATATGTCATATCTCCGCTGATTGCCTTCCAATGCTCTATTGCAGTCAATTTTGCCATATCATACATGTACGTATGGAAAGACCGCAAGGCAGAAATCGTCAACGCAAGAATCCGGCGAATTGTAAGGCAGTTTGCAGTTTATAATCTTTCCGGTCTTGCCGTATTTATATTCAGGCTGGGATTGCTTCTGATTGTAGAGAAGTTTACCGGCTGGGACGTAGTTATATGCAACCTGGCAGCAATGTGCATTTCCGGAATCATCAATTTCATCATAAGCAATTATGTAATATTCCGGAAGTAGCAATCCTATTTCATTTTGCTTATATACTGAAGCAGATCTGTCTTACGGGTGCTGCTTACCGGTAGTCTTGTGCCGTCTTCCAGCAGAATCAAGGTCCTGTCCGCGGACACAACATGACTCATATTGACTATATATGACCTGTGTACCTGCAGGAAACAGGATGGAAGCATATCTGAGATCTGTCTGAAAGTCATATGGGTAAGAAACGGATCTCCATCGGTCAGATGAATCTTCAGATACTCATTCTGGCCTTCTATGAACATGATATCATCGCATTCAACCCTGAGATACTTGTATTCACTCTTCAGATAAAGCACATTATTTTCTGGAGAATCCTCTGCCTCCGATGCCCCGTTGAGAAGACTCCAATGCCTGTATGCCTTTTCAGCAGTACGGGCAAATTCCTCAGTACCGTATGGCTTCAGAATATAATCCAGAGCATTGACCTTATAACTTTCTACAGCATATTCGGAATATGCCGTAACGAATATGACCATTGGCGGATTATCAAGTGTCCTGATGAATTCGAGTCCGTTTGCATCAGGCATATTGATATCGATATATACCAGATCGATCTTTCCCGAACTAAGATACCTCCTTGCCTGTTCGACATTGTGACAGGAGGCAACCAGTTCCAGATATGGAAATTTCAGTATGTTACGTTTCAGTTTATTTAAGGCCAACGGCTCATCGTCAATAGCTATACACCTGATTTTCATATACTTGGTATTATTAGTTTCACCGAATAACGTTTGTCTTCATCTATCTGAAGCGAATATTTGTCTCCATACAGAAGGTCGAGACGCCTCCTGACATTTGCGAGTCCTACGCCACCTTTGTCCGATTTACTGAGTGTAGTCACAGGAATCGTATTTGTGCAGTCAAATTGGATCCAGCCGTCCGATTCCGACAGATTAATGTCTATTTCCGTCTCCTGCATGTAACTTACTCCGTGTTTGAATGCATTTTCAATGAACGAAATGAACAGCAGTGGCGGAACATATATATTGGCTGATACCTGCTCCGGAAGATTGAGATTTATTTTCACTGTATCATCCGGATACCGTCCTCTCATAAGACCCACATAGCTTGATATGAATTTCGATTCAGAGGCAAGAGTCGTAGTATTATTCTCGCTTTCATACAATACATATCGCATCAGCTGAGACAGTTCCAGAATCATATCTTGGGATTTGGATACATCTTCCTCCACCATTTCATGAATATTATTAAGCACATTCATGAAGAAATGTGGACTGATCTGCTGCTTCAGATATTTGAGCTCTTCCTGCAGTCTGAAATTTTCGAGATCCCTCCGGGCTGCGTGCTCTCTATTGTAATTGAAAGCCAATGATATCGAGACATTTATGCCCAGCATCAATACTGCCAGGATTATCTTGAATATTACAGGAAACGGGAATAACCCGTGATGCTTGACATGTGGAGGTGGCCGATGACCTGCATGGGAGTCCGGGAGATGCCTGCCCGAATGCATCGGTTTCTGGGGACCCTCGACATAAGAAGATATCTTCCCTCTGCTTTCAAAATGTTCCCGATGATGCCTGTCAAGCTCTGCTGTCGCAACACCGATAACAACCAACAACGCAGACACAGAGAGAGCGTAATACAGATTGCGACGTTTCTTCAGCAGGAAAGGAATCAGCACATGAGTATGTAACAGAAAAAGAAGAAGGAGCGGAATCATTCCTGTCCACCATCTTAATACCGGATGCCAGTCGAACTGTGATTCATAAGAATACTCACGAAGCTCCGTAATCAGCGGGAATATAGCTACTACGGTCCATATGATAGCATACAGGATATACTCCTGCCGTACGCTTTTATTTTTTGTATCGGCTATCGTGCTATGGATGTCGGTCATACAAATAAGAAACTGATTAAATCTCTGATACGTCACAAAGATAACAATACGGTTTATTTTCCGTTACTCAAAATATGACGAATTAATGTCAATTTCGGATAATCTTTCGATAATACAAAAATAGAAAGATATCTACGGGAGAGACAGAAAAACCAAGCAACGGCAGGATTTTGTCTGCGAACGGATATTTACATGCAAATTCTTGGTTTTCGTTGATTTATCGTTCCATGTTAAACAAATATAGGTTAATTTTACAGAAATAAAACTATGAATTATGAAACGGTCAATCTTTGCCGGTACTCTGGCACTCTGCGCAATTTTAGCATGCAACCCTTTAGGCAATCCTGACGACCAGATGCCAGTCGCGACTCCTGAACAGGGAGATAACGAGAACTATACCCCCGAGTTAGATATCGATGAAAACGGTTATGACGGGAAAACAGCCACCGACAAGGATAAGGACAAAGTGGTCAGCGGCGACGAGATATATTGGGAGAATCTGACCTTCGGCAAGACTGTCACCGTAATATATTCCGGAGAGTCGGCAAAGGTCACATCTGCTGATGGCACAGTCAGTTCTTATATCACTGGGGCTGACGTAGCAATCGATCTGACAGACCAGGGAGTGACAGAAATCATCGCCAGCGGAAATTCTGATGACGGACAGCTCAAGATCTATGGAAATTCTGCTGTAAAACTCACTCTGAATGGCCTGAAACTGACTTCATGCAAGAGTGCCGCAATAAATATCCAGAACAAATCCACTCTTTATCTGCATTTGGCAGACGACACTGAGAATGTTATCTGTGATGCAGAATCCCAGTCTGATGAATCATATT
The DNA here is from genome assembly GCA_015060335.1 of Bacteroidales bacterium. Lineage (GTDB taxonomy): Bacteria > Bacteroidota > Bacteroidia > Bacteroidales > UBA932 > Cryptobacteroides. The sequence continues at coordinate 77,966 of SUYR01000001.1, read as the reverse complement.
ACCCGGAAGGTGTCGTTGCAGATGACGAAAAGCGCAACGGAGCAATATACTGCAAGGGATCAGCCGTCCTGAGCGGATCCGGAACACTATCTTTAACGGGTAGGAAGAAACACGGAATATCCGTCAAGTCTTCCATAACCATAAGACCGGGAGTGACTCTTGCGGTAAATGACGTGGCAGATAACTGCATAAAGGCAGAAGGAATAACTGTTCTTGGAGGATATATCTGGGCAAAGACATCCGCAGAAGCAGGAAAATGTCTCAGTTCCGATGCGGATGTCGTTATCGAGAGCGGAGTCATGAAACTCTACACAAGCGGAGGCTCCATATATGAAGAAGACGAAAACGACACATCATCTCCTGCGGGAATCAAGGCTGACGGAAATATCTCCATTTCAGGTGGAGAAATATTGTGCGTCAGCAAGGGAACCGGCGGAAAAGGCCTGAATGCAGACGGAGGCATCACCTTGGATGCAGGCATAGTGAATGTGGTTACATCCGGAGGAAAATATGTATATAATGCAGCTCTGGACCTCGATTCATCTCCTAAAGGAGTTAAGGCTGATGGAGAGATCACAATCAACGGAGGCTCGCTGAATATCCAGGTAACAGGCAGAAGCGACGGTTCTGAAGGACTTGAAAGCAAATCGAAGATTACTGTCAATGACGGAGAAGTATTTGTATATGCATATGATGACGCAATCAATGTAGGTGGCGACTATCCTGTAGGTATGGAAATCAACGGAGGAAAGGTCTTCGCCTTTGCAGACAACAATGACGGAATTGATTCCAACGGCAAGCTGTGGGTCAAAGGAGGCCTTGTCATAGCTTCCGGAAGTGCGGCCCCGGAAGAAGGCTTCGACTGCGACAACAGTCAGAACTTCATTGTTACAGGAGGTATTCTGATCGGAACTGGCGGAGCTGCGATATCAACATCGAGTTCGAGCACACAAAGGTCAGTGATTTACAATGGAATAAACGCCAAGACCGGAGACCTGTTCATGATTATCGATCCGAACGGTAATCCTATTCTGAAATACGAATTTCCGAGAACTATGAGCAGATTGGCTCTGTTCTTCTCATCCCCGGACATCAAGTCAGGAGACACATATACCCTATACACCGGTTGCGCCATCGAGGATAATACCGTGAACTGGAACGGTTGGTTTGAGGATGGCATTTACGCCACAGGCTCTCAGCTCGGGACATTCACATCCAGCAGTCTCACGACTGTGATAGGTCAGAGCGGCGGACCTGGAGGTGGACCTGGAGGAAAGCCAGGCAACGGCGGACCAGGCAATGATGGCTGGGGTCCGGGATGGTGGAACTGATGCGCACTTCGGAACATCTGACTATTTTGCAGGTGATAGATTTCTTATCCTAACCCAACAATACGCCTGAGAGTTGTTGGAAATAGCTGTTGGTGTGACAGATGTGTCGTTTCTTTGGGCCTGAGTGCCACGACGCAGGAGTTTTGGCGTGTACTCTTGCATCGTGACAAGAATTTCGGAGAATGATCCGGTTTTCTGTCACGACGCAAGAGTTTTGCCTGAAAGTAGTGCGTCGTGGCAGCGATCCAAAAGGATGGAATAAGAGGCAGCACTTGATCGGTAATCGGGGACTCTGCATACAAAAAAAAGAACAGTGAAAATATATTTTCCTGTTCTTTTTATCTGCGGTGAGAGCGGGATTCGAACCCGCGGTACGGTTACCCGTACGTCAGTTTAGCAAACTGGTGGTTTCAGCCACTCACCCATCTCACCAAGCTGACCCGTTACTCTAACGGGATTGCAAAGATATAAATATTTTTGGGGATTCTCCAAATAAAACTTAAAAATGCAGAACTTTGCCGTTCCGGATCACAATTCTGCATAGCCAAATGATAGGCTTACAGATAGCTTAACAGCAGAATGACACCCTCCTGCCGACTACTTATTGTTCAACTCGCGGTAAACCTATTTCATGACTATAGAAAGCTGCTCCGTCCGACTAACCGGTAAACCTATTTCAGGACTACACGCTCTGAAAGCTATCGGCCTGGATTACCGACATATCAGGCCAGAGTGACAACCCAAAACCGGTACGCCTACTGCTTTGCGATATTTTCACGCATGTCAGTGTCGGCCTGGATATTCTTCATCTTGTAATAGTCCATGATGCCGAGATTTCCTGTGCGGAATGCCTCTGCCATTGCGAGAGGGATCTCTGCTTCAGCCTCGATGACACGCGCACGAGCCTCCTGAGCCTTCGCCTTCATTTCCTGCTCGAGAGCTACCGCCATTGCTCGACGCTCCTCTGCGCGAGCCTGTGCGATATTCTTGTCTGCCTCTGCCTGATCCATCTGAAGAACAGCTCCGATATTCTTTCCTATATCGATATCAGCGATGTCAATAGAGAGGATCTCGAATGCCGTACCTGCATCGAGCCCTTTATTGAGCACAACCTTTGAAATAGAGTCCGGATTCTCAAGCACGAGCTTATGGCTCTCTGCTGATCCGATAGATGATACTATTCCCTCACCTACGCGGGCAAGAACAGTCTCTTCTCCTGCACCTCCGACAAGCTGTTTGATATTTGCACGTACCGTAACCCTTGCCTTGGCAATAAGCTGGATACCGTCTTTTGCTACTGCTGTTACAGGCGGAGTGTTGATTACCTTAGGATTGACAGACATCTGAACGGCCTCGAACACATCTCGTCCTGCAAGGTCGATTGCAGCAGCCATCTTGAAGTCGAGCGAGATATTCGCCTTATCCGCTGAAATCAGCGCGTTGACCACCTTAGGGACGTTACCTTTCGCAAGATAATGAGCCTCGAGCTCGTTTGCATAAAGAGTGAGACCGGCCTTGGTACCCGTCACCATCGCCATGACGATAGTGTTAGGAGAAACTCCTCTCCAACGCATGAGCACGAGCTGGATCAATGAGATACGTACGCCGGAAATCAACGCCTGAAACCACAGGGTCACAGGGAAAAACCAAAGGAACACTACGAGACCGACAATCGCCACCGCAGCCCATACAATAATCATAACATCCATAATATCAATAAATTAAATTTATACAACATGATTACTCCGAAAATTCCGGAGAATAAAGCGAGACATATATTTTCCTGTCTTCAATCATGACCACAGACACCTTGCTGCCGGGATCTATGATACCTTCGAGCGCCTTTACCTCTACCGTACGATCCCCGAAACGCACAGTTCCCATAGGAGCAAGTCTCGTGATTGCTGACCCTGTATCACCCACACTTATGAAAGAGGCCTCATCCTCAACAGCTCTTGAATCGATATTCGTATTCAGAGACATCCTCTTCCATGTCTTTGCTCGGAGGACATAAATCAATGTCAGCACAATGAGCAAAGCATTTACACCAGTCACGATACCGCCCGTAATACTGCCGAACTCATAGAAGGCATAATAGCAAGATCCGCCCATCGACAGCAGTCCGAGAATGCCAGAAACTCCGACTCCAGGAATCAGCAGAATCTCTGCAAGAATCAGCACCAAGCCTACCAGTATCAATGTGATTATCAATCCCATATATCAAACGAAGTCTAATTGTTTTCTATTACCTCAATCGTTGCATCACCATACCTCATCACCTCAATGAATTCCACCAGCGCCACTGCCTGCGACTTGTTGTTGAACGGTCCCACAACCAATCCTCCATCATGCCTTGCAACGTCCTTTCCTGCGGACTGCTGACGGATACCTTCTATCATAGCCGAGTCTACTACCCCGCCAGTAGGTATTATAGACACTCTATACAACTCCACTGCCGTTTCCTTTCTTGCCTTCTCCTCTGTCCTCACCTTATTTACAGACATCTCCTTGCCATCCACATATCCCACAATATAAGCATTACGGAATCCGGCCCTCTTGACAGTATTAAGATTGGCAAGGACGTCCTTATATTCATTGAAAAGTCCTACCCTATATATGTACCTTCCACTCGCCGATCTTGTCTCAAACACCGGACACAGACCCTTCAAAGCCTTTTCTGATGCCTTAATCGTAGTGGAGAACACCTGAATCTGATATGCTATACCCTCAGGAATTGTAGTATCCGTCACAAATTGAGCAGTGTCCAGAATGCGGAAAGAATAGTCGAACTCCGGCTCAGGCCTCTCTATATCCAGATGAAGCGGCTCGCCCAATGTCATTTTGGCAAACACATAACCGGCATCCTCACTCACCACCTCTCTCTCCGCTTCCACCAGAAGTTTGTCTGCATCTATCACCACACCGCTGAAAAGAAAATCCATCTCTATCTCCTGAAGCTCCTTCATAGCCTCTTCAAGACTCGCCTGAATTTCCGGTATATACGACTCGTTCTTCAGGATAAGTTCTGCCAGACGGTTCTTTTCCACCTCGCTTTCCACGACTGCATATCTGTCACGATATTCCTGCATTTTATCCTCATATGCCGATATCGAATCCCTCAGAGACCTTACCTGTGCCATCTTGTCCATATATCTGCGGGTGTCAGCATTCTCCGGAATATCCGATTTGACTTCTTCAGCCACATCCATGCTGACAGACAATTCCAGCCTTGCCAGGTCCGAAAGCTCATCCGGATCAGACATCTCACTTCTTACAGGCATATTGTCGGCCTCCAGAACATATATCCAGACACTGTCTTTGGGACAATCCCTGTCAGATGCGAACAAAGTATATCCACCATCCTCGCTGCCTGCCAGAAGAAAATCATTCGCAGGAGAAGAATACGGAAATCCCATATTCACAGGCACAGACCAGTCTCCGGTATCCTCATCCCACTGGGATACATACAGATCGTATCCTCCCACCCCATAAAGGCCCTTGGATGCGAAATACATGGACTTTCCATCAGAGGAAAGCATCGGATATATTTCATCTGAAGCAGATGTGAGATGTTCGTTGATAAGCTCCGGAACAGTCCACAAGGAATCTCCGAGTTCCGTCATGTATATGTTCCTTATACCGTCCTTATCTGCTGCTGAAAAATATATCGATTCTGCCTCTGCTGGCACATAGATGGCCTTGGAATACAGGCCCGGCACGCTGTCAAGCTGATTAGGGGTTGGCCTCCAGCTCCTGTCCTTGAGAGGATAATACAGGAAAAAATCATCCTTGGAGAACATGTGCCTTGCCACCACATTAGGCTTATAGACGAAGCCCGTCATGCTTTTCCCGTTCTCCGAAAGGAGGATAAGGTCGCTAATGGCTGCCATTGCGGTCGAATCATTCCATACAGATGATGTGTCGGAAACCATATCAAGTGCCTTATTGTAGGCCTCCAGCGACTGGTCAAAGCGATATACACGACGCAGTGAGTCTCCTCTGCTGACAAGGCTGTCAACCGGAGAGACCTGTGCATGCATCTGCAATGCCCCGAAACTCAGTAGAAATATAATATTTAAGAAGAAAATCTGTCTTCTACTCATCATTTCATCATCTTTTCAGCCTACAAAAATAAGAATTATTTGCAGAATCTTCATTTATAAGAAAAAAATTGTAAATTTGTGCCCTATTTTGCGCTTGGTATGTCAAGCAACATCATTGCCATACCGAAAGTTGAATACAAAATCATTAAAAACTATAACTATTATGCAAAGTAAAGGTGCAATCAGATTTGTGGCGATCCTGCTTCTTCTGGCATCACTCTGGCAGCTCTCGTTCACTGCTGTTACGCAGTACCAGGAGAAGAAGGCGGAGAAGTATGCTGACAACAAGGCAGAGGCCGCAATGCAGACAGCCGCTTTCTCAAAAGTGGCAGATGTTGACAAGGCTTTCTACCTTGATTCGATCAAGAAAGACGAAAGCAGAAGATACATCGATTCAATCTCTTCGGAGAAGGTTTATTTCGGCTACACATTCAAGGATGTAAGAGCTAAGGCAATCAACCTCGGTCTCGACCTCAAGGGTGGTATGAACGTAATGCTTCAGGTGCAGCTCAAGGACCTCGTGAAGGCTCTTGCTGGCGGCAACAACACTCCTGAATTCGAAAGCGCTCTTGCTCTCGCACAGGAGAGAAGCGTGAACTCACGTCAGGACTTCATCACTCTCTTCGCAGAGGCATGGCAGGAGACAGCAGCAGGCACTCCTCTCGCTCAGATCTTCGGAACATATGAGATGAGAGACAAGATCAGTCCTGAGTCAACTGACGAGCAGGTCATCGAGGTTATCAGAGGTGAGGCTGAGAGTGCAATCTCAAACTCATTCAACGTCCTCAGAAACCGTATCGACCGTTTCGGTGTGACTCAGCCAAACATCCAGAAGCTCGGAAACAGCGGACGTATCCTTGTGGAGCTTCCTGGTGTAAAGGAGCCTGAGCGTGTAAGAAAGCTCCTCCAGGGAACTGCTTCCCTCGAGTTCTGGGCTACTTATGACAATGCAGAGGTGGAGGTCTATCTCAACGAGGCAAACGCAAAGCTTGCTGAGATCCTAGCTGACGAAGAAGTTGCAGTAGAAGAGGTAAAGGCTGAAGGCGACGACCTTCTTGCTGAAGAGATTCAGAAGAACCAGGAAGATGCCGCTGCAGAGGCTGCATTCAAGAAGCAGAATCCTCTCTTCTCAGTACTCCAGCCATCTGGCGCAAAGGGCAACGCATGCATCGGTTATGCAAACTATGCAGACACAGCACTCGTAAACAAATATCTCAGCATGCCACAGGTAAAGGCTCTCTTCCCACGCGAATTCAAGCCTATGTGGACTGTAAAGGCATCTCAGTATATCCCTGGTGACAACATCTTCGAGCTCGTTGCAATCAAAGCCACTTCACGTGACGGCAAGGCAACTCTTGACGGTGGTGCTGTTACTGACGCACGTGTTCAATACGGCAATACAGGTGGTAACCCTGAGGTTTCAATGTCAATGAACGCCGAGGGTGCGAACACTTGGGCAAGAATGACTAAGGAGAACATCGGCAAGCAGATTGCCATCGTACTCGACGGAATGGTTTACTCATACCCTACAGTACAGAGCGAAATCTCTGGCGGTAGCTCACAGATCACAGGTAACTTCACTCTCGAAGAGGCAGAGGACCTTGCAAACGTACTTAAGTCAGGTAAGCTTCCTGCACCGGCAACCATCATCCAGGAGCAGGTTGTAGGACCATCACTCGGAGCTGAGTCAATCAATGCAGGTCTCATCTCATTCGTGATCGCATTTATCCTCGTGCTCATCTACATGGTACTCTTCTATCAGGGCGCAGGTCTTGTGGCTGACGTAGCTCTCATTTGCAACGTTGTTCTGCTTTTCGGTACACTCGTTTCATTCGGAGCAGTCCTCACACTCCCTGGTATCGCCGGTCTGGTACTGACACTCGGTATGGCAGTGGACGCTAACGTCATCATCTATGAGCGCGTCAAGGAAGAGCTCCGCGCAGGCAAGGGTCTCAGCAAGGCTATCGCTGACGGTTACTCAAACGCTTACTCAGCTATCATCGACGGTCAGATCACTACCCTCCTTACCGGTATCGTACTCTTCGTATTCGGTTCAGGTCCGGTACAGGGCTTCGCTACTACACTGATCATCGGTATCATCACTTCAGTGCTCACTTCAATCTTCATCACAAGAATCATCTTCGATGACAGAGTATCTAAGGGCAAGAATGTGACTTTCGACAACAAGATTACAAGAAACTTCCTCCAGAACACTCACGTGGATTTCCTTGGAAAGAAGAAGATCGCTTACATCGTTTCAGGTCTTATCATCCTCGCTTCATTGGTATCAATCTTCACTAAGGGCTTCACATACGGTGTTGACTTCACAGGTGGACGTACATACGTTGTAAGATTCGACCAGAATGTAACAGCTGAGGACGTACGTGCTGCTGCTCTTGCAGAGTTCGACGGCGCAGTAGAGGTTAAGCAGTTCGGTGGCGACAGCCAGATGAAGATCACTACACAGTACCTCGTAGCAGATGAGTCAACCGAGGCTGACGCAGAGGTTGAAAGCAAACTCTACAATGCGCTCAAGGGCTTCTTCGCTGATGATCTCACATTTGCAGAGTTCACATCTACTCTCGACAACCCTAACGGTATCATCAGCTCGGACAAGGTGGGTCCTACTATCGCTAACGATATTACAAGATCAGCTATCATCGCTGTGATCATCGCCCTCTTCGTAATCTTCGGATATATCGCTATCCGTTTCCGTGGATGGACTTGGGGACTCGGTGGTGTGACAGGTCTTGCACACACAGCAATCATCGTTATCGGATTCTTCTCGATATTCTCAGGCATCCTTCCATTCAGCCTTGATATCGACCAGACATTCATCGCGGCTATCCTTACCATCATCGGTTACGCAATCAACGATACAGTGGTGATCTTCGACCGTATCCGTGAGTACAAGGAGCTCCATCCTAAGTCTGACTTCTGCAAGAACGTCAACGAAGCCCTCAACAGCACACTCTCACGTACAATGAATACATCACTCACAACTCTCATCACAATGGTTGCAATCGCAATCTTCGGTGGCGAGGTGATCAGAGGTCTTGCAGTTGCATTGATCGTCGGTATCGTAGTAGGTACTTATGCATCAATCTTCATCGCAACTCCAATCATGTACGACGTGACTAAGAAGGCTGACGCAAAGAAGGCTGAATAACAAGTCTGGCAGATAAATCGCTGATTCGCAGCGTGTTACAGAAAATCGATTCCCCGTAACCGGGGAGTCGATTTTTTATATGGAAGAATGTTTAAGGTCGGAATTGCGACCTTAAACTTACGACAGGGTCAACATCTGAAATATCGCCCCTATGCATTTACAGAAAACTGATTGTCACGCTCAGCAGTGTGCTGAGAAGCGAATCTGCAATTGCTGTTAATATTCAGAATATGCGAACGTTCACTACGATTCGGCAATTAATTTATCAAGACTCCAATTTACATAACAGGGTCGAGCTTATTGAATACAATCAGGCAGAAATGAGAAAACTTCTCATAGAAACGACAAGAACGTCGACACCGTTCTTGAGCACATGAAAGATTCCCACTACTGACCGTTTCTTCTGATTGTTAACAAACAATGCGCATGCCGCCTAACCCGCTACATATCAATCAATTACGTATTTGAGGGTCGGTAAAATTGCCGACCCTCAAACACATAACTCACTCAAACTCAGACACTTAAGTGCCAGGGGAAATTATTGAACTCCAGCAAAGAGTCCGGCAAAAAGAACGACACCGGATGTCCTCTCTGCAATCGTATAAACAAACGGGTGATCTGCTGTGAAGAAAACCTCATCATGTTCCTCTGGAGGGAGCGCGCCGGCCATCTGCTCTATAGTTACAGACGCAGCCTCGGTTCCCCATTCTGTAACCTTAATTCTGGATTTCTGAATAATATCACTTATATAAACCGCCTCATTACCGCCATCCAAGATCTTATCGAACTCCGCTTCATCAGAAACGAATGCCTTCTCAATCCCGAGAGACTGAAGGAACTCCTTAAACCTATATTTCCCCGTTGTTTCAAATTTTGGAAGACTTAAATGAACTTCAGGACCTTCAGACAAAGACTCTATCAAACCATTCCATTCTCCCTCCGATAGTCTGTCCATAATATCTGCCAACACATGCTCGTCATTTGAATCAGGGAGCAGAATATACATAGCAAATTTGCCATCAGAATACGGCAATTCTACTGCCTGATAACCGTCCTTCTTTGCATATCTAAGATATTTTGACGTTAACATATAATCAACGCTGACCGGCTTCTCATCTGCACGATAAAAAGGCTGAGAAAGTCGAGTAGCCTCCGGAAAAAACATCTGCACTCCGCCGACCTCTGCCCATGGTGCCTTAAAATACAACGCATTAAGAATCAAGGCCAGCAGGTTTTCATCAAGTTCATCCGCACTGATAAACGGATCGATAAAGCCATCTGTACACAGACTTGCCCAATCATTGACTCTGCTGACTGTAACAGCCTTGTCATCAAGGTCCACATATTCTACCGGCGCATAATATTCCTTATTCATAATATCCTGAAAATCTTTCAGAACTTTGACATCCTCATTTACCAGTAATGCGTCTGTCACCTTTATCTCGACATTATCGTCCAGAGCCGGCAACTGTTCAAGCAGGATATTCATGTAAGCATTGATCTCATGTAGATTGCCATCGTATCCGAGAGCATCCACAATTTCCTTCAACGTGTCCCCACTGGCTCCATTTGCAGCCATAGCAAGTGCATATTGCAGACTTAACGGCGAGAACAGCATATCCTTACCTTCCGCAGCTGCGTACATTGTCTTCATGCAGTTGAAGGCAAATACACTTCCGCTGCTGATATATTGCTTCTGAACCTTATTGATAGATAGAACAGGAAGGGTCTGTGTCTGCTCCGGCGACATAATAGTAATAGGACCCTTGACTTCTGGTGTCTTGTCATGCTGTTTCAGGGAACAACCCATGAATAAGGTCATAACGATGACCAAGAATACTAAATTTCTCATAAGGTCAATATATTAATGGTACACCGAGCAATTATAGTATTTTTTTGAAATATCCAAATTTGCAGACGAAAACTTGACTCTTGGACGGAAAGTTCAGGTAGAAAAAGCTTTGACAGAAGGAATGCGGGAATAGATATATTTTAACCTGGCAGCCAAATCGCTGACTAACAGTGCATTATAGAAAATCGATTCCCCGCAACTGGGGAATCGATTTTCCATATACACCTGATTATTAGCGAGTTAAATGGCGGGGTTATTCCACCAGGCGGGCATCCCAGCCGGAAATGACCTCGCCGTAAACGATGAAGATCACGTCGAATGACTTGCCGCTTGCCTTGTCGCTTACACGGTACTTCTTGATTCGTTCGTTCTCGAATACGAGCTGATAATCTGTAAGATCGAGAGCAGGATAAACCTTTGCAGGATCATCGGCAACCATTCCGTTGATGCTCTTCTCATGGATCTGCTCGCCTGCTGCAAGACGCTGGAGATTTCTCTCTACAACTGCCATCAGACCCTTGTGTGTGAACGGATCGAGGCTCACGGTGTCAACCTTCTCATAAGGCACCTTTCCGCCATTTGCCGCACGCACTGCACGGAGGCTGTCAGAATACTCCTTGAACTGAGCTCGAAGCTCCGGAGTGTTGAGTCCGGCAATCGTGTAGAGGGAAACAGCCTGAGCTCCTGCCTTGAAGGCATTGTCCATCTTCTCGAAAATGTTCTCAGGAGCGCCACCAAGCTCTGTGTCGAGACCAACTCCAAGCACTGTCTTAGGATTCTTGTCCCTGTTGTTCTCAATGGTACCGTCATATGCAAATCCCGGCTCCTGTGTATAGAAATCGGTATAGAGCATAGGGAATACGATATCCAGATCCCATTTGCCCCAATCCTGAGCAACCATGAAGGAAGCCACCTTTGGAGTCGCAAACGGAGACGCAGTTACAACTCTACCATATTTACGCGCTGTCTCTGCCATGAGATTCGCACATTCTGTCACCTTGTCGCAACGGAACTGCTGCCACTTGGCATCCCTTGACGGATCTTCCTTTTCGCGAGGATCATAGCCGTATTTGTCCATGAACTCCTTGAGCATTGAAGGATGATAGCCGAAGTCCCACTGTGGGAACACTTCACCGTCCTGTCTGATCTTATAGTTGTAGCTGAGGGAAACAGGCAGCACAACATCCACCAGTCGGCAATAATCCAGACAGATACCCTCGATGCCGTCTATCTGGCAAAGAGCTGTAACCCTGTCAACCAGATTCTGCTGAACTTCCGGAAGATTAGGACACATGAACTTGTATGAGCTCACATAAGCCTTGTACTCCGTAAGGCTTTTTCCTTCACGGTTCACATCAAACCAATGAGGGAGAGTCTCAAGCATCTGAGGCCTGTCCTGACGTGGAGGGTTGAGAGTCCACAGCCATGCATAGACAGTTATACCATATTTTCTGGCAATTTCGATATCTCTCTTATAATCTTCGGGAGAGACTGCGTGAAGCATGACGCCCTCGATTCCGGCCTCATGCATTGCCTTGAATGAAGCTTCCATATCCACTCCCGGAAGGTCTTCCAACCATGTCCAGAACATAGGATAAACCACAGCTTCCTCTTTGTCGTTATTGCAGGATACAGCCACCGCTACCGCTGTAAGCAGAAGAACAAGATACTTTTTCATTTTAGTAAAATATTTGATTAGAACTTATTTTCGATAATCCAGCGGAGGTTGCCTGTCACCGATCAACGGCGTAAAGACAAAGTCCTCACCCCTTCTTAGATGAAATTCTTCCTTGATTTCCCCAACGGTCTCCGGAGAATTATACAAGTCGTACGCGGTAAAGAACATAACCTTCGCCACATTCATGATTCCTTTTGTTCCGATGGTGGTACCTCCGCTCGAGGTGAACTGCCAGCAATGCCCTAGCCCGGCCGGAACGAATGTCGCAGCCCTGAAGCTTGCCACGGGAGCCACCCATGTGACATTGCCCACATCGCTTGAGACTCCCTTCAATGTAGGATAATCCGCCCCCAATGGCAGGACTGTCCCGGGCTTGTCCAGAACGGACAGATCGGTTATACCGGAAGCCTTCAGCATCTCCTTCGCAAAAGCCATCTCCCTTTCGTCGTATTTAACGCCTCCTACGGCCTCAAGATTCTTCTGAAGTACCGACGACAGTCTCTCGTTATAAAGTCGCTCAAAATTGCCGGAAACCACCTCAAATTCCATCTTTGTGCCAGTTCCCAGAGCAGCACCCTCGGCAGCCTTGAGAGCACGCTCCTTGAGGTCCTCCACGACAGCACGGCTTCTGTTCCTGAAATAATACAGGACCTGTGCGCGCTCGGGCACGACATTAGGAGCCTTTCCTCCGTCAGTAATCACATAATGTATCCTCGTGCCGTCCGGAACATGCTCCCTCATGAGATTGATCATGTAATTGAACGCCTCCACAGCATCAAGGGCAGAGCGTCCCTTCTCTGGCGCACTCGAAGCGTGAGAAGAAATGCCGTGGAATGTGAATCGCATCTGCACATTTGCCAGTCCGCTTTCCACATTTACAAGATTACATATATCAGGATGCCAGTCAAGTATGGCATCAACACCATCAAAACAGCCTTCGCGAGCCATATAGGCCTTTCCTCCACCGCCTTCTTCAGCAGGACAGCCGAACAGGACAACAGTCCCTTCATGCCCCTGGGCAAGCCATTTGGAAATTGCCACAGCTCCTGCAACAGAGCCCGTACCAAGCAGGTTATGTCCGCATCCGTGCCCGGAACCGCCATCAACAAGAGGCTTCTTATAAGCAACTGTATCCTGTGACATACCAGGAAGTGCATCATATTCTGCGAGCAAGCCTATTACCGGACTGCCGCTTCCATATCTTGCAATGAATGCCGTGGGTATTCCTGCCACGCCACGTTCTACCTTGAAACCATGCCCTTCCAGATGATCAGCCAGCAGTCCGCTGCTCTTGAATTCCAGATACCCCAGCTCAGCTAAAGAGTGAATCTCCTTCTGCATGGCATCGTAAATGGCAAAAGAGGAATCGATATAGGCCGTACCTGCGTTTACCTGCTTCGCCCTCGGCATCTTGCGCGCAGAAGAAGGCATACAGCACAGCACTGCAAAAGCAACTATGAGAAACAATCGTTTCATTCCTTGGATACTTTTTTATTGTAAAGCATATATGTCATTAGCGACAGACCTACCACTGCGCAGATTCCTGAAAAGAGCAGTCCGTATCCACTTGAGAATATGACAGGTGCAAATGTGATGAGCGCAATCTCCACCGGAGCGATGAATATGTAGGCTATCGCATAATGGTCCACACAATGGCTCCTGCCTTCCGGATCTGCAATCCTGAGCAGCGCCATTCCCATTGCCATCGTACCCGTAAACCATCCCCACGAGAACATAGCCTTCTCAAACCAGTACTCCTTGAAGATATATTTGGAAGCCAGGAATATATAAAGCGCGGTAAACAGCAGTCCTGCCGCCAGAAGTATCAGCATAGGAACAAGGTACTGTGTTACAACAGATATCTTGATAGAGGCGATACCGAATGCCACAAGATAGTCCGTGAACATACCGCTGAGGCTTGAGGTCGTCTCCGGACATATCCTCTTCGTCACCCCTGCCTTGTCATACGCCAGTTTCATCAATATACCCACGATATATGCACAGCTGAACACAGGCAGTTCGAGGGACGGAGCCACCTTCGCGACACCACGGCTCACAAGATAGCCGCCCAGCACAGCCAAAGCAATGACAGACAGATTGAAGGTCAGCGTAGAGATGGAGATGGTAGAGAACATGCCCTCACCCAGACTCTTGCGGCTTTCCTCAGGTACAAGGCCTGTACGAAGTTCTTCCGGCAGACGTTCCGCTTCCGTAAGACATGCAGAATATCCTCTTTTGGTACCTATTCTGAGAAATACCAGACCGATGACGATAGAACAAATTATACCGACGGTAGCAGAGGTCATTGCAAGGGTTAGCACTTCCTCCTGACCGAAATTCGCAAAGGCATCGCCCAAAGCCGCAGCACTTCCATGCCCGCCGCAGAAGCCCGCCGGCATTGTTATTCCGAATGAATCATTCAAAGGCCATATCTGTCCGAGAAGCAAGATTCCGATAAGTCCTCCGAAAGCCCACTGCAGAAGCATTCCTCCCTGAGAATATCCCCACATCCTCTTTACCTTCGCTACTTCTCTGGCCTTGGATGTGGATGTAAAAGGGAGTGATGCAAATACAAATGCAATGAGGATACCTGCATATGTACCCAGACTGCCGGACAGCGGCAACCATCCCAGAACTTCCGGTCCAAGAATAAGGGCCATGATTCCGGCAAGTACTGCAGGAGGAATCAGAAATCTCTGAATGCCTTTCACCTTGACCCTTATAAGCTTTCCAAGAAGCATAAGCGCCGAGATGATTCCCAAGTCGACTACTATAGTCCAAGGTGTGAATGTTTCCATAATTATTTGTTTATAACCTTTTTCATCTTTTCGCAGAAAGCCTCGAAACGCTTGTCTGCCTTCTTGTTGAATTCCCGTATTGCCTCAAGGTCAAATCCCTTGCCGTCAAGCAGTTTCTTCAGTTTGTCTCCCTCTGCGATCTCCTTGTCCTCTGCCTTAGTGACTTCCGGAAGAATATCCCTGCGGAGAGTGAGATAGTCCAGGTATTTGTTGCCGCTGCCTCTTGTCACAGGGAACACGACTCCCTTAAGGTCCATTGCCAGAGAATTTGCCGGAGCCAAAGACTTTCCGTCCATAGAAAGGCAGGCCGGAATATCTCCTTCAGCTCCCACCCAGACAGGAATGGCATATGAACACGGAGCATAACCTATCGTACTCCACAGAATTGTCTTTCTCGGATCGTCACCCGGATTCACTCCTTCAAACACTATCGAAGAAGTGGTGGTATAGCGGGGGATATAATCCTGACTTATCACATAACCGTTCCCGAGTTCCTTATCGCTTCTGTCCTTAAGGTCTGTCTGCATGAGACCATGATAGAAAGACCTTGCAGGGTTGTCCAGAATCCATCCCGGGGTGAAATCTCCTCCCTTCTCCTCGAAGAGTTTCTGAGCTGCCGCATATCTGATATAGCCGGCACCCTTGTCCTCTACGCCCGCAACAGAGAAATTGGTGCGGTAAAGGTATCCGTTTGGAGAATCCATCACATCAAAGCGGAAATACCTTTCATCGCCAACCTCGAAATATGCAGCACCCCTGAGCGTCGATTACCGCAAAATTGGCTCTTGTACCCCTCGGCACCTGCATCTGTCTGATAAAATCCTCAAAGTCATCGACAGTCGCACAGACACCAAGGGCATCCTTCATGACATAACCGTTACGAGAAGGATTGTCATACTTCCTGGTATTTATGTTATATGATACATTATTGGCTATCACAAAACCCATTTCATTGGCTCCTGCCCATACTTCAGCATAAACGGTATCACGACTGTTCACAAGAGCAGTAAAGGAGTATTTTTCTCCCTTCATGTATTCAATATGATTATAATACTCGTCAGTATCACGATGTTTCCAGAGCAAAGGACGGCCGGTACCGCTCGCCTCGGCACTGATTATTGCGGTGGTACATGCAAGAGCAGAGACGAATTCCGCTCCTAAAACCGAAAGAAACAGACAAAGAACCAATTTTTTCATAAGCTATTATTTACGGGTTTTACCTTTCATCTTATATCCGATGTATGAGTAGAAAAGGATGAATACAAAGCATGGTATTCCGATCCAGTACGCCGCCTGGCCACCGACCCAGTCCTTGAGGAAACCGTATGCGAGAGGGACAATCGAACCGCCGGCTATACATGCAACAAGAATGGACGAGCCCTTGTCAGCAAACTTTCCAAGTCCCTTCACTGCAAGAGGGAAGATTGCAGGATACATCACAGAGCAGCCGAATGTCACTACCGCCACTGCATATATCGAGTACTCCGAAGGCAGGAGCACAACCGCAAGCGTACCGGCAATCGCAATCCACGAATGTACACGGAGAGCTCCGCTCTGAGAGAGATATTTAGGAATCATGATGATACCGAATATGTATCCGAGAATCATTCCTATACTTGGAATGAATGCATACTGCTCCGGATTAGGAAGTTTGAGCTCTGCCGCATAGTCAACCGAACTTGCCATAGCTATAGTCTCGACCCCCACATACATGAACAGGGCGATTGCTCCAAGAATCAGATGCGGGAACTGGAAAATCGAAGTCTTTCCCTCCGACTCGGAAGCGTCAGCCGCATCCTCCTCCTGTTCGCCGAAAGCCATCTCCTTGAGTGGAGACACCCACACCATCACGCCAAGCAGCACAAAAATGGCTGTAAGCACATAGAACGGGAATATGATGTCTGAAAGGGCCATATCCTCAAGATTCTTTCCTATCAGCCACGCGAGGAACATCGGCGACACAGGCCATGCGAGGATATTGCATATACCCATGATGCTGATACGTCTTGCAGCTGTATCGATAGGGCCGAGATATGTGGCATATGGGTTGATTGCAGCCTGAAGCACAGTGTTACCGGTGCCGCAGATGAATGAAGCTATCATGAAAAGCGGAAGACTCTGCATCTTTGCAGACGGCACGAAAAGCAGGAAACCAAGAGCGAAGATGGCGAACGAAAGCACCATTGTCTTCTTGTAGCCAACCTTTGTAATCAATGCCGTAGCAGGATAACTGAACAGCAGGAAGGCTGCAAATGTTGACGCCAGAAGCATGTATGACTGACCGGACGACACATTCAGCGCACCCTGAAGAAGAGGTACGATATAGCTGTTGATGCCGAGAGCGAATCCCACTATGAAGAACATCATGCCAATGATGGCAAGCGGGATGATATAGTCTTTTTTATTCTGTGCCATGATATTACGCTTCTAAATGATATTCGATAAGTCCTTCCATCGGAGCCTTGGCTATCACACCCATCTCCATTCCGTATTTCTTCACTACAGGCTCAAGGAGATCCTTGAAGTAGTATGCCACCGAGCCCACTGCGTTGAAACTGTAGGTGGTATAATCCGGATAATGGGTCACAATCCTGTCGAAGAATTTGGTGAAGGCGTCTGTCACAAGTTCCTTGAAATAAGGATCCGTATCAGTATTCTGACGTATGAACTTCGCATACTGGGCGCAGAAACGGTTAGGGAACGGCTTTGTGTAGATGATGTCGAGAAGTTCGTCGTTGTTGTATCCCAGTTCCTTTCCTACCAGCTCATATACATTCTGAGGCATATTGTGACGGATATAGTCGGTAATCATCCTCTTGCCCAGATACGCTCCACTACCCTCATCTCCGAGAATGAAGCCACAGGAATCCACGTTAAGGCCTTCATTACAGCCGTCATAGAGGCATGTGTTTGCTCCTGTACCGAGGATTGCAGAAAATCCCGCCTTTCTTCCCAGAAGCGCCCTGCACGAAGCCAGAGTATCCATTGCTATGAACACATGTTCCGCCTTTGTAAACACCTTCCTGAGAGTCTCCTCCATGAAAGGATACTGAAGAGGAGTGACTCCTGCACCATAGAAATATATTTCCTTCACACTCTCCGCCTCAAGCTCTGCCGGCTTGTTCATGAGAATATCCTCTACAATCTGAGGTCCGGTGATATAGTTCGGATTGTAGCCCTGGCTTGTAAACCTTATACGCACATCCGACTCTCTTGAAACGCAGCCCCAATCTGTCTTGGAAGCACCGCTGTCTGCTATAAGTATCATGATTTAGAAAGGAAGTTCGTTATACAATCCGTTGAATGTCTCCATTACAGACCATGCCTCATGGTTACCGAATGTTGTACCCGAGCTTGAAGGGTCGCAGAGGTACCACTTTCCGTCAACATAGATCTCAGCCATCACGTGACCGATGATGCTGCCAGAAGACTTGTATCTGCACTGAGCATGACGATAACGTGCAGGCAGGCCTGCGGCACGTGCCATAGCAACCACCGCATGGCTGAGGTCACAGCAATTACCGCCCTTCTGATTGATAGTCTTCACTGCGCCTCTTGAAGTATTTGAGTAATTAACCCATTCCCATTCGTCAAGAGAATGCACGAAAATAGCTTTTGCCTTATCAAAATCAGTCGTCTTGCCAGCAATGATTTCCTCCATCTTGGCAACTACAACAGGATCGTCGATAGGGCAGTTTACTGTCGAATGAAGATAATCTGTATGCCATATGCTGAATTTCTCAGGCAGTGCATTGTTGGTCACATAGTAATTGAAAATCCTCGCAAAAGACACTGTGATTGCGCTGCTCACCAGTTTGGTAGAATACTTGGATCCGTCAGCATCAGTATAATCCGCATTTATAGTGCAGTAGTTAGGGAACAGACCGTGATGCTCCTCTGCATATGCATATATCTTGTCCACAACCACGAGGAAGGTCTCCATGTCCATCTCATCAAAATTGACGGTATTGTTCTTCTCATTGTCCGGACATGAAGCATTATCAAAGAAGCTCACCTCTTCATCCTGCCATGTCTCAGGCTCTGCAACCATCTTCTTGAGAATCTGGCAGCTTGCAGCAACCATCTTTCCTCTTGCATAATCAAGACCTTCAACATTGATCATGTTCGGCATCTTGTTGGTCTCAAGGAATGATTCATAAGCCTTGGACATCTGAGAGACGAACTCTCCGTTCCAACCGTTTACCACAAATCCCTTTTCCTCTTCCTTTGGCTCCTGAGAACCGTCATCATCCTTCTGACATGAACTGCATGACATGACAAAAGCCAAAGTAGCAAAAATAAACAAGCGTTTCATAATACCTGAGTTTTAGTGTTAATATTTAATATCTGTCAATTTCAAATCAATATGTAGGATTCCATGATTTCAGAACCCTTGGCTTCCTGTCCAGAATCGGAAGCAGTCTTTCAGGGACAAACCGTCTTTCGACAGTAAACCTGAAAAGATATGTCTTGAGCCACTCATTCTGCATCACTACATATCCGTTCCAGCCTCGGACTGTGCCGAAACTGTTTTCTACGAGCCACTTTACAGGCTCCCCGTCCTTGCCCAGCTGCACGCCAGTCATGGCAATGGCATGGGCAGATTTTATCTCACACGAACGTATCAGTTCCTCCTTGGTCATGTCAAGGCTGACACCGAAGTCTTTTCCAAGATCATACAGCCCCACATCATAAATGCCACCCATCATGAGCATAGACGCATCCGTATCCGCCGAGAAATAGAACATCGTATTGTTCTTCAAGGACTCCACTCCCATTGCAAGAATGTCATCCACAGGAACATTCATGAAGGTCCAGTCCGCATACTCATAGCAGTTGCGCGAATTCTCCACGCGATACATCCTGTAATATGGTTTGGTAGGATCATTCATGAATATGACATAATCCTTTTCCAGGTCGTGCCAGATGAATTCATCCCGGAAAGACTGAGGCGTATATATCTTTGTCGATATGACATTGCCGTTCCTGTCCTTCAACGTCCACTCGAATTCTGTCGGAGGCAGACCCAGATTATGAGCCAGAATGCTGTATATATCTGCCAGCGCCTTCTCCTTGACAGACTGTATGTCTTTGGCGTCAGCCTCTCTGAGTTTGAGGCCATAGCGACGCAAAGACGTCCTGACAAGGTTCATGAGCCATTTGTTATCGAGAGAAGAATATCTCTCAGGCATTATTTCCTGAGGGACTACTCCGTATTTGTCAATAATATGTGCCGCATTCGCAAAATGTCCACCATCGCCGATCGGCTTCTTGAAAAGCCATGCATTCATGCGGGAATCGATCGGCTTCTTCCTGTTGTCAATCACATTCTCAAGGAAACGGTTTGACTTTTCCAGGATATCCCAGAACATTCCGTGGGTCTGGGAAAACTCAAAATGCCCCATATCATACTTCCTGATCATCTCATCCCTCAGGATATTGAAGGTGGAGAACAGCCAGCATCTGCCCGACTTCATCTGGTCTGTCACCTGATTGTGGGACACCCTGTAGGTGCAGACAGTATCGTAGCTCGCCACCAGTTCCCTGTCGAGAGCCACCTCATACATGTCCTGCTCCAGAAAACGAGAATCCAGGACAGTTCCCGTATGCTCACGGAACCTGTCTATCATCTGCCTGTCTATGAATTTCTTACGCTCTTGGGCCGATACCGAAAAAGCCAGTATCAGCCCTAAAGCGCTCACTAATAACTTTTTACACATACACTATTTCTTCCAAAGATCACTGATGTCAGGATACTCGCCTATACCATGTCTGAAATAAACGATACCTGTACAGTTTGTCTTGAGAATATCCTTGCAGTCCGAGAGCATCTCCTCAGCAGTCAACGGGATGATGTGTCCACCGTCCGAGAACTGTCCTGATGCCTCAGGAGTCATGTTTACCTTGTAAGTCTGGATACCTACCCATACATCGGCAGGGCCTGACTTCTCCTCGAACCAGTTGGATACCTCGATCACCCATTCCAGAGACTTGTCCTCGCCTGCATAACCGTAACGATAGACCATAGGA
This sequence comes from Bacteroidales bacterium, assembly GCA_015060335.1. GTDB lineage: Bacteria > Bacteroidota > Bacteroidia > Bacteroidales > UBA932 > Cryptobacteroides. Next base: position 57,005 of record SUYR01000001.1, on the reverse strand, counting down.
ATAAGAACATCGAGATACTGACCCATCTGCTCAGGATTCTGGCCATAATAATATTCGCTGTCAATCTCAGGCATAAGGGCTGCCGAAAGGATCACGTCAGGATTGACTTCCTTGAGGGCAACATTAAGCTGACGGCAGAACTCGGTGACAGACCATGTCGCACCGCACTCAGGCCAGTCATGCTTGTGAGCTGTTCCGCCATAACGGATATAGTCAAGATGGATTCCATCAACTCCCTTCTCGACATAGCCCTTCGCTCTTGCAATCACCATGTCATAGAAGTCCTGCTTGATGGCTCTCTTCTCGTCATCGATAGGGCTCACCCATTTTCCGTCGAAATAGAACGCCTGGAACCAGATATGTACGGTAAGGCCATACTTTTCGCACTCATCGATGAATGCATATACCTCATCCTCACCCCATCTGTCGAATGCAGCTTCATTGAGGAAGATGTGGCCGATACCCTTTTCTGCATATTCCTGGAGAGGAGCTTCCTTCATATGGACACCCCAGAGCCATATTCCGTTGGTGTTTTCAAACTTGGCCTTCTCCGTCTTGCATGATGCTGCAAGCATGAGGAATAATGCTATCGCTGCTAAAAACCTGAATTTCTTCATAGGAACATACTTTTGAAAGAAAAGCCGGGTGGGCAGAACCCACCCGGCGAAAATTATACTACTTACTGACTTGCAGACTATTTAGTGAAATGATAAGACTCGAATGTCTGATCAGCTGAGATAGCTGTTGCGTCAGAAAGGTTGTTGTCAAGCATGTACTTGAAGAAGTATGCATAAGTAAGGAGCATACGATGACCTGAAGCACAGCCATAGTAACCAGCAAGTCTACCTGAATATCCTGCCATGTTACCAATCTGATTGTCATTCTTCACAGGAGGGAAGTTAGCATTTCTCTCCGCAAAGTTGTCAAGAAGGTCAACCTTTACCTTATTTTCACCATTCGGAGCAGTACCCATCTTGAGAGGACCGCCGTTTCCGCTTACAGCACCGCCCTCAGCAGTTGTTCCGGTCTCATTGCAAGGAGCAGAGCCCCAGGTAATAGCACGAGCTGGAAGGAAGTTGTCGTCCATGGTGTAAGCTTTCTCAAGCTTAGGGAAAGATCCTGCACCTACTGCTGTCTCGTTAGTAGCGTCGAAGCCACGGAGAAGGAGATATGAACGGACTGCGATATCGAACACCTCACTTGTAGAGTACTCGACACCGGCAACTGTCAGCTTAGTATCGAATGGGATGTAGTGACCGTTCTCTATGTTAGCTACGCCGTCATAGCTCCAACCCTCAGTTACAAGAGCTGTAGGGTGCATATAGTTTACAGTACCAGTTGTGTTCTCCCAGATGTCGATGAACTTCACATACTCCTGAGCAAAAGCCTTGATTGTAGGAGCTACTTCGTTCTCACCGAAGAGAGGAGCCTCGAATGTCTGATCAGCAGCAATGCTCTTAGCATCTGAAAGGTTGTTGTCGAGCATATACTTGAAGAAGTATGCATACGCAAGCGTGATACGTTTTGCACAGCAGCATCCTGTGTAGCCAGCGAGCTGACCTCCACTATATCCACAGAAGTTAGAAATTGCTCCTGCACCAGCACCCTGAGGGTAGTTGGTATGACGGTGAGTATAGTTATCAAGGAGATCAACTTTCACAAGTTCGAACTCGCCTTCATCTGTAACCATTCTGAACCATCCGCCGTTACTCTTCTCAGCATATGGATAACTACCCCACTTATACGAATGCGTCTCTGGAAGGTTGCTGTCCACTGTGTACGCAACATCTGTAGTAGGAACCTTACCTGCACCATAAAGCTCGGTATTATGTCCGTCATAACCACGGAGAAGGAGGTAAGAACGGGATGCAAGTTCAAGAGCGTCTGCAAGGTTATACTCGATATCACCGACCTTTACCTTTGTGTCATCTGGAAGATAATGAGCATTTTCAATATCATTTTCATCTCCGTTAGCACCGATACCGGTAACGAAATTCACAGTACCTACGTTCTTCTTCCATACGTCGATGAGCTTCACATACTCAACAAGGAATTCCTTGATAGTTGCGCTTGTAGGAGCAGCTCCCTGCTGGATTGCAACACTCTTCGACTTACCAGTTGCAGTTGTGAATGTAACTGTTGCTGTACGTGAACCGAGAGTATTTGCAGCTGCTGTGATAGTAACCTCTGTGGTTTCACCTGCAGCACCTGACTCTGGAGATACTGTAATGCCTTCTCCCTCTACTGTTGCAGTCCAAGCTGCATCCTTAGTTGTAACATTCACCTTCTGCTCACCACCGCCATACTCGAATGTCATCTTATCTACATCAAGAGCGATGTCAGGTTTCTCCGAGCCGTAAAGATCGAATGAGAACTTCTGATCCTTGATAGCATCGTAAACGTTCTCAGTGATATCGTTGTCAAGGATATACTTGAAGATACGAGCTGCGATAAGGAACTCACGCATAGGGCAGATAAGTCCGAGATATCCGTCGTAAACGAGTGTTGACTCCTTGCTTGTACCGAACTGCTGGAAGTTACCGATAGCTGCAAGCTGGCTTGATCTTGTAAGATGCCAAGGCATAACGCGCATCATGAATGCGATGTCAACCTCAGTTACAGGCTGCTCGTTGTACTTAACCGGTCCGCCGTCGTTCTCGTTCTCATACCAAGGGTGCTGTCCCCAGATGAACCACTCCTCGAGCTGAGGGATAGGTGCATTCATAGTCTTACCATTTCCAAGAGTATGAGCAGGAGTATCTGGAGTACGCTCTGTAGCCCATACTGTAGAGCCTTCCTTAGAGCAGAGGTCAATGAGAGACTTGAGTGCGATACCCCAGCACTGAGCTGCAGTATATTTCACGCCTGCTACTTCTGGCTCAAAATAAGGCTGGAACTTAGGGTCCCACTGCTCTGAACCGTCAGCATTGACTGCACTTCCAGTATAAGGAATAGGAACGAAATGAACATTCTCCCATGGCTTACCGTTACCTGAGTTACGTGATCCGTCTGCGCTGAACACCTCACAAATTGAGTTCTCCCAAATGTCAAGATATTTTACAAACTCAGTAGCGAAGCCCTTGATTGTAGCTGAAGTTGAGAGATAATCCGTAGAAACTTTCTCAGGCATTGTGCTTGATGGCTTGTACTCCGCAAGAGCACGAAGGAAACAGATAGCAGCACGCTTGGTAGAGAAAGCGATATTGGTGCTTCCACGGGTGAAAAGAGTCTGGTTAGGCACCTGACCCTTTGCAGCCATAGCAGCGATCATACGCTTTGCGATATTGCCAAGGTCTTCTGTCTCTTCTCCATTCTTAGGACCGTTGAAAACGGCGATCTCGAGCTGGTCATAGCTGTCTCTCTCAGGATGGTCAGCCATCTTATAGCTCAACACCTCGACATCAGCCTTGCTACCAGCCTGAATGTCAACGATAGTCTTAGCCAAAGCATAGATATACTGAGGCTGAGTAAGCTCTGTTGTACCTACTGTCATAGCTGCAGGAAGGTTGTTTGAATCCTCAAGCCATGCCTCATACAGAGCAGCAGCTGCAGCAACAACGTCTGCCTGCTTGAAAGTACCTACGACTTTCGCTCCGCCGCCTGTTTCTCCCCCTTCGATAGGGTCTTCCGGCTTACATCCTATAGCCAGCATTACCAATGCCGCTACAGACATCAAAAAGAAACTTAATCTTTTCATAATTTTAAGAATTAATTAGTGGTTGTTTGTGTTAGTTCCAAAGGTTATTTACGTCTGGGAAATCTCCGAGTGCATAACGGAAAAGTACCAGTCCTGTACAATCTGTATCGAGGAAAACTTCTGCATCTTCCCTGATTCTCTCAGCAGGAAGACTCTTTACTGAGTTACCATCATATTCGTATGATGTAATTCCCGCCCATACCTGAGCATCTGTCACAGTTGTGAAAAGACGGCTCATCTGCTTGCACCAGTTGTCACCATACTTGACGCTTCCTGCATGGTAGCGGTATATCATAGGCATGAACACATCCACATATTTGCCCATCTTGGCAGGGTCCTGTCCATAATAATATGCAGCGCTGTTCTCCGCCATCATAGCCGCTGAGAGGACGATATTGTCGCCAACAGCATCTATTCCCTCACGTACCTGACGGCAGCATTCAGTAACGGCGCCGACGGCTGTAATCTCCTGTGAAGGATTGTGCTTATGGGCAGTACCTCCGAAACGGATGTAGTCAAGATGAATACCCTGTGCGCCATAATCCTCGACATAAGACTTTGCTTCCGCAACGATCTTGTCAAACAGAGCCTGGTCATAACGATTCTCTGCATCTATCACAGGTGAAACCCATCCTCCCTGGTAGAATGCCTGCATCCACACATGCACCATAATGCCTGTCTGAGCTGCCATCTCAAGGAATTTGGTTGTAGTCTTGATCTTGCTTGCTGTCTCAAAAGCGGAGAAATTAAGGAGGACATGGTCGTATCCGAGTTCCTTCATGCGCTTCATGATTGCGCCATCGTTCTCGATCCATTCAGCAGAATGAGAGCTCCAAAGCCAGATTGCATTTGGCTTGGTGTTCTCGAGAGTAAGCACTCTGTTCTCATATCCCTTGCTGGCAGCAGGAGTCCTCTGCCATTCTCCTGTAAGGTCAGGGATTCTCTGATATGAGCCCGGTACTGAAAGTCTTCCCATATCTGCTCGCTCGAACTTATCTACAATGCCCTTATCCGGTGCCATACCGAGCACGACAGAAAAATCTGCAGCAGATGAGATACCTGTATTCAGAGCCTCGTCTGTCGTCGCAACGATAAGCCTCTCGCCAGCTTTAAGTGTCTTGCCTTCAAAAGAAGCTATCTGCCTTCCGTCGAAATACTCGTCAGTAAGATAAAGACTCAGCTTGGAAATATCCTTATCCTGCTGCGAATTGTTCACAATCTCAACCCATGTATCGACACCATCTCTGTCGTCATGAGCGGAAACCTCATTGATTACCAGGTCAGTATATTCCTTCGTTGAAAAAGGATCCGATTTTTCCTGGCATGCCGGGAAAAGCATGGTCAGAGCGACCAGTGCGCTTCCCATTGTAATCATTCTTTTCATAGTTCCGGTAATTTATCAAGTACTCCTATCTCGAAGAGGTGCTGCTCTGTCTTCTTCACATTGCCGCACTCCTTGATCTTCGCCTCACAGAACGCGTAGTCTGTAAGAGAAGGGTTTCTTTCCATAAGCATACGTACAGAACGGTCAACTACCTTGTCGTTGATCAGACGGACATTCACCATTCTGTTGCCTTCAACTCGGCCAAGACGGATGAGAACAGTGGTGCTGATCATGTCGCATACGCACTTCTGCACTGTACCGCACTTCATTCTTGTACTTCCTGTGATGTACTCAGGACCGCACACGATCTCGCAAGGATAGTCAGATACCTTTGAGATCGGCGAATCCGGATTACCTACTACAGAAGCTGTAGGGATTCCGTTCTCCTGGCAATGTCTGAGAGTCTCGAGGACATATGGTGTAGTACCGCTGGCGCTCAATCCAACGATGATATCCTTAGGGCTTACATTCTTTTCCTGGAGAGTACGCCATCCTTCCTCTACATCATCCTCTGCCTCTTCGAGCGCAAGAACAAGGTTCTCCACGCCACCGGCAAGGACACACTGGATCATCTCAGGGTCGATACCATAGGTATTCGGAAGCTCCACCTGATCCAGAACGGAAAGACGTCCGCCTGTTCCGCAACCTACATAGAACATTCTGCCGCCATTCTTGAGCTGATGCTCGATGGCGCTGATAATCTTCTCAAGCTCTGGCAATGCCTTCTCGATTGCCATCGGGACCTTCTTGTCCTCTTCATTGATGTCATGGATGATTTCCGCTACGGATTTCTTCTCAAGATGATCATACAATGATGGTTGTTCGGTTAATCTTAGTGCTGACATGATTAAAAACGTTTAGATTTTATATTTCCTATCTGGCGTCCATCTCTGACCGCCACGGCTGTTACTATCTGTGACCTGTTGATCGAGAACGGCTTGTCATATACCGGAGAATCCGCATCCGGCATCGAGCCATCCAGCGTATAGTGTATCTTCGCATCAGGAGCATCAACAGTCATGGTTACGACCATATTGTATGGCGTGTCCTTATGGAAGACAATCATCGGGCTGTAGAAAGCATCGCAATAGGCCACCTGCATTCCGTCAAGACGGCCAAAATGCTTCTCAAGCCTTCTTGTAAAGCCGTCCCAATCCTTATCCTTTCTGGACCAGCCTGACTCAGCTATGGCACACATACGAGGCCATGCCATATACTCGACTCTTTCCGGCGTAGGCATATATTCTGTCCATACACAGCCTTCCACTCCGATTATATATTTCGCCTCTTGAGGAGTAAGGACCTCAGGAACAGGCTCATATTCATACATCGTACGCAATGTGGTAGGTCCGCTCATTGCCAACGGTTCTGAATCAGGATCTGCCTGCCAGTAATCCAGATAATACTTATAGTGTGGAGCCATCACGGCCTCATGGTGCTGCTGGGCTGCCTTTATGCCGCCTTCCTCACCAAGCCAGCTCATTACCTTTGCATTCGGAGCAAGACCGCCCTGAAGGATCTCGTCCCAACCGATGATCTGGCGGCCCTTGGAGTTGATGTACTTCTCCATTCTTGTCACAAAATAGCTCTGAAGCTCATACTCGTCCTTGAGACCAAGTTTCTTGATAAGTGCCTGGCAATGAGGACATGCCTTCCAGCTTGCCTTAGGACACTCATCTCCTCCGATATGGATCAGTTCTGATGGGAAAAGCTCCATAACCTCATCGAAAACATCCTCAAGGAACTCGAATGTAGATTCCTTCGGACAATAAACCTGCTTGAAGATGCCCCATCTTGTTGCTGTCTCATAATGGTCTTCAAGACCGCATGAAAGCTCCGGATAGCATGCTATTGCTGCAAGTGCATGACCTGGAAGTTCTATCTCAGGAATGATGGTCACATAGCGTTCTGCTGCGTATTTCACAAGTTCCTTGACCTGCTCCTGCGAATAGTAACCGCCGTAAGGAGTGCCGTCATATATACCGGACTTGAGTGAGCCGATCACTGTTTCCTTTCTCCACTGTCCCTTCTCTGTAAGAAGAGGATATTTCTTGATCTCCAGACGCCAGCCCTGGTCCTCGGTAAGATGCCAATGAAATCTGTTGACCTTGTGAGCTGCCATTACGTCTATGTATTTCTTGAGGAAGTCCAGATCGAAATAGTGAAGGCATACGTCGAGATGCATTCCACGATACTTGAAACGAGGCTTGTCTTCGATATTGCAGCACGGCACCGACCACTCCACTCTTTTCTGTACCTGCTGAGAGAAAATCTCGGTAGGGAGCAGCTGGAACAGGGTCTGGAGTGCGTAGAACGCACCCGCACCGTCACCATAATCTATAATTATGAATCCGGGCTTTGCGTCAATGATATAGCTTTCTGACGGCATTCCCGCATTCAGGAACGCAATGAAATTCTCCTTCGGCATAGGTCCGCCCTTAAGCACTTCAAGCTCAAAACCGGCAGCTTTAGAAAGTTTCTCGTTCAGGAATCCTGCTATTCTCAGCATCTCCTCTGAAGGCTCATCCACCACAATCTTTGTGTCCTTGTCTATACAGAACACACCTTCATAAGCTCCTACATACATCGGCTGAGGGATCACACTGACAGTGTTATCCTGCGCTTTCCGTGTACAGGACAATGCAAATGCCAACAGCATTGTAAGTATCGCTATCTTTCTCATAATCAGAATGTTCTGCTCATTGTTGTTCCTACCGGAGTACCATCTGCCATAAATCCTCTTGCACTGATCATATCACCTTTGTCAACTGTCATGTATCTTGGTGCAAGCGGTGACTCAGCTGTAGGTTCTGTGCCATCTGTGGTATATCGTATCTGTGCATAAGGATAATCCAGCTCAAGCTCGATCTCGCGTGGATATGGAACCTCGAGATTCATGTTCACTATTACCTGCCAGTAAGCCTTGCTGCTGCCTACTCCCTGAGCCTCAAGACGCTCAAATTCCTTCTCAAGACGGATACGGAAGTCGTTCCAGTTGCGGGACTCGTCAGCTGTCCAGGTCACCTCTGCTATAGTTGCAGAGCGCGGATAAGTCTGGATGTGCAGCTTGGCAGCATCAGGGATGAACTCTCCCCATACACATGCCTGGATGCCGAGAAGCAGATCTTCTGCCTTATATGCCACCTCCGGATTCAGGTACTGCATGTAATCATACAGATATGCCTTTCTGAGGGTGATGAACAGGTGGTGGTTCTTATACAGATCCTCGATTTCCTCCTGATCGTAGTCATAATAGCACCATCTGTTAGGTGCGAGGATGACCTTCATGTCTTGAGCAAAAGCCCTCGATGCCGGAGCATGGCCCCTGTATGACATCACCACAGTACTTGGCACTGCGCTTCCGTCAAGAATCTCATCCCAACCGATGACAGTCTTGCCTCTCTCACGCAGGTATGTGTCAAAATGCTTTACAAAATAATACTGAAGATCATCTACTGACGAAAGTCCAAGGCTGTCAGCAAGATGATGACAATACTTGCTTGCTCTCCATGCATCCCTCGGGCACTCGTCACCACCTATGTGATAATAAGGTGATGGGAAAAGCTCAAGCACTTCGTCAAACACGTCCTCAAGGAACTCGAATGTCCTTGGGCTCGGGCAGAACACGTCTGTCTTGACGCCCCACGTAGTGACCACTTCCTTCGGCTCGTCAGGAGTACATGAAAGCCAAGGGTAAGCCGCAATGGCAGCTCCGGAATGGCCAGGAAGTTCGATTTCAGGCACTACTGTGATGTGTCTTTCTGCAGCATAGGCCACAATTTCGCGGATATCATCCTGTGAATAGAATCCGCCATGAGGTGTGTTGTCTGACACGCCGCCTCTGTCAGGGTAGCCTGCAGTCTCCTTTCTCCAAGCTCCTACTTCTGTCAGCTTGGGATATTTCTTTATCTCTATTCTCCAGCCCTGATCCTCGGTCAGATGCCAATGAAGCACGTTCTGCTTGTGCATCGCCATCATGTCGATGAACTTCAGTACGTCTGCCTTAGGATAGAAATAGCGTCCACAATCGAGGTGCATTCCTCTCCAGGCGAACTTAGGTTCATCCTCAATACGGCAGCAAGGAAGAGACCACTTCCTGCCCTTGAATCCTTCCGGCTGATAGACCTCTGCAGGAAGAAGCTGCATTATGGTCTGCTTTGCATAATAACGTCCTGCATCCGTAGATGCTGTGACTGTAATTGTCTTAGGTGTAATGTCGAGGATATAGCCTTCATGAGCTATGCTTGCATCCTCTACATATTTGATTTTCGGCTCACCTGTGAATGTGTTTTCACCATGACGTGGCTCAAGTGAGACCGGAGCAGGGATGATGCTGTAGCGGTCAGCGTCATTGACTGAAGCAATGGTCTGGAAAACCGCCTCCTTGTAAGCCTCAGGCATCTTGTCTGAAAGAGGATAAGGAGCCTTGATATACACATGCATCTGCTCTATTTCATATTCATATCCCTTGCGGGTAGCGAAGGCGTGAGCTGAAGGCAGATAAGAATTCTGACCTCCTGTATAGCCGGCAAAGAACACTGTCTTGCCAGGGAATGACTCACGTGCTTCGATCTGATACTCGCAGAATGGTTCGCCCTGAGTGAAGAAGAAAAGGACGCCGTCCAGGTTGAGAGCCGCCATATTGAAGTCCAGCTTGCTCTTTACCGGTCCGTTTTCAAATCTCTCAAGTATTTCTGCCTCCCATCCGCGTACGTCTCTTGCAAAACGAGGGAATACGGTCTTCATGTTCTCTACAAGGTCGTCAGCATGGGCCTTGACAGCCTCCGGAGTCACCTCGTCGATGCTGTATGGAAGTTCCGCCTTACCTGTTGCAAATCTGAGCAGACCGATGCCTGGAACAGCTTCGAACTGCAGCGCCTTGAGCGACTCGTAAAGCTTTCCACCTATGATTTCCGCCTGCTCGAAAGTTCTTTCCGGACCCACCGGGTTCATATTGCCGGAAGCACCTGTGAACTGGAAGACCTCGCAGCCCCAGTCCTTGGATATCTCACGGCGTGCAACACCCGAATAGTCCGATGACAGCATGTAGCTGACATGTCCCATGCTCACAGGATGGCATGCAAGGTTGAAGAAGGCACAGATAGGCTTGCCACTTCTGTCAACCAACTTGGCTGCATAAAGAGCATGGTCAACGGGACCGCTGGCTTCGCAACGGTTTCTGTTGATGTCTGTTGTTCCTTTGGCTATCTCAAGAGAAAAGTCCTGATAGGATTTCTCGTCTGTGATGGCCTGCACTGCATTGGCTATTATTGCCTCCACTGCACGCTCCTTGTAAGCGGCATTTGTACCGCCAGGCTGAGTGCTTGCGCCACCGAAACGAGGGGCACTGTGGGTGTGGATGCAATGGAGCAGGATATTGTCGTAAGGCAGACCGGAACGTCTGCTGATCTCTGTCCTTATTTCTCCCGCCAATGAAGGAGAAAGCTCCATAAGGTCGTTGGAGATTATACATATCTTCTGCTGTCCGTCTGTAACAGCCAAAGCGTGAGTCCTCAACGGAATATGGATTCCGTCGGAAAGACCATCTCTTGCAGCGAAGCCTGCAAGTACAACATGTTCGGTCTCAAGCGTAGAGATGTCTGCTGAGACGAAATTGCATCTGAGCGATGTGCTCGAACACGAGCACATCGCCAAGATTGCAATTATTGACAAGAAGATTCTTCTCATATAATCTATTAATAACCAGGATTCTGCTCTATAAACTCGCCAGACTTCTTGATTTCAGTTTCCGGAATCGGCATCAAGTAGTTTGCTGGAACGAAGTACTTCTGAGTTGGAGAGAATGTGAGAGGGCACTCACCGTAATCAATCTCATAATCCTTTCCAAGCCAGCTGTAAGTCCACTTGGTCACGAGCGGTCTGCCGCTGTTAGCCTCTTCATAAGTAGCTTTCTCTGAAGAGTTCTCCCAATAGTAGCAAGTATTCTTATTGACGTCTGAAGAAAGGCGAGCCATACGGTAGATGGTTTCCTTATTAGAGCCGTTCTCAAGAACCATGGTTCTCATACCAGCGATAGGCACATTCTCATACTTTTCAGCGATCATCCAGCGACGAAGATCGAAGTAACGTGTAAACTCGAATGCCATCTCGATACGGCGCTCGTTGACAACGCGGTCCCAAAGAGACTCACCTGCCTCTGTTACAGGCGGCATGTTCACATCTGCACGACCACGCACTTTGTTGATGTAAGTACGGCACTCGTCCTCTTTGCCACACATGTAAGCAGCCTCTGCAAAGTTCAGATAGAACTCAGCAAGACGGAACCAAGGATAGAATGGCGAGATGGTCTGCTTGTCAGTAATAGGCTTCTGAGGGTCGTACCATTTTCTGAGTTCAAGACCACTATGAGTAACCGCATGTGCAAGGTCTTTTGCCTTATCATCGTAATCCGGCATAGTCTTGCCTTTCTCAAAATCAGCCACAGTCTTATCCTTGAAGAGGAGGTACATCTGAAGTTCATATTCATTATAGGTACCGTCTTCGATCACGCCATACGTACTGCCAGGAGTAGCAATCGAATAGTAGAAACGAGGGTCTCGGTTTGCGAAAGGCTGCTGAGGGTCAAATCCCGAACCTTCCTCAAAGAACTTCTTACCGTTGTTCATTTCATAGTCGATCATGATAGCCTGAGTAGGCTGCATGGCTGTCCAACCGTTATAGTATTCGATAGTGTAATAAAGCTGTGCCTTGTCGATGTCCTCTGTAGTCACGAAATACTTCGCCCAGATAAGCTCTGGAGAATCCAGATCCTTCCATGTGTCTGAGTATTTGTCATCCAGAGCATAAGCTCCGTCAACATCTGCTCTGTTCACGACAGCCTTACATGCATCATATGCTCTCTGCCACTTTCCTTCATAGTCATACTTACCTTTCCAGATTGAAGGAGTTGGAGAATCAGGGTCATTGAACAGCTTGGAAGCAGCAAGGAGGGTAACGCGAGCGCGGAGTGCAAGAGCTACATCCTTGTTTACACGACCACGTTTTGAAGCACCTTTGTCAGGAAGGAGTTCATCTGCCTTGTCCAGGTCACTGAGGATGAAATCAACGCAGTCGTCGAAATTCGATCTTGTAACCTTGAAGTCCTCATTTCCACCGATGCTATGAGGAGTCTTGATGATAGGAACACCTGCGTAACGCTGGATAAGGTTATAATAAGCCCATGCACGGAGGAAATAAACCTCTCCTTTCAATCTGGCAGCTGACTCAGCGTCAAGCCTTGAGTCTTCGCTCTCGGCAGCGCGGAGGAAGTAGTTCATCTTGTAGATAAACTCATACGCTCTATTCCAGATATTAAGGACTGTCGTTCTTGAATCATGAGCCTGTCCACCTTCAGATATATACAGGATAGTAGAAGGGCTTAGACGTCCGTCGTACATATAACGTGTAGATGTACCGCCGTATCTGAAGAATGTCTCATCAGTGATACTACTGATGTTACCTTCCTGGAACGGATCCGGAAGTACCGGATAGAGAGCATTCACGTATGCCTCTGCAAGCTGGGGGCTGTTGAACACTGCATCCTCTGAGAGCTTGTCAAGCGGAACCTTGTCAAGAAAATCGTCGGCGCAGGATACCATTACTGCAGCAAATGCAAGAATTGATAATATCTTTTTCATAAAATATCTCCTTAGGAATTAGAATGAAAGTTTAACACCTGCGTTGTAAATACGCATCTGAGGGTATGAGCTACGACTGCTTGACTCTGGGTCGACTTCCTTAAGTCCTGTGAGAGTAAGAAGGTTGTAACCTGCAATGTAGAATCTGAGACCTCTGATCGGAACCTTACCGAACGCCTTCTGAGGAATAGTATAACCGAGTTCTACGTTCTTAAGACGCAGGAATGAAGCATTCCTATACCAATATGTCGAGTTCAATCTTGTGATCTGTGAACCGATACGAGGGCAATCAGAATCCCTGTTGTCAAGAGTCCAGGCATTCTTTGCTGTATGATACTCAAGGTTGTCTGACTGAGGGTCAGTGGTCGGCATATACAGATATCTTGCACGGCCCTGTCCCTGAAGGAGCATTGTGAAGTCAAAGCCCTTATATTGAGCTGTGAAGTTGAGACCGAATACAATCTCCGGAACGGTTGTAAGGTCGCAACGCTTCCGGTCGAAAGAAGTGATCTGTCCGTCACCGTCAAGGTCTTCGAACATAAGGTCACCAAGAGTAGCTCCCTTGTACTGTGGGTTATTGTCGAGGTCTTCCTGAGTCTTGTTGATACCCTTCGCAACATAAAGGAGGGTAGAACCCATAGGATGACCTGTCTGCTCCATATATTTGTATTTCTCACCGTAAGGAGCTTCGTCCATATACTCGATTCTGTTTCTTACATACATGAAGTTACCTGTAATCTGATACATGAATTCACCGTTTGCCACGCGATTCTCGTGTGAGAGCTGGAGCTCGACACCCTTGTTGGATACGATACCGATGTTCTCAGCAGGAAGAGAGCCTGTAAGACCTGTATAATAAGGGACAGAACCGCTACGAGAGCAAAGGATGTTTGAACGACGGGTGTGGAATGCTTCTACTTCCCATCCGAACATACCGTTGTTGATGTTACCGTCAACACCGACATTCCAAGTGTTGGCAACTTCCCATGTGATGTTAGGGTTAGGAATTACACCCGGGATGATAGCGTTAACCTTCTTTCCATCTACCTCCATGCTATAACGGATTGCCTCGCTATAGCTATAAGTTGTCATGTACTGGAATGCAGATACCTGGTCGTTACCCTGCTGTCCGAAAGATGCACGGAGCTTGAGGTTTGTAAGAGCAGGGGCATTGTCCTTGACCCAAGGCTCTTCTGAAATACGCCAACCTACTGAAACGCCTGGGAACACGCCCCAACGGTTTTCCTTAGGGAAGTTCTCCGATCCGTCGAGACGGACGATACCCTGGATCATATACTTGCTCTTCCAGTCGTATCCTACACGGCCGAAGAAGCTTCGACGTGCAGTCTCAGCTGCCGAACCACCTATATCATAGTAAGCCTTGTCAGCTGTACCAGCGAAGAACTCGTCAAGAATATCAGAATCATACTGATTGATAGCTGCATTGAATTTGTCTCTTCTGAACTGGCTCTGCTCGAAACCTGCGAGAGCTGTCACATGGTGTCCGTTGAAATCACGGTCATAGTTGATATTGGCATTGATAGTGATTGTATGACAGTTGTTCTGAGACTCTGAAAGATTAGGGCTGGTGAAGTTTGCTGAAGTCTTCTGCTCATATGTCTCTGTAATCTCATCATACTTCCAGTACTTCCAGTTCTTCTTCCATGTCTTGTTGAAAGACTGAACAACGTCGTACGCCATCTTACCGTTTACAGACAGACCCTTTGTGATCCAGCTGAGATCCCAGTTTGCAGAGAATGTTGCATTTACTGTATTGATGGTAGTCTTGTTGTAACCGGTGATGTCCTGAACCATTACGATAGGGTTGTCACCGCCTGTATATCTTTCATATGGATAATCAGGATAGAATGGCTGAGAGGTAGGGAATCTACGCTGAAGCATGTAGAAGATACCACCGTCGCCACTTGCTCCGAAAGCAGAGTAGTTCTTATGCTGCTGACGTGCATTGAGGTCGAAACCGAGCTTGATGCCCTTGGTTACCTGAATGTCAATGTTAGAACGGACATTGTACTGGCTGTAGTTTGTAGCGGACTTGTGGTAGATACCGTCCTGGAACTGTCCGTTGAACTGAACGAAGTAAGCCACCCTGTCAGAACCTCCGTTGATGCTCACACCATATTTATGCTGAGCAGAAACAGGCTTGACAGCCATATCATACCAGTCAATATTAGGATAAAGGATAGGATCGTCTCCGGTCCTGTAGTGATTGAGCTGAGTTTCATTATAGATAGGCGCTGCACCTGTGATGGCGAGGGACGCATTGTATGCCTCTGCAAAAAGGACAGCATCTGCCATCTGTACAGTCTTGGTAGGCTGCTGAAGACCAAGGTCATATGTGAATGTAACTCTTGGAGCGTCTCCATATTTACCGCGCTTTGTGGTAACAAGGATTACACCGTTTGCAGAGCGTGCACCGTAGATAGCGCCTGAAGCATCCTTAAGAACGTTGATGCTCTCGATTTCATCTCCTGTAAGACGTGAGAATTCGTCTCCACGACCAGGGATACCGTCGATGATGATGAGAGGAGAATTGTTACCGAGTGTTGAGCGGCCACGGATGTACATTGTTGCGTCATCCTTACCAGGCTCACCTGTACGGTTGTTGACAATCACACCCGGCATACGACCTGCAAGACCCTGTGAAAGGTTGACTGAAGAGTTCTTTGCGAGTTCGCGACCTGTTGTCTGAGCTACCGAACCAGTCAGGGTAAGCTTGCTCTGATTACCGTAACCGACTGCTACTGCTTCTTCGAGAAGCTGAGAATCGTTTTCAAGGGTGACATTGACTACGGCTCGATCGTTGACCTTTACCTTTACGGTCTTGTAGCCAATGCTTGAGAAAACAAGAACGGCATCACCCGGAACTTCAATGGAGTACTTGCCGTCGAGATCAGTAGTTACACCCTTCGTTGTTCCGTCAATCAGCACTCCGGCGCCTATAACACTTTCGCCTGAAGTCGCCGATACGACGCCCGTAACCGTCCTATTCTGGGCATATGCTGCCCCCCCCATCAGCGTTAAAACGCATGTGAGGGCCAATGTGAATTGCTTAATCGGACTCATAAGTTTTTGTAGTTTTAAGGGTTATTAATTGGGTTGTTTTTCCAAATATAGAAATTAAAATTTCATTTTCGCAACAAAAAAGGCAAAAAATCGACAACGGCGCTTTGTTTTGTTTCGTTTTATGTCGATTTCTGTTTCGTTTTGTACAAAAACGAAACCTCACTACTGATTTTCAAGAAATTTGACTACCTTTGGCATCAGCACTAATTTCCACATAAATGTCAACACTGTCAGAACGTAGAAAACACATTTTGAACCACATTGTGAAGGATGGATTCGTAAAAGTTTCTGAACTTGCGAAAGCGTTCGGGGTCACTCAGACGACCATCAGAAAAGATCTCACATACCTTGAGACTCAGGGACTTCTACAGAGAGCCCACGGCAGCGCCCTCATGCAATCGCAACATGCTGTGGACATCAATCTCAGCACAAAGAGACTGATAAATTTCGAAGCGAAACAGAAGATTGCAAAGAAGGCGGTGTCTCTTATCAAGAATGAGGAATCGATACTTATCGCATCGGGCTCGACAATTACGGTCTTTGCCGAGAATCTGAAACCAATGAGCAGGCTCAATGTAGTCAGCATATCTGTGAATATTTCCGCACACTTGGGAGAGATTCCGGGCATTACAGTCATGCAGGTCGGAGGTATCCTGTACGGCAACACGCTGTCAGTGCTGGGCGCCGAAGCCAGCAAGACCATCGAAAACCTTTACTGCTCGAAGGCCTTCTTCGGAGTTGACGGTATCGACATGGAATACGGGCTCACATGCGGCACCGGAGAGGAAGCCAGCATTACACAGAAGATGATGCAGTCTTCGCAGACTACAATCGTTCTGGCAGACTCCAGCAAGTTCGGCAAAAGAGGATTCGCAAGGATCTGCGAAATCGGCGACATCGATATCCTGATCACCGACAGCGGACTGCCGATGGAGACAAGACAGAGTATAGAGAATATGGGAGTAAAACTATTAATAGCCGAATAATACTATGAAACGAACAATCGCATTGCTGGCCCTGTCGCTGATTTTCATCAGCTCAGTGCAGGCACAGGAGGCTAATTGGATCACTGCGGATGATTCCACATGCAACGAAAGGAATGTATGGATCGAGTTCAGAAAAGACTTCGATCTCAAGAAGAAGGTCAAGAAAGCCGAAGCCAGGATTGCAGCGGACTCCAAGTACTGGCTTTGGATCAACGGCGAGATGGCTGTGTTCGAGGGCGGACTCAAGAGAGGTCCCAACCGCAATGATTCATATTACGACATCATAGACCTCGCCCCTTATCTGAAGAAGGGAAAGAACGACATCAGGCTGCTTCTTTGGTACTTCGGAAAGTCGGGCTTTTCACATAACAGCAGCGGAAAGTCAGGAATCATATTCGATGCTCCGGGAATCGGTCTGGCAAGCGACAGGACTTGGCTGAGCCAGAGGCTTGACGCATTCCAGACCGCTGACAAGCCGAAACCTAACTACAGACTGTCAGAGGCGAATATCAGGTATGATGCACGTCTTGAAGGACAGGACAGATTGAAGCCGTCCGTTGAGATCGGAAGGTGGGGAGACCAGCCGTGGGGAGACCTTGTACTGCGTCCTATCCCGCAATGGAAGGATTATGGAATCGTCGAGGTCGCATTTACCGAGACTTCCGACGATCAAGGCAATAAGGTCCTTGCAGCGCGTCTGCCGTACAACACTCAGATGACGCCTGTGATTGATGTGACTGATGCTGCCGGAGGCACTCTTATCCGCATGGAGACCGACCATATCATGGGTGGAAGCGAGCCGTGCATCAGGGCTGAATATATCACAAAAGAGGGCCGTCAGAAGTATGAATCCCTTGGATGGATGAACGGCGACGAGCTCCGTATCATATATCCTGCGGAGTCCGGAATCGTTATCAACTCGGTGGGATATCGCGAGACAGGATATGACTGTGAGTTCGAAGGCAGATTCACCTGCTCGGACGAGACGATAAACCGATTCTGGGGTAAGGCTATGCGTACGCTTTATGTGAACATGCGCGATACATATTTCGACTGTCCGGACAGAGAAAGGGCACAGTGGTGGGGAGATGTGACGGTGCTGATCGGCCAGAGTTTCTACCAGCTGTCTCCTAATGCCAATGCACTTGTCAGAAAAGCTATCCATGAGCTTGTGGACTGGCAGAGGGCAGACGGTACAATATACTCTCCTGTTCCTTCCGGCACGTGGAAGAATGAACTTCCGGCACAGATGCTCAGTTCTGTCGGTCCGTACGGATTCTGGTATTACTACATGCATACAGGGGACAAGGAGACAATGGAATATGTCTATCCTGCTGTCAGAAAGTATCTTTCTGTCTGGACTCTGGACGAAGACGGGCTTACAGTAGGCAGAAAGGGAGGATGGTCCTGGGGTGACTGGGGCACAAACATAGATCTCCGCCTTCTGCTTGCAGCATGGCATTATCTTGCCCTTCAGGCTGCTACTGACATGGCAGAACTTACCGGAAACGAGGCAGATATTCCTGAATATACACGCATCAGGGAGTCCATCTATAAGGCTTTCAATACCCATTGGAACGGATACGCCTACAGATATCCTTCATATCAGGGCGCGACGGACGACCGCGTGCAGGCTATGGCCATTCTTTCCGGACTGGCCGATGAAGACAAGCATGAGCAGATCTTCCAGCTGCTGAAGACCCAGAAGCACGCTTCGCCATATATGGAGAAATATGTGCTTGAGGCACTTGTAAAGAAGGGACACGGAGATTTTGCAATAGAAAGATTCAAGAAACGCTTCGGTCCTATGATAGCGGACAACCTACATACGACCTTGTTCGAAGGATGGGAAGAAGGCGGATATGGCGGTGGCTCGACCAACCACGCGTGGAGCGGCGGAATGCTTACAGTGATTGCAGAAAACATCTGTGGAGTGCGTCCTACAGTGCCGGGCTGGAAGGAGTTCGAGATCTGCCCTTATCCTGTCATTTCAGAGTGCAGCATAACCATTCCGAGCGTCGCAGGAATGATTTCGTCTTCATTCAAGGATAACGAGGAAGCATTCGTAATGAATGTCAGCATTCCGAAGGGAACAACTGCTACAGTAGTGGTGCCGCAGCAGGAATATTCATCCATCACCCTTGGCGGAAAGCCTGCCGGAAGGCAGATGACTCTGAAGGAGGGTGAATACGAAATAGTCTGCAGGAAATGATTATTCAAGTCCGGTGAGGTAGTCCCTCAAGGTATCCCATCGGTAATATGGACCAAAGGAGGCTTCCAGCGCAGGTATGGAGGTCTCCTTTTCGTTATACATGATCTTCACGAGGATATCTCCTTTTCTGTTGGTGTAGAATATGAACTGGATATTGGAGCCCATGCATATATAGTCGGCAGAGCTCCATTTATCGTTGACTTCTTCGAATGATAATTTCTCATGCATGCCTTTAATGCCTATATGGGAAATAAGCGGCATCAGTGTCACATCGTGACCGAAGCTCAGGTCAGCAGCAACTGGGCTGTCCTTCCTGAGTGCCGCATCCATGTCGGCCAGCATGACCTTCATCATAGGAGCAGCCACCTCAGACGCATAGTGTGGCAGTTCCTTTGAATTGGCATAGGCAAGGAAGAAACGGGCATTGCGGGCCTCCCAGTTTCTTATCAGGGCCTCCTGAGGAAAATATTCCAGCAGGCATTTTCCATGGTCGGTAAGGTGTCCCATACATGAGAGCTGATAGAGACGACGCTCAAAGACATACGGGTCTGCTATAGTCTGGGACATCTTGTCAAGATTGGTAAAAAAGTGGCTTAAGAGTATTTCAGGACACGATTCTGCTCTACGGAAGTCCATCTCTTTGTCTCCGGAAAGAATGACTCCCTCCTGTACTTCCGGATGATATGCAATATATGCATAATACTTAGGTCCGGTAATGAAATCGAATTCAATATCCTTTGTGCCCTCGTCCAAGGCATGCGTGAAATTTGTCATGCTCAGCAGGCATCTTGGCGAGGTACTCGACACGCAACGTACCTTTTTGCGGCCCTTGAATACCTGTGGAAAATTCCTTGCCATCCGTCCTCCTATGCCGCGATGTTCCTCCGCTCCGAGCGTAGTGAGCATTCCCACCATGCCGTCCTGCTCGTCCAGTATCGACTTGAGGTCAGCCCAGTACATCTTTCCCGTCTCGGTCAGCAGACCACAACTGTCTGCCATTTCAAAAACAGGACGTACGGCATCTGTCTCTACAGAAGAAGACATATATCTCGATCCATGTCTGCCGTAATGCCAGATATAGAACGGCTTGTAGCCTTTCGGTGCTGCAGTATATTTAGCCGGCACATACTCGTAATTGCAGAGATTCGCCGCAGCCTGCCTGGGGTTTTCGGTTATAGCCTGTCTGTGGTCCTGCGCTGAAGAGCAGACTGCCGTTACTACAGACAGGAAAAATGTCAATAGCTTTCTCATATTCTTCCGCTATTACAGTGCTCCACGGCCTCACGGACCTGACCGAACTTCAGGAGGAGCGACTTTGCATATTCGTAATCTGTGATACCTGTCTGCTCCATTATCATCCTCGTTCCTCTGTCAACAAGTTTTCTGTTTGTAAGCTGCATGTCCACCATCTTGTTGCCGACAACATGACCAAGGCGTATCATTACCGTCGTAGATATCATGTTAAGTATAAGCTTGGCAGCAGTTCCCGATTTCATCCTTGTGCTGCCGGTCACAAATTCAGGACCGACAACTGCCACGACAGGAATATCTGAAGATTCCGCAACAGGCGAATTCTCATTGCAGGTAATGCCGGATGTGAGGGCCCCGACTTCCTTGGCGGCATTGATGGCTCCCAGAACATACGGAGCGCCTCCTGATGCCGTAATGCCGATAACGGTATCATTCTTTGTCAGCATATATGACAACACATCCTGAGCGCCCTGGTCAAAATTATCCTCTGCGCCTTCCTTTGCGTTTCTGATCGCATAATCTCCACCTGCAATAATACCGATAAATTTATCTTTTACACCGTATGTCGGAGGAATTTCAGAAGCGTCCACCACTCCAAGACGGCCGCTCGTACCCGCACCCACATAAAAGACTCTGCCTCCGCATATCATCCTCTCCACAATCCTGTCAACCAGTTTTTCTATCTGAGGAATAGCCTTAGAGACAGCAACGGGAACAGTCATGTCTTCGGCATTGATTGATGTCAGCAACTCTTTGGTTGACATCTTATCCAGATTGTCATATCTTGACGTCTGCTCTGTAGTATTCATATGAATATTCTGATTACGGATACAAAAGTACAAACATTTCAATAATTTCGAGCCAAATTGTGCGTCGCATTTTTTGTCCAATTCGCGGGGAGTCAGCGAAATACATTTTGAGTGGTTTTTGGGGGAGTAAGACAGCCAAGAGGCAATCCGGGTCAATGGTCCGAAATTTGAGTTCCATGATGCGGTTAAATTGACAAGATATGGACAGATATGTATGCATTCTCTGCGGATACGTTTACGATCCGGCAGAAGGAGATCCGGAAGGAGGAATCGCACCGGGAACAGCATTTGAGGATCTGCCGGAGGGCTGGGTGTGTCCGGCCTGCGGCGTGGGAGTCGAGCATTTTGAAAAGGAAAAATGAGCAGCCACGGCTGTTGATAACTTTTCCCTCTGGATGTCAATAACTTGGCTCCGGAGGGAATTTTATTTTTGATAGCGTGCGGAAGATTATATATCTTTGTTTCCCTTAAAACCAAGAGTTATGTCATTCGTCCATCTTCATGTCCATACCCAGTATTCCATTCTTGACGGTCAGGCCTCGATTTCCAGTCTTTTCGAGCGTGCAAAAGAGCTTGAAATGCCGGCACTCGCCATAACCGACCACGGAAACATGTATGGTGTGAAGGAGTTCCTGAAGGTCGCAAAGAAATATCCGGAGATCAAGCCGATCATCGGATGCGAGGTATATGTGACCAAGCACTATGACCATAAGCTCAAGGACAAGGATCACAGGGCGTATTTTCACCTGATTCTTCTGGCAAAGAACTATAACGGCTACAAAAATCTCATGAAGATTGTCTCTACCGGACATATCGAGGGAAAATATTATGAGAAGCCGCGCGTTTGCCACGAGATTATCGAGAAATATTCGCAGGATCTGGTGTGCTGTTCTGCCTGTATCGCCGGAGAGATTCCGAGGGCCATCGTTGCCGGAGACATGAAAGGGGCAGAAGAGGCGATAATGTGGCACAAGAGGGTGTTTGGAGAGGACTTTTACCTCGAAGTGCAGCAGCATAAGACGGAGATTCCGGGCATGTCGCAGGAAGTGTATGAAAGGCAGATGATTGCAAACGAAGGTATATTTGAGCTGGCGGCAAAGACAGGCACAAAGGTCGTGGCCACAAACGACGTCCATTTCACGCGCAAGGAAGACGGCCCTGCACATGACCGTCTGATCTGTCTTACTACCAATGCATATCTTACGGACACTGACCGAATGAGATATACCCAGCAGGAGTACCTCAAGAGTGAAGATGAGATGCTTGACATGTTCTACAAGCATCCCGAAGTGATTTCCAACACTCTTGAAGTGGCAGAAAAAATCACCTCATTCAAAATAGACAAGGATCCTATCCTGCCGAAATTCGACCTTCCTGAGGCGTTTCTGGCAGACATCGATACATACCTTGAGAGATACAAGCACATTATCGATGAAGGCCGCTGCGACAAGAGCGGCAATGAGCGTGGCGAGGAATTCTGCAATTCCGTGGCCTTCCTCTGTCATCTGACATATAAGGGAGCTCAGGAAAGATATGGCGATACGCTCAATGATGAGCAGGCCGAGCGAATCGAGTTCGAGCTCAAGACCATCTGCAAGATGGGTTTCCCGGACTACTTCCTCATCGTGCAGGACTTCATCTCAGCAGCCCGCAGCGAAGGAATTTCCGTAGGTCCGGGGCGTGGATCCGCAGCAGGATCTGCAGTGGCTTACTGTCTGAAGATCACCAATATAGACCCTATAAAATATGACCTGCTTTTCGAGCGATTCCTCAATCCGGACCGAATCAATATGCCGGATGTCGATATCGACTTCGATGATGACGGCAGATACCGCGTGTTCCAGTATATCGAAGAGAAATACGGAAAGGACCATATATCTCACGTGATCACCTATGGAACAATGGCGGCGAAGAGTGCCATCAAGGATGTAGCCCGTGTCAGCAACATTCCTATTCCCGAATCCAACAGGCTTACCAAGATGATTCCGGACAAGCCTATTGTGCAGATAGAGGATGCCGAAGAGCCATATAACGAGGGAGAAGCACTTGAAGAGGGACAGAAAGTCATTACCAAGAAGGTCGAAATCGACGATCCTGACAATCCGGGTGCAAAGATAACTGTAGAGAAACAGTTCAAGAAATACAAGAAGGAAGTATCCTACAAGCCGAAGCTGAAGAACTGCTACAAGCTGATTCCTGAACTCAAGGAGGAACTTGCAAACGGCACCGAGGAAATCAAGGATGTGCTAAACTATGCAGGCAAGCTGGAAGGATGCATCCGTCAGACAGGTGTACATGCATGCGCGATGATCATCGGACGAGGCAACCTGACTGAATATATTCCTATCTGTATTGCAAATGACAAGCTAACAGGCGAAGAGGTATGGGTGTCGCAGTACGACGGACACTATATAGAAGAGGTAGGAATGCTCAAGATGGACTTTCTCGGCCTGAGGACCCTTTCCATCATAAAGGAATGTCAGGCAAATATCAAGAAACGCCATGGCATCGAATTCGATATAGAGAAGATTCCTATTGATGATGCCGAAACATATGCACTTTATGGACGTGGAGATACTACGAGTGTGTTCCAGTTTGAATCTCCGGGCATGAAGGAATGGCTCATAAAGCTGCAGCCTACCCGTTTCGAGGACCTGATTGCCATGAATGCCCTGTACCGTCCGGGCCCGATGGACTATATACCGGACTTTGTGGACCGAAAACAGGGCAGAAAGCCTATAGAATACGACCTGCCGGTTATGGAGGACATTCTTCAGGATACATATGGAATCACCGTCTATCAGGAGCAGGTGATGCTTCTGTCCCGTAAGCTTGCAGACTTCACTCGAGGCGAGGCTGATACACTGCGTAAGGCAATGGGTAAGAAGATCATCGACCTTCTGAACTCGCTCAAGGACAAATTCATCAACGGCGGAATAAAGAACGGTCATCCGCAGGAGACTCTTGAAAAGATATGGAAGGACTGGGTGAAATTCGCATCCTATGCCTTCAACAAGTCCCATGCTACCTGCTATGCCTGGGTAAGCTACCAGACCGGATGGCTCAAGGCGCACTACCCTGCCGAGTTCCAGGCGGCCAACCTGACCAAGAATCTCTCCAACATGGAAGAGATAAAGAAAATCATGGATGACTGCAAGAAAAACGGTATCAAGGTACTTAATCCTGATATCAATGAGTCCGAGTCCCGATTTACAGTAAACAAGAATGGAGAGATCCGATTCGGTCTGGGAGGCATCAAAGGTTTCGGAGACAATATTGTACGGGCGATTCTCGCAGACAGGGAAGAAAACGGACCATTTGCAGACATATACGATTTCATGGAGAGAATGTCGGGCACAGTGAACCGCAAGGCATTCGAGTCGTTGCTGCATTCCGGAGCATTCGACAGTTTCGGCATCAGCAGAAAGCAGTTCCTGACACCTTGCAAGGGTGGAGACACATTCATAGATGCACTGATCCGATATGGAGAACTATATAAGAAGGATGCCCTTGACAGTGCTATATCTCTGTTCGGCGAGGTAGAGGAAATGAAGCCGGAAAGGCCTGAGATTCCGCCGATGACAGGCGAGGAGGATATTCTCGAAAAGCTCCATATGGAGAAAGAACTTGTGGGAATGTATCTTTCCTCACATCCTCTGGACCAGTATGAGTTCGAGATGACGAATTTCGCTTCCAGACAGCTCACGGAAATAGATGCCCTTGTCGCCGAATGTGAAGAGAACAAGACAAAGCAGAAAGTGACCGTAGCCGGATTCATCACATCTACCCAGACACTTACCGGCAAGAGCGGAAAACCGTGGTCCAAGACAGTGATCGAAGACTACAGCGGAAGCTATGAACTTGCATTCTTCGGTAAGGACCACGAAGCCTATATGAGCTACATGCAGGTGAACAATGCAATATTCATTGAGGCTGAAATTGATGAGAAATACTATATCAAACCGGAAGACAGAGCACAGGGAAAGACATCACCATATGGATTCAAGGTCAAGAAGATAATGCTTCTGGGCAATGTAACCGAGTCATATCTCAAGGGCTTTGCAATCAGTATATCCACTCCGATGCTGTCCCCTGAATTCCGAGAGAAGCTGGTGAAAATGATAAAGAGGAACAAAGGCAACGTTCCGCTGACAATGTTCCTCTATGATCCTGAAAAGGGCTGGAATATCGAGTTCCTGTCCCGCAAGTTCCGTGTGGCAGTCACCTCATCTCTCATAGAGGAGCTTCAGGCACTCGGAATCAGATATAATGTAATCAAGAAATAGCACTTAGAATACAAGCCTTGCAAATATCGGATAGTGGTCTGAGACGAAAGGTCTTTCAAGATACTTCTCAGTCACTGTCCTATATTCTTTACATGCTGAGAATCCTGACACATAAATATAATCTATTACCTCTGCTGTCTTCTTTACAGACCATCCGTTGAAGGTGTTTCTGTTGTCCGTCTTAGGTGCAATCTTTCTGGCCGACTGCATAATCTTGTCGAGATCTGCCAGAGCGGGATTGTCCGGCCTGATGTTGAAGTCGCCGGTCAGTACCATCGGATAACCCTGAGGATTAATGGTTGCAATTCTGTCTACTATGAGTTTCAGACCATTCTTCTGAGCCTGCTTGCCGACATGGTCGAGATGGGTATTGACAAAATAGAACTTACGTCCCGTCTTCTTGTCCTTCATCAGTGCCCATGTGGCAGTTCTTTTGCAGGCCGCATCCCAGCCCATAGACGGATCTTCAGGGGTCTCCGAAAGCCAGAATGTGCCCCATTTCAGAAGGCTGACTGTCTTCTTGTTCCAGAATATGGACATATGCTCGCCTTCCTTCTTTCCATTCTCACGTCCCACTCCTACGCTCTTATAGTTGCGGCAGAATTCCTCCATAAATGCTATCTGGAAATCATGAGCTTCCTGCACGCCGAACACATCCGGTTTCTGAGCTTCAAGCATCGCAGGCGTTGCCGGAGCCCTGAACTGCCATGAATTCGTGCCGTCATTTGCTACGCCAAGCCTGATGTTGTACGACATCACCTTAAGCTCCTTCGGCTCACCCTTAGCTTTTGAAAAAGACATAGGAGCAACGAGCGCCAATGTCAATGCGAATAAAAACAACTTCTTCATAAAGTTCTGCTATTTACAGTAGTTTGACCCGCAAATTACGCAAAAACACGCAATCTGCCTAACATTTCGCCGATTTTTTGGGGATGCAGCCATCTGGGAGCCATCTTTGCCTGCCACCTAACCCACTATCCCTCAACGCCTTACGAAAACGCGATTCCCCTGCGCAGGGGAATCGCGTTTCAGCAATCGGCTGAGAATCAGCGCCTTAGGCGGCAGGATTATTTCAGCTCGAATGAGGCCATTGCCCTCACATCCTTTGAAGATGCCGCGAAGAGTGCCTGGAATTCGCCCGGCTCGGCTACCCATGCGTGCTTTTCTGCATCGAACCAGCTGAGAGCATCCTCTGCTATCTCAAATGTAACCTGAGCTGTCTGGCCGGCCTTGAGATATACTTTTTCGAAGCCTTTGAGTTCCTTTGCAGGACGGTCTATCGAAGCCTGAGGGTCTGCGATGTAGAGCTGGACGATCTCCGCTCCGTCAACATCGCCTGTATTGGTAACGTCAACAGACACCTTGATTGTACCGCCTTTCTTCATGACAGGCTTTGACGCCTTAGCATTGCTGTACTCGAATGTGGTGTAGCTGAGACCATGTCCGAAAGGCCACTGAACAGGCACATCCTTGGAATCGTACCATCTGTAACCTACATATACTCCTTCCGAATAATGAGTCTGCCAATACTGGTCGTCTTCCTCCTTTATGCCAGGATACTGAGCCTCGGTCTTGATAGGGCCGTCCTCATACTTGAAAGGAATCGAGAACGGAAGACGTCCTGAAGGATTCACCTTTCCTGTAAGCACGTCAGCCAGAGCGTTTCCTGACTCTGTACCGCCATACCAACCCTGAACGATGGCATCTGCCTTGTCAGCCCACGGCATTGATACTGGAGAGCCGGAAATATTAACTACAACGAACTTGTCCGCAACCTCGGCAAGAGCATTGATCACATCCTCCTGTGCATATGGAAGGAAGGTGTCGTAACGGTCTGTACTCTCGTTGTCCTGGTGCGCACTCTTGTTGAGTCCTCCGATGAATATCACATAATCAGCATCCTTGGCAGCCTCAACAGCAGAAGCAATGAGTTCTTTCGGAGAACGGTTGTCTGTAAGGTCCTGACCTGTGTCAACGCGATTGTAAGAACGTCCGATGTCACCCACATAACCACGTTCCCAAACAATCTGGGCCTTGTCTCCGAAAGCATTCCGGATACCCTCGAGAGGGTTGACCTCATATGCTGTCTTGAGGTTTGAGCTTCCGCCACCTACTACCATCTTCTTCACGACATTCTCTCCTACAAGAACTATCTTTCCGCCTTCCGGCACATTCAGAGGCAGTACATTGTCCTCATTCTTGAGAAGGACAACTCCGGCAGCAGAGATCTCACGCGCTGCCTGATAGTGCTCAGGGCATACGAAACGGCCATAATTAGGCTCAGGACGCATGCTTGTGCGGAAAATGGTACGGAGGATACGGCGAGCCTTGTCGTCGAGCTCCTCGGTGGTATATCTGCCCTCACGGAGACCCTTGATATATGGATCTGCCATGTGGTAGTTCCTGTAGCTGTCACTTGCTGCTCCGCGAAGACCGTTTGTCCATGTTCCCATCTCGATGTCGAGACCGTACTTGACAGCCTCTTCGCTTACACGACATCCGCCCCAGTCGCTGACAACGACTCCGTCAAAGCCCCATTCTCCCTTGAGAATGTCGCAGAGAAGTCTCTTGTTGTGGCAATTGAACTGACCGTTGTAGAGGTTATATGAACCCATGATGGCCCATGCGTCACCCTCGACCACAGCTGCCTTGAATGCAGGAAGATATATCTCGTACAGTGTCCTGTCGTCAACTACGGAATTGGACTGTGTCCTCTGGAACTCCTGGTTGTTCACCGCATAATGCTTTACGCAGGCTGCCACGCCGTTTTCCTGAACACCCTTCACATAAGGCACTACCATCTTTCCTGCGAGATACGGATCCTCTCCCATATACTCGAAGTTACGTCCGTTGAGCGGAGTACGGCAGATGTTGATACCCGGGCCGAGAAGAATGTCCTTCTTGCGGTAACGAGCCTCTTCTCCGATGCTGCGGCCGTATAGCAGTGACATTTCCTTGTCCCAAGTTGCAGCAAGGTTGATCAGGGCTGGGAATGCTGTACAAGAGTCATTTGTCCATCCTGCCTGATCCCAGTCATCCCAAAGCACCTCAGGACGAATGCCGTGAGGGCCGTCTGTATGCCAGACTTCAGGAATACCAAGACGAGGGACTCCGCGCGAACTGAACTTGGACTGAGCTGTAGTCATGCCGACCTTCTCTTCCATAGTCATACGGGAGAGCGCATCCTCTACCCTCTCCTCAACCGGAGCGTTGGGGTTGAGGTAAACCGGACCGTCAAATTTCGGCTGGTTGCAGCAGGCTGCAATAGCGATGGCCGCTGCTGATAAAACGATAAGTTTCTTCATATAGTAATATATTTGTTTGCAGATGGTCACGTCACTTCGTTCCTCACCATGACAGTGAGCAATTTAGAGACGTGTAGGGAACTCGGTGACTCTGAGGGTGGTACAGCCGTATGGAATGAGCTCGATCCAGACTTCTTCGCCGGTGTCGTCTCCGTCTTCACGGTAGTAGGCTATCTGACCTGTGGATCCGTTATACTCCTTCCAAGGCTTGATCACTACAGCCTTTGCCTTGATGCTGACCGGTGCATTCTCCAGATTCCACGGATATTCACCTGCATCCTGGCGCACCTCCACCTTGAAATTCTCCGGCATCTTCTCCGGAGTCATATCCTTGAGACGGAAGCCATAGTTCCAAGGTGTATCGGAAACGCATGTATAGTAATATGCACCCCATTTCCCCTCATATGAGGCCTCGAATTCATGTTTTTCCCATTTCTCGTTCATCTTGAGCGAATACACAAGCGGTCCGCGCTCGATTACTGTCGCTCCGTCATACCAATGGCTGACAGTAACCTCCATAGGGAAGGTAAGGGTAACAACATCCCCCTTGGCCCAACGACGGCAGATGCGTACTGTCTCGCCTGCCTTTGGAGCCTCATACGCCACTTCTCCGTTTACAAGCACCTCTGCCTCCGAGCACCACGAAGGAATACGGAAATAAAGAGGGAAATATGCGTTCTTTACCTTCTTTGAAGGGAATCCGACTGTGACTTTCACTGTCTGGTCGAACGGATAGAATGTATCCTGGTTCAACGTTACCTCAACACCCTCTGCAACCTTTGCTGTGACAGTGGAAGGAGCATATACGAAAGCCGCCAGACCGCCGTCCTTGCTTGCATACCAGAGATTCTGAGTGAACTTAGGCCAGCCCTGATGCATGTTGCATGTACAGCAAGGGTAGCCGTTAAGCACTCCGAAGAGATTGTCGTTGTCCTCATGCTGGGTAACGAAATTCCTCCACTCACGGGATACGGCGATCTGATTGGTCTGCTGATAATACTGACGTCCGTCATATGCGTCTGTCGCCTGAGTAGGAAGGGCATTGTAAGCTATTCTCTCAAGGTGGTCCGCCCACTGGAGGTCACCGGTTGCCTGAAGCATCTCCTCAAGGGAATACATCATCTCCACCGCTGTACAAAGCTCGGAGCCGCGAGTAGGGTCACCGAAGTGTACCTGCTCGTCTCCTGCCCAGAGTCCTGTAGGAAGACCGAAGGTGTGTCTGATGGTCTTGAGCGCCTGCTTAGGAGCGTTAAGGTCCTTAGGATCATGTGACCTCTGCCACCATATCACAGGCTCCTTGAAACCATGTGCAAGGTTTACAGTATGCATTGAGTTCTGTGTGCGGAGTTCATTTGTCTCTCCCCAGAACATTGCAGTCCATTTTGTTGTCTGACTGTGGATGAGGTCGCCGAGTTCGAGAAGGAACTGGTCTCCTGTGATATTGTAAAGCCAATATACGATGTCAAGGTTGTCGCCACCTCTCCACTCGCCCCAGAAAGTCCAGTAGTCGAGCGGCTTTTCAGGAAGGTTGGCAAGCTGGTACTTGAAATAGTTGGTAAGCACGGTGATGACACGCTGGTCACCTGTAGCCATATAATACTGCTTGAGTATCTTCAGGGCCACCATCTTAGGCCACCAGTCCTCCGCCTTTCCTCTCTGGAAACCTTCGATATAAGGACGTGAAATCCTGTTGCCGAAATATCCGTCTTCTGTCGCCGTGGTTAGCATCGCCTCTACCCATACGTTAGCTTTGGCGATAAGCTCTTCATCACCAAGCAGATACGCAAGAGGGACAAGTCCGTCTATCCAATATGGACCACGTTCCCAGGTGTCACCTTCACCGCCGATCCAGGCATTGTCCGGACCGACTACTTCACGATACACCTCGTCAAGATGGCCTGTGAAACCGTCCTTCTGGCGCACAAGCTGGTCATGCAGCCAGCCTTCTGCCTTGATTGCTCCAATCGGAAGTTCAGCGAAGTCGGTCGCGGCAAGAGGATAGCGGTTGAATATATAGTCTTGTGCTGAAGCTGAGAGGGCTATTGCACTGAACAGTAGTATTAGTATTCTTTTCATGTTTATGGTTTTTAGATTCTCACGTCGCTTCGCTCCTCAGAATGACAGTGAAAAAAGTTCGTTCCTCAGAATGACGGTTTGCGCTTCGCTCCTCAGAATGACGGTTTGTGCTTCGCTTTTCGTCATTGCCGGCTTGACCGGCAATCTCCTGATTCAGCCCTTCTGAGATCCCCGATCAGGTCGGGGATGACATTGCAAGGCTTCGTAGAAGTAACACCACGCTGTCATTGCCGGCTTGACCGGCAATCTCCTGATTCAGCCCTTCTGAGATCCCCGATCAGGTCGGGGATGACATTGCAAGGCTTCGTAGAAGTAACACCACGCTGTCATTGCAAGGCTTCAAAGAAGGTACACTCACACTGTCATTGCGAGGCTTCGTAGAAGCCGTGGCAATCTTTTTACTTCTTCAAAGGGTTCTCGATGACAAATTTACAAAGTTTATGGTACATCTCCATATCTTTTTCATCCTGAGATACAGCAAGTTCGTAAAGTCCGTTCGTTCCGGCATAGAGGACAAAAGGAACTTCGCCATAAAGTCCGCGCGACCTGGCATTGTCAAGATACTCCTGGAAACGGGCTTTGTTGCGCTCAGCATAAGGATTTGCCTCGCCGTTCTTGAGATTTGAAAGGATTGACGAAGTGAGAGGCTCACCATGAGTACCTTCAAACTCCAGCTCCATTCCCAGACCGTTCTCCCTGATAGTGTTCTCTATCTGGTCCCATGTCCACTTAGCATCTGTCCAGTAATAGTTAGGCTGCATCACCACGAGGTCGAAACCGAAATCCTTTCCTCTTTCCACTCCCGGAGCCATTGCATAAGGCACCCAGTAGAATCCTTCATTCACAGAATGGCAATAGTCTGCCACAGCCTTGATGGTGATGTCATGCTCCTTATATTCGTAACGGAAGCTTCCCGGTACTGAGAGTTCCTCGGAAAGCACATAGAAACCGATCAGCTCTACATTCTCGTAGTCTGCTTCAGCAAACTTCGCACGTACTGAATCCACAAGCCAGAGATATGCCTTGATGCGGTCTTCTGCCTTTGCGAAATCGAGAGCTACCCCGTCAAGTTCTCCCCAATATACGGTGTTCATGTTCTCCCCCTTCATGGCATTGGTATAATGCTCAAAATACACAGGGTCAGGAAGAGAGAAGATGATGCCCCTCTTGCTGGATGGTGCACCGATTCTTGAAGCGACTTCTGCCACGCACTGGTCGAGGGCGGCAAATCCATGCTCTGCATCGAACCAGTAGTCCAGCTGTCTCTGCCAATGTTCCTTACGCGAAGAGTAGCGGCCGTCATTGGCGATGGAGAATGTAACGGCGTAGTCATCGTCCCAGAGCTCCATCATGATCATATTGTCGAAAAGCCAATGTTCCTGGCCGTTCTCGTCGGTGTAGGCAACAGTCTTTTCAAAACGCGCCTTATCCCAGAGATAAGGATTACGGGCAGCATGGCCGCCGTAGCAGATGGCAGCATCAGCGATAGGACGGACCTCGTCCTGCTCCCAACTGTAAAGGTTTGTCTTGGCTCCGCAGCTGCTCAGCAGAAGGATTGCTGCGAGGATAAAAGTGATTCTTTTCATATTTATTTTTTATATGTTCATTTCGTGTTTTGAGATTCTCACGTCGCTTCGCTTTTCGTCATTGCCGGCTTGACCGGCAATCTCCTGATTCAGTCCTTCTGAGATCCCCGATCAGGTCGGGGATGACATTGTAAGGCTTCAAAGAAGGTACACTCACGCTGTCATTGCCGGTTTGTGCCTCGTTTTTCGTCATTGCCGGTTTTCGTCATTGCCGGCTTGTGCTTCGTTTTTCGTCATTGCCGGCTTGACCGGCAATCTTTTGATTCGACCCTTCTGAGATCCCCGATCAAGTCGGGGATGACGACTCACTCACTCCAGTCGGGATGACGACTTCACTATCATCTATCGTTTCAACGGACTTTCCGTTATGAACTTTCCGAATTCATGATAAAGGTTCATGTCAGAAGTCCTTTTTGATGTTGCAAGCTCATACAACGCATTCGTACCCGTATAGAGCACTATAGGCTTCTTTCCGTAAATGCCATAATTCTTGGCATTTGTCATATATTCTCCGAAACGCTCCTTCCTGTACATGGCAGCGTCTGAATCTCCAAGTATTGATGTGCCGCCTCCATGCGATCCTTCAAACTCGAACTCCATACCCATGTCGTAGGTATTGATATAGTCGCATGTGACAGACCAGTTCTTGTCGTCCCAATAATAGTTCGGCTGCAGGACAGCAAGGTCAAATCCGAATTTCTTCCAGTTCTTCAGGGCCTTGTTATGCCCCTCATCGGTTGAGCTGACACTGTATGGTATCCAATACAGTCCTTCATTGCATAAGTGGCAATAATCCGCCACCAGAGGTATCAGCTCTTCATGCTGCTTGTAATCATATCTCCATGTGCCCTTCATCGAAAGAGTCTCTGAAAGTATATAGAATCCAAGCAATTGAATATATTTATAATCCTCCTGCGCAAATCTCTCGCGGATCTGGTCTATGTACCACTTATAGGCCTTGAGCCTGTGGTCCATCCTGCTGAAATCCATCTGCACCCCGTCAATGCTGCCCCAGTAAACCGTATTGAGGTTCTTTCCAGCAGCACCGTCAGCATAATTTTCAAAATATACAGGATCAGGCAGAGTCATGACAATATATCGCGGTGCTGGCGGAGTGCCTATCTTTACCGCATTTTCCGCAATACAGTCGTCAAGCGCCTGAAGTCCTGTGGCGGACGACCCGAACCAATAGTCCAGAAGCGCCTCCCAATGGGTCTTTCTCGACGATTTCTTACCGTCGTTTGCCACCGAATATGTGACAGCGTAATTGTCATCCCAGATCTCCAGCATAAGCATAGACTCAAAAAACCAATGCTTCACGCCCTTTCTGTCCGTATAGACGGCGGTCTTTTCAAAACGGTCCTTAGTCCAGGTCTGGGGATTGCGGACACTGTGACCGCCATAGCAGAGTGCCATGTCCGCAAAGGTGGGGATGCTGTTTCTGCCCCTTTCCCACCAGTAGAGACCGTTCTCATCCTTTTCCTTGTCCTTTGGCTCTTCGATTACGTCATTCGACGGGTCGTTGGGAGTAATGAGAGTGTCTCTCAACACGCTGGTATAAATTCCTCCCTCGCCTGCTCCGGCAGCAAAAAGATGATATTCCTTGTCTTCAATCAGATCTTTGATCTTGAAGCGCTTTGACGGCACTTCAAGACCGGATCCGATAATTTCCTCAGCCGTCAGCTCACGTGAGTCCTCCTTCTCAAGACACAGATACCTTACCTTCTCGGTATTGACTCCCTGGATCTCGACATCAGCTTCTGTAAAGCCTACGGAGTGGACTATCAGCCTGATTGCCGGCTGTGGCATATAAGAAGGCTCGCCCTCCTTCACGCATGAGGCGAGAAGAAGGGTAAGAGCCATAAATATTCCGAATGTTCTGTTCATCCAATTACTCTACAAGGAAGCCTGGATTAAACTTGAACACGGAGATACCAGCAACATTTGTTCCGGCAGCCATATAGATGTCGTTACCTATCTTACGTACACAGCAGTCACCGATGACAACATCAGCATGGCCATCTACGGTAGCATCCATAGGATCCTGGATAGGTGCGCTGAAGAATACTGTCTCCGGGCTGTATGCGTCCAGAGCAGCCTTGAGGCCTTCGAGAGTCGTATAGTCACCTTCAATCACCTGAACAGAAGGGTGGAACTTGTCAAGGATGTTCACAAAAGCCATGAACTTTCTTCCGTTGTACTCAAAGAAGTTCCATCCGAATGTACATGCAAGGTTAGGGTAACTTGCAAGCTCAGAACCTGTTCCTGCACCTGCAATGCCGCTCATAAGATGAAGTCCCTTATCTGAGTTAGTACCGATGAGACAGTAGCTTGGAATTGTATTGTCTGTCTGTGGAGTCCAGTAAACCTCGGACATCACCTCATAATCAACTACATTGATTCTGTATGGGTCAATCCAGTGATTTACACCAGCAACATTCTTTTCATGTACTCCGAATCCGATGTTTGCAACAAGAGCATCACCGCTCTGGTTAGATCTGAGCCAGAAATATCCGTTACCCCATACGCCTGAGAAGCTCATCTTGTCTCCGAAACGTCTTGCAGCACCAAGGTCATAGATCTTAGTCGGAGCTGCATCAACACCATCCAGATAAGCGAACATAGTAAGGTCAGAACCATTTGCCACAGCTGCAAGACCAGCTACAACGAGGACATCCTTACCACCGTTGATATCAGGATTGGTATTAGGAATCATTCTCGGACAAGATGTAGGGTGAGTAGAACCACAGCCAGCCATACCGGTAACATCAAGGCTTCCCTTATACTCTCCGGTGAAAAGGTCAAACTTGTGTACTGCAGGAACATCTGAAGACTGAGTGAGATACAGATTTGTATCGTCAATAGTGAAACTTCTGTCGTTACCTACGAAAGTTGTACCTACAAGACCTTCGATGTTCATTCCGTTGTTAAGGAACCATGGAATCTTGGCGGCTCCATCTGAATAATAACCCCAGAGACGGCTGAACAATGCAGGAGGAACAGGAGCAACTCCCTTGATCACAACATAAGTAAGGGCGTTGTTTATTGCTACACCGTCAATAGTAAGTCCGGTAAGAACGATAGGAACAACGTATCCGTCCCAATTTCTCTTGACAAGTCTCTTCGTTACTGTAGCTCCGTCAACCTCGACCTCAACTTCCTCAGCAAGTACATCTGTGTTGATAGTCACAGGGAGAAGAGAATATCCTTCGCCAGCCTTGATCACAGGGTTTGCGCCAAGAGTCACGAGGCCCTCTGGAGCAAGCTCATAATTTGTACCGTTAGCTTCATTATAGGCAGCAACAAGCTTCTCATCAACTGCAAAGTTTACAGTAAGATCGTGAGTCGGTATAGACTTGTCAATTCTTACTGTGATGTTTGCCGCCTCGCTTGCCGGCTCAGACTCCCACTCATAAGTACGGCTTATAAGTGTCTGCTCTGCATTAACTGTAGAAGTAACAAGATTGATGATGAACACCTCTCTGCCGTCATTGACTACGAGGTCATCTGATCGGAGCGCAACAGGAATGGCATACTGATTAGCTGCCTCCTGAGCCATATATTCTGCTACCTTAGCAACATCCCAAGACACTTTGAAAGACTTGGTCACATCGTTTTCGCCGAAAGAAATACTCTCAACATCGAACGAATAAAGTTCCTGATCCTTTGGAAGCGGAATGTATTCGACATTATTGGCTTTATTGAATGCAAGAAGGTCGGCATTTGAGGTGGTGACAGTTACTGTACCTTCATTCAAACCCTTTCCGCTCTTGATTACGCTGATATCGTAGCTTCCCCCATAAATAGGAAGTGTCACGACATTATTTCCTGCCTGAATGTTGAAACCGAACGAGTCATCCGGCAGAAAGTTGTTTCTGTCATCTGCACACGACGCTACGGCTGTAATCGTCAGTGCAGAGAGCAAGATATTTCTAAAAATCTTCTTCATATTCATTCTGATTAGAATCCGTAGTTCTGTGTAAGGTTTGTCATTTCAGCAAGCTGATCTGAGTCAAATGGGAAGAGATAATCTCTCTTTGTGAACTTCGCATACTTCTCAAGAGGGAAGTCTTCGCTTGAACGTACCCATGAATCATGGTAGTCAACGGCATCGTTGAGATTCAGAGTCCAGTTGAGAGCCGGGAAGTTCTGCTCTGCTGTCATCCAACGGGTGTTGTCGTAGAAGTGCATAGGTCCCTCGATAGCAAACTCGATCATCTTCTCATGACGGAAACACCACTTGAGAAGTTCCGGATCTGACTCGATGCCAGGATATGCCTTATCAAGTTCGTTGAGACCAGAACGTACACGAATCATGTTGATATACTTGATAGCCTCAGAATATTCACCCAACTCGATACAGCACTCAGCATAGTTGAAATAGATCTCTGCAAGACGGAATGCAGGGAAAACGTAATGAAGCGATGTGTAGTCTGCACTGACATCCAGTGGCTTATCCTTCGGATAGAGACGACGCCATGAAAAACCGAAGAAGTTGTTCCAAGTACCGTCATGTCTCTCACAATGTGAACCTGAGCCTCTCCAGAAGTCACACTTCATATCCTGTACACGCCACTCTTTCTTACCATTGTTCTTAGGATTCTCAAGACCGACCTTCTTGACAGGATCACAAGGCCAATAGTATCCGTTAGGAACAAGACAAGCATAGTAACGTGGCTCACGTCCGAGTGTAGAGTTATGTACCTCAAACTCACCAGCCCACTCTGCCTCATACTGTGTTGACATGCTGAATCCATCAGCCACATATTTTGAGTCCGGATCGATCACCGGTGCTGAGTAGTCATCCATTCCTGATACTCTGTCATATCCTGTTACCGGATAACGGCCTGTCTCAAACATCGCATAAGCATCCACAAGCTTGAATGAAGGAGTAACGGCCTGCCATCCCTCAAGAGACATTCCGCGTGGAGCGCAAGCTGCCACGAAAGTACCTGTTCTTCCAAGCCAGTCAGTTGTAAAGTTCATCCACCAGCCCCAGATTGTCTCCTTGTTCCACTGCTCGAAGAAAATATTCTGATATGCACTGAAACCGTCCTTGAACTTATCGCCAGTAGGATTGGTAGCCTTGACAAGCTCATATTCCTGAAGCTTTATGACTTCCCATGCAGCATCCTTTGCATCTCTCCACTTCTGTTCGTCATAGTTCTGAGGGAAGATCTCTTCGCCATAATAGTTTGTCATTCCTGCATAAAGCTTGTTTCCGTTGAAGAGTGGAGAAGCGGCATACAGAAGGACTCTTGATTTGAGAGCCAATGCAGCACCCTTGGTTGGGCGGCCCATGTTACTGTCTTCAGCAAGTACTTCGCTGAGCTTCACAGGAAGAACTGCAATTGCCTTATCAAGCTCTGATACTATGAAATTGATATTGTCCTCAAGAGTGTTCCTGTCAAGTGTCTCACCCTTTACGTCAGACGGTGCAGGCTTGTCACCCCAAATGATGACAGGACCATAAGTTCTGAACAGGAGGAAATAGTAGTAAGCACGCATGAAACGGGCTTCTGCCTCAACATAGGAACGGACCATATCATTGTCTTCAACATCAAGGTGAATGTTCTCTATGATGAGAGTACAATGAGCGATTGCCTTATAATAATTCTCCCAAAGGTTATATCCTGTAATGGATGCAGGAGAGTAGTTTCCGACACGAAGGTCGAAACAGTTGTTTACATATGAAGAGGCATTTATCTGACGTGCATCTGTACGTCCAGAGAAACCTCCTTCCGATGTACCGTCCATAGGATTCTCCTCCTTTGGAAGATACGCATACATATGTGCTGCGAGCTTGCGGACAGATGCGCTCTTACTGAACATCTCTTCCAGAGTTGACTGGTCCTGAAGTTCTACATCAAAGTAAGAGTCACAAGATACCGCACCAAGAGCAAGCACAACAAATGCTGATAATGTATATATTATTTTTTTCATTTATCTGTGTCTGTTAGAAGTTGATGTTCAATCCGAGAGAAATATTTCTTGTTATAGGGTATCTTGTACCATATGCTGTATCGAGTTCCGGATCCCAAAGCTTGAACTTAGAGAAAGTAAGGAGATTGGTTCCTGCAACATAAAGACGAAGTGCCTGGATTCCGGCTTTCTTTGTCCATTTCTTAGGGAATGTATATCCGATCTCAGCATTCTTCAGACGAAGGAAACTCATATCACGTGTCCAGTAGTCTGAAGTCTGGTTGTTGTTGGTAGAAAGAGTTGTACCCAGTCTTGGATATGGAGCATTTGCATTTGGATTCTGCTTTGACCAATGCTTAAGAGCAACATCCTCGAACACCTGGCTTGTGTACAATGGATTGTCTGATCCACCATAGAGGTTAGATCCACCGATCTGACGGGTTACATGAGCAGCTCCACTGAAGAATACGGATGCATCAAAGCCCTTGTAACCAAGGCTGAGACCAAAACCATAGTTGATTTCCGGAATTGTTGTATATCCGATTGCAACCTTGTCATACTGATCCACGATACCGTCTCCGTTTATATCCTTGTACTTGATATCTCCCGGCTGCACTTCTCCAAAGTTCTGATATGGCCAGTTATCAATATCCTCCTGGTTCTCGAAAAGTCCACAGGAAATCAATCCCTTTCTCTGACCGTATGCGAATCCTACTTCATTCAGATATTCCTCAACCTGTGACGGCTGGTCATTGTAGATGAGGCGGTTACGGTTGAATGTGAAGTTTCCTCTTGCAGAAAGCGAGAAACCGTTAGCGAACGTATGGTCATATACCACAGACATATCGAAACCGCGGTTGAGCATCTCTCCGATGTTCACGTACTGGTCTTTCTGAAGACCTACTGCAGAAGGAGTGGACTGACGCATGAGGAAGATACCGTCACGGTAGTCGCGGAAGAGGTCAGCCTGGATTGTGAGGTCATTGAAGAGTCCGAGCTCTATACCCACATTACTCTTTGTTGCCTCTTCCCATTCAACGAATGCATTTCCTTCCTCATCAGTAGTGATACCGCCGATTGTCGTATAACCGGTTCCGACGGCTGGAGTTTTACCCCATGCCGCTCCTGTTGCATTCTCGTTGATGGTAGTATTGTAAGCAAAACGACGGCTACCACCGATCTGGTCATTACCTACTTTACCGTAAGATGCCTTGATCTTCAAGAGACTGATCACATTGGAAACCGGTTCCCACCAAGGTTCATTGCTGATCATGTAACCTACAGCAACAGCAGGGAAGAAACCGAAACGATGTCCTGGAGCGAAGTTCTCAGAACCGTTGTAACCCATGTTGTACTCAAGGAAATAACGGTCTTTGTATGAATAAGTAGCTCTCGCAGCTACACCCATTGACTTATATGGGAAAGCAGCGATGTAAGATCCCGGATGTGTGTGCGTAAGGGTTCGCATGCTGTAAAGAACCATAGCACTCACGCGGTGAGCATAAGCAAACTGACGCTCATAGTTGACAGAACCCTCGAAGTTGATATAACGAGTTCCGCTGTGGCTTGAGTAAAGCTCTACATAACCAAGGTAGTCATCAATCACTGTCTTCTCAAGTTCATTGGTTTCAGGATTTCTGTTTGAAGCATAATAAGTCTTAGGATTGATGCTTCTTGTAAGCGTAGAAGCATTTGTTGCATCAAACGAGAATGCTACACGTGCAGTAAGTCCCTCTGTCACGAAGTCTGAAAAGTCCTGAGTAAGGGAAACGGTAGACTGAGCCACATTGGTGTTGGTCTGAGCATAACCTGTCTCGTTCAAAAGGTTGTAAGGGTTGGCAACACCCTTCTTTGCCATTGCAAGAGTTCCGTCAGAATATTTGAGTGGAATCGCAGTAGGCGCCATTGTCATTGTCTGCTTGAGGATGGCATCAAGACCAGACTTAGGAGAGTTCTTGACTGTGAACTGAGTAGACACGTTCATACCGAGTACAGTTGACTTTGTAAGGTTGATGTCCACGTTAGTTCGGAAGTTGAATCTCTGATAGCTCATCTGAGCATCATAACGGTCTGATGCAGTTACATTAAGGATACCATCTTCAAGATAATATGAACCTCCTACATAATAGCGCACGTTCTTTGTACCGCCTGATACTCCCACATTAGCCTTTGTGGTCAACGCCTGATTCTTGAAGATCTCGTTAACCCAGTCAACTGAAGGGAAGAGGTCTGGATCGGCTGTTGCAAGTCCCATAGCTGTTGCAAGGTGCTGCTCCCTCTCAAAAGCATCGTATGGTCCTTCCTGACCACTGTTAGCATACATATTGTTGATAAAGTCAATATACTGCTCAGTATTGGCCATCTTAGGCAACTTCACAGGAGATGTCATACCTGTCTCCACCTTGATAGAGAGCTGAGGCTTAGACTCCGCACCACGCTTGGTTGTGATGAGCACGATACCGTTCGCACCACGTACACCATAAAGAGCTGTTGCAGAAGCATCCTTGAGGATAGAGAGAGATGCGATATCCTCAGTATCCACCATATCCATGCTACGCTCTACACCGTCCACGAGAATCAGAGGAGTTGAGTTGGCACCGAATGTACTGACACCACGGATCCAGAAATCTGCCGAAGCACCAGGCTCACCAGTCTTCTGGATTGCAACGACACCGGCGAGTTTACCTGCGAGGCTGGTAGAAAGGTTACCCTGAGACTGAGCGAGGGTTCCCATATCCACTGTAGAGATAGATCCGATCACGGATGCTTTTCTCTGAGTACCGTAAGCAACCTTCACCACTCCTTCGAGTTCATTGGCTGCAGGTACAAGCTTGATTGTAAGTTTTGTCTGGTCGCCCACTGTGACTTCCTCATCAAGATAACCGAGGAATGAGGCAATAAGGACATCCTTAGGTGAAACGTTTATGTTGAAGCGACCCTGGTCGTCAGTCATCGCTCCACGTGTTTCGCCCTTTACTACAACGTAAGCTCCGGGGATTCCCTGGTCTGTTTCGTCCAGGATGACACCGGATACGTTTCTGTCCTGCGCAAAGGCTGACACTCCTGTCAGCGCTGCGCACACGAACACAAGGCAGCATGCAAGAAGCTGTCTCAGTCCGTCAATACGTTTAGTTAGCATCATAATAAGGTTAATTAGTTATATAAAGTATTCTGATTTATACAAGAGATGAAGCACCGATAAGTACCATTCCCTGAATATCAGGAGATACACAGACCTCAACACTCTCCGGAAGGCCCTTACGGACTTCTTCTTCCATAAGGTCGAAAGAGCGCGAGATCTGACCTCCAAACATCATAAACCTGATATTCAAGTCCCTGACAGTTTCGGCGGCTCCTGCAGCAAGATGTCTTCCGGCCTCGCGGAAAGCCTCGGCTGCTGCCTCTTCTCCCGCTCTTGCGCGCAAAGAAATCTCCTTTACATCTTCTCCCTCAGCAAGAACTCCTCCCCTTTCCTTATAGAAACGGAGGATGGCTCTTCTCGAAGCATAGTCTTCAAGAATGCTGTCACCATAGGGCTGATTCCATATGTTTCTTGCCGGAGATCCGAGCTCTGACTCCTGGACCTGACCATCGACCGCATATGCGAATCCCAGTCCTGTGCCGAGAGTACACATCGCCACAACTCCTTCCCTGAGAGAAGGGTCTGCAGTAACTGCTCCCAGAAGCGCTCCATTGACATCATGAGCGAAGGCCAATGCTGTATCTGCGGATATCACATCGCCGAGAATCTCGCGGAATGATACTCCGTAAACTGCTGCGAACTTATGCTTCATAAGGAAGATACCCTCCTTATAATTGAAAGGTCCGGGGATTGCAGCACATACGGCATCAATCACGTATCCTGATTTCTCCGCCTGCAACATCTGGCCTGATACGGCCTCGCGGAATGCTTCTGTTATCTCTTCCGCCGATCCGTCCGACGATATAGGGGTACTCATGAAGGTACCCTCGAGCGCGCCTTTGCCGGCAATGCCGAGAGATGACTTCACGAATGTTCCGCCAACGTCAAGAAGGACTATGCGACTATTTTTCATCATTTTCGAATCCTTCACGAAGAGTAGTCTTGTGGATGCTGATAGGCTCCTTGCCAAGATTCTCAACGACATACTTGCCCATGTCTGCAGGAACGCATACGATATCCATGAAATCCATATCGTAGTAACGCTCCGGATTCTCTACGCTGCGGACTCTTGCCTTGTCTCCGTCAACGAGAGTGAGGACATGGAACTTCTCGTTCTTTGTGTCCTGCTCACACATCTTCTCGAATTCAAGACGGCGCAGAGAGATGTACATCTGAGGGTTCTCTCCGATGATGAACTCCTTCCAGCCCTCTCCCTGTGCATCAAGGCGAGGCTTCTGCACGATATAATCTATGCTGTCAGGGTCATGGATGACAGATGTTCTTCTGTTCTGGTTCACAACCTCCTCGCCGAGCTTGGTGTGGATAGGACGCTGCTTGCCGTCGAAGTCAAGACGGAGATAGTCGTACATCTTGTAAGTATATGAGCCGATTGTAAGCGATCCGATCTCGAGGATCACCTGGTTCCTACCGCTTGAGTGGATTGTACCTGCAGGAAGCATCACCTGAAGACCAGGTACTGAAGGCTCGTAGCTTACATATTTCTCGTAATCACATGGGATCTTCTTTGTGTCAGCATCCTCAATCTCCTTGAAGAACTGAGGGATGTCTGCATCGTCACGGAAACCGATATAAGTCTTGGCATCCTGACCTGTAAGAACCACATAGTAGCTTTCATCCTGACGGCCGAACTCGTTATAGTGCTCGATATTGTACTTTCCGTCAGAGTGGCACTGGATGGACATGTTACCTGTGCTGTGGTAGCTGTCGTCCCAGTTGAAACGGATAGGGAAATATCCCTGATACTTGTTTACTGCCTTCTCTCCCATGAGGTTGATGCCTTCCTTGTGAACGAATGAGCAGTAGTTGATGTCGAGCATTTCCTTGCCGGCCTCAACAAGTACGCTGACCTCCATAGGAATGAAGTCGAACACCCATGCCGCATTCTTCATCTCAGCAGGGAGATTACGGTATTTCTTCATATATGAGCCACCCCATACACCCTCAAGGTAGCAAGGCTTTGCACGGAACGGATATTTTACAAGCTCCGAGCAGATTGCAGAGAATGACTCAAAAGGCATCATCTGAAGCTTCTTAGGGTCGTTGTCAAGGAAGTAATAGTCAAGGACATTGCTCTTCCAGAGCTCCTTTCTGAGCTGTACTGCGCACTCGAAGTCGCAGTAGTAGCAGCGACGGATGATGCGGTTGATGATGCCTGGACGCTCCTTGCCGAGGTTTGCATACTCGCCGCCTCTGATGCGGAGCATGGTCTTCATCGGAGTAAGGTCAAACCAGCATTTTACATCATACATATCGCGGAGTTCAGGAATCATAGAGCCGTAACCAGCAACTACTACGAGCTTGCCAGGGGCCTTCTTTGCAGGGACTGCAGCCTTGAAGTCTGCCATCTTCGCCTCATCGAAGAGACCGATGTAGCCGCCATGATAAAGCTTGCCGAAAAGAAGGGTCGGGTCGATTTCCGTGTCCCAGATAAGGAGCGGATCTATCATATCGTCGATCTCCTTTCCTGACTTGAGGACTGCTGCAG
This sequence comes from Bacteroidales bacterium, assembly GCA_015060335.1. Classification (GTDB taxonomy): domain Bacteria; phylum Bacteroidota; class Bacteroidia; order Bacteroidales; family UBA932; genus Cryptobacteroides. The sequence goes on along the minus strand of SUYR01000001.1, from coordinate 13,122 downwards.
TAGAATCAACTGCCTCGAACTCGAAACCGTTGATCACACACTCGCGGGCGATAAGATTTACAAACAGATTCCAGTTGGCTGTGGTATAACCGTCGATACCTACGATGACACCTTCTGCCTTCACTCTGTCTGCCAGGCCTGCAACAAATTTCTTTGCCACGTTAGGTGTGCCGCCAGACACAACTGAATCTACTGTCTTTTCTGAAAGTTTCGGTCTGTTGATCGGCTTCGGATCATCAAACGGAAACGGATTGTACATGAAACTCATGATTGATACTTATATTATATATTATTACACTACTTTATACTATAGAATTCAAATCCCATCATCTGAGCGAAGTCTTCGAGTTCCTTGCGCCAGTCACCGTCAACGATTGCATAGTGCTGTGTCGCACCGATTCGGAGAACCTGCTCCCAAAGCTCCTTTACAGGAACAACCGGCTTGAAGATCGTGTGGCTGTAAGTTGCCAGCAGGTGCTTCTTGTCGCTCTGAGGGGTGTCCTTTTCAGAAAGGCTCTCTGCCATGAATGTGATGAGCTTGTACTTGCCGTCTTCCTCATAAAGACCGGCGACTGTCTTCATGCCCGGGCTGAAACGATACCATGCGAATGGTGCTCCAGCATATTTCCAGTGCGTCTTTACAAAACGAACATCTCTGGAAATGATCACGTTATCCTGCCACTGCGGATCGTTGTGGTCGTTTGGACCTGCATGACCTCCTGCGAATGTGCCGAACTCGTCCTCGATATGGAAAGGCTCCACAAAGTTCACGTTCTTACCTGTCATCAGCTTGAGGATATAGGTGATCAGACCTGCTCCGATATCTGCTTCAGGGACAAGTACGCTTACATTCTCATTGAACCACTGAGGATAGAAACCTGCACGGCAGCCGGCAGTCTTGAATGTTGCCTGGTCGATGTCATTGTACACATAGCAGTCGATATCATTCTTCTCTGCGAGTTTCTTGATACCGAGCGTAGCCCTTACGCAGCCGAGGAACTTGTCATATTCCACATCGCTCATCATCTTATACTTGCCGGTAAGCTCGTCAGCATATTCCTTTACCTCTTCTTCTGTGAGGTTGTCGAGCTCGATGCCGTAGTCGCTGTAAGGGAGATAATGGATCTCGGGACCGATCTTGGTGAAAAGGTCATAATTGTCAAAGTAGGTGCTCCACATCGCCTCATTCATATTTGCCATCAGACCGACTGTTGAGTTGCGGAGGATAGCACGTGTCTTAGCCGCATTGGCATAGACCTTAAGCTGCTCGGTCACCTGCTCGCGAGTGCCCATGATGGTCTTGACATTCTTGCGAGGCACCCTCTTGATGCTGCCTGAGCCTTCAAGAGATCCTACAAGTGTGCCTGCACACAGATAGTCCACGAAATCATCCTCATCAAGAGTCGTCTCGAATGTCATCTTAGGCTTTGCCACGTTACAGAAGATGATAGGAATGTCCGGGCAGTCACGAAGGAACCTGATCCATGCAAAATCCTCGCTCCATGAAAGGAATTCTGCATAGATGAAATCAACCTTCTCGTTGTAGAAAAGGTCCATAGCCTTCTGGGCATCCTCTCTTTCATAGGTAATGCCAGGATACACCAAGTCAAGGAAGTCCATGGTGCCCATGATTTCCTTGACCGCTTTTTCTTTTCTTTCTCCGTATGTGCCTCGCTGAGGACCATACAGATTCTTGAATCTTGGAGAAGCTATAAGCAGCAGACCTGCCTTCGGCTTCCTTGCTTTCAATTCAGCCTTCATACTATTTATTTATTTTATCGTAATCCTTCTGATAATGTGTCCTGCTGACAATAAGCATCAGGATTCCACATACGATCCATACAGCTCCGAGCACCGGGAAGGTTGCCGAAAGGCTTCCCATGCTTTCCTTCATTGCTCCAAGAATCACCGGAGCCAGGGCGCCTACCGCAAAACCGGTGGTGATAAGGGCGCTTGAACATGAGGCATGAAGTCTTGCCGGAGTCACGTCATATAATACTGTATATATATTTGCATCGAAGAATGCTCTGAAGAAGCCCCAGCCTGCAAAGCAGAGGTAGATGAGCCAGAGGGTCATGCCTCCGTTCACAAAGAAAAGGAATGCAGCACCGAGAATCAGACCCACACCCTGGATAACCATACGCACCTTGCGGTCACGGATGGCGATCTTGTCAGAGAGCGTACCTGCGAGAAGCACGCCAAGGAATGCAGCAAGATATGTCCAGAACATTGAGTTGAAACCTGCAGCAGCCTGACTCTGGCCGAATTCCTCCTGAAGGAAGGCAGGTACCCATGTCATATAGCCTGTAATCACGAAGATGAATCCGCTGAAACCGATTGTAAGGATGAGGGCTGTCGGTGTGGTGAATACGGTCTTGAAGCCGTCGAAGATGCCAGGCTTGGATTCCCGATCAGGTCGGGAATGACATGCCTCTCCTCCTTTGACAATCTTTTCACCATTGCCGGTGATCTCGTCATTGCCGGCTTGACCGGCAATCTCCTTCTTGTCCTTCAGTCTTATCGCCATAACGATACCCCATACGACACCAGCCGCACCGAAGATAATGAACGAATACTCCCAACCGAGCTTGTCTGCGATATGTCCTGCAAGCCATCCTGCGAGGATCACACCCACATAATATGATGTCTGATGAATAGACATTGCACGGGCACGTGTATCCGTATGGTACTGTCCCAGAAGCGAGTAATTCGCCGGACCGAAGAATGCCTCACCACCACCTGTAGCGACGCTTCGCAGAAGGATGAGCATCACAACGCCTGTAGCCAGTCCTGTAAACATAGTGGCCACGCTCCAGAAGAGAATAGCGATTGTTGTCACCCACTTGCGGCTGAGACGGTCACCTGCGAGACCGCCGAGAGGGACCATGAAAGCATAACAAAGATTGAAGACTGTAGCGATCATACCCACTTCTGTGTCTCCGATTCCGAGAGAATCCCTGATTGCAGGAAGTACGGTATTGAAAACCTGGCGGTCTGCCTGATTGAGCAGGTATGCCATCCAAAGGAGGGCCAGAACTTCCCATTTGTAGTGCTTATGTGTACCTTTCATCTCGTTGAAAATGTGAATTTTAGATTATGTGTGGTGTAGTGTGGTGCAAAAGTAGGCAAAATCTTGCAATTTCCAAGAATTAATTTCTATTTTTGCAGCCGAAAACAAAAAAAATTTAATTATAACAGCAGAAAAAATAAAAATATCATCAGAATATGAAGAAACCGACAATTATTCTCGCACTGACAGCAATGATTGCCTGCCAGGAAAAACAGGCAGCTCCAGAAGCGCTGGCAGACCCGACCGACCTGAAGGTCGAGCAGTCAGACCTCACGACCGTCAGACTCACCTGGACAGACAACGCTCAGGGAGAGAAGGAATACAGGATATACCTCAGAGGCGAGAGCGATCCATATCATGTTCCGCCTATCAATAAGATCAGCCCGGATGCGACTGAATATGTATTTACAGATCTTGTCTCCGGAGCCTTGTATGATTTCGGCGTACAGGCAGTATCGGACAATAGTAATCTTAGCACAAAGATTATCTATCTAAATGATTATAAGATACTTGACCGCGAGGGACTTGGAAATGTCGAGGGTGGTCAGAAGGTCGCGGCTCCGTCAGAAGTGACAGTAAAACAGAAGAACAACACTTCCGTGACCATCACATGGAAAGACAACTCATCTGATGAGAAAGGCTACAACATCTACATGCGTGAGTCTTCACAGGAGTCTTTCGGGGAGCCGGTTGAGGTACTGGAGGCGGATAAGACATCGTACGAATACACAGGACTTGCATCAGGAAAGACATATATCTTCGGAATACAGGCAGCAGGAGAAACAATACTGAACGACTCCCCTGTCGTTTCCGGCGACGCCATCACCCTGATAGACATGGCGGTGATCCCTGTTGTCACAGCCGTAAAATCGTCGTATGCCTATATCGCCGTATCTTACAAGGTGGACAAGCTTTCCGGCAGCAATCCGGAGCATGGAATATGCTTCAGCGAAAGCGGAGCTCCGACAGTGGACGGCATCAAGGTAGCAGGACCGGCCATCAGCGCGAAGACAGAGATTCTTCAGGTTGTTCCAAACGCATATCTTCAGGACGGCAAGGAATATCAGATGAGCGCATATGTCAAGAACGGCGATGCATATTTCTACAGCGAGCCACAGTCTGTAAAGCTTGAAGCCCAGCCGGAAACTCCGCAGCTTAAATGGGAAAAACAGACATATGAGGGTCTTGCAGACGGCATCGAGATATACAAGACCACATCGCAGCTGAACGGCCGCAATTTCAACGCATGGTATGCTGTGGCAGACCTTTCAAAAGTGGATTTCAAGGTGACATATCCAGAAACCGTAGGATCGAAGAAAACCGTTCAGTCACAGGCTGAGGCGGCAGAAGGTTGCCAGGTACTGATCAACGGTGCCATATACGGAAACTACAACATCGGCGTGATCATGACAGAAGGTAAGATGACCCAACAGTGGCATGGAGAGATCGAAGGCTGCTATTGGGCTACAAACAGTCAGCTGTACCAGCTTACACGTCCTATCATCGGTGTTGACCAGAACGGAAAGGCCGGTGCATATTGGGTTGGAGTCCCTCAGCAGGGTACTTTCTACTACTATGACCGTCCTCAGGCCAATGTGGTAGGACAGGCAACGTACGGAAAAGTCACTGCGACATCACCGGTTACTGCAAGTCAGTGGACTCCATACTATGCCATCAGCTGCGGTCCTATGGTGCTCTATGACGGGAAGGTAGCTGCAGACAACAGCATGGTCGATGACACACACTATTATACAAACTACGAGTGCTGGGATGAATCCGGCGTTTACTCGGCACATCCTGACAGGTCTGCTGTCGGCGTGACTGAAGACGGAAAGATAGTCCTCTTCATCTGTGACGGCCGTATAGATGCCAGCCAGGGTGCCTATATGAAGGAACTCGGTCCTATAATGAAGAGCATCGGCTGTGTACATGCAATGAATCTTGACGGCGGCGGATCAACCGGAATGTGGGTAAGCGGCGGCGGAATGATCAACCATAAGGACGGAAGCAGCTGGCGTGCTGTGAAATCCACCCTCGGATTCTTCAAGAAATAACCCATGACCAGAAAACTGTCATTAATATTTACGGTCCTTCTCCTTCTTACCGCCTGCGGCAAGGAGGAGGAGCCTGTTTATACTCCCAAGCCGGCGATATCGATTGCCGTGGACGGATTTCAAGGAGATGGGGTTGTGCTTTCTGTGAAAAAGATCAATACAGAAACTGTTTACGCCCTTGCCGTCGAGTCAGCAGCAGAGGCTCCGTCATCAGAGTCGATAATCGAGACCGGCTACTCAGAAGAAGATGGGAAGCTGATTGTAAGGGGCTTGACTCCCAAGACCGAATATACGGTGTATGCTGTGGGAGTCAATGGCTCGCTTTGCAGTTCGATTGTCAGCGTAAGTCTTGAAATGCCGTATCTGTATCCTTGGGAGTCCTCCCGTAGCGAGATACCTTTCTTTGCAGATATGGACCTGCTTCCGGGCGGCGTAGCAAACAAGACTCCGAATACATGGAGCGAGGACAGGCTCAAGCCTCATGTCACATTTACCGATGAAAACGGTACAGAAAAATGGCTTCACGAAGCATTTCTGTTCATCGGTGGAGTGGATGACAGCGCCGGAACTATACTCTGCATTCCAGACGGCAAGGAAAAATCCGCAAACCAGCAGTCCTGGAAAAGATTTGCTGACTACTGGCTTGCAGAAGGAGCGGTTACGGATGTGCTGGACCGGACCATTGCTAATGCCATATCCCGAATCGGAAAGCCTTCGTTCAAGCATAAGGTGGTGATGACCATGCCGGACCCAATCATGCTGGAATACTTCTACAACAAGTCCTCTTCCACCACATATTGGGGAGCGGTATATGACCGCACACTTGATTTCAATAACACTGAAGATCAGGTACTTGCCTATAAATGGTACATAGACTATGTCAGAAAACAGTGGGCAGCTGCCGATCCTCAGAATCTTGAGCTGGCAGGCTTCTATGTCCTCTCTGAAATCCTTGTGGCAAAGCCTTCAGGATGGAACTACAAATACAAGAGGTGGGACAAGATACTGCCGGAGGTCTCTGAATATCTGCATGAAATGCAATATGGCCTGTACTGGATTCCATATTATCAGGCAGACGGATATGACATGACAAGGGAACTCGGCATCGACTACACCTGGCTCCAGCCTAACAAATATTGGGATTATCCGGAAAAGGAACAGAAGAAGAACTGGTCATGGGTATTCGGTTCCATGGGGACGTATGGTCATGGTATGGAGATCGAATTCGAAGGATCCCATGGCGAGGCGGGATGGAGCCAATGGGAAGAGGGCGTAGCACGTACAAGTTCATCCATTCTTGAGACAGTGCGCACAGATTACGATGCCCAGGGAACTGCCAAAGGAAAGAAGAATCCTCAGGCAGCACGCAACAAGGCTCTTCTGCGGGACTATATGAATGAAATGAAGAAGTCGGGATATTACGGCACTGCACGTATCGCTACATACTCAGGAACGAACGGAATGTGGGAACTCGCCACCTCAACCGATGTTCCGGACCGTGAAATGTATCTGGAATACTGTAAATTCATCGTTGAAAACCCGTTAAGGAAATAACAGGCATGAAAAAGTCTATCATACTACTATCCGCAATTCTGATTATCCTGGGCTGCAGGGCTGAGCAGGAGCAGATACCTCAGTTTTCTGACATAACCCTTCTTGCCGGAGGATACTCACCAAAGAAGCCGGACACATGGACAGAAGACCGTGCAAAGGCACATGTTACATATACGGATGAAAGCGGAAAGGAACACTGGCTGTTCGAGGCATTCATCTTCTGGGCGGGACGTGACTACAAGAGAGGCGGTCTTGACTTCGCCATAACTGCACACAACAAGTCTGCTGTCAAGGAGTCATGGCTGGACTGGATAGACTACTGGTTCAATGAGCAGACCGGTGCCGTAAAGGTGCTTGACGCTACTGTGGCAAACGCAAAAAGCCGTCTGGGAGAGCCGGCATTCAGACACAAGGTAGTCGCAACCCTCCCTACTCCTGTCATGTTCGAGACATTCGCAGACAAGGCGTCTTCTACAATATATTGGGGAGAAATTGACGGCCGCCAGATGGATTTTTCTGTCCTCGAAGACCAGATCACCGCAATGAAATGGATGATTGACCAGATCTGTTCGGCGTGGAAGAAGGTTGCTCCCGAGCATCTTGACCTTGCTGGATTCTACATCATAGATGAGGAACTTTACTGCACGGAAGGAAGCTACAACTATCAATACAAGCGTTGGGACAAGCTCCTTCCTCCTGTATCCGACTATGCACACAGCATGAATCTGGGCATGTACTGGATTCCTTACTACATGGCTCCGGGATATGAACATTGGAAGGAACTCGGATTCGATATGGCATACATGCAGCCGAACCACTATTGGGACTGGGACGGAAAGAAGCCTTTTGAAAGTACTGTCTCGGAGATTGAAAGACTTTCCATGGGTATGGAACTCGAATTTGAAGGTACACACGGAGAAGGTGTGCATCCTTGCTCTTCAATTCTTGAAAATCTTGTAAGCGGAGAGCAAAACCCTCGCGCAGAAGCCAACAGGGCAATGCTCCGGGATTATTTCAGATATTTCAAGGAGGCTGGATTCTATGGAAAGGTACCGCTTGCAATATATACAGGAACAGATGCAATGTATGAACTTGCCTCGTCTGATGCCCCGGAAGATGTGGCGATGTACAATGAATTCTGCCGTTTCATCATCGAAAGCCCTATGAGAAAATGACACCATCCATGGTGAGGCCATGAACGACCTTGACCATCTGCAAACAATAATAATACATATATGAAAAAAATCATCACACTGACCGCAGCCCTCGCAATCTTCTTTGGCTGCAACTGTCCGCAGAACTCCTGCGAGTCGCCTGAAGCCGAACTTCCGGGTTACGTACTGAGCGACGACCTTACAGAAGTGAAAATCGGCGAAGACGGTGCGCTTCTTTCCCTCTGCAACAAGGAGACAAGACATAACTATGCTGCCGGAGCTGGCCTCTGGAGAATGTTCTACAACACTCTTGACGAGAAGGAAATGCAGATTGACGGCACTGAAAATACGCCAACTGTATCTCAGGAAGGAAATGTGATCACCATAACTTACAAGGGCCTCATACACCGGGGAAAGGCATTGAAAATGGACCTTACCCTTACCGTGACTCTTGAGGACGGTGCTGTACGCTTCGGTTCCACTGTGACCAACAACGAGCCTCACACTATCATCCGTGAGCTTCAGTACCCTCTCGTAGGCGACATGAAGCTCCCTGAAGGACATAAGCTGCTGACTACACACACAGGAGGACAGCTTCATGACGACGCAATCGACCTGATTGTAAATGTCAATCCCAAGACACTCTACATGAAGCCAGACCAGTACTTCCGCCAGTATGATCTTCAGTATCCCCGTCATGCTGCATCAAACTGCTATGCCTTTGTCGGAGAGAGCGACGGACTTTATTTCGGAAGCCACGACCAGAGCCTTCAGCAGACATGGCACGGACTTCGCGCCTATCCGTCTGCCCCTAACCAGTTCGACCGCCTCGAGGCCGGTTTCTACCGCTATCCTAATGCAATGTGCGGAGATTCGTGGAGCAACAATACAAGCATCCTGAAGCCATATATGGGATCGTGGACTGAGACCTCACATATCTACCGTGAATGGATGAACACATGGTGGGACAAACAGGATGTACCTCAATGGGTAAAGGAAATGACCGGCTGGCAGCGTATTATCTTCAAGCACCAGTATGGGGAATATCTTCGTAAATACACCGATCTCCCGGGACGTATAAACGACTGCGGAAAGAGCGTCGGCTGCAATACCGTGCTTGCTTTCGGATGGTGGAGCGACGGTATGGACAACGGATACCCGAACTACTATATCGACGAGACACAGGGCGGCGAAGAGGCTTGGAAAAAGGCAATCGCCGACTATCGCGCCAAGGATAACCGACTGGTGCTTTACTACAACGGACGCCTTGTGGACCGTGAAAGTGACTGGTATATGCACGGAAACGGAAAGAAGGCTGTAAACAGAGACAACACAGGGGCAGAATTTGCCGAGCACTACAAGTTCACCGGAGAGGGAACAGCGCTCGGATACTATGACACACGTACGTTCTCGATTGCAGACATGTCAAACCGCGAATGGCGCAACATGCTCCTTCAGTGGGCAGACAGGGCAATGGCTTACGGAGCCGATGCCGTATTCTATGACCAGCTCGGAGTCGCAGAAGAGTTCCCTAACTGGGATTGCAGCGGAGAGTTCCCTGTCCAGGACATCTACACCGGACGTTACAAGGCAGACGCCCTCAAGGAGATCCGAGACCATATCAAAGCGATCAATCCGGAATTCTGTCTCGGAACAGAGTGGCTCAGCGACTGTACTTCACAGTTCTGCGATTTCGTGCATATCGTGGAATTCACAGCAGAGCCGTACAGCTTCCCTGAGTGGTTCAAATATACATTCCCTGAAGTAATCTGGTCTGACCGCTGTCTGCGTGACGATACTGACGTTGAGCGCAGGGCAAACAACACCCTTCTGAAGGGTCTGGTGAACGATATCGAGATCTTCCGTTGCCGCGGACTTATCGATGAAACTCCTTACTATCAGGGCTATCTCGCACAGATAAATACAATCCGCCACAAATATCCTGAACACCTTCTTGGAGCCGGCCGATTCGTGCATATGAACGGATTCACATGCTCGTCAGAAGACATCATCGCCCGAGGATATGTTAACGGTGACAGACTTGCAATCGTGGCTACAACTCTTTGCGAGGAAGGTGCTTCAGGCAAGATTTCCGTTCCCGGCTACAGGTTTGTGGAAAGCAGCTCAATCGGCGATGTCAAGGTGTCCGGCAACGGATCCAAGCTCAAACTCGGCCAGAACGGCATCACCGTGCTGATCTACGAAAAATAAGCTGGCGGCCAACTCGCTCACCAGCAGCACTTTACAGAAAGGCGATTCCCCTGCGCGGGGGAATCGCCTTTCTGTAATCGCGTGATAGCCAACGTTTTAAGTGACAGGATTTACTCTGCCGTTCAATGCCACATCTAAAACGAGGCTCTTCTGGTCATCGTGAAATCACAATGTACCTTGGAAATGGTTCTATTCAGGATCAATTCTGCGACAACTTGTCCCATCTGCTTGAAGTCTGTAGAAACAGTAGTGAGTCCGTTCATCACCACTTCGCACAAATCGAATTCATTGTACGAAATAATGAATACGTCTTTTCCTACCTCCAGATTTCTTGCCTTTATCTTACGTGCAAGTGCTGCAAGGCCGGATTCGAGCTGCGAACTCAAGATGAGGAACGCCTCATTCGGATTGATTTCCTCCGGAGCGGACTCCATGAACTTGAATGCGATGCCGTTTTCAGTACAGAAACGCTCGACTCCCCTGGAAACTATTGCTCCATAGAGGCTGGAAGACAAGGTGATAATATTTAGAAGGGAAACAGTCTTCAGCTTGTCAAGGCCCTGTTTGAGTCCATCATAGATATCATTTTCAAAGTCTTGATATACAGCGCTGTAGTTGCCGGGGACCGCTTCAAGCCAGTGGTCCACCATTATAAGCTTTCTGTTCGGAATACGGGAAAGCAGCTTGACTGCGACGGCCTGAGATTTATCGTCGAGAGGAAAATGCGGGCTGATCACATAGTAATCAAACCTGTCGAGATATGTGTCCAGATAGTACGTAAACAACTCAAGATTCTGATTATGGGTAAGAATGGTTATGTCCGCATTCTCTCCCAGTTCTTCAACCAGAGAGTAGTACAGTACTTCCTTGTAAATGCTCAATTTGTCAAAGAGCACCAGAATGCGAGGCTTGGATATATTGCTCGCCTCCGCCACATAGAAACCTTTTCCCTGACGAGGAATAAGCAGATCCCTGTCACGGAGAATTCCATATGCCTTCTTTACAGTCTCCTTTGATATATTGAACTTTGCCGCAAACTCATTCATTGACGGCACCTGCTCACCCGGCTTGAGTTTTCCAGAACGGATTGCATCTTCAAACTGACCTACAAGCTGCTTGTAGATCGGTGTTTTCTCTTCTGTAGCAAGTATTATTTCCAGACTCATGATTAAAGCAATTTGAATGTAGGATCATCGAAACGAAGTCTTCCTGTCTGCGCTCTCAACGACTCGTTATACAGATCGAATGTATTATATCCCAATGCCCTGAAAATCGATATCAAGGTAAGACAACGCTCCCGGAAATGGAAGAATTCACGTTTTTCCTGAGGCGTCCAGCCTATTTCCGCAATGGCAAAAGTACGGGGATACAGCATATATTCTGCGTGTGCAGCATATGGAATAAGCTCGCACCAAAGATTGCCCTGAACGCCAAGTATATGATGATGATATTCCGGAGCAATACCTTCAAGCGGGTTATATTTATATACATGTCTGAGCGACTGCATATGTCCTACCGCCTTAGGTTCCTTTCTAATAAGGTCCTGATAATAATCCAGATACAGATATGTGTTTGGCGACATTATCACATCGTGACCTTCGGATGATGCCTTTATTCCGCCCGGAGTACCCCTCCATGACATTACGACGGCCTGCTCCGGAAGACCGGTCTCCACGATCTCATCCCATCCGATAAGCGTCTTTCCTTTCTCTCGAAGGAACTTCTCGATGTGGCGCACAAGATAACCTTGAAGCTCGTTCTTATGTTTCATTCCCTCTTCCTGCATTCTCCTGCGGCAGTTCACGCACACATCCCAATCCTTCTTGACAGCCTCGTCGCCTCCGATATGGATATATTTATACGGAAACAGTTCAATCACCTCCGACAATACTGTCTCAAGGAATCTGAATGTACCGTCATTTCCTACACAAAGGTCCCATGAGAATGGTCTTGGTTTGCCGTCCTCACCAACACAGGCAATCTCAGGATAAGCCCTGTTGACCTCCATACTGTGGCCCGGCATCTCGATCTCCGGAATGATATCTATATGACGTTCTGCAGCATATGCCACTATTTCTCGAATATCGTCCTTGGTATAGAATCCGCCATATGCCTTAGGGTCCTGGGCGTTAGTGAACGGATATCCGAGCCCCTCCCACTCATGATAAGTCTCTCCTATTCTCCACGCCACGTGGTCGGTAAGAGCCGGATACGCATCTATCTGAATACGCCAGCCGGCAGCATCAGTAAGGTGCAGATGCATCACATTCATCTTAAACAGGGCAAGAGCATCTATCTGCTTCTTTATAAAGGCCTTTCCCTTGAAGCTGCGGGACTCATCGAGCATTATACCTCTATGCTGGAAACGCGGATAATCGAAAACAGTACAATATTGCACCACCGGATCGATCAGGCGCAACATCTCCACAGACTGTCTGCCCCTGAAAGCGCCTTCCTGTGTCATTGCATATATCTTCACGCCCTTCTTGCCAATGACAAGCTCATATGCCTCTTCCTTTGCGAAATCAGGCAGGTCCGCCACCTTCGATGCAAAAGAGGCCGCACCGAAAATCGTCTTTATATCAGAACCATCCGGTTTCAAGGAATATACACCCTCTGAAACAGAATACTCCACTGGCTCCGGAATTAGTCTGGAAGGACCGGAATAGGCAAAAACGGACAGGCATGCCACAAAAGCGGCAACCACAGAAATTGTAGCTTTACGAATCATTATGTTGCAGTCATTGATGAAATGCAAAGATAGGTAAAAAAGACCACACCACAGCACAGTGAGACAAAATTTTTCAATAGTGTGCTGTCACGACGCAAGACTTTGAGGGTAATCTCTTGCATCGTGGCAGAAATTGCTGCTTTTTGAAGTCATTCTTGTCACGACGCAAGAGAAAACGTGTATAGTCTTGCGTCGTGGCAAAAAAATCCGTATCTGATACGTGACAGTAATCAGATACGGAAATATATCAGTACGCAGGAGTGCTTATAGGCTTTCGATGGTTTCTATGGAGAGTCCAGATGCTTGTGAGATGGCTTCGATGCTGACTCCCACGGCTTTAAGTTTTCT
>SUYR01000022.1 GCA_015060335.1 Bacteroidales bacterium | reverse complement strand
TCTGATAATTCGCAGATGTATGTGTATTATTCAATATCTGAAATCCAGCTGCTTGGACTGACGGCACAGCATGGTTCTATGGATGAGGTGCTTGCAAACCTTCCTCCTGTAATACTTGAACTTGCTGACGGTTCAATATATGGCGAAAAAGGAAAAATTGAGACTATAAGCGGCGTAATCGACCCTCGTACGGGAAGCGTGTCGGTACGTGCAGTATTCCCGAATGCAGGAGGCATACTCCATAGCGGAGCATCAGGAAGAATCATCCTTGACAGAAAGCATGAGGATGTGATAATAATCCCTTGCTCGGCGACATTCGAGCTCCAGGACCTTGTATTTGCATACAAATATATCAATGGAAAGGCAGTTTCATCGCGCCTTTCAGTAGCACTCACCGATGACGGCAGGAACTATATCGTAAATTCCGGTCTTGAGGAAGGGGACATAATCATCAGCGAAGGAGTCGGTCTCATCCGTGATGGACAGGACATTACTCTTAAATAAGGAGGTATAAGATGAAATTAAGAACATTCATTGAGCGTCCGGTTCTCTCTGCGGTGATATCCATTGTCATCGTGCTGGTCGGACTTATCAGCATAAAGACTCTCCCGATCGAGCAGTTCCCTGACATCGCTCCTCCGACAGTGATGGTTATGACCGCATATCCGGGAGCATCTGCCGAGACCGTGCAGAAATCCGTGATCGCCCCTCTTGAGGAAGCCATCAACGGTGTAGAGAACATGGACTACATCACATCCACAGCCACAAACTCCGGAAATGTCGAGATCATGGTATATTTCCGTCAGGGAATGGACCCGGACATGGCGGCAGTCTTCGTCCAGAACCGTGTTGCCCAGGCAACGGGATCGCTTCCGGCGGAAGTCACTCGCATCGGTGTATCCGTAATCAAGAGGCAGAACAGTATGATCAAGGTGATAGACCTTCACGCCACTGAAGAAAGCGGTTACGACACGAGATTCCTTGCCAACTATTCCAAGATCAACCTTGAGCCGCAGCTCAAGCGAATCAAGGGAGTCGGTAGCGTCGTGCTCCTTTCTGACCAGTACAGTATGCGTATCTGGTTCAACCCGGCGGCCATGGCACATCATCATCTCATCCCTTCTGACGTCATAGGCGTGCTTTCTGAGCAGAATATCGAATCCGCAACAGGTTCATTCGGCGAAAGCTCGGGGTCGACATACGAATATATAATGAAATATTCAGGTCGAAAGCAGACTCCGGAAGAATTCGGTGAAATGATCATTCAGGCTCTTCCGAGCGGCGAGGTGCTTCGTCTGAAGGATGTCGCACGCATAGAACTCGGTGTGGAATCATACGGTTATAAATCGACTACAGACGGTCATCCGGGAGTGGAGATGATGATCTTCCAGATTGCCGGATCCAATGCGACACAGGTTGTAAACGACATCGACGCTTTGATAGAGGAGTCTCGCGAAACTATGCCTGAGGGACTTATGATAGACACGATGATGTCTGTAAATGACTTCCTCTATGCTTCTATCAAGGAGGTGATAAAGTCGCTCCTTCTTGCAATACTTCTTGTAGTGCTCGTGGTTTATCTCTTCCTTCAGGACTGGAAGGCCACTCTCATCCCTACGATTTCCATCTTCGTTTCCATCATCGGAACATTTGCATTCCTTGCGGTTGCAGGCTTCACTATCAACCTGCTTACCCTATTTGCCCTTGTGCTTGCCATCGGTACCGTAGTCGACAACGCCATTGTGGTAGTGGAAGCCGTCCAGGCAAAGCTTGAAGTGGGATATCATTCGTCATATCATGCATCAGTAGATGCGATGGACGGCATTTCATCAGCTATCCTGACATCTACACTCGTGTTTATGGCAGTGTTCATTCCAGTGTCTATGATGGGAGGAACATCCGGAGTATTCTATACACAGTTCGGTATTACAATGGCAGTCGCAGTCGGCATTTCGGCAATCAACTCGTTGACTCTTGCCCCTGCATTGAGCGCCATTCTTCTTAATCCATACATCGACGAGAATGGAAAAGAAATCAATAATTTTTCAGCAAGATTCAGAAAGAAATTCAACACCGGATTTACTGCAGTCGTCGATAAATATAAGAACGGAGTCAAGTTTTTCATCAAGAGGACATGGCTTGTATGGATTCTCATTGTGGCTTGCTGCGGACTTCTTGTGCTGTTCATGATGACGACCAAGACCGGTTTCGTTCCTGATGAGGATATGGGCTCGATAATGGTGGATATACAGGCAACACCAGGAAGTTCACTTCAGAATACCAATGACATTTTGATGGAAGTCTATGAACGCATTTCATCAATCGAACAGATCGAGATATGCTCTACCGTGTCAGGATTCGGTCTCATTTCCGGAACAGGATCATCTTACGGCCTGATTACCATCAAATTGAAGGACTGGTCTCTCAGGCCTGACAAGGAAGATGAGGTAAATGCCGTCATCGGACAGATAATGGCGAGAACGTCTGATATAAAGGACGTGAATATCGTTCCGATGGCTCCACCTATGATCACGGGATATGGTATGACCAACGGTTTCGAACTTCACATGCAGGACAAGATGGGTGGAGATATCGGAGAGTTCTTTGCCGTGACTCAGAACTTCCTCGCCGCGCTTAACCAGCGTCCCGAGATTGCTATGGCATATACCTCGTTCAACCCGAATTTCCCTCAGTACCTTGTAAATGTAGACCCGGCTGTCTGCAAGAGGGCCGGAGTGTCACCGGCGACTGTTCTTTCGACGCTTGCCGGATATTACGGAGGACAGTACGTGTCGAACATAAACAGATTCTCACACGTGTATAGGGTAATGATCCAGGCTGACCCTCAGTATCGTATGACTCCGGAATCTCTCAATGCCGTTCAGGTCAGGATGGATAACGGACAGATGGCTCCTTTGAGTCAGTTCGTGGAATTGACCAAGGTATATGGAGCGCAGACACTGTCACGCTTCAACCTCTATAATTCCATTGCCGTCAACGGCTCGGCTGCAGAAGGATATTCGTCCGGAGATGCCATCAAGGCTGTCAAGGAGGTTGCAGAGCAGACGCTTCCGAGAAACTATGGATTTGAATTCGCAGGACTTTCTCGCGAGGAGGAGCGTACCGGAAACAACGCATTGTCGATATATGCAATCTGTATAGTCCTTATCTATCTGATTCTCTGCGCATTCTATGAGAGCTTCCTCATTCCTCTGGCTGTCATTATTTCAGTCCCTTGTGGAATCATGGGATCCTTCCTGTTTGCCAAGTTTTTCGGATTGGAGAACAACATTTACCTCCAGACTGGTGTCATCATGCTGATTGGTCTGCTGGCCAAGACGGCCATCCTCATCACCGAGTATGCTTCCTCTCGTCGCAAAGCAGGAATGACCATCAAGCAGGCTGCTATAGCATCAGCAAAAGTACGTCTGCGCCCTATCCTTATGACTGCATTGACGATGGTCTTCGGTATGCTTCCGATGATGTTCGCTTCCGGTGTCGGTGCCAATGGTAACTCCGCTCTCGGAACAGGAGCAGTGGGTGGTATGCTTGTCGGAACCCTTATTCTGCTGTTCTTCGTACCTGCTCTGTTTGTCGTATTCCAGACATTGGAGGAGAAATTCAAGCCAGTTCAGTTCGAAGAGACGCAGGACAATCAGATCGACTATGAGATAGAAGGCGTTCGAGAACAGAAAAGAGCAAAGGGAGAACACGACAACACTGTGAAATTCTGAAAATGTCATCCCGAGCGAAGTCGAGGGATCTAAATACAGATGTATAATGATTAAAAAACTGATTATAATAATTGCCGTGGCTGTAACAGTCAGCAGCTGCGGCATATACAAGAAATATGAAAGACCGGCAGAGATGGTGACTGACTCTCTGTTCGGAGCCCGTTACCAGACCGCAGATACATCATCGATAGCAGATCTTGAATGGAAAGAATTGTTCACAGACCCTTTCCTGCAGGATCTTATCGATAGCGCGCTTGTAAGAAATACAGATTTGAAGACTGCACAGCTGCGAGTAGAGCAGGCCCTGACAGGCCTGAAGATTTCGCGTCTGGACTGCCTTCCATCGGTAAATTTTGCCCCAGAAGGAGCGGTCGGAGGATTCAATAATTTCTCTGACCTGAATACCGGCGCAGGATGGACATATACAGTTCCAGTCGCTGTCGGATGGGACATTGACTTGTTCGGCAAAAAGACCAATGCAAAGCGTCAGGCACAAGCCTCGGCAGCAATGGCACAGGATTATGAGCAGGCAGCACAGACAGGATTAATAGCAGGAGTTGCTGTTCAGTACTACACGCTGCTCATGCTTGATGACCAGTTGCGTATAGCTGAATCTACCTGCGAGAAATTCGCGGAAAGCGTGAGAGTCCTCAGGGCTATGATGGAGGCAGGAATGGCAAACGATATAGCAGTGTCACAGATGGAAGGAGCCTGGTATCAGGTGGAAACAGCCGTCGAGGACATCAGAAAGTCTGTCAACGAACTGGAAAACTCGCTGAACATCACTTTGTGTCAGACTCCTCGTCATATAAAGAGAGGTGTCCTGACAGATGCATCATTCCCAGAGAAACTTCAGACAGGCTTGCCTGTCTCGATCCTCAGCCGAAGACCGGATGTACGTGCTGCTGAAAACAACCTTGCGGCAGCGTACTATGCAGTGAATGCTGCACGCGCCGATCTGTATCCGTCAATATCATTGAGCGGAGTGGCTGGATGGACCAACAATCTCGGAGGAACAGTGATGGATCCGGCCGGTATGATTCTTAATGCTGCTGCCTCATTGTTTCAGCCTATATTCAATGCAGGAGCAATGCGTGGAAAGGTCAAGATAGCGCGTGCAGACCAGAAAGTCGCTGAACTTACATTTCAGCAGACCGTGCTGAACGCAGGTGCTGAAGTGAATGACGCCTTGACGAAGTATCAGACAGCTCTTTCAAAGGAGAAGTGGAGAACGATGCAGGTTGAGTCACTTTCCAACGCTTTGGTCAAGACAGAAAAGATGATGCAATACACATCGACGACATATCTGGAGGTCCTGACTGCTCAGCAGTCCCTTCTTCAGGCCGAAACCGCTCAGGCGCAGGACACATATGAAAAGATATCGGCAGTCATAGAACTTTACCGTGCACTGGGTGGCGGACAGCAGTAAATTCTAGTGTCACAAGTTAACGGAAAATTTTGTAAATTTGCTATGAACCCACTATGAATCAATCATATGAAGGTTCCCGTTTAACTTTAAGTTTAATGACATGTCAAAAACATTTGAAACCAATGCACAGAAGGCCCTGACAATGGCATCTGGCATTAAGAAGCACATTGCTGAGGTCACACATCTCGGAATCAAGACTGAAGGCTTGGACACACTCGAAGCCGAAGCAAACAAGGCGATTGAAATGATTCAGGAGGTAGATGCACTTCGCCAGACTGTATCTGAGAAACTCCAGGCAGCAAACGAGAAACTGGCAGATGTAAAGGAACTCGCGATGGGTTACCGACAGACCATCAAGAACAACTTTCCTATCGAACAATGGGAAAAGTTCTGTATAATGGACAAGAGATAAAACAATAAAGATGAACAGCCTTCACACTTGGTATGGAGGCTGTTTTATAATTAGAAGGGATTCTCTATTTGATCTTTTCCCATTTAATTCTTCTTTTGTCCCTCCTTCTGTTTCGAATACTTATGTTAAACTGTCGTCTCCGCAAAGGTAATAATATCCCAAATTTTGATATGTTTAATTAACTGCACTTGAAATAATGTGCCGTAGAATGATGCCATTCAATGCTTTCTAATGCTGGTTATGTTATATTTTCGAATCGCTGTTGCGTAACCCTCTAATTTACAGCGTTTTACGAAAACGCGATTCCCCGCTGCAGGGGAATCGCATATCGGCAATGCGTTGAGGGATAAGGAGTTAGTTGACAGGGTAAAACCGTCCTTCCATATCTTTGCAGGACCTTCACTTTGATTGTGATTTTTTTCTATATTTGTATTTATCAATGTGTGTACAAGTTATGAAGAAACTATACTATCTTTTCCAGCTGGTCATGCTCGTATCACTTACCGGCTGCACATCAAAGTCAGCCGATACCTTTACCTTGTGGCAGTTGCCTTCTTATGGAAACGATATCTGCAACAGTTACGTCATCCAGACCTCGGGCGGGAAACTTATCGTGATGGATGGCGGTTATGAAGCGGAACGTCATTATCTTAGAGGCTATATAGATGCACTGGGCGGAGGCAAGGTCGATGCGTGGTTTATTTCGCATCCTCATCCGGACATACTTACTCATTACAACGATCATAGCATGGTAATCAGAGTGTGGGATGACCATAAGTCGATGGTATTCCTGGGCGATCTGGGAGTAGCGGCAGGAAGAAAACTAATGGCGTCCGAATATATGAAGGATGTGGATTGTGACTATCTTCAAGTGGCTCATCATGGCCAGAGAGGCTGCGACAAGGAATTCTACATGACAGCGGACTTCAAGGCGTGCCTGTGGCCTACACCAAAATGGGTGTATGACAACGACCTGGGAAAAGGCTTCAATACTGCCCAATCTACCTGGGATAGGCATCATCTGGAGGAGCATGACATCGGGAGATATCCTTTCGGTCCGGAAGGGATTGTGGATATGAAGGTCGGGAAACGCTCCAAGACTACTTAAAAGCCTGAGATCACAGTCAAGGCGAATGTTCCGTTTGAACTTATAGTCAACTGGGGCAACGGCCAGACAAAGTCATTCAAAGTAGAGTCCGATTGTATCATTGTAATTTAATAATTTGCTTATGAGATATTCCTTTATGCTATTGGCGGCTGCGCTTTTTTCTGCGGGCTGTACAGCGGCACTGAAACCATATGATTGTGTGGATCCGTTCATCGGAACTGGTTTTCATGCCCATACATATCCCGGAGCTACGACACCTTACGGAATGGTGCAGCTCAGCCCTGACACGCGTGTCGGAGGCTGGGATGCCTGCTCCGGATATCATTATTCAGACAGTACCATTCTGGGATTTTCCCATACGCATCTGAGTGGAACAGGCTGTGCCGACCTGTCGGATATCTTTTTCTATCCTTCGGTCAATGCGCTTTTGATGAAGAATGGAGTCTATGACCGACCTGCTCATGTCTTTTCACATTCGGATGAGGCCGCGGCTCCAGGATACTATTCAGTGCTGCTGGACTCAGGTGCAATAAAGGCAGAGCTTACTGCCTCTCCGCGTACTGGGGTGCACAGATATAGTTTCAATGGCGGAGAAGTACGTTCAATACTGATAGATCTTGAACATTCGGTGTCTGACGAGGAAAAGGTCGTGGAGTCAGCAGTCTATGAAGTGTCTGCAAATGAAATCTGTGGTTACAGGGTTACAGATGCCTTTGTTGAAGGACACCATGTGTATTTTTCAGCACGTTTCTCCAAACCTTTCAGTGTAGAGATAATAGAAAGTAAACAGGCTCTTCTTACCTTTGCTCCTGATGTCAGCGAACTGACAGTCGCCGTATCAATATCTTCTGTCTCATGCAATAATGCTGCGGAAAATGGTCTTGCAGAGGTGCCTGTCCTGGATTTTGATTTGGTCCGTTCTAAAGCTCGTACTATATGGGAGGACGAACTGGATGATATTATCGTGAAAGGCGACAGGGATGAGATGACCAATTTCTATTCAGCCGTATATCATACCAAGATATGTCCGAATCTGATGAATGATGTAAACGGGCAATACAGAAGACATGATGATGTCATTGATACGGTACCGGAGGGCAAATCGTATTATTCTACCCTGTCGTTGTGGGATACATTCCGCGCCTGGAACCCTCTCCAGACTGTAATTGATACGGAACTTGTCGATGATATGATATTCAGCATGCTGGATATGTACCGCATTACGGGTGAACTTCCTTTGTGGCCTCTGGCATCAGGAGAGACCAACTGCATGATCGGCTATCACGCTCTTTCAGTCATAGCAGACGCATATATGAAAGGGTTGAGGAATTTTGATGCCAGATATGCATTGGAGGCTATGGTGAAGTCTTCCAATATCAACAAGAAGGGCTCAGAGCACTACCTTGCATATGATTACCTCCCTTCCGACAAAAGAAAGGAGTCAGTCTCCCTGACATTGGAATTTGCATATGATGACTGGGCCTTGGCAAGAATGGCAGAGGCTCTTGGCTGGAAGGATACGTCAGAGGAATATTACAGACGTGCCGGCTGCTATGTCAATATATTTGACGGAGAAACAAAATTCTTCAGAGGCAGGAATTCGGACGGCATATGGATATCTCCGTTTGATATCAATACGCCTAACAGGGATTATACGGAGGGTACACCTTGGCACTACCGTTTCTTCGTGCCTCATGACATAAACGGACTGGTCAATTGTTTCGGTACAGAGCAGGCTTTCATAAAGGCTTTGGATGACCTTTTCACAATAGAGTCCACAGACGAAATGGGTATTTCGGATATAACGGGTTTTCTCGGACAGTATGCTCATGGAAATGAACCGAGCCACCATATGGCATATCTCTACAGTTACGTGGGTCAGCCATGGAAAACCCAGTATTATACCCGTAAGCTTCTGGATGTGATGTATGATCCGATGCCTGGAGGAATCATCGGAAATGAAGATGCCGGACAGATGTCTGCCTGGTATATATTGTCGGCTCTGGGCTTCTATCAGGTGTGCCCGGGATCCAATCAGTTTGTCCTTACGACTCCACTTTTTGAAAGTGCTCAGGTCGCTCTTGCAAACGGACGCTCGCTTCATATAAAGGCAAATAACCCTGCCAGAAACCATTATATAAAGGAAGTAAGACTGAATGGGAAGGTTATAGATACCGTATATCTGACTTATGATCAGATAATGGAGGGAGGTGAGCTTGAATTCATATTGAACTCAACACCATCTTCAGACTGGTGCGTTTCGAAGGAATCGAGACCGTATTCGATGACTGTTCAACCTATGGCTGCAGCCCCATATACAAGTGCCGTTACTGAGCTTTTCGAGGATGAGATAAGTGTAGATCTCAATTCAAATACACCTGACGCATTTATCAGATATACTCTTGACGGCACTGATCCGACTGAGAAATCAATGACTTATACCGGACCTTTTACCCTGACAGAGTCTTGCCTCATCAAGGCTGTGGCATTCAGAGATGGCTACGCTTCGAGCGCAGTGTCAGTAATAAATGCAGTCAAGGCCAGTCATTATCCTGCACTGAACCTTGTACGGTCTGTAAACGGAGTCAATTACAGATATTATGAAGGAACATTCACAAGTACACACATGATAGAGAAATTTCCCGTAGTTTCCACAGGTGTGCTGCCGGAGCCATCATTGGATTTCGTTCATGCGGAAGACCACTATGGAATCATCTTTGACGGATATATACAGATTCCGGAAAAAGGTGTATGGGAGTTTGCCACATGCACGGATGACGGAAGTGTTCTGTTGATAGACGGAGTAAAAGTAGTGGAGAATGATGGCGGACATTCTGCGATTACTGCTATCGGAAGGATTGCACTTGAAGCTGGCCTCCATTCATTCAGACTGCTGTATTTTGAAGATTACGAAGGCCAGGAACTTGGCTGGTCATGGAAGACACCTGGAGCAGAAGATTTCTCTCCTGTTCCAGCAGATGCATTATACTGCAGATGACATATTCTATTTATGTCCCGGTCCTTTAGGAAACCATCCCTTTCTGACGCGCTCCTTCTGCTGCTTCAGTTCAAGTATGCTCCAGAAACATGAAAAAGCTGTAACGCCAAGTATAGTGGACACAATAAGGTTGTCTATGGTTACTGACAGTGCGCAGAAGATTATGCCGGAAAGAAGAAACATCCACCAGCATTTTGATCCGAGATAATATTCCGCCTTGATTACAATCGGATGGAATATGCCGATTATAATAAAGGTTGCAAGTCCAATTATTATTCCTGTAAAGTTCATGTATTGTCGATTTAGGGGGCGAAGTTAGTGAAATACATATAAATTTGCTAAATTTGTTTCTTAATGCAGATTTTTAACCCTAAATTGATTATGATGAAATTTCTTACAATGCTCCTGTTGATGTCAGTATGTGCGGGGGTACAGGCGCAGGACAAAAAGTTTATCAAAGGATTCTCGGGCGGCATGATGGTCCACACAGGATATCAGTTCGGAGGTGATAACCCGTACAATTATAACCCTGAAGGGGCTACATTCGGTATAGGAGGAGTGGCAAGAGTTCATCTTACAGAGCATTTCCGTACCGGCTTTGAAGGTTATATGTCAAAGATGGGGCTGGCAAACAGTCTGGTTAAGGGAAGTAACAACAAGGTGTTCTGGACCGGACTTCTTGCCGATTGGTATTGGAAGAAGGGGCGTTTTTATCCTTATGTCGGAGCTTCGGTGGGAGGTGGTGTCGAGACTGCTTACTACATGTTCGAGGGAAACAGCAAGGATTGGCTCCCGGAGACGAATGCAGTATATAATAAGCAGCCGTTTTTTGCGATAGACCCTTTCTGCGGATGTGATCTGGCACTGGGAGAAGCTTTGAGACTTACGGTAAAGTTGGATTGGCTCTTGGCAATAAGAAAGAACGGACTGAACAGGCCTATGGGGCCGAGACTATATTTCGGATTTATTTTCGCACATTAATATATTATCCTTATGAAGATAGTAGAAGAAGGAAAATAACATGACAAGGAAAGTTTTATATGCCTTACTGGTTTTCGTTCTGGCTTTTCAGGTTATGCAAGCCGGGACTCCCGATCTGAAGTTCAATGAGGACGGGACATTCAAGATCGCACAGTTTACAGATATGCATATATGTGTAGGCAAGTCAGAATACAGAGATCGCGAACTGCTCAAGACCTTCGGACGTTTAAGCCGGATTGCGAATCAGGAAAAGCCTGATCTGCTTGTGTTTACAGGTGATATCGTAACTGATGGGGATGGTGTGAAAGGCTGGGATAGACTTCTGGATTCTCTCAATAGATTTCAGATTCCTTTCTGTATAATGTTCGGAAACCATGATCCGGAGACAAGGATACCGAGGAAGGACATGTCTGCGCGTATAGTAGCTTCACCATATTCGTTGAATACACTGAACAAGTCAGGAGAGCTTGCAGATATGGAGCTTGAAGTACTTTCTTCAAATGGTAAAAACGCATCTGCGCTGCTTTACTGTATGGATTCTCATGATTATTCCAAGATAAAGTCGGTGAAAGGCTATGGCTGGTTTACCCCAGAGCAGGTAAGTTGGCTGAGAGACTGCTGCGACAGACGTACCGAGGCGAACAATGGTGTTCCGATGAACTCTCTGGCATTCTTCCATATATGCCTTCCCGAGTATTCTCAGGCATGGGACAATCCTAAGAAAAACAGTGTGGGAAGGGCTGCGGAAGATGAATGCCCGGGTGCTCTGAATACAGGTATGTTTGCAGCCATGGTTGAGACCGGCAGCGTAATGGGCGTATTTGTAGGGCATGACCATGACAATGATTATGTAGTTGCGGAAAAAGGCATAGCTCTCGGTTACGGACGTTTTTCGGGCGATGATACCACATATAATAATCTGCGTCCTGGCTCAAGGCTGATTGTTCTTGAAGAAGGTCAGCGTGCATTCCGGTCGTGGATTCTGGAAGATGACGGCAGGGTAGTGGACAGGATGAGATTCCAGGACGGTCAGATAAAGAGATAATATAGGATTAAACAAATATTTGCTATGAAACGGATACTTCTTATTCTGTCGTTGCTTGCATCTGCTGCAGCAACAGTTTCGGCTCAGGATATCATCACCAGGAACAATGGAGAGGATATAAGGGCTAAGGTGCTGGAAGTCAATACAGATGATATACGGTATGTGCTGTTTGACGAGCCGGACGGACCTGTCTATACCTTGCGTAAGTCTGAGATCATTATGATAACATATCCGTCAGGAAGAAGGGATATGTTCAATAATTCATATTCTGCCGTTACTATGCCGCAAGGAATCACTCCGGGCATGAAATACAAGGAGTTGAGGAAATACTATAACTACAAGGACTATGTGTCCGGATATGACGACAGATGGAATCCTGCTCTGATGGGAGTGTGCTCATGGATTGTTCCGGGACTGGGACAGATGATTTCAGGAGAAGTGGGCAGAGGGTTTGCGTGGTTTGGCGGATCGGCAGGCTGCTGTCTGCTTATGGGAATCGGAAGCGGACTTATGACCTCGTCATATTACGAGAATGCCAACGGAGAAGTATATGTCGAATCCACTTCAGGTGCCGGTACAGCCCTTGTCCTCGCTTCGGTTTTCGGTATGCTTGCTGTAGAGATATGTGCTATTGTGGATGCCTGCAGAGTAGCTAAGGTAAAGAATATGTATTACCAGGATCTCAGACGCAGCAACTATTCGTTCCAGCTGCGTCCGTCGGTGGATTATATCAGAAAGGCAGGTGGAGTTCAGCCGGTATCCGGACTCACTTTTGCAATGAACTTCTAAGAAGGATGAAGATTTTTCTTACCATAGCAGGACTGATATCATTGGGACTCGGAATACTCGGAATATTTCTGCCGGTACTTCCGACCACTCCTTTGCTTCTTCTTTCCGCAGCCTTGTTTCTCAGAAGTCACAAAGGATTATACGAATGGCTGATGAATCATCCGAAGCTTGGACCATATATATCCAATTTTATGGTCAATAAGGCTATTCCTTTGAAAATCAAGGTGCTGTCCGTATCAATGCTTTGGATTACTCTGTTATATTGTGCGATATTTGTTGCGGAGCATTGGGCGTTAAGGGCTTTTTTTATCCTGCTTGCAACAGCTGTGACCATTCATATCCTGTCTTATAAGACACTATAGCATTATATCATATTTTCCTTTATATTTGCAAACATTAAAACGAACAAAAATGGATAACACGATAATTGTAGGCCAGAAGATCAAGGCAATCCGTGAGGCAAAGCAGATATCTGTAGAGGAGATAGTCGAGCGTACCGGACTTGCTCAGGAGCAGATTGAACGCATTGAAGGAAATATAGACATCCCGTCATTGGCTCCGCTTATCAAGATTGCGCGTGCGTTGGGAGTACGTCTGGGAACATTCCTCGACGATCAGGATGAAACAGGTGCTGTGGTATGCCGTAAGGAGGAACATACGGACAACTCAATCAGTTTCTCCAATAATGCATTGAGTGCCAGAACCCATATGCAGTATCACTCCCTTTCTGCATCAAAGGCAGACCGTCATATGGAGCCGTTCATCATTGATGTTGAGGCTACGGAGGAGACTTCATATGAGCTTTCTTCACACGAGGGAGAGGAATTCATATATGTCATGGAAGGAGTTCTTGAAGTGGCTTACGGCAAGAAACACCATGTCATCGAGGCAGGAGACAGCATCTATTATGACTCTATTGTCCCTCATCATGTCCATGGCTACAACGGTCAGGCTGCAAAGATTCTCGCTGTAGTATATACACCTATTTAATCTCCTCGCCGGCATGGAACTTTCAAACAGAACTCTCGGTGACTGGTTAGAGCATTGGGCCGAAACCACGCCGGATAAGGAATATATCGTTTATTCGGACAGGGACCTTCGTTTTACTTGGGCCAAGTTCAATGAACGTGTTGATAATATGGCAAAGGGACTCCTTGCCATTGGCGTCGAAAGAGGAACTCATGTGGGAATCTGGGCTGGCAATGTACCGGACTGGCTTACTTTTCTGTATGCCTGTGCCAAGATCGGTGCTGTAGCAGTGACTGTAAATACCAATTACAAGCAGTCTGAGCTTGAGTTTCTATGTAAGGACTCTGATATGCATACCCTGTGTATCGTGAATGGCGACCGTGGCAGCGATGACTATGTCAATATGGTCTATACGATGCTTCCGGAACTTCGTACCTGTCAGAGAGGCTATCTCAAGAGCGATAATTTTCCTTGCATGAAGAACGTTGTCTATATCGGTCAGGAGAAATATCGTGGTATGTACAATACTGCTGAGATACTCCTTCTGGGAAGCAATATCGATGATGACGAACTTATCCAGGCAAAGTCAAAGGTTGATTGCCACGATGTGGTGAACATGCAATATACATCGGGTACGACTGGTTTTCCTAAGGGTGTGATGCTCACGCACTATAATATAGCCAACAACGGATTCCTGACAGGAGAGCATATGAAGTTCACTGCAGAGGACAAACTCTGTGTCTGTGTCCCGCTTTTCCATTGTTTCGGTGTGGTGCTGGCTACGATGAACTGTCTCACTCATGGATGTACTCAGGTGATGGTGGAGAGATTCGATCCGCTTGTCGTGCTCGCTTCCATTCATAAGGAACGCTGCACATCAGTATATGGCGTGCCGACGATGTTCATCTCGGAGCTGAATCATCCTATGTTCGAGATGTTCGACATGTCCAGCCTTCGAGTAGGTATCATGGCAGGTTCTCTATGTCCTATCGAACTTATGAGGAAGGTTGAAGAGAAGATGTTCATGAAGGTGACTAGCGTTTATGGACTTACTGAAGCCTCTCCGGGTATGACACATACAAGGATTGACGATCCTTTTGAAGTTCGTTGCACTACCGTAGGACGCGAATTCGAGTTCACTGAGGTCAAGGTTATCGATCCTGAGACTGGCAAGGAATGTCCTGTCGGAGTTCAGGGAGAGATGTGTAACAGAGGCTACAATACCATGAAGGGCTATTATAAGAACCCTCAGGCTACAGCGGAAGTGATAGATGCAGACGGTTTCCTGCATTCCGGAGACCTTGGAGTCAAGGATGAGGATGGCAATTACCGTATCACCGGACGTATCAAGGATATGATCATCCGAGGTGGTGAAAATATATATCCTCGAGAGATAGAGGAGTTCCTCTATAAGATGGAAGGCATCAAGGATGTGCAGGTGGCAGGCATCCCGTCGAAACGTTACGGTGAGGCTGTCGGCGCATTCATCATCCTGCATGAAGGTGTGCAGATGACGGATATGGATGTACGTGAGTTCTGTGACGGCAAGATCGCGCGTTACAAGATTCCTAAGTATATTTTCTTCGTCAAGGAATTTCCGATGACCGGCAGCGGCAAGATTCAGAAGTTCAAGCTTAAGGATCTCGGACTGGAACTCTGCGCCAAGAACGGTATAGAAATCATCTGATATTTCTATCTGTTTGACATACAATGTCTTATGTAATACGCCTGTACCCTTTGGGGTGCAGGCGTATTACATAAGTTGCTGGTGGATAATGTGTTAGTGGGCGACTATCAGGTTCGGTACGGCACGTTCTCCGTCGTGATCCCATTTTTTGTTATCATACGGGTGGTTTATCACGCCGGTCTGCTCGCTCCATAGTGTGGTCGATCCGCCTCCGTCAAGATTGATTGCCTGAGTCATGCCGAGCATCTTGCATATATATGCGGTCTCGTATATGCTCGCTCCGTCTCCCTGACCTTTGAACCGTCCGTCGATCACGACATAGTATATGTTTCCTTTCTCATCGGTTCCTACGGCTGCACGAGGATGTCTCTTGTCATAGAATTGTGCAGAGGAATAGTGTGTCCTGGTCTTGGAGCCCTCTTTTTGTTCCTTCTTCATAGCCTTCACGTTGTCTCTGTCTCTTTCTTCACGGTCACCCATCAGTACAGGTACGACTATTTTTCCATCTACAACCAGCATAGGGCCTGATGCAATCACAGTATGCCATTTGCCGGCTACGGCATCATACTGAGTGGTATCGCTGTATGCAATCTTCATTTTTCTACCCTTCTTATCCTTGAAGCCTACAACTCCGTCAACCCTGTAGACTTCTGTCGGATGTGTCTTGCCGTATATTTCCTTTCCGATCCGGAAATATACAGATGGAGTTTGCGGTTTTACATGAAAGTAACCTGCGTTGATTGCCAGCATCGCTCCAACCTCTTTTCCCAGAATGCTGGGCTTTCCAGCCATTTTGCCAGGTCTGTGTAGAATTTCAGTCCTGAAACGTGCAGCAGGATATCTGATTACACTGATGCTTTGAGTCGATGAGAACATCTGTATCTGCGCGTATCTTGCTTCAGCGCCTTTATCCAATGCAGTAATCATCCAGTCTGCCTGCAGTATGGCCAGAGAATCGGAGTCATGCACATTCTCATTACAAGGGTGCGATACCGGTCTGAAGCCACTTAGAAGAAGGACGGTAAGAAATACTGCGGAATAGAATGATAGTTTCGTTTTCATTTTCTCATTTGGCATGCCCTTTGCAATTGTTCAGGCACGGTTAGTTTAGTTGTTAATAATAGGGTTATGGTTCCGGGAGGGTTGCCGAGATGGCTGCTCTCCCGGTTTTTATTCCGAATACTTGTTGATAAGGCGGATGAGAAGGCTGTTAAGCTGTTCCACCTGATAGCCCCCGACTGTCGGCGTGATATGGTCGTTGCCGACTCCGCTGTCATTGGTTATGAATACATAGGTGCCGTCTGTCATCATCGCCATCAGTCTTACAAGGAATTCCGTACTCTTGTCCACTCCGCTGGCTGCGACAGGGATTATCTTTATGCCTTTTGCAGCATATGCCTTGATTGAACTGTGAATGCTGTCAAGTATCTTCTGTGTGTGGTGTGGGGGAGCGTCAAGTATTAGGAAGGCGAGTCTGGCATAGTTGCCTTCGTCCCAGGCGAGGTTCTGCATGGCGTTCTCCAATGCAGTGTGGACAGCCTCGGGATAGTCTCCGCCTCCTTTTGCTTCCTGTTTCTTGATGAAACTAAGTGTAGTGGCAGGATCGTCACTGAAATTGTCATGCCTTGTCAGATACTGGTCGCCTTCGTCTCTATAGAATAGAGCGGCTGTCCTGAATGATTTGTCAGACTGACTTATGCTTACCTTCTTGAGGATATCCATGAGGTCGTCCTTCAGGAAGTTTATCTCGTCGCCCATCGACCCTGTGGCATCTACAATGAATGCTATGTCAACGCTTTTGCTGCATGGGAGTATATCCACGCATTTGACAATGTTCTCTTTCCCAGGCTGTACCGGAAGTGCGATTGCGGAACCGTTCACCTTGACTGTGAATGTTACCATCTCGTCAGTGTCGTTTTCCGGATTCGAATTATAACTGTACCAGAGTTCTGCTGACCCGATATTGTCTGAAACCGAGGTCCAGACAAGTGTTCCATCAACAAATAGTTCCACCTTGGCACCACATACGGGATTGTCTTCTACGTCGGTTACTGTCACCGGAATCCTGCCCTCGGTGAACAGACTCCAGTGTTCAAGATACCTATAAAAATTCTCCTGGCTCTGTCCACTTATAAGTCCGGTCCAGAATTCCCAGTTTTCAAGGTCATTCCATTCTCCGGCGGTGATTATCCCGGCATTGGAGCCGTTACCATTTCCCTCTGATGTAGGGCTTTCAGAAATGTCTGCTCCAAAATCTATGGAGCACGATGAAAGTACAGCCGTAGCGCATGCCAGAACAAGGCATAAGGCATTGATTCTCTTCATAAGTCCGTTTATTGATAGTCATCACACAAATCTACTGATATTGTACGAAATATCAAAGGGTGAGGGCTGTTTGATATATCTTAAAAAAGTCTTATCTTCGCATGATTGTCAGAAATGTCATAGACAGATCGACGGTAACAAACGAATAAAACAATAATGATTAGGAGCGTAGCGACTTAGTCCCCTCTCCGAGAGAGGGGATTCAGGGGAGAGGTAACGTGAATTGCTTTCATATGCCTGCACGGCCTTCCTGATCGCAAATGACAAATCAACGGTAACAAACGAATAAAACAATAATGATTAGGAGCGTAGCGACTTAGTCCCCTCTCCGAGAGAGGGGATTTAGGGGAGAGGTAACGTGAATTGCTTTCATATGCCTGCACGGCCTTCCTGATCGCAAATGACAAATCGACGGTAACAAACGAATAAAACAATAGAAATATGAAAGTACTCGTAATCGGCGGCGGTGGCCGTGAACATGCAATCGTGGATGCGGTAAGCCGTAGCCCTCAGGTAGGAAAGATATATTGTGCTCCCGGCAATGCCGGTATAGCTCAGCAGGCAGAATGCGTAGCAATCAAGGATACAGATGTCGAAGGTCTCAAGAATTTTGCTCTTGAGAACGGTATAAACCTTACTGTAGTAGGCCCGGAAGTCGCTCTTGCTGCAGGAGTTGTGGATGCATTCAAGGCAGCAGGCCTGCGTATCTTCGGCCCGTCAAAGGCAGCTGCGACCATTGAGTCAAGCAAGGACTTTGCAAAGCAGCTGATGGCAAAATACAATATTCCTACAGCTGCATTCGAGACTTTTGAAGACTATGACGCCGCTGTCGAATATGTAAAGAAGGGTTCTTTCCCTGTCGTCCTCAAATATGATGGACTCGCAGCAGGTAAAGGCGTAGTGATACCTGAAACATTCGAGGAAGCCGTTGAGACACTGAAAGATATGCTTCTTGACGATAAGTTCGGCAAAGGAAAGGTCGTTGTCGAGGAATTCCTCACAGGTCCTGAATTCTCGTTCATGTGTTTTGTGGATGGTCTTGATGTATATCCTATGACCCTCTCTCAGGATCATAAGCGTGCGTATGAGGGAGATAAGGGCCCGAATACCGGTGGAATGGGAGCATATTCTCCGGTTCCAATCATTACAGATGAAGATCTGGAGTTCTCACTTGAGCATGTGATGAAGCCTACAGCTGCAGCAATGGTTGCAGAGGGATGTCCTTTCACGGGAGTGCTTTATGGAGGACTTATGAAGACGCCTCAAGGCCCGAAGGTGATAGAGTTCAACTGTCGTTTCGGTGATCCTGAGACAGAAGTCGTGCTCCCAAGACTTGTTACTGATATATATGACATATTCTCAGCAGTTGCGGACCACACTCCAATGCCTCAGATCGAATGGAAGAAAGATGTTACCATGGGTTTTGTAATGGCATCAAAGGGCTATCCGGGCAGTTATGACAAAGGATATGAGATAAGCGGACTTGATGCTCTTCCAGAAGGAATCCGAGTATTCCATATGGGTACATCGGGCAAGGACGGAAAGTTCTATACTTCCGGAGGACGTGTACTTATGGTGGTAGGCTTCGGAGCAGATCTTCAGGAAGCTCACGATAAGGCTCTTGCTGCAGTGGAGTCAATCGGATGTGATAATCTCTTCTATCGTCGTGATATCGGCTGGCGAGTGCTTTAATCGTCATCCCGACATAGACTCCGTCATTCCAACATAAATACCGTCATTCCGACATATAATCCGTCATTCCAACATATAATCCGTCAATCCAACATAAAATCCGTCATTCCCGACCTGATCGGGAATCTAAATAACGTACTATGATAATATCAGGTAAAGAACTTTCAGCGAAACTAAAAGCGGAAATGGCTGCCCAGGTAGCGACGTTTCCTGAGAAATATGGACGAGTGCCACATCTTGTGGTTATTCTTGTGGGTGAGGATCCTGGCAGCGTGTCCTATGTTACGGGCAAGGCAAAGGCTTCCGAAGTGGTAGGAATAAAGAATACCACAATCCGTAAACCGGATACAATATCGGAAGAGGAACTTCTCGGGCTTATCAGAGAACTCAATACTGACGATTCTGTAGATGGAATTCTTGTCCAGCTGCCTCTTCCAAAGCATATAAGTGAGGACAAGGTCATTGCTACAATAGCGAAGGAAAAGGATGTGGATGGTTTCCACCCTCTCAATGTAGCGGCCCTGTGGCAGAAGCAGGAATGTGTGCTTCCGTGTACGCCTAAGGGTATCATCAAGATGCTCAAGACAGCTGGTGTGGAGATAAAAGGCAAGAGTGCGGTGGTAATAGGACGAAGCAATATAGTCGGTCTCCCGGTTTCAAAACTGCTTCTTGATGAAAATGCGACAGTGACCATAGCACACAGCCGCACAGCGGATCTTCCGACCGTGACCCGCAATGCGGAGATCCTTGTTGTAGCCATCGGACGTCCTAAGTTCGTGACCGCAGACATGGTATCTGACGGAGCTGTCGTGATAGACGTGGGAGTAAACCGCGACCCGGAGACAGGAAAACTATGTGGTGATGTTGACTATGCCGCAGTCGAGCCTAAGGCATCTGTCATTACACCGGTCCCTGGAGGTGTAGGCCCTATGACTATCTGCTGTCTTATGGAAAATACTATAGAGTGTTTCCTTCGCAAGATGAACTCAAACAACTAAAACATATCATCATGAAAAGATTGATTTCCATTTGCATGCTGTTTTTCGGACTTGTGTCCATTCTGGATGCGAAAGTTGAATTGCCACCTATATTTGCTGACAACATGGTGCTTCAGCAGCAGACTGATGCCGCTTTGTGGGGTAAGGCAAAGCCAGATGCCAAAATTACGATTACATCTACATGGTCCAAGACTAAGACTGTTGTCACTGCGGATTCTGATGGCAAATGGTTTGCCCGCATAGCAACTCCTAAGGCAGGAGGACCCTATGAGATCACTTTCAATGACGGTGAAAAGGTGACATTGAGAAATGTCCTGATCGGCGAGGTGTGGATATGTTCCGGTCAGTCCAACATGGAGATGCAGGTCAAGGGCTTTTATGGACAGCCTGTAAATGGCTCTCATGAAGCTATATTCGGAGCAAAGCCATCAACTCTTATCCGTTCATGCAATGTGGATCGTGTGATTTCTTTGGATCCGAAGGAAGAGTGTGCGGCAAAATGGTACGAACATACACCTGAGGGCGTTGCAGAGGCAAGTGCAACGGCATATTTCTTTGCAAAGAAGCTGTACGAAGTACTCGATATTCCGATTGCAGTAATCAATGCTTCTTGGGGCGGTACACCGATACGTTCATGGATCAATCCGGAGATACTCAAGAAGGAGTTCGCTTCTGATGTCAATCTGGATCATTATGTGACAGGTGAGTTGCCTAAGGAATATACCAGCCATGCTGCAGGAGTACTTTATAATGGAATGCTGCATTCTCTCGTGCCGTTTACCGCCAGAGGTTTCATCTGGTATCAGGGATGTACTGACCGTTGGAAACCGGAACTGTATAAAAGACTGCAACCTGCTTTCGTGAAGATGCTTCGTGATGAGTGGGGAGACCAGACAATGCCTTTCTATTTCACTCAGATCGCTCCATATGAGTACGAAAATCCAGACCATCCTCAGGCGGGATTCATGATGTGGGCTCAGGCTCAGACTCTTGAGCTGATCCCGAACAGCGGTATGGCATGTCTGCATGATGCAGGAGAATACGCCTGCATACATCCTGCGAACAAGAAGGTTGTCGGCGACCGTCTTGCTTATCAGGCACTCGAAAACGATTATGGTGTAAAAGGTTTCGATTCCAAGACTCCGATTCCTGTGAAATTCGAGTTCCGCGAGAACGAGGCTGTTGTGACATTCGGTTCATGTGCATTAGGCTTGAGTCCTATCAATATGGATATTGACGGTTTTGAGCTTGCCGGAGAGGACAAGGTGTTCCATCCTGCAAAGGCAAGAGTGACAGGCCCGACCAGCAAGCAGCTGAAGGTGACTTGTCCGGAAGTAAAGAACCCGGTAGCAGTCCGCTACGGTATGAAGAACTGGTCTGTGGCCAAGGTTTTCAACAACTTCGGCATTCCGGTAACTCCGTTCCGCTCAGATAACTGGGACAAATAGTGCGTCGCATTATTTGTCCAAGAGGCTGATATTCAGTGTGTTGTGATTTGAGTCGTTGTTCTGGCGCCTAACTGTTTGTGCCAGAATGAGTTACAGAAAGGCGATTCCCCTGTGCGGGGGAATCGCCTTTCTGTAATGCGTTGATAGACAGCGGTTTGTCTGCCAGGTTAGTATCCGCCACCGAGAGCCTGATAGAGATTGATGACACTCTGGAACTCGTCAAAGCGGTCTGAGACCTCACCGAGCTCAATCTGCAGGAGATTCTTCTGGGCTGTGAGTACTTCCAGGTAGCTGGCGTTACCGTGCTTCATGAGCAACTGAGTATTCCAGACGGCTGCCTGAAGATTCACAATCTGCTTCTTGTCGATCTCTACACGTTTCTTTGCTGTCTCCCAAAGAGAGATGGCATTGTTGACTTCTACGCCTGCATCCAGAAGACTCTGACGGAACTCGTAGAGAGCCTGCTGGTATCTGGATTCTGCTGCCAGTTTCCTGGACTTGAGTGCACCTCTGTTGAATATAGGCTGTGCAATCGAGCCTATGAGACTGGTGATCAGACTGCCCGGATCAAGTATGACAGCACCTTTTCCGGTAGTCCATCCAAGTGCTCCGCTCAGGCTGAGATTCGGATAGAAGGCTGCACGTGCTATATTTGTGTCATAGAAACACTGGGCAAGAGTCATCTCAGCCTGACGAACATCCGGACGGCGGCTGAGCAGTTCTGCAGGTACTCCCGCACATAACCTTTCAGGCAGCTCCTGTGCATCCAGAGAACTTCTCTGGATCGCCATAGGAACAGTGCCGAGAAGTGCACAGAAGGAATTCTCCATTGCAAGAATCTCTTTCTCGAGATTCAGAACGCTTGCCTCTACGCTGAGCTTGTTCGCCTTGGCCTGCAGTACAGCAGCCTCGTTTGTCTTTCCCGCACGTTTGAGGGCTTCCATTGCACGTATATTCTCCTCCCATGTAGTAAGAGTCCTTTTGCTGATCTTCAACTGCTCATCCAGCATCAGAAGCATGTAGTAGCTGTTAGCAATCGTCGCTACAAGCTGTGTCTGTACGGCCTGCCTGTAAGCCTCACTCTGCTCCAGTGCCGCCTCTGCCTTTCGTTTTGAATTACGAAGTGATCCGAAGATGTCAGTCTCCCAGCTGGCTCCCACCTGAGTGCTGAATGTGCCTGGGAATCCACCGCCTGATGCACTGAATGATACTCCAGGAAGAAGTGCTCTACGGGCTGCCAGCAGATATGCCTGTGATTCCTTCACCTTCAGATGCGCCACATTCATGTCAGTATTATGTTCCAGTCCGAGCCTTATCCATTCCTGCAGGACGGGGTCTGTGAACATCTTGTCCCATGACACTGCAGCTGTAGATACAGTGTCTCCCGGAGCTGTATCCATTCTTCTGTAAAGGCTGTCTACGAACGGCATCTCAGCCCTCTCGTATTTCTTATAGAGGCCACAGCTGCTCACCATCATTACTGCCATAAGCAGTCCTACACCTCCGTTCAATAATATTCGTTTCATAAGCTACTCTCTTTTACGTTTAGGCATCACCTTCTCTTCAATATACTGGAAGACAATGAACAATGCCGGTACGACAACTATAAGTGCCAGGGTACCTATAAGCATACCTCCTACTGTACCTACACCGATGGATATGTTTCCGTTTGCGCCTACTCCGCTTGCAAACATAAGCGGAAGCATACCGAATATCATTGTAAGTGATGTCATGAGGATAGGACGAAGACGTACCTTGGCTGCGGACATAGCTGCCATTGTTATAGACATACCCTCTGCTCTCTTCTGTGAAGCATATTCGGTAAGAAGAATGGCTGTCTTCGCAAGCAGACCGATGAGCATAAGCAGGCCGATCTGAAGGTAGATATTGTTCTCCAGCCCGAACAATCTTGCAAAAAGGAAACTTCCGGCAAGACCGAACGGCACGGAGAGAATGATTACCACAGGTATGAACAGACTCTCATACAGCGCGCAGAGAATAAGGAATATGAATACCACGCATATTACAAATATTACAGCCACGGAATTTCCTGAAGCAGCCTCTTCGCGTGACATACCTCCGAACTCATATCCATAACCTGCCGGCAGAACCTTTGCAGCCACATCGCGTACAGCTTGAATCGCCTGTCCCGAACTGTAGCCGTCAGCTGCCTGTCCGTTCACGGAAATGGCAGTAAACAGGTTGAATCTTGAAATCGACTGTGGACCATAGATTCTGGTAAGTTTCAGATATTGATTGATCGGAGACATCTCTCCGCTTGATGTGCGTACGAACATGTTCTGCAGAGACTCTGTATCCAGACGGTATTCCGGAGCTGCCTGGAGCATCACTCGATAAAGTTTCGAGAATCGGTTCATGTTCGATGCGTAGCTGCCTCCGACATATCCGGCAAGCACGCTCAGCACATCTCCCGGCGAAGTTCCGTTCCTCTTGCACTGTGCTGCATCCACCTCCACAAGATACATCGGGAATTTTGTATCGAATGAAGTCTTGGCACGTGACACTTCAGGACGTTTGTTAAGCTCTATTATGAAGTCGTTTGTTATCTTCTGCAGATCCTCAAGCTTTCCGCCCTTCTGGTCCTGGACATATACCTCGAAACCGTTGCTGGCTCCATATCCCGGAATCATTCCTCGGGTATAGACCATGATGTCGGCAGAAGTGATATCTGCCGTGCGACGGTATATCTCCTCGATGATGGAATCAATGTCGTCTCCCTTTCCGGTCCTGTATTTCCAGTCCTTGAGCCTGATGATGAAGTTTCCTGTAGATGAACCCATACCGAACATCATGCCCCATCCTGTGGTCCTTGAATAAGCTTCTATCTGAGGGATGTCCTTGATTCTCATGTCGATTTCCGTCATCACCTTATCTGTCTCAGCGATATTTGTTCCCGGAGGAGTGCGTACGTCCATATTGATTGATCCCATATCCTCTTTAGGCACGAGACCTGTCTTGGTCGTAGTCATCATATAGTAGAGCCCGCCACAGGCAATGACAAGCAGGATCACTGTCAGCCATTTGCGCTTGAACATGAACAGCACAATATGCTTGTATTTGTCCACGATCCTACCGAAACCAGCATCGAATGCCTTATGGAATCTGCTTGAGAAACTTGCCTTTTCGCCCGGTTTCACTTCATCGTGCGGCGTCATTATAAGCGCACATAGAGCAGGGGAGAGTGTCAGGGAATTGATTAGTGATATACCTACGGCAACAGCCATCGTAAGACCGAACTGAGTATAGAATGTACCGGTTGTGCCACCCATGAAACTTACAGGAATGAACACTGCCATGAATACGAAAGTGGTTGCGATCAAAGCTGTAGATATGCCTCCCATCGCATCCACAGTGGCTTTGTATGCGGATTTGTATCCTTCGTCGAATTTGGCCTGTACCGCCTCCACCACTACTATGGAGTCATCCACCACGGTACCGATGACAAGCACCAGCGCAAACAGGGTGATCATATTGAGGGAGAATCCTGCCACGAAAAGGAAGGCAAAGGTACCCACAAGTGATACGATGATCGAAATGGTAGGGATGATGGTTGACCTAAGGCTCTGAAGGAATACGAATACTACGAGTATCACGAGAAGAATTGCCTCGAAGAGGGTCTTGATCACACTTTTGATGGATGCGTCAAGAAAGTCTTTCGTACTCATCAAGTCAACGATTTCGAGTCCTTTCGGCAGGTCTTTGCGGATCTCTTCCACTGTCTTGTCTATTTCCTCGATGATTTCGTTTGCATTCGAGCCTGAAGTCTGTGAGATGCTTATGGTAGTTCCCGGATGTCCGTTCACAAGTCCGACATAGTCATATGACCTTTCTCCAAGCTCTATGGAAGCAACATCCTTGAGTCTGAGAACAGTACCGTTGCTCTCAGCACGGATGACCATGTTCTCGTAGTCTGTCACGTTCTCATATCGTCCCCTGTATTTGAGCACATAGCGGAATGTGTTTTCCGACTCCGCTCCAAGAGTACCTGTCGGAGCCTCGAGATTCTGCTCTGCAAGCACTGCTGAAATATCCGACGGCATGAGTCCGTATTTCGCCATCTTGCCCGGGTCAAGCCATATACGGAGTGAGTAGTCACCGCCTCTTACGTCCACTTCTCCTACTCCTGCAACACGTGAAAGACGTGGTTCGATGTTGATTTTCAGGTAGTTGACAATGAACTTTCTGTCGAATGAATTGTCCGGACTATATACTGCCAACGTCTTGATGCGGCTGGTCTGTCTTTTTCGGACAGTGACACCACTCTTTGTAACCTCGCCCGGCAGAAGGCTCTGGGCTGATGCAATACGGTTCTGTACATTGACCATCGCCATGTCTCCATCCGTACCTTGACGGAAGTAGATCTGGATATTTGCCGATCCGGAATTGGTAGCTGACGACACCATGTACATCATATCCTCTACACCGTTGATTGCTTCCTCAAGCGGTACGAGCACACTCTTCTGTACGGTCTCTGCATTTGCACCTGCATATGCAGCGGATACGCTCACTGTAGGCGGAGCAATCTCTGGGAACTGTTCCACCGGGAGCTGCAGGAGTCCTATCACACCCACCAGAAGTATCATCACGGAGATGACACCGGCGAAGATAGGACGGTCTATGAAAGTCTTTACATTCATTATTCTGAGTCCTCCTCTGTATTCAGTGAATCAACTTGTGCCGGCTTGCTCTTGATCGGTGTTCCTTCCTTGATCAGACCTGCTCCCTCTGCAACGATTATGTCGCCTACCTCGAGTCCGTCAGTGACGATATATTCCTTTCCGTTGTTCTGTGGAGCTACATGGATTTCAGTGGCAGAAGCCTTCCCATCCACAACCTTATAGACGAAAATGCGGTCCTGAAGCTCGTATGTGGCAGCTTGGGGGATAACCATGCAGTCAGTGATTGTGACAGGAATGATGATGGTGCCGCTACCTCCGTTGCGCAACAGGTGGTTGCGGTTGTTGAATACAGCTCTGAGGCTCACTGCACCTGTATTCTCGCTGATTGTTCCGCTGATAGCATTGATCTTTCCGGTATGCTCATATACCTGTCCGTTGCTCATTATGAGTTCGACTTCAGGCATCTGCTTGATGGCCTTGTTGAGCGATCCGTACTGCTGTACCATGTCAAGCATCTGATTCTCCGCCATTGAGAAATATGCATATACACTGCTGTCGTCTGACACGGTCACAAGCGGCTGCGAGATGCTGCTGCTTACAAGTGCCCCCACACGGTATGGAATCATACTTGCCACTCCGTTCACAGGAGAGCGCACCTCGGTGTATGACAGATTGTTGCTTGCGTTTACTTCTTCAGCCTTGCAGAGTGCGAGCCTTGCCTGAGCTTCTGTAAGGTCGTTCTGGGCGGTCATGAGGTCGAACTCGGACACGACATCCTGCTCGAAAAGGTCCTTGTTGCTCTGATATATGAGCTCTGCAGTTGAAAGTGCCGCTTCTGCACTCTTTACATTTGCCACTGCGATCTCATAAGCCGCTTTGTAGGGGGTCTGGTCAATCACAAAGAGCACCTGTCCCTTTCTTACACTTTCACCTTCCTCAATCATGATTTCTGTGATCATTCCACTGACCTGTGGACGGATCTCCACAGTCTGAACTCCGCTGATGGCAGCAGAATAGCCTGTCGAAAGAGTTCTGTCGCAAAGAGCCACTTCAAATGTCTCGTAATAGGTTTCGCCTTTCTGAACTGTCTTGGTTCCTTCTTTGCAGCCTGATGCCAATAAAACGGCGCAGGAGAGGAGGGAAATGGTCAATTTTTTCATCATATTTTTAAGTCGTTTGTTTTTCAGAAATAAACTTACAAAAATACTCAATAAATTCCGATAATTGAAATGTGATAGTCTGCCTCTTTTGTCCGAAAAATTGTCAGTTTAGATGAATATGGCGTGATTTTCAAAGTAAATACTTAAATTTGTATGATTTAACGAACTTGGTATGACAAGGAAGAAAAACTACGGCAGAGGTCGTAGAAAAAAGGAAAGGAAGGTATTCCCTCAGGTGACCGGAAAGGTGCAGATGACCAGAGAGGGTTATATCTTTGTTATTGCCGACGGTGATGAGGATGACGTCTTTGTAAAGGCTTCCAAGACCAGAGGCGCTCTTAACGGAGATATCGTAAGAGTATCAGTTACACGCGAAAAGACAGAACGTCAGCGCCGCGAGGGAGAAGTCGTGGAGATTGTTGAGAGGTCTGCAAGGCCTTTCATTGGCATTCTTCATGTGGTAGGTCATCAGGCATGGGTACTGATGCAGAGCCGTTTCATGCCATATGACATTTCTGTTCCATACACTGATGAACTCGGAAGATGTTCAGGAATGAAGGTGGCTGCTGTAGTTGACGGCTGGCGCAAGGGAGCATCCATTCCGGACGGACATGTGGTGGATATTCTAGGAGAGCCTGGTGAGAACGATACGGAGATGCATGCAATTCTTGCTGAATATGCCCTTCCATACAGATTTGAAACTGAGGTGGAGGATGCTGCAGACAATATATCGGAAGAAATATCTGCAGAGGACTTCAAAGGACGACGTGATTTCAGGAATATCCTGACATTCACCATCGACCCGGCAGATGCAAAGGACTTTGACGATGCCCTGTCGTTCAGAATACTGGAGAATGGCAATTACGAGGTAGGAGTGCATATCGCGGATGTCACTCATTATGTGAAGCCGGGAGATATCGTGGATGAGGAAGCTCGCAGAAGAGGTACTTCCGTATATCTTGTGGACAGGACTGTGCCGATGCTTCCGGAAAAGCTCTGCAACAAGCTCTGTTCTCTGAGACCGAATGAGGAGAAACTTACTTTCTCTGCGGTATTCGAGCTCACTCCACTTGCAAGAATCGTAAGC
The DNA here is from genome assembly GCA_015060335.1 of Bacteroidales bacterium. GTDB lineage: Bacteria > Bacteroidota > Bacteroidia > Bacteroidales > UBA932 > Cryptobacteroides. The sequence continues at coordinate 18,993 of SUYR01000022.1, read as the reverse complement.
AGGTGGTATGGCAAGACTGTCATATATTCGGACCGGAGATTTTCATATGAAGAGGCGCAGAAGATAATCGAGTCAGGCCCTAAAGCATCTCATGAGGGGGTTTGCGAGCAGGTGAAAGAAGCAGTCCTTACTCTTCACGGCCTGGCTTCCAAGCTCAGGAAAAAGAGATTCGCAGCAGGTGCGATCAGCTTTGAACGTCCGGAGATGAAGGTTGAGGTTGATGAAAAGGGACATCCTGTGAATGTATATCAGAAAGTATCGAAAGAAGCCAACTGGCTGATAGAGGAATTCATGCTTCTCGCCAACAGAAGTGTCGCTGAATTCGTGGCTACCGGATGCAAGGGACTGGAGGAAGGTCCATCCAAAGGACGAAGACCGGTCAAGACATTCGTATATCGTGTCCATGACGAGCCGAATCAGGATAAAGTGGAGAATCTGCGTAATTTCATCGGCAATTTCGGCTACAGGATGGGACCTACAAACAGTGGAAAGGATATTTCCAGAGAGCTCAATTCCCTCTTTGCCGCAGCCAAGGATACTCCGGAATACAATGCCATCGAACTCCTTTCGCTCAGGACCATGGCGAAGGCCCGTTATGATATAGAGAATCTCGGACACTACGGTCTGGCATTCAAGTACTACACTCATTTCACATCTCCTATCAGACGTTATCCGGACATGCTTGTACACCGTCTTCTTGCACATTATCTCGAAGGAGGTGAGTCTGCAAAGGCGGAGACCTACAGCAAGCTTTGCAAGTATGCCTCAGAAAGAGAGATCGTGGCAGCCGAGGCTGAGCGTTCGAGCATCAAGTACAAGCTTGTAGAGTTCATGCAGGATAAGGTCGGATATACATTCGGAGGAAACATATCCGGACTTACCGAATGGGGAATGTATGTAGAGGTGGAGCCTACTAAGATCGAGGGAATGGTGCCTCTCAGGGATATAAGAAGCGATTTCTTTGAGTTCGATCAGGACCACTACAGGCTGGTGGGCAGACGCACCGGCATAGTCTATAATCTTGGCGATCCTGTCAGGATCAGAGTCAAGAAGACCAATCTCGAACAGAAACTTCTTGATTATGAACTTATTGAGACAGGACTTGAGGAACGCATATATGACCGTATAGATTATGAGCAGGGACGAGGCACTTCGTTCCTCAAAGGCGAAGACGGGTCCTTTGACAATGTGACAGTCGGCATCAACAAGGCCGCCAGAAAGGAGAAGGTCCGCAAGGCGATCCAGGAATCAAAACGCAAATCTGCGAAGAAAAAGTCCGCCGGAAAGTCTTCAAGAAGAAAATAATCATAACCGAAAATTCATTAACAATATAACTGACTGGACTATGGCAATTATTGGAAACAACCGTAAGTACAAGTGGGATTTCGAGAGTGTCGGAGGAACGACCAGAGTAAAGATCTCAAAGGGCGAGGATATTGCACATCTTCATGAGCTTGATCCGAAGATGTGGACCGTGCTTTCATGCCCGGTAAAGGGACTCGAGATAGATGAGAAGAGTCTTGCCTACATGGACTGTGACGCAGACGGCAAACTTCGTATAAATGATGTTGTATGTACATCAAAATGGATTACAGCTGTGCTGAAAGATCCGGACCTGCTTCTTGAAGGAAAGGACAATGTGGATATCGATTCAATCAATCAGGAGGATGCATGTGGCAAGAAGCTTTATTCAGCAGCAAAGCAGATTCTGGAGAATCTCGGTAAGGAAGGCAATGTAATATCGCTGGCTGACACTGCCGATATAGCTGCAATTTTCGCAAAAACAAGATTCAATGGAGACGGAGTCATCACTGAGGCGTCGTCTGACGATGCTGACCAGAAGGCTGCAATTGCTGCTGCTGTGGCTGCAACAGGTGGTGTGGCGGACAGAAGCGGTGCTCAGGGCGTGAACGCAGACTTGATAGAATCTTTCTATAAGGCACTTGCCGAATATTCCGCATGGCAGGAAGCTGCTGTGGCTGCACCGTATGGAGACAAGACAGATGCAGTCATTGCTGCATATCATGCTCTGGATGCAAAGGTCAAGGACTACTTCGTACGTTCTTCGCTTGCAAGCTTCTCGCCTGAGAGTCTTGCAGTTCTGGACGTACAGTCGGCACGTATCGAAGCGATCAGTGCAGACAATCTTACAGGTAAGACAGACGAGATTGCTGCCTATCCGATCGTTCGTATAACCGGCAAAGCCGAAATCGATCTTTCTGCACCTGTCAATCCGGCGTGGGCTGCCCAGTTCAATACTGTTGTTTCAGCAGCATGCTCTGACAAGAAGACCCTGACTCAGGCAGATTGGGCTGCAATAGGAGCTGAGTTCGCTGCATATGAGGCTTGGAAAGGCGCAAAGGCAGGGGCTTCAGTAGAGGCTTTGGGACTGGATGCTGTCAAGACCTTCCTCGCTCAGGATAAGAAGGCTGCTCTGCTCGATCTCGTGGCTCAGGATGCCGCACTCGCAGAGGAAGCAGGCAATATCGAGATGGTGGACAAGTTCCTTCATATCTTCCGCGATTTCTACAGACTTCTCAGAAACTTTGTGACTCTTACTGACTTTTACGAAAAAGACAGGACAGTCAAGGCTGTATTCCAGGCAGGAACCCTTCTTGTGGATCAGCGCGAATGCCGTTTCTGTATGAATGTGGCTGACATGGGCAAGCATAGCGCTGCAGCTGCTACAAGTGGAATCTATCTCATATACTGCGACTGTACAACCAAGACAAAGCCTGGCAAGATAACCATAGTTGCAGCCATGACTGTAGGAGATGTCGGTGGCCTTGTAGTAGGAAAGAATGCCGTTTATTATGATGAGCATGGTCTGGAATGGGATGCTGTAATCACCAAGATAGTGGACAATCCGATCAGCATTGCACAGGCTTTCTGGTCTCCATACCGCAGAATGGCTACTGCAATCGAGAATCTTATCAACAAGAATGCAGCAGACAAGGATGCCAAACTGATGAAGGATGCTACTGCCAAGATCAACTCCGCACCTGCAGCCCTGCCTGCTGATCCTTCAGCTGCTCAGAAACCTGCTCAAGCTGCACCGTTTGACATAGGCAAGTTTGCCGGAATCTTTGCTGCCTTAGGTATGGCTGTCGGCATGATCGGTACAGCTCTGGCAAGTCTGGCAAAGGGAATATTCGCATTGAAATGGTGGCAGGTCATTCTTGCCTTCGTAGGTGTGATGCTTGTGATTTCTGGCCCTGCAATGATCATGGCATGGCTAAAGCTGCGTCGTCGTAATATTGCACCGCTCCTGAACGCAAACGGTTGGGCGATCAATGCTTCATCCAAGATAAGCATACCATTCGGTGAGACTCTTACTGATATTGCTAAATTCCCGACACTCAAGCTGAAGGACCCATATGCAAAGAAAGGAATCGCACCATGGAAGGCATGGCTGATCTCCCTTTCATCACTCGTAGTGGTACTTGCAGTACTCTGGGTGCTGAATCTGTTTGCATGGGCAGGCTTCAAGTCACCGCTCCCACGCTACAATACTCCTGAACCAGTTGAGGAAGTCGTAGCGGAAGAAATCGCAGAAACAGCTCCCGCAGACTCTACTGCAGTAATGCAATAGATTTACGTTTACATAAAAATCCGGTGTGGGCGAGCGGAGCATAAACCTATGCTCCTGCTCCGCGAGCCACACCGGATTTTTTATATGGTATCTATCTCAGATACTTACTGAAGAACTTCCAGATTTCCTCACAGGTATCCATATCCTTGTGAGTCCACGAATGCTTGCCTCCGACAACCTCATAAAGGCGCACCTCTATCTCCGGACCACCTTCCCAAGCCGGGCTTCCTCCAAGATGACGATGCATAAGGACCTTGTTGTTTCTGACAGGCAACTCTACAGTCTCAGTATGAGTACATTTCGCTTCAGCAGCCCATACGCCCACAGCAAGAGGAACTGAAATATATTCTCCCCATCCGCAATTATTGTCAGGGTCTCCTTCCCACAGGGATGTCTTGTCTGCAGTGCCGTGAATCTCCATAAGAGGGACAGCCATCTTCGGACTCATGCTTCTGTAAGCCCATTCCATTGTAAGACCGGCAACTGACGCATATGCAGAGAAAGCTTCAGGATGCTGCATTGCCATTATATAGCACATCTCGCCACCGTTTGACATTCCGCTGAAGAACGTATTCTTCCTGCTCAGAGAGAATTTCTTCTGGACATGCCTTGCCAGATCACAGATGAAATCAATGTCGTCAGTCTTCATTCCCTCCTGCTTGGGATAGCCCACATTCCAGCCTGTCTTTCCCTTAGGAGCCTTCTCTCCCTGAGGATAACATACTGCAAAACCATGTTTACGTGCGGTCTCAATCATCTGAGGACAATATCCCTCGGCCTTTCCCCCGTATCCATGCAGGACAAATACGAGTGGAGCCTGCTCCGGCAGATTCTCCGGAATATACATCCAGTATTCCCTGTCCAGTCCCTGATGTCTGAACTGATACTTTTCCTGTGCCAGTGAGCTGAACTGCAAAGCTACCAGCAGGAAAAATGCTGTAAAAATTCGTGTTTTCATTATCGTATTTTATATCGTTTTCTCTTCAGCAACAAACTCTCTCAGCTCATCCAATCCCATTGACCGGACTGCTGTGGTGATAATATCTTCCTCAGAAGTCTCAAAGGAACTCTGCTGTTTTTCAATGAAGTGTCTTCCGGCGTCAATAAGGCAGCGTTTCGGTACCAGGCCTATGATTTCCGTGCCGGTGACTTTCCTGCCTCTGGCCTCTGCTGCACGGCACACTTCCTCATAAGCAGAATGCAAAGGGGTGGAGTTTATGTCAGTGATATTCATGGAGACCTGAGCGAGTCCATATTCCTCTATGTACCAGCCGATTGCCTTGCAGCCCTTGAGCGTGCCCGGCTTTCCGGGACGTCCTTTTTCACGTACGTCGCATGCTATCTCATGGGCAATGTCTGCTGATGTGGTGTCGAGGTTGAAGTTGACTGCAATAAGGAAATCACGGGCTCCAACGTTGACTGCACCGCTGAATGCAACCTTTTCCGTATATGTGTCGGGACCGAAATCCGGACGACGCTCCGGATCGCTTATCTTCTGCGGAAGTGCCTCGTACTCTCCTGAGCGGCAGACTGCAAGATTTTTCCTCGCCGTTTTGAATGCTGCAGCTTCATAGCAGTAGCAAGGAATTCCCAACTCTCCGTATATTCTTCCGGCAAGCGAGCGGGCAAGTTCTGCACACTCTTGCAGTGATATTCCGGATATGGGGATCAGGGGAAGTACATCGGTAGCTCCGGAGCGGGGATGAGTGCCCTGCTGTTTTCTCATGTCTATAAGTTCTCCAGCCGTCTTGACAGCTTGAAAAGCTGCTTCCACAACGGCCTCAGGACTGCCTGTAAATGTAATTACAGTACGGTTGGCAGCTTCGCCCGGATCTACATTCAACACTTTTACTCCATTGCGTGATACCTTTCTGCCTCCATTTTCGATGGCCGTCACTATGGCCTCGATGACTTGCATATTCCTGCCCTCACTGAAATTTGGCACGCACTCGATGATCCTATCCATATCTTTATCCGAGAAATTTTCCATAAAGATACAGATTTCATCTCAAATTCAATTAAAAATCATCCCGGCAATTGATACAGTTTCAGTCCGAACTCTGATGCCATGGCAATAAGGTGGTCGAAGATGTCGGACTGTATCGTTTCATATTCATACCATATCTTGTCGGTAATGAAGAAGTAAACTTCAATAGGCAGTCCGAATTCTCCCTGTTGCCTCTGAGCTATGATAAGGTCCAGTTCCTGCGCTACTTTAGGGTGACTGCGCAGATAACGTTCTATATAGATTCTGTATAGCTGTGAATTTGTAGGTGGTTCTTCGGAGTTGTAGCCTTTCATCAGGGGGATGTTCCTGCAGATATCTCTGACCATATCTTCCGAACAGACCTCCAGACTTCTTACGTCCAGATATATCATCTTGTCCACGCGACGTCCTCCGCTTTCCTGCATCCCTCTCCAGTTCTTGAACGGAGAGCTTATGAGTGTATATGGAGGAATGGTTGATATGGTATTGTCCCAGTTCCGTATCTTTACTGTGTTCAGAGTAATTTCTTCGACAGTCCCGTTTGCGCTTCCGTCCGGCATCTGCACCCAGTCTCCCAGCTGTATCATATTGTTCTGAGAGAGTTGTGCTCCTGCCACAAAACCCAGGATGCTGTCCTTGAAAACCAGCATGAGCACAGCGGCTGACGCCCCAAGACCGGTAAGTAGGGCGGTAGGGGACTTGTCTATCAGAATTGCTGTGACAATGATTCCTCCAATAAAGTACAGTATCACCTGGATTGCTTGGATCAGTCCTTTCAGTGGACGATACCTGCTCTTCTCACTTTTGCTGTATATATCCAGGAATGCAAGCAGCAGGGAATTGCAAATCAATATTCCGATGACTGTAAGATATACTTCGTCCAGCTTGCTAAGAAGTTCAGTAAGATATACTTTCTTTATAAGATTGGAATGAATTACGAAATCAGCGGCAATACCGGGAATCAGAAGAAGCAGATTGCTTATGATCGTTCTTCTGTGCCCCTTGCCTATCCTGTTGAAAAAAGTTGCCATATCTGCGGACATGACAACTTCCATGCAAAATCACCTTATCTGACGGCGATACATTCCATTTCCACCAGCCATCCGGGCCTGCATACGGGAGCCCATAGGAACGTCTTGGGCTGCTGCGGGAAAAGTTGTTCCACGAGTTTTCGGACGCAGTCTATGTCAGCAATGTCGCGCAGATATACAGTTATCTGCATAATGTCCTCAGGCGAGCATCCTGCCTCTTTCAGCAGTATTCCCACATTCTCCATCATCCGCAGAGTCTGGCCGACTATATCTCCGGTGAAGACTATCTCTCCCTTGTTGTTGATGCTTGCTGTCCCTGAAATGAACACATGTTTTCTGTCAGGATAATGCACTGTAGTGCCTCTTTCAAAGGTCACTCCATATTCGTGGGTCGGATTGAGATGTGTCGGTGCTTTCAGGAACTGTATCTGATGACCGGATATACCCTCAACTGCATATGCGTCCATTATCACCTTTGCCTGAGGCTCGGCTGTTCTTCCCGCAATGCCAGTACTTGCTATGTAATGCGTATCAGACCTCAGATCAGCCTTGTCAAAAAAATCGCGTCTGCCCTTTACCACTCCGTGATAATTGATGTCGATATTCTGCACATACAGCCATGTCCTGATGCAGTTGTCCTTCAGTGAACTCCCTCTTCCCTCGAGCATGTCTGAATAGGACTCGAACATATTGTACATCTGATATTCGGAATCGCCCTCATATCTGCGTACGGCAGATGTGAATACATGAGTGGCTCCGGCAAATCCGGCAGTCCATGTGTCTGTCCCGACCTTGGCGACGGATGCTCCTTCAGCCATCCATACCCAGAGTGTCAGCTTTGTTCTGTCAAGAGGTGGCTGCTCCACGAAAGACACTGCACAGTCAGCCATGTCCGCTTCTATGACGCGCTGCTGGTTGGCCGAGTCGCTCAGAAACCAGCGCATGAATACAGGAACAGCACATGGATATCTCTCTGCTCTGAGCTTGCTGAGTGCAGATTTTACATTGGAATACTGCTGTTGAAAACTTCCTCCTGCTTCAGGATGCAGCATAAGGTGATATTCCTTCTGCCCAAACGAAGGAATAAATTCTGCAATGTCAATACAACATCCTGGATAAGTAGCTTTGGAATATACTGTCATATCTATCTTCTGAAATATAGGAACTCCCAATACGTTCCGTAGTATTTTCTTTTTGCAGTACCTTCCTGCTTCGATCCTATAAGTTTCGCAAAGTCCTTGAAATCAGCGATTTTATCCTCTTCGATATTGAGTCTTGAGAGTTCTTCGGGATTTGTCTGGTAGAGTAGCATGATAAGCGCCTCCTGGTATACGGATGGTATCTTTCCCCCGTCCGTATATTCCGGCGCCACGAGATCGCAGTATGCCTCATGGAATACCTTACCCTGTCTGTCTGCAAGCATCCCGCATAGGATGATGTCTCTGTATCTTTTGTCTTCAGGTTGTCTTTCCATCATGCAAGAGACATCCTGCATAGTATTTCCTATTATGAAATCCACAGGGTCCTTGACATATTTCGGCTCGGAATCCTTTATTGCCTCCAGCTTCTCCTGACGCTCCTTCACCCATTTCCTGTGGCAGGAAGTATGGCTGAGTATTTCCACGTATTTCTTTGCCAGAGTGTAGTCCTCTGCCTCGATATATGTGTCAGCGAGTGATCTTGCTGCGTCGAAACTCATTCCGAGCAGGAATAGTGACGCCTGTTGATATGCAAGATATATTGCAGGATTAAACATGCCCAGACAGCTGTAGAACCTCATGTTGAAATTTCTCAGTACAGATGTCTCCGGTTTGTGGAAATTGAAATCATTTGAACTGCACAGTCCATATCTGAATGCCTTCTCTGCGAGTTCTCCCTTCTCTATCAGGGCAAGAAGTGCACATTTGCGCATGTATTCGTTCTGCCTGGCAATATTGGGAGACACACATTCGAGAATCTCATCCCATTTCTTATTCTCCACGAGATAATCCATTCTTGCAATCTCTTCTGTGCCATTTGCGCGTAGTTTCTCATTGATGTCATAGGCTGAGATACCAAGCAGCAGGACAGCCGCTGCAAGCCCAGTCCAGAGATTGCGGAATATGCCGGGCAGAGGGATGAACGGAGCTCTTCCTATCATTGCAAGAGATACGACACCTGCAGCTCCGGCTGTTATTGCGAGACATATCAGTGAGCGGACCAGGGTAAGCTCTGGAGTCAGCAGACTTGTGGAGAAAGGCATAATAAGAAGCGCCATCCACCAGAGTCCCTTCGCATCTTTGAAGATCTTTCGTACAACTACATCTATGAATATGACCTGAAGGAGAATGATAAGGGCATTGATTGCTGCACCTGCAAGAGGAAAGCTGTAGAACTGAAGCAGGAATGACGAGATGTACATCAGTATCGGCTTTGGAATTTCAAGATTGAGGTCTGTGAAATCCGGCAGGGTAGTGAAGAAGTCAAATCCTTCAAGCATCCTCAGATAATTTGGGCACATGAAATACCACATTGCCCATATAAGGATGAATGTCACCGTGTATGCGTAAAATCTTTTCATTTTGTAAGTTCAGGAGGTTATAGTTTCGGCAGAACGACCTTTCCGGTCACAAGTTCAGGTACATTGAAGGATTTCAGTCTCCATTCATTCATGCGTGGATCTTCCTGAGGCAGAAGGAATGGCTTGTGTGCCTTGCCGTCCTTATCAAAATATCCTATGTACAGCCTTGTATATCTCCCGTCAAGTCTTCTGCTTCCGAATACTGCCCAACGTCCGTTTGATGACCATGAATGATAGCTGTCTGCGTTGTCAGGAGTATTCCATATGGATATGTCCACGGGCTCTCCTGTGTGGAGATCTATGACTTTCAGGTCAGTCTCATTATGCCATATAGGGAATGTTCCATAGTCAGACAATGTGTACAGAAGATATCTTCCGTCAGGGGAAATGCGCGGATAGGAGGCGCTTCCTCCCTGTTTCCTGCTGTTGTATATGGTGTCAATCTGGCTTCCGAACGATCTTGTCTCAGCGTCAAATGACACTCTGACCAGATCGTAGTGCATGTCAGGAGTGAATATGACTGGAAGACTGTCAGCCTGATGGGTTGCGAAATACAGACTCTTTCCGTCCGGAGACCACGAAGGGAAGGTCTCGAGTACATCTGCTGTCATGAATCGGTCATCAGTAATGACTTCTCCTGTCTCGATATCGTAAAGGACAAGGTCGGAGGCAGTGTCGAATACCTCTACCGGCTGCTTGCCTTCGGTAAAGAATATCTGTCTTGTCGTATTGGATGAGAATGCTATGAATCTGCCGTCCGGATGCCATGCCGGATATGTCACATTCTTGCCTGGACCTATTTTCGTAAAGTCTATTTTCCTTATCCTGTCATCCTCATAGAGTATTGTTCCTCCGTTTGCTCCTCGCACGTGAAAGAGGATTTCATCAGGGGAATTTGATGAAAAACTGTGGCAGTTCAGACATGACGTGAGAGAAGAACGGTTGGTTATTATTTCTGTCTCTTCAAATGACGATAAGTTTCTTTGGTAAATGCCGAGCTGTCTGTATTCGATATATGAAGGCTCTATAAGACGATACACTACATATCCGTCTATCGATTCAGGGGCAATGTCTATTTCAAATGGTTGATAAGCAGCACCTTCCGGGTATTCTTCATTCCATATGGACACATCTGCTCTGACTGCTTTTCCTGATGCCTCCTGGAGAACGGATTTCCATTTTTTAAGAGGAATATCAATGATTCCTTCCTTTCCGGTAATTCTGAGTGCGGTATTGCCGTCAATGGAAAACTCGGCCTGGACGCGACCTGCATCCCTGACCATAAAGTTCAGAGGCGCGATGTTGCATGGTACTGTTATATCTCTATAGTCTGGGAAAATATCAGGCTGCTCTTCGACAGAGGCAGACGGCTGCTGCCATCCGGAGCATCCTGCAAGGAGAAACAGCGCTCCCAGAACGCATATGGTCATCAGTGTCTTTTTAGTGTTCATACCTGCAAATATAATCACAAGTTATGAATATTCAATATAGAAAAAGAGTGACCAGGTCACTGACCTTAGCCACTCTTCTTCCGTTATTTTGAATCCATTAGAGATCTGCAAGATTCTTCTGGTTGTCGTTTGTCTGTGCGACGAGAATCTCCTGGAATACCTTCTGACCGGTACCTGCAGGGATCGAGTGTCCGCAGATAACGTTCTCCTTAAGACCTTCAAGGTGATCGACGCGGCCTCTGATAGCTGCCTCGCTGAGTACCTTGGTCGTCTCCTGGAATGAAGCTGCAGACATGAAGCTGTTGGTCTTCAAAGCAGCTCTTGTGATACCCTGGAGTACCTGGCTTGCAGTAGCTGGTTTAGCTTCACGGACTACCATCATCTTGAGTCCCTGGCGCTCAAGTGAAGCGTTTTCGCCTCTCATCTCGCGTGCTGTGATGATGTCGCCTTCCTCAAACTTCTCAGAGTCACCCTTGTCCATTACATAGAACTTACCGAATACTGAGTCGTTTGTATCCATGAATACCCACTTGTCCACAAGTTCCTCAGGAAGGAATTCTGTGTCGCCCGGATCGTTGATCTGTACCTTTCTCATCATCTGACGAACGATGATCTCGAAGTGCTTGTCGTTGATCTTCACACCCTGGAGACGGTAAACCTCCTGGATCTCGTTCACGATGTACTCTTGAACCTTGATAGGACCGAGGATGCCGAGGATGTCAGTAGGTGAAACAGCACCGTCAGAAAGTCTTGTACCTGCCTTTACATAGTCGTTCTCCTGTACGAGGATCTGCTTTGTAAGAGGAACGAGGTAGTGCTTCTCAGCACCTGTACGGTTCTTGATGATGATTTCACGGTTACCTCTCTTGATCTTACCCATGATGACCTCACCGTTGATTTCAGAAACGATTGCAGGGTTGGATGGGTTACGTGCCTCGAAGAGCTCTGTAACTCGTGGGAGACCTCCGGTGATATCGGATGCTTTACCGATTGCACGTGGAATCTTGATGATGATGTCGCCGACCTTCACATCCTGACCGTCTTCAACCATTACATGTGCACCTACTGGGAGGTTGTAATGCTTGAGGGCCTCTCCGTTCTCGTCTGTAATGACGATGGTAGGGTTCTTCGACTTGTCACGTGACTCGATGATGACCTTGTCTCTGTTGAGTGAGTACTCATCAGCCATCTCCTCACGGAATGTAACACCGTCAATCATGCTGTCGAAACGTACCTTACCGGCAGCCTCGATGATTGTGATGGCGTTATATGCATCCCATTCGCAGATAAGGTCGCCCTTCTTCACAGTGTCACCGTCCTTCTTGTAGAGGATAGAACCGTAAGGTACGTCATACTGTGAGTATGTTATACCTGTGTTCTCATCTACGATACGGACCTCAGTCGTACGGCTGACAACAACATCCTGTGACTCGCCGTCAGTGATTCTCTCGATAGTCCTGAGCTCCTCGAATTCGAGCTTACCGTTATACTTCGATGTGATCGAGTTCTCTGAAGCTGTACTTGAAGCTGTACCTCCGACGTGGAATGTACGGAGTGTAAGCTGTGTACCAGGCTCACCGATTGACTGTGCAGCGATAACTCCGACAACTTCTCCCTTCTCGACCATGCGGCCTGATGCGAGATTACGTCCGTAGCACTTGGCGCAGACACCCTTGCGAGACTCGCAGGTAAGTACCGAGCGGATTTCAACCTGCTCGATTGGAAGCGACTCGATGAGGTTTGCAATGTCCTCTGTAATCTCTTCGCCTGCAGGGATGATAAGCTCTCCTGTAAGTGGGTTGAATATATCGTGTACTGATGTACGTCCGAGAATACGCTCTCCAAGTGACTCTACGACCTCATCCTTGCTCTTGATAGCAGTTGCAACAAGTCCGCGAAGTGTGCCGCAGTCTTCCTCGTTGATGATTACATCATGCGAAACGTCTACAAGACGACGTGTAAGGTAACCTGCATCGGCAGTCTTGAGCGCTGTATCGGCAAGACCCTTACGGGCACCGTGAGTAGAGATGAAGTACTCGAGTACTGACATACCCTCCTTGAGGTTTGAGATGATCGGGTTCTCGATGATCTCTGCACCCTGTCCACCGGACTTTTGAGGCTTAGCCATCAAACCACGCATACCGCAAAGCTGCTTGATCTGTGCTGTCGAACCACGGGCACCTGAGTCGAGCATCATATATACAGGGTTGAATCCCTGCTGGTCGCTTGAAATCTGCTTCTCCACGATACCTGTAATCTGGTTGTCGATAGAAGACCAGAGGTCGATGACCTTGTTGTAACGCTCGTTGTTGGTGATGAATCCCATTGCGAAGTTAGCCTTGATGGATTCAACAGTGTTGTATCCGTTGTCGATCAGAGACTTCTTCTCCTCAGGAATTATGACATCTCCGAGGTTGAACGAAAGTCCTCCCTTGAACGCCATTGTATATCCGAGGTCCTTGATATCGTCAAGGAACTGTGCAGTACGTGCAACTCCTGTGTACTTGATTACGTTAGAGATGATCTTACGGAGTGACTTCTTACCAAGCACGTCGTTGATATATGGTACTGCCTGAGGTACGAGCTGGTTTACGATTATTCTACCTGGAGTAGTCTCTACCATTTCTGTACCTGCTTCAGGATCAAGCTTGTTCTTAGGAAGTCTTACCTTGATCTTTGCATGTATGTCGATAGCCTTCTCGTTGAGTGCGATGATCACTTCCTCTGGTCCGTAGAAGCTCATGCCTTCACCCTTTACACCCGGACGAGCCTTGGTTATGTAGTAAAGACCGAGCACCATGTCCTGCGAAGGGACAGTGATAGGTGTTCCGTTTGCAGGGTTGAGGATGTTGTGCGAACCGAGCATGAGGAGCTGTGCCTCAAGGATCGCTGCATTTCCGAGTGGAAGGTGAACCGCCATCTGGTCACCGTCGAAGTCGGCGTTGAACGCTGTACATGCGAGTGGATGGAGCTGGATTGCCTTACCCTCGATCATCTTAGGCTGGAATGCCTGGATACCGAGTCTGTGAAGGGTAGGGGCACGGTTAAGAAGTACCGGATGACCCTTCATCACGTTCTCGAGGATGTCCCAGATGACTGCATCCTTTCTGTCGACAATCTTCTTTGCTGACTTGACTGTCTTTACGATACCACGCTCGATCAGCTTTCTGATGATGAACGGTTTGTAAAGCTCTGCAGCCATGAATTTAGGAAGACCGCACTCATGCATTTTGAGCTCAGGACCTACGACGATCACCGAACGTGCAGAGTAGTCGACACGCTTACCGAGGAGGTTCTGACGGAAACGTCCCTGCTTACCCTTGAGTGAGTCAGAAAGTGACTTGAGTGTACGGTTTGCCTCGCTCTTCACTGCATTCGACTTCTTTGAGTTGTCGAAGAGTGAGTCAACAGCCTCCTGGAGCATACGTTTCTCGTTTCGGAGGATAACCTCAGGAGCCTTGATCTCGATGAGTCTCTTGAGACGGTTGTTACGTATGATGACCCTTCTGTAAAGGTCGTTCAGGTCGGATGTCGCGAAACGTCCACCATCGAGCGGAACGAGAGGACGGAGATCAGGTGGAATCACAGGGATGACCTTGAGGATCATCCATTCAGGACGGTTGATTCCCTTTGAATCCTGGAACCACTTCACGATGCTGAGTCTCTTCAGAGCCTCAGCTTTTCTCTGCTGTGAAGTCTCCTTCACCATCTTCTGGCGGAGCTCCTTTGCAAGTGCATCTATGTCGATGTCCTTAAGAAGCTCATAGATAGCCTCAGCACCCATTCCTGCAACGAACTTGTCAGGATCGTCAGCCGGCATATTGTACTGCTCAGGCATCTGTGCATAAAGATCGAGATACTCATCCTCTGAAAGGAGGTCAAGTTTCTGGAGTCCTGATGCACCTGGCTTGATCACGATATACTTCTCATAGTAGATAACGGACTCAAGCTTCTTTGCAGCGATTCCGAGAAGAGCTGCAATCTTGTTTGGCGCTGACTTGAAGTACCAGATATGTGCTACAGGGACAGTGAGTTCGATATGACCCATTCTCTCTCTACGCACCTTCTTCTCTGTTACCTCCACACCGCATCGGTCGCAGACGATACCACGGTAACGGATTCTCTTGTACTTACCGCAGTGGCACTCGTAGTCCTTTGTAGGACCGAAGATCTTCTCGCAGAAAAGTCCGTCACGCTCAGGCTTGTATGTCCTGTAGTTGACGGTCTCCGGCTTCAGTACCTCACCTGAAGACCTTTCCTTGATGTCCTCAGGTGAAGCAAGAGCGATGCTGATTCTTTCGAAATTGCTTTTTACCTTGTTTTCTTTATTAAAAGTAGGCATATTTCTATAATTTCAATTGTCAGTAATTAGTCCAAAGTCACCTTAAGTCCGAGACCTCTGAGCTCGTGGAGCAATACATTGAGGGATTCCGGTATTCCTGCCTGTGGCATGAGGTCTCCCTTGACGATTGCCTCGTAAGCCTTTGATCTTCCGGTCACGTCATCAGACTTCACGGTAAGGATCTCCTGGAGTATATTAGCTGCACCGAATGCCTCGAGTGCCCAGACCTCCATCTCTCCGAAACGCTGTCCTCCGAACTGCGCCTTACCTCCGAGAGGCTGCTGAGTGATGAGTGAGTAAGGACCGATTGAACGTGCGTGCATCTTGTCGTCAACCATATGACCGAGCTTGATCATGTAGATGACTCCGACTGTAGCCGGCTGGTCGAACCATTCTCCTGTACCACCGTCACGGAGGTATGTCTTACCATATCTTGGAAGACCTGCCTTATCAGTGTATTTGCAGATGTCGTCGAGCGAAGCACCGTCGAAGATTGGAGTGCTGAACTTCACGCCGAGCTCCTCTCCGGCCCATCCGAGAACGGTCTCGTAGATCTGACCGAGGTTCATACGTGATGGCACACCGAGAGGGTTGAGTACGATATCAACCGGAGTACCGTCAGCAAGGAATGGCATATCCTCGTCTCTTACAACCTTTGCCACGATACCCTTGTTACCGTGACGACCTGCCATCTTGTCACCTACTCTGATCTTTCTCTTCTTGGCTACATATACTTTTGCCAACTGCATTACTCCGTTAGGAAGCTCGTCACCTACCTTGATCTTGTCAAGAACTCTCTTGTTGCGTGCTGCCTCTTCCTTGTGGGCGATGCAGTAGTTGTTGATGAGCTCTCTGATGAGGATGTTCGCGTTCTTGTCTGAGGTCCACTTGCTTGAGTTGATGTTCTCATAGTCCATGTTCCTCAGGTCCTCTACAGTGATGTCCTTGCCCTTTGCAATGATCTCGACACCGTAAAGGTCGCTGATGCCGGCGCTCTTCTTGCCCTGTACGAGCACAGCGAGCTTGTCGATGAACTTGGCCCTGAGTGCCTCAGCCTTAGCCTGGAACTCGTCCTCAGCCTTCTCGATCTTGACCTTCTGGTCGTTCTTCGCTCCCTTGCGGCCGCTTTCCTTGGCAACCTTAGAGTAAAGTGCAGTATTGATTACTGTACCGCTGAGTGATGGAGTAGCCTTGAGTGAAGCATCCTTCACGTCGCCAGCCTTGTCTCCGAAGATAGCTCTGAGGAGCTTCTCCTCCGGTGACGGATCGCTCTCTCCCTTAGGAGTGATCTTACCGATCATGATGTCGCCCGGCTCGATGTGTGCACCGATACGGATGATACCGTTCTCGTCGAGATCCTTTGTAGCGTCCTCGCTCACGTTAGGAATATCTGAAGTAAGCTCTTCCATACCGCGCTTTGTATCACGTACCTCTGTGATGTACTCGTCAACGTGTACAGAGGTAAGGATATCCCAGCGGATCATTCTTTCTGAGATCACGATAGCATCCTCATAGTTGTAACCCTTCCAAGGCATGAATGCCACCTTGAGGTTACGTCCGAGAGCGAGCTCACCGTTCTGTGTAGCATAACCCTCAGTAAGGATCTGACCAGCCTCTACCTTGTCACCCTCGCGCACGATAGGCTTGAGGAGGATGGTTGTGCTCTGGTTAGTCCTTCTATATATAGGAAGCTGATAAACTGTGATGTCAGGTGAGAAGCTTACGAACTTCTCGTCATCTGTACGGTCGTATCTTACATGGATCTCCTTTGCATCAACATAGACAACCTCACCGCTTCTCTCGGCCTTGATCTGAGTTCTTGAATCCTGGCAGACTCTTTCCTCGAGACCTGTACCTACGATAGGAGATTCAGGGTTGAGAAGTGGAACTGCCTGGCGCATCATGTTCGCTCCCATGAGTGCACGGTGGGCGTCATCATGCTCAAGGAATGGAATGAGGGATGCCGCTACTGAAGCAATCTGGTTAGGAGCAACGTCCATGAAGTTTACCTCTTCCTTTGTAACTACAGGGAAGTCAGCACCGAGACGGCACTGGATTCTGTCTTCAAGGATGTTTCCATCCTCATCCATCTTCACCTTTGCGAGTGATACCATCTGGTTCTCTTCCTCCTCGGCGCTCATGTACATCCAGCCGTCTGAGCTGAGATTTACCTTACCGCCTTCTACCTTACGGTATGGAGTCTCGATGAATCCGAGATCGTTGATTCTTGCGTAAACGCAGAGAGATGAGATAAGACCGATGTTTGGTCCTTCCGGTGTCTCGATAGGGCAGAGACGGCCGTAGTGTGTATAGTGTACGTCTCGAACCTCGAAACCTGCACGGTCTCTTGAGAGACCTCCCGGACCGAGGGCCGAAAGACGACGCTTGTGAGTCATTTCAGACAGCGGGTTGGTCTGGTCCATGAACTGTGACAACTGGCTTGTTCCGAAGAATGAGTTGATCACTGAAGAAAGTGTCTTCGCGTTGATCAGGTCTGTCGGAGCAAACTGCTCGCTGTCTCTTACGTTCATTCTCTCGCGGATAGTTCTTGCCATACGTGAGAGACCTACGCTGAACTGGTTGGCAAGCTGCTCACCTACAGTTCTGATACGTCTGTTGCTCAAGTGGTCGATATCGTCAACGACAGCCTTCGAGTTGATGAGCTGGATGAGATACTTGATGATCTCGATCATATCAGTGTTGGTAAGCACTCTTGTGCTCTCGTCGATAGTGAGGGACAGCTTCTTGTTGAGTCTGTAACGTCCCACATCTCCGAGGTCATATCTCTTTTCAGAGAAGAAGAGCTTGTCGATCACATCTCTTGCAGTCGCTTCATCAGGTGGTTCTGAGTTGCGGAGCTGCTTGTAGATATAGTTCACTGCCTCCATCTCTGTGTTTGTAGGGTCTTTCTGCAGAGTGTTGTAGATGATTGCATATTCGTTTACGTTAGCCTCATCTTTCTGCAGAAGGATTGTCTTCACATCGGTCTCAGCAAGCTTTTCGATGGTCTCCTCGTTGAGGATCTCGCCGCGGTCAACATAGATCTCGCTTCTTTCTACAGGAATAACCTCTCCTGTATCTTCATCCACGAAGTCCTCACTCCATGTCCTGAGTACCTTTGCCGCAAGTTTCCTGCCCTCGTTTGCCTTAAGGTTTTCTGCTGTCACTTCGATCTCGTCAGCAAGCCCGAAGATGTCGATGATATCCTTGTCGCCGTTGAATCCAATGGCCCTGAGGAGGGTTGTTACAGGTAATTTCTTCTTACGGTCGATGTATGCATACATGACATTGTTGATGTCGGTAGCAAACTCAATCCATGAACCCTTGAACGGGATGATACGTGCTGAATAAAGCTTTGTTCCGTTGGCGTGTACGCTCTGTCCGAAGAACACACCTGGAGAACGGTGAAGCTGTGACACGATGATTCTCTCTGATCCGTTGATGATGAATGTACCACCTGGAGTCATGTATGGAATGTTTCCGAGGTACACATCCTGAACTTTGGTGTCAAAGTCTTCGTGCTCAGGATCGTTGCACGAAAGGCGGAGTTTCGCCTTGAGGGGGACGTTGTAAGTAAGTCCTCTTTCAAGACATTCGTCAATCGAATACTGCGGAGGATCAATGAAATAGTCGATGAACTCGAGCTTATAGCTGTTCCTTGTGTCTTCGATTGGAAAAATCTCCTGGAATACCTGGTACAGACCTTCATTCTTTCTGTTCTCGGGGGTAGTGTCAAGCTGGAAGAAGTCCTGGAATGACTTCAACTGCACCTCGAGAAGGTCCGGGTACTCAAGAAGGATTTTTGATGATGCGAATGAAATTCGCTGGTTTGTAGTCTTTTTTGACATGCTTTCTGTCTGTATATAGAGAAAAACTTTATTACGACAAAAAGGTTTAGAGCCGTTTTGGCCCTAAACCTGAGATTTTTTCCCTTTAGGGGAAGGGGATGAAGTTATTTAATCTCAACTTCAGCACCTGCCTCCTCGAGGGCAGCCTTAAGAGCTTCAGCCTCTGCCTTAGAAACTTTCTC
>SUYR01000044.1 GCA_015060335.1 Bacteroidales bacterium | reverse complement strand
CTTCTTCAGGATTGCCAAGCTGACCGGCATGAAGCTGAAGATAGATATAAGGCCTAAGAAATAGAACATTTCATAAACACATTAAACATAAAAGTCATGAAAGAATTAGTTGAAAAGATCAATGCAAAATGGGCAGTGTTCGCTGAGAATGCTGAGAAGAACGTTGCCGGAAACAAAGCTGCTGGCACGCGTGCGCGCAAGGCATCACTTGAACTTGAAAAACTCCTGAAGGAGTTCCGCAAGGCATCTGTGGAAGCCGTCAAATAAAACAACATAGGGAATGTGCGAAGGCTGGCCAGTGGTCAGCCTTATTTATTGCAGTGGCTGTAAATATTATATATAACAAGCATTGCGGTAAATACTATTTTACCGCAATGATACAAGAGGGGAGAGATAATGCTATTCAAAGAGATCGTCAATAGTAAGTGACTTCTGAACAATGCCACTATACTTGTTTTGGCATAGTCCGTATGTTGTTATCATTGTTAGGTGGACAGTTTGTTTTTTCAGAAGTGTATCCTTCAGCATATTAATTCTCTTGCGTAACCTAAGGTCTTCGTCTTTTGAAATCGAATACTCGGCTGACGAGAATTTCATTTCGCAAAGATTCACAACGTTGTCATTCCTTTTGATGATTAAGTCTATCTGGACACCTTCTTTGTCATTATCGCCATGAACATTCCAGATTGATGTTGATGACTTGACTCCCCCAACCTCTAATGCTCTCTTGATCTGAGGAACATGTTGCCAGCATACTTCTTCAAATGCTACACCTTTCCAAGATTTCAATATATCAGATGTCATATTATCTGACATGAAATCTGCCTCTTTCTGAGAAGGTTCCACATATTTATCCCAGAATAGACAGAAGTTATCAATGAGTTTGTACTTTTCGATATTTTTAGGCATTCCATAGGGATTATACCGTATAATAAAATCACTCTCTTCAAGTGCTTTTAGAGTATCACTCAAACCTCCACCGAGGGAGAGGCCAGTAGCTTCACTGATTTCTTCTCGTGTATATCCGCAATGTTTCTTTGCTAAAAGACGAATGATTTTTTTGCAGTCAGCTGCATTGGTGAAGATGGCATTAAATAGCCTATTGAACTCGTCTTTGAGTCTTGGATGTGGGCCAAATAGGATTTTATCTACATTTTTCTCAAGACTTAGTCCCTTTTCAAAGTAACTGAGGTAGTATGGAATGCCACCAAATACCATGTGAGACTGTACGATATCATATCGGCTGATATCGATGTTTTCATTCTCAAAGTATTCCTCACATTCCTTCAGTGTAAAAGGACATACTTTAATATTAGCTGTTATGCGTCCATAAAGTCCTCCTTTATTTTTGAAGAATTTACCATGTATCCATGATGTTGCACTGCCGCACACAACCAGCATAATGTTGTCCCTACCATTGCACCATCCGTTCCAAAAACTTTCGAAAGCAGAAAGGAAACCTGACCGAGGCGTGTCCATCCACGGTAGTTCATCTATGAAAATCAGCATACGTTCCCCTTTATCAAGCTTGATGAGTAGCTGTTGTAACAGAAAGAATGCCTCCATCCATGTCTTTGGCTGCTTATAGCCCTCAAGTCCATGACTCAGCAAAGAATAATAAAAACTTTCAAGCTGAGTCTTCATACGATTCTTATCGTCTTCCTGATCTACTGGAGAAACACCTGTATGCTGGAATGTGAATCGATTCTTGAGGGTTTGTTTGATAAGAAACGTCTTACCGACTCGTCTGCGGCCATATACTACAACAAACTCTGCCCTATCACTATTATAGAGCTTATTGAGTTCTGCTATTTCAGATTTTCTACCGACTATTTTGCTCATACTCGTTATAATTTGCCGTAAAGATATATAAAAATGCAGAAATGGCAAAATATACTATATTATATTCTGCCGAAAGTAAGACATTTCTTCGGTGGCGGCAGTTTTGACGCAAATATTTAGGTCCTACTTGACCTTGAACGAACCATCCAGGATCTGCTCGCTTGCATCGTCAAGACGTTTCTCTTCCATGATAGTGTTGACGTACAGCTGAGATGTAGATGGTGATGTATGACGCAGAACCTGCTGCACATCCATCATCGTTCCTCCGTTCTTCAGTATCTGAGTTCCTGTAGTATGTCGCAAAGAGTGGGCTGAGTATTCATGACCGTCCAGTCCTATCGCTCTGAGATTCTTCTTGCAGATATCCTGTATCGATCTGGTTGACATCCTGCCGCCGGCATGCCCAAGTCCATGAGTTGCGAACAATGGCTCCTGAGGCTTGCAATCCCCTCTTTCCTGAAGGTATTGCTCTATCGGAATCCATGCCTCATCCGTGAGGACTACGAAGTCATCCTTCTCAGCGTGTCCCTTGCCCCACACTTTCAGAACTCTCCTTTCACGCTTGAAAGCAATGTCTCCTACATCTGCGCGTGAAACCTCAATTGTACGAAGGCCTGTGCGGAGCATCAAGTTGAGCATGGCGTAGTTCCTAAGGCTTAAGATATTCTCATTGTCTCTTAGCTTCTGGGTTACACCGGGATTCACACCAGTCACACTCTTGGGCAGGTATGCTTCTGTCAGAAGCTCTGCTCCCTGCTCATTCTCGAGATGCATTCTTCTGAAGGTGGATTTATTAGTGCGTACGCTTCCGACATTCTGCGCAATATTGTCGCAGATGCCTTCCGCTGCCAGCCATCTGTAGAACCCTCTGATTGTAGAGAGGTACAGATTGACCGTCATGGCAGATTTGTTGTTCTTCAGAAGATTGTCCTTGTAGGCGATGATGTCAGCCTGGGTCAATTCAAAATAGGCGCAATCTCTTCCTTCCACCCATTGTGCGAAATTGTCCAGGACCTTTCTATAGGTGGTTCTTGTGGACTCCTTGGCATCCACGCAGCTGAGGTATCTGTCTATTGTCATCTGCATATCAGCAAAGTTAACAATTTTAGGAATTTACCGCAATGCTACGTTAGGTTATTTCAGATATTTTCACTTGAATTCACTCCAGTAGCGGAAGTCTCCATATCCGGCATTTTCCTCCAGCCCTTCCAGAATGCCGCAGATCAAAGCATTCCTCATTCTTCTTTCACCTTTTGAAGTCAGGTTATCAGGAGTCCCGTTTGGGAATAGCGGTGCATCTTCTTTTCTGCCTAAAGTGATGTTGATATTCAACTTGCATCGCTCTCGAAAGCGTATTGTCGCGGCATATCTGTAACAGAAACGCAAAAGAACGAGGACGCGTTTCTTCAACGTTGGTTCCCAAAGAGAGCGATTATAATAACTCACCTCTCGTTCGAGCACCTCTTCACAGACCGCATCGGCGATAGTTGAGTAACGTGAAAGCAGGATGGAGTGCTTCTTTATAATGCCTTTAAGACCCCTAAGGTGGGGCTCTGCAGTCCTCATCAGTCGCATGGCTATATCCAGGTGGTCACCAGTAGAATGAATCTCTGTGGTCTTTGCAAGATTGAGTGCGCTCTGAAGCTTGGATATGTGGTGACTTGCTTTAGCATCTGCCCATAAGAGCGACACAGTGTCATCACCATGACGGTCCACTGCCTTGTCCCACCAACGGCAGTCACCATCAGTAGACTTGATTATTTCACAGAGAAAAGTTGACATCAGCTCGTCGGAAGATATCACTTCAAAACCATTGCTGAGCATCATAACCAATTCCTTCCCATAACTTGTATAAAGGTTCCATGCCAGCTGGATTGCTTTGGAATACGAACGCGGATCCTTCAGCAGGCAGCACATGAGCTGGTTCTGGAGTGAGGACATATTCTGTTCTCCCTCCTCCCAAAGCTTCCTTGCTTCAAGTGGATTGCCGTCCTGAGCCAGGGCGGTAAGCGCCCCGGCATCGGTTTCGGTGATATTCATGAACCAGAAAAGCCCGTTGATCAGACGATCCTTAGGAAGGCCGATGGCAGACAAGCTGGCAGCTACATTAGCTCCGCTACGGTCCGGATTGGTACCTAAGACACATGTCATGTCCTGAGGGAAGTAGACGGGCTTTCCGATGGCCGCAAAAGCCTTCATCTTGCTGCTGTTCGACGCAATAACGCCAGAGGAATCAGTTGTGAAGACTCCCAATACCCTATATGGGTTGTTCTGGATGAAATCTTTGATGTTCATACTCTTTTAACTCTTTTATTAACCAAGGAGGCCTTCGGCTTCGCGGATTTCTTCAACGCTTTCGCGCATGTTGTAGATACGACGAAGCGCCTCCTTCATCTCCTCCTTTGTGAACTCCGACTCAATAAGCTCCATCGCCTTGTCGACATACTTGCGCGCGAGTTCCTTATCTTTCCACTGGATATTATCGAAGTTGATATTATACCATCTTACATTCATAGGTAAGCGTGTCTTCCATTCAATATCGATTCTCAACAGGGAGAGCTCTTCAAGGATGTTTTTGGCAGCTGCGACGTCGCGGTTTGCCTTCGCACTTTCGATGTACGCTTCCAGATAGCTGAATGCACGGCGGCTGTTATCGTCGCCATATGTAATCTCACGAAGCTTAAGGAACGCCATCTGTCTTTCAACCTTGACGATGGTGCGATCCCATGCGGTATCACATTCAAGCTTGTATATTTCCCTGAGAAGTTCTCTGTACTGCTCGACGAGAGCCTTCTTCTCGGTGCGACGCTGCCCCTGCTTAAGGGCAAGAAGGCGATTCTTGAGAACTTCTACGGCAATGTCCTCCGATTCAAGCGTATCGAGAGTGCGGCGTGCATTTGCGGCATACTCGGCAATAAGACGGTCAGCATCGTCAGAACTGAATCGCGGAGATGTATCAAGTGTCTTGACAATGTCCTCGTATCCGTCGATACTTGGAACAGACACCGAGAATGTCATCATCTCGCTGCTGTCTGCATGAACCAGTATCTCTACCTCTGTGCCTGCAGGGACCTCTTGCTCCACATCCTCTCCTGTAATGATGACATCAGCCACGTATTCATATAGTGATGCAGGAGAGCCAGCAACGTAGCTTGCTGCCTGATAAACGGGAATCTTGAGTACAGTGTTATCGTCGCCAGGAACAAGCTTCATAGTTGTCTTCCTTCCGTGAGCTACACCTACAGCCGGCAGCGGCTTACTCTTCTCAAGTCCGATAAAAGGTACATATGCCTGACGTTCTGCTTCAGTGTCCCACACTCCGAAACCTATATGATATGGGAGTGGAGCGGCAGAGACCTGAGTGCCCTGAATGATGGTAAGATTATCCGGAGTAACTTTCACTCGAAGTCCCACCTTGTCATAGAAGCATACGGTGAAGTTGTTGACCGCGTGCTCGACAAGCATAAGTTCTATCACGATACCAGTATCCTCGTATGCTACCTTGCCGCTTAACCATGCTCCGTCTCCGCGCGCTACTTCCACCATCATGCCGTCAGTAACAAATTCCTGATTCTTAACCTTAACGGCCAGATATGATGTAGTGCCTGCTGCCATGGTGTCGTAGTGGAGTTCGAGTTCAACGGCATCAGCGTCAGGCGTTGCCTTAAGCTCCGCCGGTACATCTCGTGTCGCAGCATAAAGTGTCGCTCCCTTGGCGACGGCGGTCATCGGATCTACAGATGAATCAACATTGGCAGAGACTTCTTCCTTCAGCATCTGACGAAGATATGGGGAATAGGTGGGACCACCCACGAGTATGAGTTTTGTGAGCTTGTCTCCGTCGAGATGGTTGCGTTCAAGAATCTGCTGGCAGATCAAGATGGCCTTCCTGAAGAAAGGCTCCATGATAGGATACGCCATCTCCCGGCTGATAGTAAGGTCCAGTTCGATCTCATTTCCATCGTCATCACATCCGAGCTCTCCGAGGTCAGAAAGGACCTCGGCGGTAGGTGCAGTGGAGAGGGCGACCTTCGCACTTTCCGCATATACCTTAAGAGCCTCACGCAGCATTACCATCTTCTTTTCCGAAGAAATGATCTTAGCCACATTGAACTTCTTCTCGACATATGGGAGAAGGATCTGGTCGACAAGGGCATAATCGATATCCTTGCCGCCGAGGTAGCTGTCCCCTTCTGTGTCCACGACCTGCTGTACACCTCCATCGACGCGGAGAAGAGCCGCATCGAACGTTCCCCCGCCAAAGTCAAATACAAGCCAGAATCCGTCCTTATGTCCAGTAGTCACACCGAATGCAATGGCTGCTGCGATCGGCTCCTGAAGGAGCTCAACATGCTGAAAGCCGGCCATCTTGGCTGCTTCTACAGTTGCAGTCTTCTGCGTCGCGTCAAATTTTGCTGGTACGGAGATTACGATGCAGCCGCCATCGTTTGCTTCTGCACAGGCAGCAAGCGCCTTTATGATTTCTGCAGAAAGCTGCTGTGATGTGAAATCCTTTCCAAGGTTCTTGCTGCGATATACCTCCAGCGAACCCATTGTGCGCTTGAACTCCTTGAATACGTCGGTGCCAGCTGAGCGGCCGCTCCAGGTCTTGGTGGCACGTAGCACCTGATTTGCAAGCTCGTTTGCCGCAGTGTCACCGGTATGGATGACGCCCTTGCGGGTAATGGATACGACAGAAGGAGTTGTATCTTTCTGTGTACTGCTCTTCTTGATGACGGGAACACCGTTCTCCATGACGGCAATGGCCGAATTGGTGGTTCCGAGGTCGATGCCCCTGTTGATCTTTCCGTTGATGTCCATATTTGTTTATGAGTTATCTGTTATACATTCTGGGCCACTGTCACACTTGCCGCCTGAATCATCCTCCCCTTACGATTCACCTGCGGCTTTTGTACGGAAGTGATGACTGCAATTCCCTCCGGCAGGCCTTCATCCGGAACGAAAACAGCGTTGACCTGCATGCCCTCTCTATAGGCCGTGCCAAGCAATGGGACAATGGTGTAGTCCTCGACCTGCAGAGACACTTTCATACGGTCAAGGGCCTTCATCACCTGCTTGCGTCCCGGCACATCCTGCATGTGGTAAAGGTTGTTGTCCATTCTGGCCATCTCCCCTATGAGGGCGAGGACTGTGCTCTCGCCTACTCCTTCTTCCGACCTTACTCGAGAAAGTTTGTCTGTCAAGAATGCTTTCTCCCTTTCGGCTTCGCCAAGCTTATCCTTTAAAAATGCAAGATCATTACTGAGGCGAATGATCTTGCGCCTGCTACCCAGTGCAACGGCGGTCATGGCTGCTGTTGCAAGAATCGTCAATAGCAAAATTACCTTCATATGTTCATGTATAGTTTATAGTTTCCAATACCGTCATGTCCCCCTTTGAGACGCTGACATTGAAATAGAATCTGCCTGTCTGCATATCTATCATCTAATCCCCAAACTGGACGACAGTCATGGACAGTCGTCCCTATCTTGTATCTGTCTCCCAATTGATATTCTGAGTGTGGAGATACTTCCTAAACAGGTTCCAGAAGTATTTCAGTCGCTGTGTCAGAATGTCATCTATCATATCGAAAAGAGAGGACTGATATGTATAGCAGCACTTGTCATTATTTTCAATGTATTTCTCATAGATGAGCCAGCTGCGAAACTTGTACAGGGCATGGTCTGCCATGACGATGTACTCTCCATGTACCTCCCCGCCTGGTTTATCGAGCTCGTAGATCGGACACACTCCTACCGCCTCATCATCAACCTCCTCGAACCAATTTACTCTGGCAAACTCAAAGAGGTCCTTTCTGAATTGAAGAGAGAAGCACTTGCCAGGAGCCAATTCCTCATCCGGATCATATCCGACAGAATCAAGAAGTAGCCTTACCTCTTTCTCAAAACCCTTGCTGGTATTCTCTATCAGATCAAGAAGGGCTGGGGAGACCTTCTTGAACGAAGAACAGCAGAAAGGATATGGTTCCGTCATCGTGCCTCGATTGTAGATCTTCTCAGGGGTAATCATGATTGACTCATATTCCACATCCTTAAGGTCATCTGAGTCCTTCAGGATATGATATACCTCATAATGATTTTTTGAACAACGTTCAAGGTAGCATTCACCTTTAGTAAGAATATATTCCATTGCCATAGCCGTTTCGCGTTAACACCTACATAGAATACGCTTATTACGGATAGCTATCAGCAAATGTTGTAACGTAGTCTAAAATTTAAGGTGCCCAGATTGAGCACCTTTCCATGAAATGCGTCCCGGCGTATCCAATGCCAGGAATCTTGTGAGACTTAGCCAGAGAGTTGCATGGCCGAGCGGGCCAAAACCTTGGATTAAAAGGATCAGTTGTTCCAGATTTCCATCATTATCTTACCGACCCATGCTGGAGGAATAGTAATGTCTTTCATGAATTCTTCTTCGGGAACAGTCCTGAGATGCTTGTGAATAATTCGTTTCTTCTCGGCATCGAGACATTCTTCGGTCAGTACCCTTATCGCGG
>SUYR01000021.1 GCA_015060335.1 Bacteroidales bacterium | reverse complement strand
AGCCGGGGGCGCCTGAAGTTCGTGACCGCGAGGAGCGACCTAGGGCGAAACTGGTGACTGGGGCTAAGTCGTAACAAGGTAGCCGTACCGGAAGGTGTGGCTGGAACACCTCCTTTTTGGAGCGCGTTATTGACACGAGCTTTTCGGTTGGTAGTGAGACGAGGTTCGAATGGAGCTTCGCAGTATGATTCAGTCTTTTTTCCATACAGTCCCGTAGCTCAGTTGGTTAGAGCACTACACTGATAATGTAGGGGTCAGCAGTTCAAGTCTGCTCGGGACTACCAAGCATGGGGGTATAGCTCAGTTGGCTAGAGCACCTGCTTTGCAAGCAGGGGGTCGTCGGTTCGACTCCGACTATCTCCACAAACAAAAAACCTTTCCAAATTTTGGAAAGGTTTTTTTGTATTACTCTTCCAACGAGTTGAAAAGGGTCACGTCGCTGAATTCTATGCCGTCTTTCTTCCCTTTCTTGCTTACATACCATCTGCCGTCTCCGAACGAGTACAGTCCGGTGCTGCCCCATGGAAAATGAGACGCTTCTGTTACGGCTACCTGTTCTACCTCGTTTTCTTCATATGGCACTCCTTCCAGCTTTCCGATAAATGGCTTCTGATTTATATCCAGTGTAAACAGGCTGTAGTTCGGATATTGTGACTTATTGCCTTTATACACAGCAAGATAGAGATTTTCGCTATGAGCGTCGTATGTCATATTCTGAACGCCGTATCTTGTGTTGCCGGTCTTTACGAAGTACTTGTGAATAGGCTTCTTCAGATCCTCCATCACAAAACAGAGAAGTATATTATAGTCATTGTCTATACGTGTCGTGTCACCATATATGCCATATGCCACATAAAGGTACTTCTCTTTACTGTCAGATCCGAAACCAGGTGCGATTGCAACACCGTCCATTCCTGAGCAACCATATTTGTGTTCCAGCCTGGCACCGTTCACTTCCACAGTGTCGAGATAGTCTTTGGCGACCTCATCTATTGCATGGAGGGTTATGGCCTCTTCAAACGGAACATCGAGACGGTCTATTTTACGTACGTCAATTTCAGCAACATAGAAACGGCTTGCTTCCTTTTCATGTCGTACGGCGCCCAATGCGTCGGCAATGACGTTCCCGATTTCGTCATCTTTGATTTCAAGGGAGGCATAGACTTTCTTCTCTTTTTCGTCGTATGTCATTGCTCCGAGATGGCCGTTGATTCCAGTCACTGAACCAATGAGGTTTCCTTCTAAATCGCTCTTGAAGAATGAACTTGTGAATGAACTGTAAAGGCATTTGTCCTTTTTGTCCAGAGCTATTCCCTGAATGTGAAGTTTACCGCCCTCAAGATGTATGACCTCGGGGTAACTGACCTGGCAACCTGTTGCCAACATCAGAAGTATAAATAATTTTTTCATCATATTCGCGAAGTTAACAAAAATCTCCATTCGCGATATACCTATTGTAATTTTGCGTATATTTGCACTGAATGCGTTAGTGTGTTTTTGTTGTTATGGATATCGCTCTATTCAATCAGATGCTTGCATTAGACTCCACTTCCGGTAGGGAGAGGGAGTTTGCTGATTTTCTTGCTGAGCGTTTGCTCACACAGAAGAACATCTTGACGCGTTTCGATGTTGAGTCCATGAAGGCTGATGTTCCTGACGGATGCAAACTTCCTCAGAATCTGCTTTTCTCATGGGGTACACCGGGAGTGTTGTTCTGTACCCATCTAGATACCGTGCCTCCGTATATCTCACCGGAGGTCTGTCCTGATGATCAGGATATGGTGACAGGTCGTGGTACATGTGATGCGAAAGGCCAGATTTTCGCAATGTGGGAAGCATGTAAAGCTTTGGAAGCCAAGGGATATGACGGTTTCGGACTTTTACTTCTCGCAGGAGAAGAGACCGGCTCATTCGGAGCGAAGGCATACAATTCTGTCATCTCGAGCGCAGTCGGGACATCTCCTCTTTGGGTAGTGGTAGGTGAGCCGACGGATAACTGCATGGCGACAGCGGCGAAGGGTACGAAGTCTTTTGAAGTTACATTCACAGGCAAGGCTTTCCATTCGGGATATCCTGAGCAAGGACAGAGTGCAATTGAAATGTTCAACGACTTTATGAATGCACTCCGCAGCATCAGGTTCCCTTATGATGAGATACTGGGTGAGACTACGTATAATATAGGTAAACTGGTCAGTGACAATCCTCAGAATATTCTTAGTCCGGAATTGACATGCAGGGTGTATTTCAGAACGACTTTCGAGTCTGATGAGATTGTTTGTAATGTAATGAAGAATATTGCAGGACCGGATGCGAGGCTACGATTCGGAAGGTCGAAGGTCCAGGATGGATCCGATGTGGTGGCAAAGGATGTGGCTCCATGGCAGGTGGCAATGACGGTAAAGGCGTTCGGAGGAGACTGCCCGACTGAATATGAGACGTTTGATGGATTTGAGACCAAGCCTGTGTCGTTCGGAAGTGATGCGCCACAGCTTACAAATATCCCTCACAAGATACTTTGTGGCCCGGGTTCGATCCTGGTGGCTCATCGTCCGGACGAGCATATCCGTCTGTCTGACCTTCAGACTGCCGTATCCAACTACATAAGGATATTTGAACATATAAGACACACCAACATTGAACATATAAAACAACGTTAACAATATGAGCGAAGCGAAAGCAAGTCCTCCTCCCGAGGAGGAGGATTTAGGAGGAGGGTAACGTAAACATTATCATATGCCTGTACAACAGACACAAAAGAGATAGACACACCAATATTGAACATATAAAACAACGTTAACCATATGAGCGAAGCGAAAGCAAGTCCTCCTCCCGAGGAGGAGGATTTAGGAGGAGGGTAACGTAAACTTTGATCATATGCCTGAACAACAGACACAAAAGAGATAGACACACCAACAAAGAACATATAAAACAACGTTAACAATATGATCGTAATGAAATTCGGCGGCACATCCGTCGCAAACTTTGAAGCCATCACCCGAACAATCTTCATCATCGGTGGAAGACTTGACCAGAAGCCGGTGGTAGTAGTATCTGCGCTTTCAAAGATTACAGACCTGCTCTACAGAATATCAGAAGCAGCTGCAGCAAGAAATCTCCCCGAAACAAAAGACTTGCTCTGTCAGCTCCGAAAGCGCCATGTCGATCTGGCTGCTGAACTTCTATCACAGAGCATGCTCAAGGATGAGGCAGTGGCAAGAGTGAATGAACTGTGCGACGGTCTGGACAATCTTGCTATGGCAGTATGCTCATTGGGAGAACTTTCAGACCGTAACAAGGCTGTCATAATTTCTACAGGCGAGTATCTCTCATCAAGCATAATAGCATATGCGATGAACTCAAAAGGAATCAGGACCAAGTGGGTGGACGCTCGCAGCATGATGATGACAAGCGACTCATATCTCAAGGGTGAACCTGATATGGATGCAATAGCAGCCAAGGTACCGGGAGTTGTGTCGGAAGCATATGAAGGAATGGATGCCATTATCACTCAGGGATTTGTGGGAGTTACAGCAGAAGGAGAGCCTACAGTACTCGGACGAGGCGGTTCTGACTATTCAGCTTCTCTGATAGGCATGGCAGTAGATGCAGAAAAGATAGAAATATGGACTGATGTGGATGGTGTCCGCACTGCAGATCCCCGTTATGTGCCTAACACCAAGAGCCTCGAGCAGATATCTTTCGAGGAGGCTGCCGAGATGGCACATTTTGGAGCGAAGGTATTACACCCGCTGACTATCGAACCAGCAGTGAAGAAGAATATTCCGATATATGTGCTTAATTCGATGAATCCTTCCGGCAAAGGAACGGCAATTCTCCGTAACGAGCTTATTGAGGATGGAGTCAAATCAGTTTCATTCAAGGAAAACATCAAGGTGATCAACATCTTTTCTACAAAGATGATCAACACTTCCGGCTTCCTTCGCCGCGTGTTCGAGATCTTCAGCGAGAGCAAGGTGTCTGTTGATCTCATAAGTACCTCAGAAGCAAATATTTCCGTTACGGTGGACGCGTCTCAGAATATTGATTCAGTAGTGTCGGAACTTTCGGAGTTTGCAGATGTGATAGTTGATGACGACAAGTCCCAGGTGTCGGTGATCGGAAAGAATATTGTGAAGCTTAACGGAATGCTCAAGAAGACATTTACTCCGCTCAAGAAGTGTAATGTGTATATGATCTCACAGGGTGCGTCGTTTGTGA
Source organism: Bacteroidales bacterium (assembly GCA_015060335.1). Taxonomy (GTDB): domain Bacteria; phylum Bacteroidota; class Bacteroidia; order Bacteroidales; family UBA932; genus Cryptobacteroides. Next base: position 44,533 of record SUYR01000021.1, on the reverse strand, counting down.
ATATCAGTTTTGTCGTTGATCGAGAGGAACTTAACGAGGTGGTATGCGACCTGCATCGTCATCTGTTTGAACAGCCTGAAGAACTTCCTGAGTTCTAACAAAACATTAAAAAGAAAGATAACATTCGCGATTTGAGCGAAGCGAGGGAAAGTCCCTCTCCCGAGGAGAGGGATTTAGGGAGAGGGAAACGTGTAAGTTTCATATTTCTTCACCCACCATCGTCAGAACTCAGGTCACCCAAACGTTAAATAGAAAGATAACATTAGCGATTTGAGCGAAGCGAGGGAAAGTCCCTCTCCCGAGGAGAGGGATTTAGGGAGAGGGCAACGAAGAAGTTTCATATTACTTCACCCACCATCGTCAGAACTCAAGTCACCCAAACATTAAATAGAAAGATAACATTCGCGATTTGAGCGAAGCGAGGGAAAGTCCCTCTCCCGAGGAGAGGGATTTAGGGAGAGGGAAACGTGTAAGTTTCATATTACTTCATCAACCATCGTCAGAACTCAAGTCACCCAAACGTTAAATAGAAAGATAACATTCGCGATATGAAACTATTTATAAGCGGCTACGGAAAGATGGGCAGAATGATCGAGCAGATCATCCTTTCCCGTGGTCTGGAATATGCCGGCTGGAGCGAAGCAGTCACAGAGACAGATCCCGCTCTTGCAAAGGAATGCGTCTGTATTGACTTTACTACTCCAGCAGCTTTCAGGGCGAACTACAGATTTCTTGCAGAAAACTTCGGAGCTGTGGTAGTGGGCACTACCGGATGGGCGGATATCAAGGAAGAAGTGATTGCATATTTCGAGAAATGTGGTACCCCGATGATATGGGCGTCGAACTATTCTATAGGAGTAAATGTGTTCTTTGCAGTTACTGACTATATTTCCAGAATGCTTGGAAAGACGGGCGGATACAGCCCTTATATGGTCGAGAAGCATCATTGCCACAAACTGGATGCGCCGAGCGGTACCGCAAGAAGCCTGGCTGACCTCGTTGATGAAAACATGGATGTGAAGACGGATATCCAGTCAGTGCGCTGTGGTGAGATACCGGGTATTCACACAATCGGCTTTGAAGGTCTGAATGATCGAATTACCATGACTCACGAGGCATTCTCGAGAGAAGGATTCGCAGCAGGGGCCGTAGAAGCCGCTCTGATGACAGACGGGCTTTCAGGAGTGCATGAGTTTCGTGAATTACTATTAAAATTCTGAGATCTGTGAAATGAATCAGGTTTCAGTAATAAAATAATGAAAATGGATATTTCAAGATTCAGAGGCTGTGGAACAGCTCTCATAACCCCATTCCGTAACGGAGAAGTCGACTACGATGCCTTTGCAGCGTTGGTGGACAGACAGGTAGCGGGCGGAATCGATTTCCTTGTTCCGCTTGGTACCACAGGGGAGACTCCCTGCCTGACAGACGAGGAGAAGATAAAGATTCTTCATCTCACCAATGAGCATGCTGCAGGTCTTCCGATAATCGCAGGAGTGGGCACAAATTCGTTGGATCATACCATAGCAAACATAAAGTTGCTCGAACCACATGGGGTGGATGCATTCCTGGTAGTCGTGCCATATTACAACAAACCCCCTCAGGAAGGTATGTATCAATATTATAAGGCAGTGGCAGAGTGTACTGAAAAGCCAATAATATTATATAATGTGCCAGGTCGTACAGGTGCGAACATGACAGCGGAGACCACACTCAGACTGGCTCAGATAGACAATATCATTGCCATCAAGGAGGCCTCAAGCAACCGCGGGCAGATCCTTCAGATTATCAATGAACGTCCGGAAGGCTTTCTTGTGCTGAGCGGAAATGACGACGAGACGTTTCCGCTCATGAAGGAGGGTGCTGACGGCATCATCAGTGTGGCATCCAATATTGCACCTAAGCCATGTGTCAAGCTTGCTCATGCGATGCTGGAAGGCAAGGTGGAAAAGGCTGCCATGTATCACGAAAAGCTCTCGCCTCTGTTCAGAAACTGTTTCGTGGAGAGCAATCCTATCCCAGCAAAGGCTGCGCTTGCCGCTATGGGACTGATTGCCAACGAATGTCGTCTGCCGCTTGTGCCTTGCCAGAGGAAGACTTATGACCTTATGGTAGAAACTATCAAGGATTTGGGATTATTGTAAAGAATTGAAAATGAGCGATATAGTAAAATTTAATGAGACTATTGCCGCATTGGAGCGCGGTGAAGTCAGGGTCGCAGAGAAAGTAAACGGCGAGTGGAAAGTGAACTCTTGGGTGAAGGAGATTATTCTGAGCGGTTTCCGTTTAGGCAAGCTTGCGGATATGTCACAGGGACAGTTCAGCTTCCTGGACAAGGATACTATTCCTGTCAGGAAATTCACTGTAGAGAACGGTGTGAGAATTGTTCCCGGAGGAAGCAGTGTACGTACAGGTGCGTATCTCGCTCCATCTGTGATAATGATGCCGCCGGCATATGTCAATATAGGAGCATATGTGGATGAGGGTACGATGATCGATTCGCACGCACTTGTAGGTTCGTGTGCACAGGTCGGAAAGCATGTGCATCTGTCTGCAGCCTCTCAGCTCGGCGGTGTGCTTGAACCAGTCGGTGCGCTTCCTGTGATTATCGAAGATAATGTATTCATCGGAGGAAACTGCGGTATATACGAAGGAACCATAGTAAAGCAGAATGCTGTCATCGGTACCGGTGTCATCATCAATGCATCTACTGCATTGTACGATGCTACAACCGGTGAATATATCCGTGCAAATGAGAACGGACAGATTATTGTGCCTGAAGGTGCAGTGGTGGTGGCGGGCAGCCGTCCTGTCAGCAAAGGACCTGGCGCAGAGCAAGGTATTCATCTTTATTGTCCGGTCATCGTGAAATATCGTGATGAGAAGACTTCCGGCTCGATCACATTGGAGGATATGCTCAGATAATATGCACAGCGAAAAGTTTTCAAAAGACGTAAGTTCATTCTTCCGCTCTCCTGTAAGAGAAATCTTCAAGAGGGTGGATCTGAATGCAATATATTCTTTTGCAGGAGGTTACCCGTCGGCTGACACATTCCCGCTTGAGGCTATCCGGGAGACTATGTCCGAAGTCATTGACAAATATCGTGGCAAGGCCTTCCAATATGGCGCAACCCAAGGTGTTCCTGAGCTGAGGGACGCCATCTCCCAGCGCTATGGCGTGCCTGTGGAACGTGTACAGATCACCTCTTCCTCACAGCAGGGCATAGATGTCTGTACAAGAATCCTTGTGGATCCGGGTGATGTCGTGCTTACTTCAAGTCCGTCATATCTGGGAGCTCTCCAGTCTTTTCGCTCATACCGCGCAGATATCAGAGGCGTTGCACATTCGTCTGATATCCAGGCGTTTCAGGATGCATATGTGGCTATACTCGAACAGGTGAAGGCTGAGGGAAAGCAGGTAAAGTTTCTGTATATGATTCCTGATTTCCAGAATCCTTCAGGGGAGTCACTTACCCTGCAGGAAAGGCAGATGCTCGTGGAACTTGCGGACCGGTATGACTTCCTGATAGTGGAGGACAGTCCGTACAGGGAATTGCGTTATGAGGGGGAGCATCTTCCGACAATGTACTCTCTTTCTCCGGACCGTGTGATTCATCTCGGGTCATTCTCCAAGATTTTCGCTCCGGGTTTCCGTCTGGGCTGGGCGATTGCTCATCCAGACATATTGGACAAGATATATGTGTGCAAACAGTCTCTCGACCTTTGTCCGCCTATCTTTGACCAGTATGTGGCTGCGGAGTTCCTTAAGAGCGGCAAGCTTGATGAGAATCTGGCGAAGTCGATAGAATTGTATAAGGGCAAGCGTGATCTTCTGCTTGATCTTCTGGAGGAATTTATGCCTGAGGGAGTCAGCTGGACTCATCCTGAAGGCGGTCTGTTCCTCTTCCTGACCATGCCGGAGGGCTTTGATGCCGTGAAATTCTACGATACCGCCTTGGATGCAGGAGTGGCATATGTAGCAGGTGAATTCTTCCACCCGGACGGAAGTGGAAAGAATACTATGCGAATGAATTTCTCGTTTATGACCCGCGAGAAGATAACCGAGGGTGTCAAACTGCTGGCTTCCCTCCTTAAAGACTGTTAAACTGCTGGCGCTCAACTCGTTGAGAATCAGTCGCTTACTGAAAATCGATTCCCCGGCGCGGGGGAATCGCCTTTCTGGAAAGCGTTGATAGGCAGCGTGTTAGGTGCCAGGCAAAACGAACGAAATGATATTCTACAAGTACCAGGGCGCGGGAAACGACTTCCTGATTGCCGACAATAGAGATGGTCACCTTACCGAGACGGACGGGGTGCTGTATGCTCATGGCTGGAGCAAGTCTATCGCGGAATTATGCGACAGACGTTATGGCGTGGGTGCGGACGGTGTGATGTTGCTGGAGAACAGCGATAAATACGATTTCCGTATGGCATATTACAATTCGGACGGATCCGGAGGCATGATGTGCGGAAACGGAGGACGTTGTGTAGTGGCATTTGCCGCCGATAGAGGTATAAGCCATTTTGATTTCGATGCAGCTGACGGTTTCCATAAGGCTAACATCATCAAGGACGATCATGGTGTCAAGACTGTGAAACTCAAGATGAAGGATGTCATCGGCATGACTCATTACGACAGGCTTGGGGGAGTGAATGTGCCATCTTCGGGATATTTTCTCGATACAGGGACGCGACATTATGTACGTTTCGTAGAGGGACTGGATTCGTATGATATTGTCCACGAGGGAAGGACTATCAGATACAAAGGACATGAACTCGAACCTATTGGAGCGAATGTCAATTTCGTTGAGTCGGTGGGAGAGGGTGCCATCAAGGTGCGCACGTACGAGAAAGGTGTTGAGGATGAGACATTTGCATGTGGTACCGGTATAGTGGCTTCTGCTATGGCATCCTATGCTCACGGGGTGCGTCCGAGAATAAGTGAGAACGAAAACGGAGATATCAATGCGATGTACACCGTATATGCAAAAAGGGATATTCTTGCGGTATCCTTTGATGTGATAAAGTCTGAGGGCTGGTCAGCGGAGAATGTCTGGCTTACAGGTCCTGCTGCATTTGTGGCTGAGATACATATTTAATAATTTTTTGGATTAATGATTATGAGAAAATTACTTTTGGCATTTATAATTTTATTTACAGCTGTTTCATGTCTTGATGACGCGTTTTCTACATCGTACGTGGCAAATGCTTCGTTTGATTATTATGATGAGGAATTCGGAGATGACAGTCTGTTCTTTGATACAAAGTACAAACTCGGTATTACCTGGGATTATCTGGCATTCTATCATAAGGTAGATGAGAAGTCCTCAGAATTCAGAGGTGGATTCATCATGTCATGTCTTTCGACACCGGAATCAGGAAAGACAGATGACCTTACGAATAATCAGTATAGGGCGAATGTAAGGGTACCGAAATCGGTAAAGAATAAATATGCGGTGTTCTGTCAGACATCAGATATGCCTGCTGACCATATGCAGTTCGCATTCCAGTCTTCATCGGACATGATGGCAACTTGTGCGATGCAGGCCGTTTTTGTGACCAATACCGTAGCTGTGGAAAAGTCCATAAAGGAGACCTTTGTGCCAGGTGATCAGCTTATATTGAGGGCTACCGGCTATCTCGCTGACCAAAAAACCGATGTGGCGGAAATCAAATTGGCTGAATATACTACAAATAAAGATTCTGTAGTTACTGCGTGGACAGTGTTTGACCTGAGTAAACTCGGATCTGTGGATAAGGTCAGGTTTGAGATTGAAGGCCCAGCCGGCAAGGATATACCGACTGCCGTATGTATGGACAATATGCTTGCAAAAATCAGTATTAAAGAAGAATAACTACATTAATATCAACTAAACAACTATTATTATGATTACATTTATTATCTGGCTCGTAGGAGTCATCTGCTGTTTCTGGTGCATCAAGGACGTATGGTCAAAGACAAGCGTTGACAATGTCATCAAGATTCTTCTTACATTGGGTCTTCTCTGCTTCAGCTGGATCGGCCTTGCAGTGTACTATTTCATCGTAAAGGATAGAATCTAATTAAATCAGGCCCGCAGGAATCTGCATTATGATTTCCTGATTTTCGGGGTCAACAGACAGAATCAGATCTTCATGGAGCGGTATGATTACTGCTCCATTTTCTGTTTCGACCTCTATACAAGGATTATTCGGGATGTCCATGAAGTCTGTGATCTCTCCCACTTCATATAGATCGCCATCTTCTTCTTCGTTTTCAGGCATCTGGGCAGGAGTCAGTACAAACCATCCCACAAGTGCCGCGAATCCATCCTCTTCCAAGGTCATCTGCGGCATATTGTCTTCGGCAATATAGACGGCTTTGCCTGCAATCTCTTCCACGTCCTCCATCGAACAGATGTCAGTAAGATGTACCAGAGCCTTTGTATTGCCTCTTTTTGTGAATGATTCAATAAAAAAAGGAACCGGCAGTCCATCAAAAATGATGAACACCGGTTCTTTTAAGTCGATATCTTCAGGAGCGATATCGCGGAAACCCAATACGAGTTCTCCATCGGTGCCGTTGGATTTCAGCACCTGAGCTACCTGCTGCAGGTCATCAATCGACATATTTGCCGCTCTGCCTGCCATGCCGGAATTACTCTGCTGGTGTCTCCTCAGCCTCTGCAGCCTGTGCAGCAGCTTCAGCAGCCGCAGCCTCAGCAGCAGCGCGTGCAGCCTCTTCAGCCTCAGCCTTTCTCTTTGCGATAGCCTCAGCTCTCTCCTGATTTACCTTAGCTTCAGCCTCTACAGCAGCCTTGTAAGCAGCTGCAGCTTCCTTGCTAAGACCCTCTTTCTTTGCGTTGATCTTCGCAGCCTTCTCAGCCTTCCAAGCAGCGAGCTTAGCGTCAGCCTGCTCCTGAGTAAGTGCGCCCTTCTTTACACCACCCTCAAGGTGCTTAGCAAGAAGAACACCCTCGTATGAGAGGATACGCTTTGCAGTAAGTGTAGGCTGTGCACCTACGTTAAGCCATGCAAGTGCGCGCTCGAAGTTGAGAACTACAGTTGCAGGGTTAGTGTTTGGATTGTAAGAGCCGATCTGCTCGATGAAACGACCATCGCGAGGTGCGCGTGTGTCAGCCACAACAATGTGGAAGAATGCGAAATTCTTCTTTCCGTGGCGCTGAAGACGAATTTTAACAGCCATTGTGAATCTGTTTTAATAAATTAATAAATATTACCTATGTTTCCCTTCTCGAGAGAAAGCGCGCAAAGATACAAATAAATCTTTAATATCCAATAAGTTTCTGTGGTCTTTTCGTTCAGCGTCGTTCAATCTTATAGTCGGTTTCAAGCGGGTGAGACGGGTCAGATAAATGCCGGAACAAACGCGAAAGAGAACTCGAATTCAAAAAAAATCTACAAAAAATCTACAAAAAGTTTGGAAGTTTAATTTTTTGTCGTACCTTTGCAATCCCAATTCAAAAGCGGTGGTGGTGAAATGGTAGACACGCTACTTTGAGGGGGTAGTGGGAGTAATCCTGTGCGAGTTCGAGTCTCGCCCACCGCACTCAACGACGGAAGCAGAACAACCTGCTTCCGTTTTTCTTTTATATCTTGATGGTATCGTAAGTCAGGCTTTTTACTTATCTTCGCAAAAACATTTCGATATGCATACTCTCAGCAATGAAATTCTGACGGTCAATGTCAGCGATCACGGAGCGGAGCTCCAGAATATCATCAGGAATGGTGTTGAATATCTGTGGCAGGGCGATCCTGCTTATTGGGGCAGGCGTTCTCCTGTACTGTTTCCTATAGTCGGCAGCGTCTGGGAAGGGCGTTACAGGGTGGACGGCCAGGAATACCGTCTGGGCCAGCACGGATTTGCCCGTGATATGGATTTTGTGTGCGTTGAGGCATCACAGACTGAAGTGAGATACAGACTGGAGTCTTCGGAAGAGACTCTTCAGAGATATCCTTATCCTTTTGTGCTGGAGATTGCCTATAGACTTCATGACAACAAGATCGATGTCATTTGGGAAGTGATAAATCCATCGGACAAGAAGATGTGTTTCCAGATTGGCGCGCACCCTGCTTTCTTCTATCCGGATTATGACCCACAGGCAGAGGATAGGGGATTCCTGAGTTATGACCGTACAGAAAATCTTCAGTGCATCCGTATAAAGGAGAAGGGTTGCGTGGATGCTGAAACCAAGTATCCTTTCGTTTTTCCTGCGGACGGTATGTATCCCTTGACCAGGACTACCTTCGACAGCATTGATACGATAATGCTTCAGGACAGTCAGATTTCAAGGGTCACCCTGCATAGGAATGACCGTTCGAAGTGGCTTACACTCGATTTCAATGCGCCGGTTGTCGGCATATGGTCGCCTCCGACCAAGAATGCACCGTTCATCTGTCTGGAACCATGGTATGGCCGTTGTGACAGAGCAGGATACGAAGGTGAATATATGGACAAGGACTGGATCAACACACTTGCTCCGGGAGAGAAATTTTCAAGTGTGTATACTATAGAAATCCATTAAACGGATATTTCCGCATAGTTTTTGACTGACCTGTATTTCAATATAAAACGAAATACAGGTTAATTGTTATGAAAAGTCTGATTCCCTTTGCCCTGGCTGCGTTCATGTTCCCGGGGCTCATGTTGGCTCAAAGCGGCCGCATACAGGAAGCCATTCCTGAATTCAAACTTAAGAAGTATCTGGGCAAGTGGTATGAGATTGCCCGTTTCGATCATCGTTTCGAGAGAGGTATGTCAAATGTCACTGCAGAATATTCTCTTCGTGATGACGGGAAAGTCAAAGTATTGAATGCCGGTTGGAAAGACGGCAAGAGAAAGGTCTCGGAGGGTAAGGCCAAGCAACCGGATCCGATCAAGGATCCCTCATGGCTGAAAGTCTCTTTCTTCATGTTTTTCTACAGCGACTACAACATTCTATTGCTCGATGAAGACTATAGATATGCCTTGGTCGGCAGCAGCAGCCCAGAATATCTCTGGATACTGTCGCGTGAGCCGTATATTCCGGATGATGTGAAGGAGGTCATGCTGAAGGAGGCAGTCAAGCTCGGATACGATACCTCAAAACTCATCTGGGTGGACCAGACTGCAAATCTTCGCTGAATGCCCTGTTGTCTAATACGCTGATACTCAGTGTGTTAATTCTGATGCCTGCGTGCTTTGGGGAGCAGGCATCGGAGTTAAGTTGTTGGTGCTCAGCCGTTTGGATGTCAAGCGAGAATCAGAGTGGCGATGCGGAATGTGATGAAGGCAGCAATCCATGCCAGAAATATGGTGTAGATGGCAGTGTATATAGCCCATTTCCACCCGCCGCTCTCGTTCTTGATGGCTATGAACGTAGCTATGCAAGGAAAATACAGCAGGATGAAAACCATATATGCGAGCGCGCCCGCCGGAGTCACAGATTTCAGCAGAGCTTTCTGCAGACGCGTCTCACCGGCATCCGTCTCTGCAGTCTTGTCCGCTGCTGCAATATCTTCCGCTATGTCATCGTTTCCAGCCGCATCGTCAGGACCTCCTTCGTCCGCATACATTACTCCCAAAGTGCTGACCACCAGCTCCTTTGCTCCTACACCTGCGACGATTCCCACTCCCATTCTCCAGTCAAATCCAAGAGGAGTCAGTATGGGCTCCATTGCCTTGCCCACGTATCCGATGAACGAGTGTTCCTGCTGCTCCTGTATCGTATCATATGCATTATGATTTGGGAAATAGCTCAGGAACCATAGTATGACGGAGAAGATAAGTATCACCCCGCTCATTTTCTGAAGATATTGACGTCCCTTTTCCCAGGTGTGTCTGAATATGGATTTGGCTGTAGGGATACGGTATGGCGGAAGCTCCATTACAAACGGCAGGTCGTCTTCCTTGAAGAACCGGCTCATGATTCTTGCAGCCAGAATTGCAAGTCCGATGCCCAGTGCGTACAGCCCGAGCAGTACGAGTCCTGCCCGGCGTGGGAAGAATGCACCCGCAAGCAATATATATACGGGCATACGTCCTGCGCATGACATCAGCGGGATTATGAGCATGGTGATGAGTCTGCTTTTATGGCTCTCGATGGTCCTTGTGGCCATTACTGCCGGTACATTGCATCCGAACCCCATGATCATCGGGATGAATGACTTGCCGTGCAGACCGATCCTATGCATCAGCCTATCCATTATGAAAGCCGCGCGTGCCATATATCCGGAGTCCTCCAGCAGGGATATGAACAGGTACAGCAGAAGAATATTCGGCAGGAATACCAGGACGCTTCCCACGCCTCCAATGATTCCGTCCACCATCAGGTCCTTGAACCAGCCGTCAGCCATTGCCGAGGATACGAACGCTCCGAAATGGTCGATTGTCCACTCGATCCACCTCATAGGATATTCTCCGAGCACGAATGTTCCGTCAAATACGACGTAAAGAAGCAGGAAGAATATCGGGAATGCGAGCCATCTGTTTGTTACGATGGCATCTATTTTGTCTGTCAGACGGTTGCCTCTTACCTTGCTGCTGTTCCGGGTATATGTTTCCGCCAATGCTCCCTGGACGAATGCATATTTGGCATCTACCATTGAAGATTCGAGCCCTGAGCCCAACAGTCCGCGGATACGGGTGTTCTCTTCAAATCTTGCTGCAATGATTTCGTCGCGGTTGCCCAGAGACTCCACCAGAGATTCTATTTCCTTGTCGTTCTCAAGGTATTTGATGGCAAGGTATCGGGTGGAATATTTATATCGGATGTCTTCTGTCTTGGAAATGAGCTTCTTGATGCGGCCTATGCTCTGTTCGACTTCAGATCCGTGATTGATATGGATATGACGTGCAAGATGGGGGTCGGTCTGCTCATAGATACGTATCACTGTGTCGAACAGGGTTTCTATACCATCTCCCGTACGGCTGACAGTCGGGATTATCGGCATTCCGAGAAGATAACCTAACTGTTTGATATCCAGCTTGTCACCATTGGCGTTAAGCTCATCATACATATTCAGGGCCATCACCACCCGAAGATTCATGTCGATGAGCTGGGTGGTCAGATACAGATTCCGCTGTAGATTGGATGCGTCCACTACATTTATCACCACATCCGGCATGTCTTCAATAAGACTTTTGCGTACGTAGAGTTCTTCGGGACTGTATGCGGAAAGTGAGTATGTGCCGGGAAGGTCAGTCAGAATGAAACGATAACCGCCGTGTTCGAAGACTCCTTCTTTTGCATCTACGGTCACTCCGCTGTAGTTACCTACGTGTTCATGACTTCCGGAGGCTACGTTGAACAGAGAAGTCTTTCCGCAGTTGGGATTGCCTACAAGGGCTACTTTTATTGTTCTGCGTCTTTCAGCTGCAAGCCTTTCAATATATTCATCATCCCCCTCCAAGGCTGAGAGATTTTCCTGAGACGACATCATGAGCTTTGCCTCAGCCTCGCTTATGACTTCAATCTGCTTTGCCTGCTCGCGTCTGAGCGATATCTTGTATCCTATTATTTCGTATTCTATGGGGTCCCTCAGAGGCGCATTCATTATCACCTTCACCTTGTTTCCCTTGACAAAGCCCATCTCCTTGATGCGCTTACGGAAACCTCCGTGACCGTTAACCTTGACGATCACGCCTCTTTCACCTGTTCTGAGCTCTGATAGTTTCATAAGAAGACAAAGATAATAAGAAACTGCTTAAATTTTTCTCAAAAACGTATAAAAACAGAAAAATGTTATTTTGAATTGTTGAAAATTATGCCAAGCCCTTGCTGTAAGTTGATTTTTGTGTATATTTGCAAAACTGCGGACTGTTTCTTTGTCCGTGGTTTTTTAATTTAGACTGACCGTGAAACGAATTCTATACATATCAGTACTTATTGTTTCTGTTATTTCAATGACAGAGGTTTATGCAGAAACACCTCTTTCATTGGAGGATATGTCCAAACTTATCAGGAACAGTTATATGGATGTCAAGTGGATTGACGGAAGGTATTTCACATACACGCCGCAGGAGGATGGCAGAAGGGTGTATTATCTGGTAGATACCCGAAACTGGAAGCAGATCCGTATGTTCGACAATGATGAATTTGCGGCAAGCCTCAATAAAATCTCAAAGGGGGGGGCAACGCCAGAAGATCTCCGTATAGGTGTTCTTGATTTCGACAAAGATGATGTCTATAGCTTCGGCTTCTCTTTCAAGAAAGAATATTTCAGATACGACATACGCAGAAAATCTCTCGTGAAGTCAGAGGCTCCGGAGAGAAAGCGTACATCATCCAGACACGATTACAACAAGGATTTCACCGCAGACAGCACGTTTTATGTGACTGCTGTGGGGCATGACCTGTGGCTGTATGATGCGAAAGGCGACAGCACAAGACTCAGCAACGACGGCCAGCAATGGTTCTCATATTCTTCAAGCGGAAGAAGAGACATAGCTGCAGACAAGCGCTCAAGTGTAATAGGAAAATGGGTGGGAAACAGCCATAAGAGGCTGATGATCAGAGAGGACTGGCGTAGCGTTGAGACCCTTACTCTGGTCAATAGTCTTGCAGAGCCTCGCCCTGTGGCAAAGACCTATAAGTTTGCCATGCCGGGAGATACAGGCGTGGTCAGATACGATGTGATGCTTGCCGATGCTGACAGCGGAAAGCTCTACAAGATAGATATGGGACGCTATGAGGACCAGATCATCAAGCTTCCTATGCTTAGATATTTCCCTCATACAGACAGGTATGCCTATCTCTTGCGCATCAGCAGGACATGCGACACTCTGGACTTCTGCCGCATTGATGTCATGGACAGAAGCGTGAAGACTCTTATCAGCGAGGTCTGCAGTCCGCATTACAACGAGCAGCTGTTCTCATATCATGTGCTCAACGACGGAAAGGATATCCTCTGGTGGTCGGACCGTACGGGCAAGGGCCGCTGGTACCTTTACGATGGCGAAGGCAACCTCAGGAACGAGCTTACTGACGAGGATTTTGTCTGCGGAAACATTGTCAGGATAGATACTCTCCAGAGAAAGGTCGTTTTTGAAGGCTACGGCAGGGAGGAGGGCGTGAATCCTCATTATAGATTCTATTACGAGGCCGATATGGACGGCAGATTCCCGGTAAGGCTTCTCACTCCGGGCAACGGACACCATAGCATTAAGTTCTCTCCGGGAGGTAAATATATAGAGGATACATATTCAAGAATGGATTGTGCCCCGTGTCGTCAGGTTGTGGACCGCAAGGGCAAAGTCCGTTTCGTGCTTCCTGCTGCAGATGCCTCTGAAGCTATTGCCAAGGGCTGGAGATACCCTGAGGTGATATCTGTGAAGGCCGCTGATGGCGTGACAGACCTTTATGGTGTTGTATATACCCCTCTCAATATAGAGGAAGGCAGGAAATATCCTATAATAAGCAGCGTCTATCCCGGTCCGCAGGACGATCAGGTACCGCAGCAGTTCTATTTTGATGAGAATGACAACCAGACGCTGGCAGAACGCGGCTTCGTAGTGATCAATTTCTCATACAGGGGCAGCGGTCCTTACAGAGGCAAGGCCTTCCATTGCTACGGATATGGCAATCTCAGGGATTATCCGCTTGATGATGATTATGCGGTAGTGCGTCAGATAGCAGAAAGATATCCGTTTGCAGACAGTACGAGGGTCGGAATCTACGGACATTCCGGCGGCGGTTTCATGACTGTGGCGGCTATGCTCGAGCGTCCGGACTTCTACAAGGTGGGTGTGGCTGCTTCCGGTAATCATGACAACAATATCTATCGTCAGCAATGGGCGGAGACATTCCACGGAGTAGATAACGAGGGAGGCTGTTTCAAATGCAAGGTCCCTACAAATATAGAAAAGGCAGGCAATCTCAAGGGCAGACTGATGCTCATCACCGGTGATATGGACGACAATGTGCACCCTGCCGGTACCTACAGGCTTGTGAATGCCTTTATCAAGAAGAAGAAAAGATTCGACATGATGGTCTTCCCGGGAGTCGATCACGGAATGGGAGGCGAGTACTATGTCAATCTGATTCATGATTATTTCACTGAACATCTAAAATAATCCGGTTTATGATGAAGATAAGGAACATTGTAATAGGATTGCTGTCGGCAATGATGATTCTGATGCCGGCATTCGAGGCGGTTGCCCAGACTTTGACGGTGACCGGAGTCGTGAAGGATTCTGCGGGCGTTCCCCTTGCGGGCGTGTCTGTAATGGTAGTCGGCACCAAGACGGGTACAACTACCGGTTTCGACGGAGACTACAAGCTGAATGTCGCTAAAGGAAAGACTCTGCGCTTCAGTTTCATCGGCTTCGAGACCACCGACATCAAGGTCGAGAATTCAAAGATCAACCTGGTGATGAAGGAGGAGGCGCTCACTATGGAGACTGTCGTGGTGACCGGTTACTCTTCCGTAGAACTCCGTAAAAGTACAGGAGCCGTTGCGGTAATCGGAGCGGACAAACTCAAGGACAACCCTCTCAAGAGTGTTGACCAATTGCTTCAGGGCCAGCTCGCAGGTGTGGATGTGAAGATCACTTCAGGCCGTCCGGGCGCCGCATCCAAGGTGCGAATCAGAGGTACGAACACCATTACAGGTAATGCGGAGCCGCTTTGGGTGATTGACGGAGTGCCGATGCAGAAGAATGTGCCGAGCATGAACTCCAGCCAGATCAAGTCCGGAGACTTCGACAATATCTTCGCAACAGGTATCGGAAGCCTTAATCCTAACGATATCGAGAGCATTACCGTCCTCAAGGATGCTTCAGCTGCAGCAATATATGGCTCGCAGGCTGCAAACGGAGTCATCGTCGTCACTACCAAGCACGGTCAGGCGGGAAAGGCTCATGTCAGCTATATGGGGTCTGTATCGGTGCAGACCAGCCCATCTCGCAGTCCAAACCTCATGACTTCTTCCGAGAAGCTTGCCTGGGAGCAGGAACTCTGGGATGAATTTGCTGCAGAGGGTTTCCAGAAAGTACAGGATGGCGAATCTGCCCACTATCCAGTGGTCGGTATTGTAGGACAGATACGTTCCGGCTATGGACGCTTTGCCGGTTGGAGCAAGGAACAGCAGGACGCCTACATTGCAGAACTCGGCTCTCAGAGCACAGACTGGTTCGATGTCCTTTTCCGCAATACGGTTTCAACCAGCCATCACCTCTCTGTGTCCGGAGGCTCGGATAAGCTTACATATTATGTGTCAGGTGGTTATAGCTGGAATAATGGCGTGGTGGTAAAGACCAACAGCCGGGCAGCGAATTTCAGTGCAAAGATCGATACCAGACCGGCAAATTGGATAAAGTTCGGAGTCCAGACCGACTTCAGCTACCAGAAGGCCCTCGCTCCGTCCAACAACGTGAACATGTTCAAGTACGCATACTTCGCTAATCCTTATGAGCAGTTGTACAATGAGGACGGAAGTTATAGGGCGGATGAGACTTATTTCTCGCTGGCCATGGCAAACGGTGTTTTGGGAGCCGATATGCCGGAGAATGGTTTTAATATCATGCGTGAAATCAGTGAGACTTCAAGTGAGGCGACCTCTTCGATGTTCACTATTCAAGGCAATACTACGATAAATATAACTAAAGGTTTGAATTTTACGGGTTTGGCATCCTTTTCATACAATGGCGATATGTCGGAGAACATAAACGGAAAGGATACATACGCCGCATTCTGTGATAGACCGTTTGAGACGGAAATGTATTCAAAGCGGACATATGGCTCTATAACACAGATGTCGAGTTATAATACATCATATATTCTTCGCGGACAGTTGAATTATTCAAAGACCTTTGCGGAATGGCATAATGTCAACGCTATTGCAGGCGCAGAGGTGCGTAGCTCATATGCAAAGAGTATTTTTGCCAAGAGATACGGATATGATCCTATTACAGGAAATCATGCCTATCCCGTGTATCCGTCAAACGGTACTGGTTCCATCGATTATGAGAAATTGCAGTCGTACGGAAAGTTGATGGATGGGATGAGTGGACAGAGTATCTCAGAAGATGCATTTGCTTCATTTTATGGTACAGCTACCTATAATTACAGAAGTCGTTATATCATAAGTGGAACAGTACGTTCAGATGGATCTAACAACTTCGGTAGTGAAGAGCAGTTTAATCTCAACTGGTCAGTCAGCGGTGCATGGAATATAGATCAGGAAAGTTGGATGCAGTCCGCTTCCCACGTGCTGAGTACTCTTGGACTGCGTGCTGGATTCGGCTACACTGGTGGTGTGAATAAATCTGTTTCCCCTGTACTTATAATGACATATGATCAGTCGTTCCGCACAACTGAAGATGATTACTATAGGATGGGAAGCATTAAGTCCGCTCCAAATCCGAATTTGAGGTGGGAAAAGAACCGTACAATGAATGTGGGACTTAATTATGGATTCCTGAATGATCGTATAACAGGTGAGATTGCTTGGTATAACAACATGAACCTCGATCAGGTGACGAGTGTTCGTGTGCCGACATCGACAGGCTATAGCAGCCAATATTATAATACTTCAGAGCAACTTAATACCGGTGTGGAATTTACGATGGGAGCTACTATTCTCAAGGTTAAGGATTTCAGATGGCGAATGACTGCAAATATTGCATACAATTACAACGAACTTATAAAATATGACCCTCCTGTCAAGAGTTTGTCTGAGTCAATGTATGTAGGTTATCCTATTGGGAATATATTTACTGGCAAGACTACCGGGATAAATAAAGAAACCGGACTCTACGATTTTGCTCTTCGTCCAGATGTGGAAATCAAAAGTGTGGAGGATTATAGAAAATACCAGAATTATCTGTTTTATATTGGAACATCCAATGCACCGTGGACAGGAGGATTCTCCACGTCGTTTTCATATAAGAATTTTTCTGTAAATCTTGTCGGTAATTTCTCACTTGGAGGAAGGGTATTCAATAATATTGTTTCTCCAGCAGATTACGATGATGCAGGTGAAGATACAAATGAGCCATTACAATCCTCAAGGAATGACCTATATGTCAACCACCTCAATGTTGTTCGGGACGTTACCTACAGGTGGACACCGGATAATCCGATTACTGATGGATATCCGAGACTTGTAGATGCATATGGTCCTCGTCTGACAGACAGTTCCGGTAATCTTTTGGATAATACCTGGCCATATTCCATTGACACCATATCCAGATCTGTTCATCTGGAAAATGTGTCTTATTTGAAGTTCAGTTCCATTTCGTTGTCTTATACGTTTCCGGACAGATTGATAAAAATGATGAAAATAGGCGGGTTAAGTGCGAGTTTTCTCATGAACAACTTGTTTACCATTACCAATTATAGTGGAATAGACCCGGAGACTCCAGGAACTGTGTATCCTCAATCTCGTTCTTTCACATTCAGTCTTTCACTTAGTTTTTAATACAGTTTTGTCATTTCGAGCTAAGTTTTACATAGTGTCATTTCGAGCGAAGTCGAGAAATCTATAATTAATATGAAAAAAACAATATATACATTACTTTTTTGTGCAGCAGTTCTTACTTCCTGTACAAAATTTCTTGATATCAAGCCATATGGTGAGGTAATCCCCAAGACGGCAGACGAGTTTTCTTCGCTTTTGAATTCCATTCTTGAACAGATTGACTATGGTGAACCTGTGCTTATCGGTTATCCGTCTTCTGTAGTAGACATAGAATGCTATTCCGATAATTTTGAGACAAATCTCACATCTTATCCTTCCGGCAACTTCATGGCGTTATATATTGGGTCTCATCTGTCTAGTAAGCAAGATCTTTATTCAGATTTGTATGAAATTATAAGGGATTGTAATATTGTGATTGACAATCTTGAAGAAAGGGATACGAGAATGGGTAAAGATGTTTTAGGGACCGCCTATGCGTTAAGAGGTGTGTGCTACTATAATCTTCTTCGTAATTTTTGTGAGCCTCCCGTTGGGAACTTATCTGGTCATGGTGTACCTCTCGTTACGAGATTTGATATGGAGGAACGACCTATAAGGAGTAGTATAGAAAAGACTATGTTTCAGGCTGAGTCTGATATGAAAAAAGCAATCAGTTATAGTATTGAGGATAAGATATATAGGTTTAACAGTGATATAATGGAGGGCTATCTCGCGCGTTTGTATTTCTGGGTGGGAAGATGGGCGGATGCTGTATCCTATGCCGAAAAAGTTTTGGAAAAATATCCTCTCATAAGTGGTGCTGATTATATTGATATGATGTCCTCAAGGTATGCCACAAGAGGTAATATGCTATTACGGTCCTATGTTTTGTCCAGTGGATCCCTAAGCGATAATTTTACTTCTGCAGAGCAAACTTTGACTGCGCGTCCAGTCAGTAAGAGATTTGTCGAACTCTTTGTTGAAAAGGAGAATGACATTCGTTATTCTTTGTCGTTCAATAAGAAGAGAATACATCGGAAGTATGGCTTTGGGTGTCTTCGTTCTGCAGAAATGCAATTAATTGTAGCAGAGAGTCTATATCATTCTGGAGATATCTCCGGAGCATTGGCGGCTTTGAATGAGCTGCGACGCAATAGAATTGAAGGAGTAGAGGAATATGAAATGTCTACATTACCTCCGATAAACGACGATGAGTACATAACTGTTGATGTGTATGGGGAGCCTCTTACTCCGCTGTTGAATGCAATCCTCAACGAACGTCGCAAGGAACTTTTTATGGAAGGCGACAGATGGTATGAGTTGAAGCGGAACGGGCGTCCTGAGTTCTGGGTGGCTCGGCAAGGACGTAAATATACAACTATGAAGTTTATGTATACTTTCCCACTTCCGATTGAGGATACGGAATTGGTCGATGGGCTGATACAGAATCCTGGATATGATAAAGTTCAGTGAATTATTTAATTTAATGTTTTGTCTATGAAAAGGATAGTACTTATAGCAATTGCAATCTTAGGGCTCTGTGCCTGCAGACGTGCTTCGGAATTACCTCCGATACATGATGGCTATGCAACCACGTTTATTCTACCTGATCCCGTTGACTTGACTGCAGAAGATCGAGATCTTATAAAGGCACAGCAGGCAGAGTATAATGAAGCAATCAATAAATAATCTATAAATCAACTTAAATTATTTAGTTATGAAAAAAATTATGTTTATGATCTGTGCACTCGCTGCTGTCGCAGTGGCGTGTACTTCGGAAACAAAGGAGGTTCCTGCTGTTTCCTTTGAAACTGCAATCCCTGTTACATCAGGTGAAATTGCAACTTTTAAGATCGCTGTGGCAGATTACTCTGGTACTGACCCTGTATCGATTCCTGTGACATTTGGCGGAACTGCCGTTAAAGGAACAGATTATATAGTATCTGCGGAAGAATTTGTGTGGGGCGGAGAAAATCCGGTAACTTCTATTCAGGTAACGACACTTGTATTTGACGAGTCAAAGACAGTCAGTCTTACTCTCGACATACCAGAAGGTTGGAAAGCAGGAAATTATCCGATGTCAGAGACGAATCTTTCTGCAAAACTTGGTTATGTGTCATTTGAAAGGTCTGCGTTGGCGATTACTGGCACATCAGAAATCGTTGTGTCCGTTTACAATGGTGCAGGACAGACTCTTAAACTTGAGAATGATGCTGAGCTGCCTATCATAGTGGCTGAAAGTAGTACTGCACAGGAAAACACTCATTTTACTCTTTCTACTAAGACCGTCAAGATACCAGCAGGAAGTAGTTCAGCTTCGTTTACTGTTTCTATCGCAGGTGATGAGGCTGTTGCCGATCACGACAAGATTGTTCTTGCTCTTGACCCGGGTGCGAAATTCTCTATTGGAAATTATGATGAAATTGCAATTACCATCTGGGGCTCTGCTTGGTCAAAGCTGAATGGAGCATGGCAAATTGTAGAGGTTAGTCCGGAGGCTACAGGTATGTGGGGTGATATGGTAACAGGTATGGATCAGATTCCTACTGTTGTCGAGGGCGACGGATTTACCGTGGATATCGAAGAAATGAAATTCGTCCCTAACTTCCAGTCGGCTTTCTGCAACTACTTTATTGGAGAGTCTAATATTGCCAAGGATATGCTTATAACTGATTTTGGTCAGAGTGTTGGGAACAAAATATCACTGCAACTCGTGTCATTAGATAATACAAATCGTTATTTCTCGTCTGCTGAGCAAAGTGAGGACAAGGTATCTTTGGTCGGTATTGCATTTGAGGAAGGTGAGACAGCGGGTGATGAAATCTTGAGAATGTATATAGTGGATCATACCTCCAAGAGTTTTATGCCTGAATTGTTGGATTTCGGAATGTATCTGCCGGAGAAGCCGGTTGCTGTTGAATATGGTAACTTTATAAGTGCCGCTTTCAAGAAAGTGAATTAACAGCGTTTGTATGAAAGAATATTTATTATTGCTCTTGATGACTGTATTTTTGTTTTCATGTCAGAAAGAAAATGTATCAGATGTAAAAGCATTTGCAGATGTTTCAGAGCCGGTTGTTGAACATGTGAATATTTCTTTGACTGATGACCAATTAAAAGAACTATTGTCAACAACTACTTCTGTCCTACCAGAAACTCGTTCCCTTTATTTTGATGTGGAGTATAAGGAAGATATCGATTTCTGGTCGTCAAAGGGATTAGCAGTGATTCTATTTGGGGCATCATGGAGCGGACCGACAAAAATATATCTTCCGATTTTCAAAAGTTATGCTGAGTCATGTGCTTATTCAAAAGCATATTTCGGATATTGTGATGTGGATGATTTTGAAGATCTTGCGTCGAAATATGGAATTAAGTCGGTGCCAACTACAGTTTTTATTAGGTATCGTGATGTCGTTTCAACATCTGTCGGTATTCTAAGCACGGATACGTTAAAAGCGCTTACAAATCAGTATAAAGTAGACGAATAGAAGTAACGGTGCCTCGCACTTTCCGTCCAAGTCTCTGACTTGCATCGGTTTATAAAAACAGTGGTTTCGAATCATACGAAACCACTGTTTTTGCATATCCTTGATAACCAGCCTTTTGGGCAAATAATGCGACGCACGATCAGTCCGCCAGCTCCACCATGAACCTGTCCAGCATCGGGCGCACTTTCCACGACGGGGACACGCAGTTGTTTGTGAGCACTGAGAATATGATTATCCTGTCCTTGATCTCCTGAGGAATTTCCATGTCTTGCTTGAGAACGAAGCCGGCGGGAAGGATGTATCCGCTGTAGCATCTGACTCCGTTCATGGAGCCGCTCTTCACTCGGTAACGGGAACGAACCTCTTCCGAGACCCCCTTCATGTTGTATTGGAGCGTACCGTTTCCGCCCGGTACCGGCAGACTCCACAGATACTGCTCGAAGCATGGCGTGTCCATCATGGCTCCGAGAAAACGGCACATGAAGTCAGCGGATACAAGGTTCTGACGCGAAAGGCCGCTTCCGTCCTGAAGGCTCAGACCTGACGAGCCGACATGCATCTTTTTCAGTATATCCTCAAGAGCTACATATGATGAGTCGCTGCATGAACTGCTCCGGTTTTCCTTTCCGAGAGTCCTGAAAAGGGTTTCGGCAAGCAGGTTGTTGCTCTCATGGTTGGTCTTGAATGCGATGCGTTCCAGAGAAGGGGAGTGGAATGTGTCTATTGTCTTGAGAGAGTCTGCTCCAAGTTCGGGAGCGGAGGAAGGACCGTTCATCCATTCGCGGCGCAGCTTGAAGTCACCTGCCCCTCCCGAACATTGTATTCCCTTCTGACTGAGGAAGTTCTTGAAATATACGGCGCAGGTGTATTCCGGGAATTTATTGCTGCAGTCCACACGCTTACGGCCTCTGTCTACTCCAAATGTTCCGCGTATCTCGGCTATCGGAGCAAATTCGGATGTGTACATATACAACTTGTCTCCTGTGCCTTTCTCCCCGGTGCTGCAGCAGTGCCTGAATGTCATCCACGAGCAGCTTGGGTAATATGTTTCGATGTTTACTGGTTTACCTACAGAATCTCCCGGAGTTACGTTGAATGATATCATGTTTTCATAGAACATCAGTCCGCTTACTCCGGCGCCGTAGTATGTTCCCAGATCGCCCCACTGCCAAGTGCCGTCTTCTCCCATGCCGTCGAGCCATCTTCCGTCGCCGATCACCGCTCCCTCAATTCTGTTTATACCAGTTCTTCTGACAGCCTTTTCCCACTGTTCGAAAACATCTGTTATCGCTGTTGCCACTGTGTCTTTCGAGCCAAGTACAGGGTCACCGCCGCCGACAATGTAAAGATTGCCGTGAAGAACGCCGTCAGATATGTGTCCGTCATATGCCAGGTCGGTGGTGAATCTGTA
This sequence comes from Bacteroidales bacterium, assembly GCA_015060335.1. Lineage (GTDB taxonomy): Bacteria > Bacteroidota > Bacteroidia > Bacteroidales > UBA932 > Cryptobacteroides. The sequence continues at coordinate 22,252 of SUYR01000021.1, read as the reverse complement.
TTCCGGTCCGAGAGAAAAAAGGGCGGCACCGGTACTGATAAGCTTCATGTTCGAGGCAGGTACAAGCATCTTGTCATCGTTCAGTGAGACTATTGTCTCTCCGTCTCCACGGACTGCCTTGATTCCGATATGGGCATGACTGAATACGGGATCGGAAACCAGTGTCTGTGCGGTCTGCCGGATGTCATTCTGTGCAGATGCCAGACAGACTCCAAGCAGTCCGAGAAATATAGTACATAAAGTCTTTTTCATGTTGTAAAATATGCAGATTATGTCGATTTTGTATCTGTTTCGGCAAAATTAGGGAAATTTGTATAAACAATTTGAATTTGAGGGGATTTGTTATAAATTTGTCGGGTCAATTGATAAAATAAATCTATGGGAAAATCACTTTTCAATGGAGCGATAACCTGTGTTGTCGCTTTTCTGACTTTGGTAACAGTCTCGTCATGTGTCGATGAGAAGTTCGAGTTGGCAAAGGATAGACTCGACCTGAATGTTACTGTTTTTCAAGAAGGTATAAGTATTCCGTTGGGATCGACGGAGAAGATAGTTCTGGATTCTCTCTACAAGCAGTTGGACTCGGCTACAAGAGCAATGCTTCAGAATATCGATGGCGCATATATGCTCAGCATGGCTGATACTCTGGATGTTACAAAGGATCTGACTGAGGCCTTGCAGGGAATGGGAGCCTTGGATTCTGTGGCTCTCACCAAGAGTTTCAGTTTCCCTCTCAAGAATATCGACCTTTCTTCAATCAAGATAAAGGGTCAGGAACTGACAATGGAGGAAATCGACCTTGAGAAGATGCTTGCAGAGCTGGATGTCGAGAAGCTCAATGAGAATCTTCCGGCAATCGGACAGACCATGGATCCGATCAAGGTAGCTGTTCCTGAGGTGGAGGCGGATGGCCTGTCTATGGATTTTATAGAAGATAAGGCAAACGAGTTCCAGAAACAGACAGAGATTGCTTCGCTTGAAAGAGCGCTCCCTGCTTTGAATGAGACAGTTTTAGGCAATCCATTGGCATCAACAGAGATGGATTATGAACAGATAAGAACAACTTTCTCTGATTATGGCGTCAATCTTCCTAAACTTCAGACCGCATACGAATTTGAACCGTATCAGGTGGAGATTCCTGTAACCTTGTCTCTTCCGGCAGAAATAAAGTCTGTGAAGGAGATTCAGCTGCATGAGAATGCTTCATTTGAGCTTGTATTCCAGATAATCAATCCGTTGTTTACAAGCGGATCGATTGTTCCCGAACTTGATATCGACCTTCATGAACTGCTTCATATTGACTATATCGAAAGCGGAATGGATGATGGCGGAAAACTTGAGGACGTAGCCCTTGGAGGTGACCTTTTCGCCCAGCATGTCAAGGACAATTTCGTAATGTCCGATCTCAATGGCTGGATAGCAGATCATAAATATCATGTGGATGCTTTGGCTTTGTCCCAGGCTGATTGGAAGAAGAATCCTGAGACAGGCAAGTTGGAATTGAACAAGACAATAAAGGTTACTATGGGTGGTAACCTCAATGTGAAAGATCTGAAGACTACATTGGTACATCTGGTAGAGTTCGGTGACAAGCCGATGGAAATCAAGATGGAACTCAAGTTCAATTCTTTCGAGATCCATGATGTTCTGATGGAAATCAACCCGATAACTCCTGAGATAGATCCGATCGAGGCTCCGATCGAAGTCAATGAAATTGATCTGGGCACTGACTTGGTGGAGAAAGTGGAATATATAGAGTTTGACGAGAATTCTCCTCTGACACTCAACGCAAAGGCAACTCTTCCTGAGATGTTTGCCGGGATGGACGTAATCCTGAAGAGTCTCAAGGTCGAGTTCCCTGAGGGTCTGGTAATCGATGATACGAAGAGTGCAGGTAACTATGATGCTTCGACACGTACACTCTCATATGAGAATGTATCTCTGACCCAGGGTTTGAATAATGATGAGGTTGTAATCAAGAGGATGTATCTTCCGGAGTTGATAGACAATAAACTGTCGTATTCTGGAATGATAAAGGTGACCGCAGTGGCTGCCGCAGAAGGAACACTCAGCTCATATAATCTTATCAATGGTGAGAACGGAGATGTGATCATTGATGTCGATGTCAAATGCCAGCCTAAGCTCAGCGACTACAGCGTAGTGATCCGTGATTATGAATATGACGTGGATTTCAAGAAAATCGATATCAACGAAAAGATTGACAAGGAAATTGCCGACTTCATGATGGATGAGCCTATCATGGTGTCATTGAAGAAGGATGAGAACGGCAACAATCCTAAGATTTATATTCATCTGACTTATCCGAATGACCCTGCAATCCAGATCAAGGGTAAGAAGGGCGATGGTCTTAAGATAGACCTTCCGGATATGCTCAGATTCAATAAGTCGTCTATTGCCCAGTCATATAATTTCAACTTCGATGACAATACGATGACATTCACCGAAAATGATGATATCCCTACCGACATTACCCTTGAGCTCGAGAATATCGCAGTGCAGGCTGAGAAGATCGAGGGCGAGGCTGAAGGTAAGGAGACATACTTCGTGCGTGACTATATGGAAGTTACCGGAGGTGTTCGTCTGGTCGGAACAACTATCCATAACACTGATGTGGAGCGTATTAAGGAAAACCCTGTTAAGGTGGTTTCCATGAACGGAAATATTCCTGACATCGAGCCTGCGGAGTTCGGCCTTAATGAATATGAAAAGACAATTGAGGAGAGCTTCAAGATTGACAATATCGAGGTTGAGGTGCCTGATATGATAAAGTCAATCGAACTGCAGGATCTGCTTCTCAAGGATGTTTATCTGGATCTTAATGTAGATGCTTCGTCAATAAAGGAAGTTGTCGGCGAGGTGGATCTGGATCTTTCTCTTGAGGTCGCTCTTCCTAAGATGTTCCGCATCGAGGGCGAAAGCGAAGGTGTGACTTACGAGAACAATGTGCTCCGTATCAACAAGAAGCTCGACAAGGATGGCAAGATTGTGGTTGATGGAGTCAACATTGTCGGATTCGATCTTTCAGACCTTGAAGTGAAGGACGGAAAACTTGCAATCGAGATCGGTGAAATCCCTGTCAAGGGCACAGTCAAGATCAAGAATCTTACTGTCGATCTTGATAAGCTCAACGATAAGGAACTTTCAGTGAAGATTGACGGAGGACTTGCTTCACGAGGCGAGGACGGCAAACCGTCAGAGTCTATCCTTATAGATAAGATTACCGGTTACGTGGGTATGGAGATTGATCCTGTCAATACTGCGATTGACCTTTCGTCTGTGGCGGAGACTCTCAACAGCGAGAACATGTCATTCTCACTCGATATATTCACATTCTACCTGACACTCGACCTTAAGACCAATATCGATATTCCTCTGAAGGGTGCGATAGAGATTACTCCATATTTCGGACCTGATCCTGGTAAGATTGAGTCGAGAGAACTTGTGCTTGATCCTCAGGCACGCAAGGATGACTGTTATAATATCTTCATTTCAAATATGAATCCTGCAAATCCGGCACCGGAAAGCGGATATGACGGAAGATATGATGCATATAAGGATTATCAGTGCATAGACCTCGATCTTATTTCAATGCTTTATAAGAAAGAGGAAGGTCAGAAGCCGGTGATGGCAGACAGTATCAAGGTGTCTGTGAATGCCGGAGTGGATTCCAAGAAGATATGTACGATAGAGCCGAATAAGGATTATTCGCTTGTTGCTGAGTACGCTGTAGGCGTTCCTATTGAACTGGGAGAAGATTTCGCATTCGAGTACCGTACCAAGATTGAGGACCTTCCGGAAGTGGCTTCGCAGGTGTTCGGATATGCAAGCGTAGGTCTTGGCGGAAAGGTTACAAACTGTCTTCCACTGAATCTTAACCTTCAGGTGATTCCTCTGGATTCCAACGGAAAAGAGATTCCTTTGAAGGATGATGTGGGAGTGTTGAAGATAGCCTCTTGCGATGCCAAGGGTAATCCTGTGACTACGAAACTTGATTTCGTGCTTTCAGGCAAGGGTACTGACCTGTCTGATATGAAGGCGGTGGAACTGGTGTTCACTGCGGATGCCAAGGGTGCGGCAGGAGCTCCTCTGAAGGCTGATGGATTTATTCAGGTGCAGCTCAATGCGCGTGTTCCTGACGGTGTTACTCTCGATCTTGGTGAGTTCCTTTTCAATGAAGATGAGGATGGGGAGGACTCTGAGGATGATCAGCAGTATGAAAATTAATGGTGACGGTCTATGAAAAAGAATAATATATTAGTAGCGCTTGTGTTGTTTATGATTCCTGCAATTGCAGGTGCACAGGCATTGAAAGGAAGTTATTTCCTCGACAGTTCGCTCAACAGACATGAGCTGAATCCGGCTTTTGCTCCGCGTGCGGGCTATTTCCAGATGTTTGGTATCGGTAATCTTGGAATAGGTGCGATGACCAATATCGACATGCCGTCGCTTCTGTATCCTATGGATGGCAAACTTGCGACTTTCCTGCATCCGAATGTGTCAATGGAGCAGTTTGACAAGGCTTTCCCTAAGCACCCTCATCTGGATGTGGATTTCAATACGACTCTGGCGGGTTTCGGATTCTATACCAAGAAGAAATCATTCTGGACTTTTGACCTGGATATGAGGGTGAACCTGGATACGGACCTTCCGGGTGACCTTTTCAGATTCCTCAAGGCTGGAACCGGCACATCAGGAAAGGTCTATAATATCGGCAACCTCAATGCTTATGCAATGGCAGGTATGCAGGCTTCCCTCGGATATTCAAGAATCATTTTCAAGGGATTGAGGGCCGGTGTCAAGGCTCGTGTCATAGCTCCTATAGCTTATGCGGCACTTAATCTGGAGAAGATCAGCCTTGCAACCAGTGAAGAAAAGTGGAATCTCACTACAGAGGGATATGCGCATATGGCTCTGGCCGGACTCGATATGTCGATACCGCAGGGAGAGATGATGCCTGAATTCGGATTCGACCTGAACCGCATGCTTGCAAACAAGGTGCTTGCCGGTTTCGGATATTCTTTCGACCTGGGAGTGGAATATACACTTGAACTCGGCACATTCCTTGACGGTCTGTCTGTTTCTGCAGCAGTGACTGATCTGGGTATGATACATTACAACCGTGATGCGGTGTCTTCGTTCAAGTCTGCCGGATCTGTTGATTGGGTCGGATTTCAGAATGTAGGCATTGACAATGCTGATGTTGAGACTGCTGTCAATGATTTCGTCGAAAATGCCAAGGGCAATCTTCTGAATCTCTCGGATATGGACCACAAGGGCGCATTGACACGATCGACCATGCCTCGTTTCCATCTTGGAGTGGAGGTGCCTTTCCTCAAGAGAAGCATGAGTGTAGGTCTGCTTTACTCTATGAGAAAGAGCCATAGCTATACCAGAAACGAACTTACTCTGTCGTATAACCTCACTCCATGCAAATGGTTTGCTCTTGGAGTGAACTATTCGTTCCTCAATACAGCAAAGACAATGGGATTCATCTTCGAACTCACTCCACGTGTCGGACCTGCATTTTATATCGGTTGTGATTATCTCCCAGTCGCATTCGCACCGGCTGATTTCGTACCGATGTTAAAGATGCTTCCTATGGCATACAGGGCGAATATGAATTTCGGATTTGCATTCCAGATCGGAGGAAAGGTAACAAAGAACCCAAAAAAGATTAAAGATAAGAAATAAAATGGCAAAGAGAGTACTTGTATCAGGTGGTGCCGGATATATCGGCAGCCATGTGACTGTTGAACTTATTGAGGCGGGCTATGAGGTGGTTGTGGCAGATAATATGTCCAACTGCGACATGACAGGCTTTGAAGGAGTCAAGAAGATTACAGGCAGGGATGATATCCCTTTCTATCAGATTGACTGTTGTGATTATGCGTCTGTTGACAAGCTTTTCACAGACTATCAGATTGATGCGGTGATACATTTTGCTGCATTCAAGGCCGTGGGCGAGTCGGTTGCCCAGCCGATCATGTATTACAGAAACAACCTAGTGTCTTTCCTCAACATCCTTGAAGTGGCAAAGAATCATGGCGGATGCAATGTTCTCTTCTCGTCTTCGGCTACTGTCTATGGCGAGGCAGAGGTTCTTCCTGTGACAGAGCAGACTCCACGTCTTCCGGCAACTTCGCCTTACGGTAACACCAAGCAGATGTGCGAGGATATCCTTCGTGACGTAGTGGCTGCTACGGCTTCTTCAGAGGGTATTATCAAAGGTATTGCACTTCGTTATTTCAATCCTATAGGTGCTCATCCTTCTGCACTTATCGGAGAACTTCCACGCGGTGTGCCTAACAACCTCGTTCCTTTCATTACCCAGACAGCTATCGGCAAACGTGAGTGCCTCAGCATTTTCGGAAACGATTATCCTACTGAGGACGGAACTTGTCTGCGTGACTACATTGACGTAGTTGACCTTGCAAAGGCTCACGTGGCAGCTGTATCAAGAATGGTAGAGGGCAGAATGAAGGAAGGCTACGAAATCTTCAATGTGGGTACAGGCCGTCCGGTGTCCGTTTACGAACTTGTAAGCGCTTTCGAGAAAGTCAACAATCTGAAACTCAACTACAAGTATGTTGACCGCCGTCCGGGTGACGTGATGGCTATTTGGGCTGACACCAAGCTTGCAAACGAGGAACTCGGCTGGAAGGCAGAACGTACTGTAGAGGAAACTCTTGCTTCCGCATGGGCATGGGAGTGCCATCTTGCAGGCAAATAAGAGACTTGCATAAATGCTGAGGGCATCCGGTTTCTTGAATCCGGATGCCCTCAGTGTTCTGTCTGTCGATAGACTATTTAGAAACGACAGCGCTCAGTTTCTCGCAAAGCTCGTCGATCTTCTCGAACATCTCCTTGGTAAGAGCGGTGTAGTATGCCTTCTTGTTGCCCTCAGGATGATTAGCCTTGCACTTGAGCTCGTTGTAGAGATCAACAGCCTCGTCGATTATCTGTGAGATTTCGTCAGCGTCCTTGTGCGGATTAAGCGCAACGAAAAGTGCGCAGTCGTCAATGAACTCACCAACGAAGAACTCGATGTCTTTCTTGAAAACTCTAAGATTCATAATAAATACGTATTTAATGGTTTTGTTATAACGCCTGCAAAGATAATAAAAATTCCTTAAACAATACATTCTCCTCTAACTCTTTGTCTCACAATCTATTAAGCCTCATGCCTGCTCCCCAAAGTACGCAGGCATAGGGCTTAATAGATTGGTATTCAGCGTTTTGTATTTGCTCTCATGTGCAAAAACTTTCCTACCTGCACTTCGGTGGCACCAAATCTATGTTTCAGTTCCTCTGCCATCAGCATTTTTTCTTCCTCGGGGAGCTGAATGACAGACCTTGCCTGTTTCATACCTTTTACCTCTTTCAGATACTTCGCCATATCTCTGTAAATCTGGTCCGACCCAGGCCAATATGTTTCCTTGACATCATAATCGCTTCCGCTGCTAGATTTCATTGCATACATCATCTGGTCATAGTCAGTGTAGTATTTTAGAAGTTCATTCGTGTCCAGAGGCATATATTCGGATACGATGACATCTGTAAGTATCTCTGTTTCTGCGTTGTCTAATCCTTCAAACAGTCTATGCAATTTATGAGGATTGATGTACCTGTTCAGAGAATTCAAGACTTTTACCTCTTTGATTGACTTCCGTAGTTTCGGACTATAATTTCTGGACGGCAGCTGTGGAGAAAACGCTTTTGGATCTTTTATGTATGCGAGGAAATTCCATCGGTAATCTTCCGCAATGCAGCATAATTTCTTCTCAACTGGATTATTTCCGATATATATGATAGCAGAACGTGTCTTTTTGTCTCCTTTCTTGGGTGCGCTTCCGAAACTTTTGAAAAATAATTGTCCTTTGCGTGAAACGGATGTGTTGTACTCATGTGCAAATATTGATGAATAATATCTGATGAACTCTGCCATTTGCCTGCATGTTTCGGAAACAAGCAGTATATGTATATGATCGATCATAAAACACACCTCAATAAGTTTTATATTATATTTCCTTGCACTTGTAGTCAGAATGGTCAGGCAAAGCAGATAATCCTCCGTGTCGTAGAAGATGTTTATTCCGTTTACTGTCCTTTGATAAACATGATTACATTCGTCTAAGATAAATCTCCTTTTCTTTCTCATAGCGATTCCCTCTCAAATTTTTGATTTATAATTAGTTACGTTATATGCCTGCTCCCCAAAGTACGCAGGCATTAGATGTAGTGTCTTGATAATCAGATGTTTGACAGATTTGGAATATTACTCGTCAATCCGTCTAAGGCAAATCTATATTATCCGTACGATTTTGAGCATAAGAAAAAGCAATTTATTTTTTTGCTTTTTTTTATGTTTAGTTTTGTGCTATGTTACTGAATCTGTAAGTGACACATAATCAAGTAGATATGCCCTATGCCTGCGTGCTTTGGGGAGCAGGCATAGGATGTATGTGATTGTGATTGAGCTGGTTAGGTGCGGGGGTGTATGTACGGTAAATTTGATTAATTTTGCAGGATATGGATTCTTCGTCAATAAACCGAGTCTCATTCCCGGAAGGGAAAAGATATAATTCCTTTGTCGGCTATTTCAAGCGCCGATATGGTGAGCGCCTCCAGAAGATAGTTCTGGATGCGGGTTTTACTTGTCCTAACAGGGATGGCACTGTCGGTCGTGGAGGGTGTGCCTATTGTGACAATGCCGCATTCCATCCGTCCTACAGTACGCCGGGAAAAAGTCTTCATCAGCAGCTTGACGAGGGTATCGGATTTCATAAGGTAAGATACCGTACCACTGAGCATTATCTTGCTTATTTTCAGTCGTTTTCAAACACGTATGCCCCTCTGGCACGCCTGATGGAACTGTATGAGGAAGCGCTGTCGCACCCGTCTGTGGTGGGAATCGTCATAGGTACGCGTCCTGATTGTGTGGATGAGGAAAAACTGGACTATCTGGCAGATCTGGCCGGTGGCAAGGTGCTTTCTGGCTGGAAGAGGGCACTTGCCGGTGAGCCGGACAGGACAGCTCCCATAGTCATAGTCGAGTATGGAGTCGAATCGTGTTATGATACGACACTTCAGCGTATCAACAGGGGACATGACTTCGAGACTGCAAGAAAAGCTATTGCGATGACTGCCGGACGCGGACTGGATGTGGGAATTCATTATATTCTCGGACTCCCCGGGGAGACGAGGCAGATGATGCTGGAGTCGTGTTCCCTTATAAACAGTCTGCCGATAAGGTCGATAAAGTTCCATCAGCTGCAGATTGTGAAAGGAACGAGAATGGAAAAGGAATACGCTGAGCATCCTGAGGATTTTGAGCGCTTCAGGCTGGATGAATATCTTGACTTTTTTGCTGACATTCTGGAGCGGCTCCGCCCGGACCTGTATATAGAAAGGATTGCAGGTGAGGTGCCGCCTCGATTTGTGTCTGAGACCCCTTGGGGGCTGATCAGAAATGCAGAACTTCTTCATATGCTCGATGCCCGTCTGGATGAACGGGATACCTGGCAGGGACGGCTCTTCTGTGATTTTCAGAGGTAGATAGTCGATATGTCAGAAAAAATGATTACATTTGCTAAATTTTAGACACATCATGATGCAGACATTTACTAATTCTCCGATTATTGAAGGACTGACCTTCGACGACGTATTGCTGATCCCTGCACATTCTGAGGTTCTTCCAAGAAGTGTAGATGTATCTACCAAGTTCACTAGAGACATTACTCTCCAGACTCCGATCGTTTCAGCTGCAATGGATACTGTGACTGAGGCAGAGCTCGCAATAGCAATGGCTCGTGCCGGTGGTATCGGTGTCATTCATAAGAATATGACTATTGAGGAGCAGATGAATCAGGTCCGTCGGGTAAAGAGAGCTGAGAACGGTATGATTTACGATCCTGTCACTATCCATCCGGATGCGACTGTCGGTCAGGTTCTCGGCATGATGGCGCAGCATCATATCGGCGGAATTCCTGTTGTCGACGATAATGGTTTCCTCGTTGGTATCGTTACCAACCGTGACCTTCGTTTCCAGAGAGATCCGAAGATTCCGGTATCTGAAATCATGACCAAGGAGAATATCGTTACCGCACAGAAGGGTATCAGTCTTCCTGACGCAACAGACATTCTCCGTCAGTATAAGATCGAGAAACTCCCTGTAGTAGATGCAGACGGCAAACTTGTCGGACTCATCACTTATAAGGACCTCATGAAGATAAAGGATAACCCTATTGCGTCAAAGGACAGCAAAGGACGTCTTCTCGTGGCTGCCGCAGTTGGAGTTAATTCCGAGACTATCCAGAGAATCGAGATGCTCGTAAGTGCCGGTGCAGACGCCGTGGTTGTCGATACTGCTCACGGTCATTCACAGGGCGTGCTCAATGTAATCAAGAGCGCATGCGAGGCTCTTCCGGATGTGCAGATAGTTGCCGGAAATGTAGCTACGGCTGAGGGCGCGAAGGCACTCGCAGATGCAGGCGTATGTGCTGTAAAGGTCGGTATCGGACCGGGATCCATCTGTACTACACGAGTTATCGCAGGAGTAGGTATGCCGCAGCTTTCTGCAGTGATGATGGCTTCCGAGGCGCTCAAGGGAACAGGTATCCCTGTAATCGCTGACGGAGGTATCCGTTACTCTGGTGATGTCGTGAAGGCCCTCGCTGCCGGTGCAAGCACAATCATGGCAGGCTCGCTCTTCGCTGGTGTGGAGGAGTCACCTGGAGAGACTATCATACTGAACGGACGTAAGTACAAGTCATATCGTGGCATGGGCTCGCTCGAGGCAATGCAGCAGGGTTCGAAAGACCGTTATTTCCAGGATATGGAAGCAGACATCAAGAAGCTCGTTCCGGAGGGAATCGTGGCTCAGGTGCCTTACAAGGGTACACTCAACGAAGTTGTATATCAGCTCGTCGGTGGTCTCCGCGCAGGTATGGGTTACGTAGGAGCGGCTAATATCGAGAAGCTCCGTGACGCGAAGTTCGTACGTATTACCAATGCGGGTTATCTTGAAGGACATCCACACGATGTGACTATCACCCGTGAGGCTCCGAACTATTCAAGATAATGTTCAGATTGCGGAACATAGCAATAACAATATTGGTCGTCCTGCCGGCATTGAGCTCGTGCAGGGCGATTTCATCCTTTCTGAGCAATGACGAGGTCGTCGCTCAGGTAGGGCAGGACAAGCTGTATCGCAGTGACATAGATCAGCTTATGCCTAAGGGACTGACTCCGGAGGACAGTACCCGTCTTGCCGGTCAGTATATCAATTCATGGGCTTCGGAGCAGGTCTATCTGAAGATTGCAGAAGAACAGCTGTCCAAGTCGGAAAAAGATGTCACAAAGGAACTTGAAGACTACCGCAAGTCTCTTTTGAAATATCGTTATGAGCAGCTGTATGTCAATGAAAGACTTGATACTGCGGTCACTCAGGAAAACATCGAGGAATATTATCAGGCCCATCAGGATAAATTCATACTCGAGAGGCCTATAGTCAAGGCAAGATATCTCAATATCGACAGCGAGTCTCCGACTCTCAAGCCTATCCGCAAGAAGATGTCTTCGACGGACGCCAACGAACTTATGGAGGCGGACAGCCTTGCATTCTCCTCTGCTTTGAAATTCACAACATGGCAGGACAGGTGGATTGATGTGGCTGTGCTGGCGAGAGAATATGCAGCAGATTATTCCCAGATGCTTTCGCAGATGAACAAGGGATGGATCGAAAGCGTTGATACAGTGGGATATATGAAACTTACATATGTTTCCGAGATTATGCCGAAGGGTCAGGTGGCTCCGATAGAATATTGCTCGGAAAACATACGTGATATTATAATTAGTGCGAGGAAACAGAGTCTTATCATCAATCTGGAACGTGATTTGCTCAATGACGCGCGCGAAAACGGACAATTTGTAATTTATTAGGTGATGAAGTTTTACCATAAGATGATTCTTGTGGCTGCAGCGGCGTTTGCCCTGTCAGCTTTCGTTGCATCTGCACAGAAGTATCCTGACGGTATAGTTGACAAGACTATTGCTGTAGTAGGAAATGAGATGATCACTATTTCCGATCTTGAGGAAGAGGTCAAGATGATGTCTGCATATGGTATGATGTCTGACAAGAGCGGAAGATGCGGAATTCTGGAGCAGATGATGGCTTCCAAGATATTCCTGATGCAGGCAAGAGTGGACTCTATCGATGTAAATCTTGATATGGTGGAGAGCGAGCTCGGAAACAGAATGGACAACGTGAGGACTCAGCTTGGCGGAGATGAGGCCGTAGAGGAATATTTCAAGAAACCTCTTCACAAGCTTCGTCAGGAATGGCGTGCTGCCATAACAGACCAGACACTCACTCAGCAGATGCAGCAGGAGATTGCAAAGAAGGTCCCTGAACTTACTCCATATGATGTCCAGAAATATGTGGATCAGCTGGATGAGAACGACCTCCCAATGGTCCCTATGAAATATCAGCTCAGCCAGATCTGCATATATCCTGACCGTGAGGCTGCAAATCTTGCAGTGAAGGAACGTCTGCTTGCCATTCGTGAGCGTATCATCAACGGAGAGAAGTTCTCTATCCTGGCGCGTATCTATTCTCAGGATCCCGGTAGTGCAAGAAAGGGAGGCGAACTCGGCATGGCTTCAAAATCCATCTTCTGGCCTGCATTCTCGGATGCGGCAATGGCATTGAAACCGGGCGTTGTCTCTCAGATTGTAGAGACTCCGGACGGCTTTCATCTTATTGAAGTCCTCGAAAAGAAGGGCGATATGTTCAATGCACGTCATATCCTTCTCAAACCGGAATATACGGCAGAAGACAGGGATAAGGCATTCCACACATTGGACAGCCTCAAGACTGAGCTCGCTAACGAGGCGGTGACTTTCGAACTTGCTGCGAAATTCTATTCTGAGGATCCGGCTACAAGGACTAACGGAGGTCAGATGGCAGATCCGATGACCGGTTCTTCATATTTTGAAATTGACCAGCTCAAGCCTCAGGACTATGCGGCTATCCGCGACCTCAAGGAGGGTGAAATATCTGTTCCTGTGGAGTCTCTTGACAATGAAGGACGCGACGGAAACACCGTATATAAGATCATCAAGGTGGACAAGATCATTCCTGCCCATGCAGCTACATTCAAGAACGACTATAATCTGCTGCTTGATCATGCAAAGCAGAAGATGTCGATGGATGCGATCGATGAATTCATTACATCAAAGATCAAGACGACTTATATAATAATCGACCCAATGTTCAAGGATTGCGATTTTGAACGTGAGGGATGGTTGGAGAAGATCCGTAAATAATGAAGAGAATCCTGCTTTCCATAATCTCGTTTGCAGCAGCTTTGCTTCCTGCCCTGGCTCAAGAAGAGAGTCAGGACAGTCTTGTTGTACTCGTAAGCTCCAAGTCGGCTCAGATGGTTGACGTGGAGGGTGCAAGCTACAGGAAGGTCGTGGGCCCTGCCCGTTTCCTTCACAACAACACCTATCTGCTCTGCGATACGGCATATTGGAATGTGGAGACCAGAATAATTGACGCCTGGGGCAATGTGAGTATCCTTCAGGAGGAAACTGTACTGACCAGCGACAAGCTTACATATATCATCGACGAGGATCTCGCACAGTTCAGAGGCTCTGTGGTCCAGCTTACGGACAAGGACCATAATACTTTGAAGACCAGGCATCTGGACTATAATACAAAGGACTCTCTTGCCATTTTCAAGAATGGTGCGTCCATGAGGGACAAGGATGGTCAGATCATTGAGAGCATCAACGGAACTTATGATTCCAAGGTAAAGAAATTCACCTTCGTGGAAGATGTGAATATGTTTACGGATTCAATATTTGTCAAGACCAATGACCTTGTTTATGAATCCGACCTAAATCTCGCTACATTCGGTTCATCGACAGATGTGTGGCAGAAGAAGAATATGCTTTCTTCTAACAGAGGCTGGTATGACAGGGGAGTTGAACTGTTCTTTTTTGCAGATGCTGTCCATGTGATGTCGGAGGATCAGGAGGGGTGGTGCGACAGCCTTTTCTTCCACAGGAACACTTCTGACGTGGAGATGCTTGGAAATGCGCAGGTTACTGATACTACCAGGAATGTGTTTGCAATCGCGGGCCGCATTCATTATCTGGATTCACTCTCGAAAGTGACTCTGACGAGGGATCCTGCTGTGATTTCTCAGGTAGAGGAACAGGACGGCTCTGTGGATACTGTATATCTTGGAGCAGACAAGCTTGTGTATATGACCATTCCGATGTTCCAGATAGATTCGGCGGCAGTGGCGGCGGCAGAGCAGCGACTCAAGGATCTGGATGTCGATCCTGTCGGAGAATATCGCAAGAAGGCGGCGCAGGAAGCGGCAAAAGCTATGGATGAGGCTATAGAGAACGATCCTAATCTCGCTGCGAAGAAGGCTGCCGAGCAGAAGAAGAAAGCAGAAGAGGAGAAAAGGAAAGCTGAGCAGAAGGCCGCTCAGCAGGTACAGGAGCAGATACCGGCTGTGGCTGATTCGCTTAAGCCTGCAGATTCGCTGATGCAGTTGGATTCGCTGATGCAGGCAGACTCGCTGATGACGGCAGATTCTCTCGCTCTGAATGATTCTCTTGCATTTGCGGATTCCATTGCGGCAGTTCCGCCGGTGGACAGCACGAGGATAGGATTTCTTGAGGCAATAAGGAATGTCCGTATATTCAAGAAGAACATGCAGGTAAGGTGTGACTCCCTGCTTTATTCGGATCTGGATTCTCTTGCAAGGCTGTTCAAGGAGCCTCTTATCTGGCAGGAGGAAGTCCGCCAATACACTGCAGACAGTGTGTCTCTGGTGGTTTCAGGCGGATCGATGGAGAAGGCGAGCCTAATGTCCAATGCCTTTATAACGATTGAACAGGATACTTCGCACTACAATCAGGTGAAGGGAACCGAGATGCTCGCGTTCTTTGATGAGAAAGGCGGATTGTCACGTTTTGATGTGCTTGGAGGCGCTTCTGCGCTTTTCTACCTTGAGGAGAATGGCGTGCTTGCCACCGTCAACAAGACTGATTCGAAGATGCTTTCCGCTACATTCAAGGACGGAGATATCCAGAAGATATATTATTACGATCAGCCTAAGAATGACGGATTCCCTAAGGTGCAGATGGCTGCCGAGGACCGCAGTCTCAAGGGTTTCAGCTGGTATCCTGACAAGAGACCGGCGGACAGGAATGCTGTGACTCCGTTGGAACTTCGCCCGAGTCAGAGGACTTCTTATGAATCACGTCCTCATGCACGTTTCAGGCAGACTGACATCTATTTCCCTGGCTATATAGCGGATATCCACAGACAGATAGAAGTACGCGATTCACTGAGGAAGGTACGTGCTGCAGAGAAGAGGGCTGCTGATGCTGCGGCTGCAGAAAAGGCCCGTCTGGACTCTCTTGCGCTTCAGGATTCGCTTTTCCGCGTGGATTCTTTGTTCAAGGCGGATTCGCTTGCACGTGTCGATTCATTGAAACTTGCTGACCGTGCCGATTCTCTGGCAGTCGCTGATTCGCTCAAGGCTGTCAAGGACTCACTGGCAGTATCAGACTCCCTTGTTGCAGAAAAAATTCTCACACCTGAGCAGCAGAAGGCAGCATTGAAGGCCGAAAAGGCGCGCAAGAAGGCCGAAGCAAAGGCTGCCCGTGAAGCTGCGAAAAAGAAGAAACAGGAAGAGAAGGAAAAACGCTGGGCCGAACTTGATCAGCGTGATGCCGACAAGGCTAAGGCAAAGGAAGAGAAACGCAAGGCCAAGGAGCGGGAACGCAAGCGCAAAGCCCTCGAAGCAGCAGCTCAGGAAGCGGAAAAGGATGCCAAAGCCCTCGAATCTTATATCGAGAAATACCGGAAGAAGAAAGAGAAGGAAAAGGAAAAGGGAAACTGACCTGGACATGTCTTCGCGCATTGTCAGACTGATTGTATTGATTGTCCTATGTATTATGCAGGGTAGTTATCTATATGCCCAGCAGCCAAGGTATTTTGTCGATGGTGTGGTCTGGCCTCATTTGGAAAACAGCAGATCTGATGAGTCCTTGATATTCATACGCCCTATTTCCGGGGCGGTTGTTACTCTTGAGACACCTTCCGATACGTCTTATTCTGTTTCCGATGACTTCGGACGTTTTTTCTTCCGTAAGATTTCATCCCGCTATTTCACACTGAAGGTCAAATGCATGGGCTATGAGACGTGGTCGAAGGAGTTCGACGGCGATACGTTGAAGACAGTTTATGGTGGCATAAGTGTGGAATTGAGAGAAGAGAAGGAGACTCTTGAGGCGGCGGTTGTGAAGGATGAGGCACCTGTCTTTGAGTTTGTTGGAGATACTCTGAAATATAATGTGGCTGCTACTCAGCAATTGTCTGAGGATGATATGCTTAAGGATGTTTTTGATAGGCTCCCGGGAATATCTGTAACCAATAATCTGGTAGAGATCATGGGTGAGGAGGTTTCCCGGATATATGTTGACGGCAGACTTGTCTTCGGAGAAGAGGTGGGAAATCCGCTTCGTTATCTCGCTGGCTCCGAGGTTATTTCTCTGAAAGTGTATGATCAGCCGACAAGAGAGGAACGTCTTGGACTTGCCCCGAAGGGAAGCAAGAAGGAGCGGGTAGTCAATGTGGTGACAAAGAGCAAGATAAAGACAGCGCTGATCGTTTGAGCAGATCAGGAGCGATTTTGATGCAGCCAATCCTATGTATGTTACCAGAGGAAATCCTGCGCTCAAGAAATCAACGAACTGCATGTTCCAGATGTCAGGTTCGTATATGTTGGGAAGAGCGAATTCGCTCAATGTCATCGTGCAGGTATCATATCTGGATAACAAGATTACGGAAAAGACTCGATATTTTACAGAAGATACCGTGGTTGACGGCTATGAAATGGCAAAGGGGACAACATATATGACGTATGACAATCTGGACGGATCGATGTCGGCCCAGACAAAAGTGATGTGGAATACTCGTCTCCGCCCTCTTAAGTTGACTTTGAGTACTGCCGTTTCATATGACTTCATGCGAGACCCCTCTTATGTGGAGGAACGTCTCAATATAGCCCATCGACATAACCCTTCGCTCACGTTCAATGTGTCTTCAAACTTCTCCAGAAGGTATGACTTCTCGCTGAAGACAAGAACTGCCGCCTCGTTTGTATATAACTCAAGATACTCGGATGTGAGCTATCTCGATCAGGGCGTCTCGTTCAACAGTAGAAATAAGATAACTGACTGGATGTTCGTCAATGCTGAATATCATTATTCGCTCAGGTATCCGTTTCAGGATAACAGCAACATCCTTCAGGACCATATGTTGAATGCGATTGTCGGTTTCAGGCTGAAGAAAAGCGGTGTCGAACTCAATCTCACATGTTACGACATCCTCAACAGGACATCCTCATTCAGGACTACGGTACAGAGAAACTATACTCAGACTTCTTTTACTCCGGATTTTGGAAGAATCTGGATGGTAACTGCCGTATGGCGTTTCAATTCTACCCAGCGGGGCGGTGCCGATCTCAAATCGAGATTCATCAACTCGCCGCAGCTGGGTAGAGATTATGAAAATACAAGATATCTGATCAAGTTCTGATCATTCTGCGAACAGACTTACTATGTTCAGAATCACCTTGCTGGCCTTCTCCATACTTTCAAGAGGTACATATTCCATCTTTCCGTGGAAGTTATGACCACCGGCAAATATGTTCGGGCAAGGAAGTCCCATGAATGAAAGGTTGGCTCCGTCTGTACCTCCACGGATAGGCTGGATCTTCGGGGTTATTCCTTCCATCTCCATTGCCTTGATTGCCTTTTCTATGATATGATAGTGCGGCTCCACCTGCTTGCGCATATTATAGTACTGGTGTTTCAACTCAAGCAGCGCTGTGCCTTCTCCGTATTTTTCGTTGATGGCTGCCACGCATTTTCTCATGAGCTCCTTTTTCTGCTCGTACAGATCCATGTCGTGGTCACGGATTATGTATGAGAATGTGGCAGTCTCCACCTCTCCCTTGAAACCGATCAGGTGGAAGAATCCTTCATAGCCTTCTGTACATTCCGGACGCTGGTCTGCCGGGAGCATCCCGTTCAGTTCCATTCCAATCAGGATGGCGTTCTTCATCTTGCCTTTTGCCGTACCCGGATGAACGTTTCTACCCTGAATTCGGATTGTGGCTCCTGCGGCATTGAAATTCTCATATTCCAGCTCTCCTACCGGACCGCCGTCAAGCGTGTATGCATATCTGGCACCGAATTTCTGCACGTCGAACTTCACTACTCCGCGTCCGATCTCTTCATCAGGGGTGAATCCTATCTTGATTTCTCCATGCTTGAATTCAGGATGTTCCACTATATATTGTACGGCGTTCATTATTTCTGCAATACCGGCCTTGTCGTCGGCTCCGAGCAGTGTCGTTCCGTCTGTAGTGATGAGTGTCTGACCCTTGTACTGAAGCATTTCCGGGAACTCGCTCGGTTTGAGGCTCAGGCCTGCCACTCCCTTTAGAGGAATATCCGAGCCGTCGTAGTTTTCTATGATCTGTGGCTTCACGTCATTTCCGGGAGCATCAGGTGCAGTGTCCACATGTGCGATGAATCCCACTGCCGGGGCCGTGGTGTCGCAGTTTGCAGGGATGCTCGCCATTACATAACCATACTGGTCGAGCGTTGCTTCCA
Source organism: Bacteroidales bacterium (assembly GCA_015060335.1). GTDB lineage: Bacteria > Bacteroidota > Bacteroidia > Bacteroidales > UBA932 > Cryptobacteroides. Next base: position 3,520 of record SUYR01000021.1, on the reverse strand, counting down.
CTCCCATTGCGCTGAGTTCGTCGCGGAGCATCTTCAGCAGCGAAAGCTCCTTGGCAGCACTTGGCTGTGAGTCTGATTCGGGATCGGACTGTGTGTCAACTGACACATATCTTAAAAATCTGTCTAAAATCTTTTCCATATTCCTATCTTATTGATTCTCAGTTTGTTGTCTCATATGCCTGCGTGCTTTGGGGAGCAGGCTTCGTGTCTAAAGCCTTGGTCTGCAAACTTTTAGATACGCTCGGTCTTATAGCAAAAGCAGGCTTGCACCCATAATCGCCATACCGGCAACTACTCCCGCTATGGCTATATGGTGCTTTCCATATTTCTCCGCTGTCGGCAGAAGTTCGTCGAGCGATATGTATATCATGATGCCGGCAACTGCTGCAAGTATGAGCGGAAATGCCGGACCGTTCCCCGAAAGTTCCACCCCGAATATAGAGGTGACTGCCAGACATAGCAGCGCACCGATAAGCTCGCTCATTCCTGACAGAGTGGCAAGCAGAAGTGCCTTTCCCTTGCTCTTGGTGGCATAATATATAGGTATGGCTACAGCTATGCCTTCCGGAATATTGTGTATTGCGATGGCGAATGTGATGCCGGTGCCCATCTGCGGGTCATTCAATGCTCCGATGAATGTGGCTATTCCTTCCGGAAAATTGTGGATTGCGATTGCGAGTGCCGACATGAGTCCCAGACGCTGCAATGCCTTCTCGTTTCCGGTCTGCTCCAACATTCCTACTGCCGGAGTGTGAGCATCAAGCGAAAGCCCGGAAGCTTCATGGGGATTCTCATACTCAGGAATGAGAAAGTCTATAAGCGTTATGATGCCGATACCGACAAAAAAGGCGAGCAGTACATATGCCTTGCCGTGGGTGAATCCCTCGATGCCCATGATTTCCGCTTGAGCCTGAGGGAACATTTCTGCAAGGGATATGAATATCATCACTCCCGCACTGAGTCCCAGAGCTGCTGCCAGGAAGTTGCTGCTGAGCTTCTTCTTGAAAAGCACCAGAGCGCCTCCCAGACCTGTGGCAGATCCGGCAATCAGTGTGAGAATCAGTGCGCTTAATATTCCGTTCATTGTTTCAATTGCTATTTCCTGGCGCGGAGAGCCGACCATGCCATGTAAACGATGATTGCTGCATAAGGAATGATTGCAATCGGCTCAGTCCAAGGTGACGGTTTCATATACATGTCCACTTCGGCAAATCTCAGGATTGCACTTACAACTCCCATGAGGGCTCCACCTGCTATGAAACCGGAAGCAATCAGCGTGCCCTTTTCCATTCTCGCTTCATTGAGTTCCTTATCCTTGCTGCGTGTGCTTACGTACCACGAAACTGCTCCTCCGATAAGCATTGGCATATTCAGGTCGAGCGGAATGAACATACCGAGGGCAAATGGAAGTGCCGGGATCTTGAAGAATGTAAGGATCAGGGCGATGACTGCACCGATTCCATAGAGCAGCCAAGGAGCACTTCCTCCGTTCATCATAGGTTCGATCACTGCTGCCATGGCGTTGGCCTGAGGTGCTACCAATGCTCCTTCTCCGGTGAATCCGTATGTCTTGTTGAGTACCAGCATTACGCCTCCTACAGTAGCTGCCGCTACGAGGGTGCCAAGGAATTTCCAGCTTTCCTGCTTCTTTGGCGTACTTCCTATCCAGTATCCGATTTTCAGGTCAGTGATGAATGCTCCGGCCACAGACAGTGCGGTACACACTACTCCTCCGATGATCAGGGCAGCAGTCATACCTGCCGTACCGTTCAGTCCTACAGCTACCATTACCAGGGATGCGAGGATAAGAGTCATCAATGTCATTCCGCTCACAGGATTCGAGCCTACGATTGCAATCGCGTTGGCTGCTACAGTGGTGAAGAGGAAGGCAATGATTCCAACGATAAGAACGCCCACTACTGCGTGCCAGATGTTATCTACGACTCCGAGTGCGAAGAATCCGAATACAACAGCAAGAGTTATTACGATGCCGATCACGACGATCTTCATAGAGAGGTCTCTCTGAGTTCTGATCACCTCTGCTTCAGCCCCGCTTTTCTTTCTGCTGAATTCGCTGGCTGCAAGTCCGAGAGCGGATTTGATCACACCGAACGACTTGACTATACCTACAATACCTGCTGTAGCGATACCTCCGATACCGATGTGTCTTGCATAATCCTTGAATATCTGGTCTGGAGACATTTCTCCTATAGTCTGTGTGATGCCTGTATTCATAAGGTCAATCACATCGCCGCCCCAGATGAGATTCATAAGCGGAATGATTACAAGCCACACAAGGAAGCTGCCGCAGCATATGATGAATGCATATTTGAGACCTACAATATATCCCAGACCAAGTACGGCGGCTCCGGTATTCACTTTGAGAAGCACTTTTGCCTTGTCTGCTATTGCTGCGCCCCAAGGAAGCACTTTTGATGTGAGAGTCTCACCCCAGAGTCCGAATGTGGAGATGATGAAGTCGTAAAGTCCTCCGATAAGACCGCTGACAAGCAGTGTCTTTGCGCCTTTTCCGCCGCCCTCACCGCTTACAAGTACCTGTGTGGTGGCTGTAGCTTCAGGGAAAGGATATTTTCCATGCTGCTCCTTTACGAAATATTTTCTGAAAGGAATCAGGAAAAGGATTCCGAGGATACCTCCCAGAAGTGACGAGAAGAATACTTTTGTAAAGTTTACGGTAAGTTCTGGATATTTGTCCTGCAGGATGAACAGTGCAGGCAGTGTGAATATGGCACCCGCCACGATCGCTCCGGAACACGAACCGATAGACTGTATCATTACATTCTCTCCGAGAGCATTCTTGCGTTTCAGTCCGCTTGACAATCCTACCGCAATGATGGCAATCGGAATCGCTGCCTCGAATACCTGTCCTACCTTGAGTCCGAGATATGCGGCTGCTGCAGAGAAAATGATTGTCATGATGATTCCGAGAGTAACAGACCAAGGTGTCACTTCAGGATAATTCTTCTGAGGAGACAGCAGCGGCTGATACTCCTCGCCGGGTTTGAGCTCCCTGTGAGCATTCTCCGGCAATTGTGTTTTCTTTTCTTCCATATATATAATAAGGTTATTCGGTTGTTCCGCAAAAATAAGAAATATCCCAGATTCGTGAAAAATTATATTGTCTGACGCTTATACCACTGATTATCAGCGTTTTGCTGATATACGATTCCCCGCATCGGGGGAATCGCGTTTTCGTTTCTTGCTGAGAATCAGCATGTTAGGTGGCAGGGCTCCTGTGCCAGTTCCGTACGATAATTTGGCCGTTTTAGGGTAAAAATGAAGAAAAATGCATTTTTTCTGAAAAAAGTTGCAGAAAAATTTGCAGATAAAGAAAAAAGTCGTACCTTTGCAACCCGTTTGAGAAAAAACGGTAGTTCATTGACAAGTTTGAGAAAAGATAACGAGGTAAAGTTAGAAGATGAAATTAAAAAGTCTGTAACGAAGTAACAAAGATAGAGAGTCTATCGTAATGTTGCGGACTGCAATTTCAAGGCAACGA